>CABKMN010000202.1 GCA_902373525.1 uncultured Bilophila sp. | reverse complement strand
CCCTTCCCCAAACCCCATCCCTCCCCTTCCAGAGACGTTCATAAGGTTCAACGGAGGCCGGACAAGCCGCGAGAGCCCGTTTCGGAGGCGCACGTCTCCCGGTTGCGCGGCAAAAAAACGGTAAGGCGCACGTTCCGCCCGCCGGGGGAACGCTTCTTCGGCAAAGGGCTCCGCTGATAGGCCGTAAAAAGGACAAGACGAACGAAGGCCCCTCCCGTGCCGTTTCCTCCCCGCAAAGAAAGGACCATCATGGCGGAACAGAAACATATCTACGCCTACAAGGCGATCAACGACGAGGGCGTGACGCTTACGGGCGACGTCGAGGCGGAGAGTTCGGAGCAGGCGAGCCAGACCCTGCTGGCCCGCGGGCTGATGCCGACGAGCATCACCCGTCAGGACAGCCGGTTCTCCGGCAAGCGGTTCCAGAAATTCTTTCAGAAGCCCGTCACCTACAAGCAGATCATCCTGTTCAGTAAGCAGTTCCGTACGCTGTTCAACGCGGGCGTCCCGATCACGCAACTGCTCGGCATCCTGCAAACGCAGACCGAAAACCCTACGCTCAAAGCCGCCACGGCGGACATCGCGCAGCAGGTGAGCACGGGCGGCACGCTGTACAACGCGTTCCGGTCGCACCCGGACATCTTCTCCCCCCTGTACTGCGCCATGATCCGCGCAGGCGAATTCAGCGGCTCGATGGGCGACGTGCTGGACCGGCTGACCTATCTTCTGGAGCACGAGAACAAAATCCGCAGCGACGTGAAATCGGCCCTCCGTTATCCCAAGATCGTGCTGATCACGCTGTGCAGCGCCTTCGTCTTCCTGTTGAACTGGGTAGTGCCGAGTTTCGCCAAGCTGTTCGTCAACGCCAAAATCGAACTGCCGTGGCCCACGCGCATGGCCCTCGCCATGAACACGGCGCTGTCCGACTACTGGTATCTGCTGCTGGCGCTCGCCGTCGGCGCCGTGCTGGGCATCCGCTGGTGGATACGGACCCGGCAGGGGCGCTACCTCTGGGCGCGGGCACTGCTGAGCGTCCCCCTCGTCGGCAAGGTGGTCCAGATGTCCATCATGGCCCGCTTCGCCGCCATCTTCTCCATTCTCCAGCGCAGCGGCGTCAGCATTCTCGATTCGCTGGACATCCTGTCCGAAACCATCAACAACGCCGCGCTGGAACGGGAATTCTCCACCATCAAGGAAAAGCTCCGCTCCGGGCAGGGCATCGCGGAACCGCTCAGCAGCGCCCGCTATTTCACGCCGCTGACCATCAACATGGTCGCGGTCGGCGAGCGCGCCGGTAATCTCGAAACCATGCTCGAAGACCTCGCCTCCCACTACGACGAGGAGGTCGAATACGCCGTGGGCGAAATGACCGAGGCCATCGGGCCCGTCCTCATCGTCGTCCTCGCCGCCGTCGTCGGCTTCTTCGCCCTCGCCATCTTCATGCCCATGTGGGACATGACCAAGCTCGCCAAGGGCGGGATGTAAAAAAATTGGAGAGGGGGAGGGGAAACTTTCTGAAGAACGTTTCCCCTCCCCCTCTCCAAACCTCTCCC
>CABKMN010000201.1 GCA_902373525.1 uncultured Bilophila sp. | reverse complement strand
GGGGAAGGGAGGAGGAAACTTTCTCGAGAAAGTTTCCTCCTCCCTTCCCCCGCATGCTCCTACCTGTTCAAGACTCCGGCATGGAACGCGAGATGCAAGGGAAGCTCTTCAAGCCAGTACGCCCAGTCGTGGATGCCGGGAGCCTCGCGGTACTGGTAGACGAAGCCGCCCTTGCGGAGCGCGTCGCGGAAAGCGCGGTTTTCCGGGACGACGTAGGCGTCCTGCGCCCCCGTGGTGATGAGCATGGACGGAGCCCCGGCGGGCTTGGAGGACTCCAGCAGGTCCAGCGCGGAATAGGACTTCCACAACGCCCGGTTGGACGCCAGAGGCCCGAGTACGTCCTTGATTTTCCACTGATCCGGATGTCGGGTGATGTCCAGTACCCCGCTCATGGAACTGACCGAGGCGAACAGGCCCGGATGCCGCAGGGCAAGGGCAAAGGCCCCGTGCCCGCCCATCGACATCCCCAATACGCCCCGCCGGGGAAGCACCGGGAAGGAACGCTCCACGGCGGGCATCAGCTCGCGCACGACGAAGCTCTCGATCCGGTTTTTCTTGAGATACGGACTGTCCGCATACCAGCCGGTCTTGCCGCAGGACGGCGCAATGAGCACGAGACGCTCGCGCGTCGCCAGCCTCGACAGCAGATCGCCCGCCCGTGCGTTCCAGACCTCCGCATTCTCGAACGCGCCGTGCAGCAGATAGACGACCGGGAAACGCTCGCCCGGCTTGCGGTCGGCGGGCAGGAAGGCGTAACAGGCAATCTTGGCCCCGCGTACGGCGGACTGGACCGAAAACGGCATGCCCGCCTGCGGCGCGGCCTGCCGGACGGCGGAAGACGTCGCGGGCGTTCCCGGAGCGGGAACGGTTCCGGGCGCGGCGGAGGCGGGCTTGCCGGGGACGGCCTTCCCGAGGCCGAGTTCCTTCTCGACGACGGGCTCCACGGCGGCGGTCAGCATCGCCCCGCCGTCCTCGGTGACATGCACCATGTCCTTGTACCGCAAGCGGATATGTCGGCCCTTGTCGTCCACCTTGAACGTCGTGTAGGCCCCGTGCGCGTCCGCCAGCACCTTCGTCGTATCCACGAACGCCGCGTTATAGACTTCGCAGGCCTGCTTCTGGAGATCGCTCAGACGCCGGACGCGCGTGGAGTACGGCTCCTTGCCCATGATCGGCAGTCCGGCCCAGACCACCTTCGCGCCCTTCGCCGTCGCTACGGCAAGCAGGCGCTCGGCCCGGCTCCGGTAAATCCGTTTCCACGACTCGCTGTCGGCGTGGTGCCGCTTGCGGTTCTCGTCGATGATGTCCTGCGGGTCGTTCGCGCCCATGCAGATGACCACCAAATCCGGATTGTACTTGTTGATCAGCGTTTCGAGATTCGCGGGCCAGTCGAAATAATCCTGTCGGCTCAACCCCGTCGAATACTTACCCTCGCGCACCACATCCATGTCGGGGCGCTTGCGCAGCGTCCGCTGGAGCACCGGCCCGAACCCTTCCATCATCATGGAGTCGCCGACGAGCAGCACCAGCGGCTTGCGGGCGGGATCGACCACACGGGCGGGGACGGGGGGCTGCTC
>CABKMN010000200.1 GCA_902373525.1 uncultured Bilophila sp. | reverse complement strand
ACCCCACCCCTTCCCCTCCCAAGACTTTCGTGTTTGGGGCCGGTGCCGTCCTGCGGTCCGTCGGGAAGGCGAAAGGATTTTTCCGATACACGCGAATAACGTTTAAAGCCGCCTTTCGGAGCCGTTCTATGTCCGCTTATGAAACCGTCATCGGCCTTGAGGTGCATGTCCACCTGTGCACCAAGTCCAAGCTGTTCTGCTCCTGCCCCACGACCTTCGGCGTGGAGCCCAACACCAACGTCTGCGAAGTGTGCTCCGGGATGCCGGGCGTACTGCCGGTCCTGAACCGGACCGCCGTGGAATACGCCACCCGCGCGGGCCTCGCCCTGAACTGCACCATCAACAACGATTCGGTGTTCGCGCGTAAGAACTACTTCTACCCCGACATGCCGTACAACTACCAGATTTCGCAGTTCGAGCGCCCGCTGTGCGAATTCGGGCATCTCGACATCGAGGTGGACGGCGAAACCAAGCGCATCGGCATCACCCGCATCCACATGGAAACCGACGCGGGCAAGAACATCCACGAAGGCGAGCACAGCTATCTCGACCTGAACCGCGCCGCCGTGCCGCTCATCGAAATCGTGAGCGAACCCGACATGCGCAGCGCCGAGGAGGCCGTAGCCTACCTCAAGGCCCTGCACGCCATCGTGGTCTACCTCGGGATCACCGACGGCAACATGGAGGAAGGCAGCTTCCGCTGCGACGCCAACGTCTCCATCCGGCTCAAGGGCGCGACCGAGTTCGGCACCCGTACCGAGCTCAAAAACCTGAACTCCTTCCGCCATGTGCAGAAGGCCATCGAATTTGAAGTGGCCCGCCAGCAGGACGTGCTGGAGGACGGCGACAAGGTGATTCAGGAAACCCGCCTGTTCGACAGCGTCAAGGGCGTCACCATGTCCATGCGCGACAAGGAAGAAGCCCACGACTACCGCTATTTCCCCGATCCCGACCTCGTGCCCGTGCACATCACGGACGAGGAGCTGGAAGGCTGGAAGGCCGGCCTGCCCGAACTGCCCGCGCAACGCCGCGCCCGCTTCATCGGCGAGTGGAAGCTGCCGGAGCAGGACGCCGACATCATCACCTCCGACCGCACGCAGGCGGACTTCTTTGAAGCGGCGGTGGGCATCTACGACGAACCGCGCAAGATCGCCAACTTCATGACCGGCCCCATGCTCCGCGAGATCAACCAGACCGGCGTCGCGCTCAAGGATTCCGCCCTCAGGCCCGAAGCCCTCGCGGAACTCGCGAAAATCGTGGACGGCGGCCTCATCAGCGCCAAGATCGCGCAGGACATCTTCTCCGAGCTGTACGCCAACGGCGTCATGCCCGAAGCCTACGTCCGCGAGAAGGGGCTCGTGCAGGTGTCCGACACCTCCGCCATCGACGCCGCCGTCGCCGAGGTCGTCGCCGAAAACCCCGCCGAAGTCGAAGCCTACAAGGGCGGCAAGACCAAGCTCATCGGCTTCTTCGTCGGGCAGGTCATGCGCAAGATGAAGGGCAAGGCCAACCCCGCCCTCGTCAACGAGGCGCTGGGAAGGTTGTTGAAGTAAAGGAAAAAGATTGGGGAGGGGGAGGGGAACCTTTCTCCAGAAAGGTTCCCCTCCCCCTCCCC
>CABKMN010000199.1 GCA_902373525.1 uncultured Bilophila sp. | reverse complement strand
GAGGAGAAACCTTTCTCCAGAAAGGTTTCCCCTCCCCCGATTCGTTCCCTACTTCTTCACCCCCATCCCCGCCGACGTGCCCTGCGCCGCGCGGAACAACAGGGGCCGGTCGTCGGTGCCGAGCAGGAGATACTGCATCTGCTCGTGCGGGATGGCGTTCAGTTCGCGGGCGCGGTTGAAGTAGAAGGCCGCGCCGAGGGCGATCCAGACGAACAGCATGATCCACGACTCCATGCCGATGGCGGCGGGGGAACCGGGCAACGCCAGCATGGCGAAACAGAAAATCGAGGTCAGCCCGCCGATGACCGCCACGGGCCTGCCCCAGCGGGCTTCGGGAATCGTGTTGAAGTTGGAGACGTACTTGTAGGCCGTCATGCAGGTGAAGAGATAGGCGAGGGCCGTGCCCATGGCCGACATGTCCACGATCCAGTTCAGGGCCGAACGCCCGAACCACGGGGCGATGAGCGTCAGGCACAGCGTGAACAGCACCGCGTTGGTCGGCGTGCCGTACTTGGGATGTACCCTGACGAACCACGGATGCAGGAACTTGCCGCGCCCCATGCTGAACAACAGGCGCGTGGTGGCCATGAAGAAGCCGTTCATGCCCGTGAAGATGCCCGCCATGACCGGGACGGCGAGGATCGCGCCGCCGAACTTGCCGAAGGCCATGTTCGCGACCGCGCCCGTGGTCCAACTGTGGTTCTGGCCGAGCAGATCGGGGTAGGGCATGATGACGGCGACCGAGAGGAGCACCAGCGCGTACAGGGTCGCGCCGCAGACGATGGAATTGATCATCAGGCGGCGGGACTTTTCGGGCGGGAAGTCGAACTCCTCGGCGGTCTGCGGAATGGTGTCGAATCCCACGAACAGCCACGGGGTGATGGCAAGGATGGAGATCACGCAGGCCCACGGGGTCCGGCCTTCCGCGAACAGAGGCCGCAGGTTGTCGAGGCTGGCCGTGTCCGAGGCCGCCGAACCGACGGCCAGCACGAGCACGCCGCCCGCGAGTGCGAAGGCGAGGATCAGCTGGAGGCTGCTGGCGAAGTCCATGCCCCGGAAGTTCATGTAGCCGAAAAAGAGGAAGAAGGCCGACATCATGGCCAGCTCGCCCGCGTAGACGTCCCATCCCGCGACCGAGTACATGTACCCCACGTCGAAGACGCCGGGCAGGACGAAGCGGCTCAACAGCGCGAGGGCCGTTCCGTTGGCGGCGATGACGCACAGATACCCGAGCACCAGCGCCCAGCCGCAGACGAAGCCCGCCCGCGTCCCGAACCCGACGTAGGCGTAGGTGAAGGAACCGCCCGCCACGGGGTAGACTTTGATCAGAATGCTGTAACAGAGCGCCACCGTACACAGAAGCCCGCCGCCGAGGGCGAACGCGATGCAGGTGCCGAGCGGCCCGGCTTCGGGCAGAAAACGGGTTCCGGGCAGGACGAAGCAGCCCCACCCGATGATGGCCCCCACGGCCAGCGCCCAGACTTCCGCCGGGCTCATCGTTTTTTTCAGTTCCTTGCGATCCGATTGGGATTCCATCGAATGGACCATGATCGACTCTCTTTGCTGTTGGAGTGCGGAACGGGTGCCGGGGCGAGGCTCCGGCTTTCGGGTCACGCGAGGGCGCGGCCCGCCGACAGGCGGCAGGGAACGGGGCGGGGCGGCGCAAAGGCCGGAGGGTGCAGAGCGCGGATGCGGGAGGAGCGGAGCGGAAGGGGAGGCGGAGGG
>CABKMN010000198.1 GCA_902373525.1 uncultured Bilophila sp. | reverse complement strand
GGGATGGGGGTGTGGGGGAAGGGAGAGGGAAGCCTTTCTTCAGAAAGGTTCCCTCTCCCTTCCCCCACGGGCAACGCCCCAAACCCAAAGCGAGGCAACTCATGCACTACGACGTACTCATTATCGGCGGCGGCCCCGGCGGCACGACGGCGGCGAAGGAACTGGCGGCGGGCGGCAAGCGGGTCGCGATCATCGAAGACAAACATTGGGGCGGCACCTGCCTGAACTGCGGCTGCATCCCCACCAAGATGCTGCTCGGCGCGACGGCTCCGCTCGCCATGCTCAGGGCGCAGGAACGCCTGCGGACCATGAAGGGGACCATCGACATCGACTACAAGGCGTTGCAGACCCGCGTGGGCCGCTTCCTCAAGGGTTCGAGCCAGACCCTCGCCAAGGCCCTGACCGCCGCAGGGATTACCCTGTATCAGGGACGCGGCGTCATCGCCGGAAAGGGACAGGTCGCGGTCCGCTCCGAAGCGGGCGAAGAGGTGTTGACGGCTGACGACATCATCCTGTCCTGCGGTTCGTCCAGCGCCTCTTTTCCCGGACTGGCCCCCGACGGCGACGCCGTGCTCGACAGCACCGGCATCCTGAACCTCCCGGACGTGCCCGAAAGCCTGATCATCGTGGGCGCCGGGGCCATCGGCCTTGAACTCGGCGACTTCTTCGGCCTGATGGGCACCAGGGTGACCATCGTGGAGGCCGCGCCGCACATCGCGCCTACGGAAGACAACGACATCGCAAAGGAATTGGACCGCACGCTGGGCAAGGCGGGCCGCACCTGCATCGCGGGCGTGATGGCGAAATCGCTGGTCACCAAGAACGGGCAGGCCGAACTGACGCTCGGCGACGGGCGGGTGCTGACCGCCTCCAGGGCGCTGGTCGCCGTGGGTCGGACGCCGAACACCGCCGGGCTCGACTGCGAAAAGGCGGGCTGCACGCTGAAACGCCGGGGCTTCGTGGACGTGGACGAACATCTGCTGGCCGCCGAAGGCGTGTACGCCGTCGGCGACGTGAACGGGCTCACCCTGCTGGCCCATGCCGCCGATCATCAGGGCGCGTACGTCGCCCGTCGGATTCTGGGGCGGGAACAGGGCGCGTACGTGCCCGGCCCGGTGCCCTCCTGCATCTACGGCAGCACCGAAGTCATGCGCGTCGGACAGACCGCCAAGGCGCTGATCGCCGCCGGAAAGGCCGTCTCCGTGTCGCAGGTCCCGCTGACCCTGAATCCCATCGCGCAGGCCGCGGGCGCTTCCGGCGGCTTCGTCAAGGTGGTCTGGGACGGCGACGCCATCGCGGGCATCGCCGCCATCGGACACGGCGTCTCCCACCTCGTCACCGTGGCGCAACTGCTCATGGTCGGCGGCTATGTTCCCGAAAAGCTGCATGAAGTCATGTTCGGGCACCCCACGCTGGACGAAATCCTCCCCGCCGCCATCCGCGCCCCCCACGTAACAGTGACCGAAGCGTAACAATCTTCAAGGAGAAATCCGATGAGCCTCACCTATCCCGACGACCGCACCTACCACGCCGAACACCTGTGGGCCAAGCCCGAAGCCGACGGCACCATGCTTGTGGGCATCACCGACTACGCGCAGGATCAGCTCGGCGGCGTCATCTTCGTGGACCTCCCCGCCGTGGGCGACCACTTCAAACAGGGCATATCCTGCGCCTCCATCGAATCCGTGAAGATCACCTCCGACGCGATCAGCCCGATCTCCGGCGAAATCGTGGCGATCAACGACGGCCTCGCCGACACCCCGGAACTCCTCAACGACGATCCCTACGGCAAGGGCTGGCTCGTCCGCGTCAAACCCGACGACGCCGATGAGGGCGGACGCATCTCCGCCGCAGACTACGCCAAGCTCGTCGGCTGAACGG
>CABKMN010000197.1 GCA_902373525.1 uncultured Bilophila sp. | reverse complement strand
CCTCGCCCCCGTTCCGTACCTGCCCCCCGCCGGGGGCTTGCCCGTACCGGCTTTCGCTTTTCGGCAAAAAAGCCTATGCTGACGAGATGAACACACTTGAAACAGCGACGACGGAACTGACGCGCCGGGTGCCGCCGCACAGCGCGGAAGCGGAACGGGCGGTGCTGGCCGGGCTCATCCTGCGGTCTTCGGTGCTCGGACAGGTGGCCCCCACCCTGCGCCCGGAGGACTTCTACCTGCCCGCGCACCAATGCCTGTACACGGCTGCGCTGGAACTGCATACCGACAACAAACCGGTGGACCTCCTGACCCTTGCGGAACATCTGCGCGACAAGGGCACGCTGGAACAGGCGGGCGGGGCCGCCTATATCGCCGAACTCGCTCAGGCCGCCGTCAGCGCGGCCAACGCCGAATATTACGCCCGGCTCGTCCGCAACAAGGCCATCCAGCGCGGGCTCATCGAGGCGGGCGCGCGCATCGTCTCGGCGGGCTTCGACACCTCGCGGGAAGTCGCCGGACTCATCGACGAGGCGGAACAGTCCGTCATGGCCGTCTCCAGCCGCACCAGCACCGGCGGGTTCCAGCCCGTACGGGAACTCGTGGGCGACGTGGTGGAGGCCGTGCTCAAACCGGCTTCGGGCGGCATCACCGGCCTGCCCACCGGGTACCCCGAACTCGACGGCATCACCCACGGGCTGCAACCATCCGATCTCATTATTCTTGCGGCGCGCCCCAGCGTGGGCAAGACCGCCTTCGCCCTCAACCTCGCCATGCGCGCCGCCATCTCGGAAGGCGCGCCCGTGGGCATCTTCTCGCTCGAAATGTCCGAGCGCCAGCTCATCCAGCGCATGATCAGCCTGTGGGGCAAAATCCCGCAGGATCAGCTCTCCACCGGGCGACTGGGCAAGGCCGAGGGCGTACGTTTCTTCGAGGCCGCCGACCTGCTCCGCACCGCGCCCCTGTTCATCAACGAAACCCCCGCGATCACCACGCTCGAACTGCGTTCGCAGGCCCGGAGGCTCAAGGCCGAACACGGCCTCGGGCTCGTCGTCGTGGACTACCTCCAACTGATGCGCTCCTCGCGACGCACCGACTCGCGCGAACTCGAAATCTCCGATATTTCCCGCTCGCTCAAAGCCTTGGCAAAGGAACTCGACGTGCCGGTCGTGGCCCTCTCACAGCTCAACCGCAAGGTCGAGGAACGCACCGACAAGCGGCCCATGCTCTCCGACCTGCGCGAATCCGGGGCCATCGAGCAGGACGCCGACATCGTCATTTTCCTTCACCGCGAGGAGATGTACAAGCCGGACACCCCCCGCAAAGGCATCGCGGAACTCATCATCGGCAAGCACCGCAATGGCCGCACCGGAACCGTGGAACTCGCCTTTTTGCCGCAGTATACCGCGTTTGAACCGCTGGCGAAGGAACCTTTCGTTCCCGTCGGCTGAACCGGGGGGCCGGATCACGGAAACACGGCGGGGGCGGTCCTTTTTCCGCATCGCGGACAGGGTGCTTTTCCCGTTGCCCCGACCGCCCCGCTCGCCTTTCCGTACTGCGGACAGGGGGTTCCAGAGGGTGCGGCAACGTTGCGAGTGGACTTTTTGCGCGCCTTCGGTGATCCCGGTCCGTATGTGACCTTTCGGCATCATACTGTGGACACCAGCGGCACAGGCCCTGCGTATCCGTCCCGTTTCCGGGCAGCTCCCGGTCGCCTCCCCGTCCGCCTGCATATCGTGCGGTTTCGTTTCCCCTCCGCTTGTGCAGCCTGCGGTTGCCTGTCCGGGTTCGGATCGGACCTGCGGCCTTTTTGTGCGTCCGGGCCACGCTGCGGAACGTTTTCCGGTTCCGGGACGGCAGTCTTCCGTTCTGTGCCGCACTGCGGAGGTGCTCCTTCCGTGCCCGAAGCGGACCGCGAAGGTTCCGGGCGGCAGGCATGCGGGCTTCCGGCTCCGGGACAGGAAACATGATCCGGGACCGGGCTCCGTAAGCCGGATCGGGCGGGGCTGCCCT
>CABKMN010000196.1 GCA_902373525.1 uncultured Bilophila sp. | reverse complement strand
CCCGGACCCCCTCCCCCGACGGCTTCGCCTCCGCCCCCTCTTCCGAACCCGTCATCCGTGCGGTGAACCTGACGAAACGGTTCGGGACGTTCACGGCGGCGCACGACATCACGTTCGAGGTGCAGCCGGGGCGGATTTTCGGCCTGCTCGGCCCGAACGGGGCGGGAAAGTCCACGACGTTCCGCATGCTGTGCGGCCTGTCGCGGCCCACCGAGGGCGAATGCTTCGTGGCGGGGATGGACCTGCTCACGGCGGCGGGCGCGGCGCGGGCCAAGCTGGGCTACATGGCCCAGAAATTTTCTCTGTACGGAGAACTGACCGTACGGCAGAACATGCGGCTCATCGCGGACCTGTACGGCCTGCCGCGCGGCAGGGTGAAGCCGCGCATCAAGCAATTGATCGAGGCGCTGGATTTGGAAGCCTTCCGGGACGTGCGGGCGTTCAACCTGCCCCTCGGCCAGAAACAGCGGCTGGCGATGGCCTGCGCCACGCTGCACGAGCCGTCCGTACTGTTCCTCGACGAGCCGACGTCCGGCGTGGACCCGCGTACGCGCCGGGAATTCTGGAAGCACATCAACGCCATGACCCAGAGCGGCGTCGCCGTGCTGGTCACGACGCATTTTATGGAAGAGGCGGAATACTGCGACGAAATCGCGCTGGTGTTCAAGGGCGGGATCATCGCGCGCGGCACCCCGGACGAGCTCAAGGGCAACGCCCCCCGCAAGCGGGACGGCGCCGGGGACGTGACGCTTGAGGAGGCGTTCATCGCCTACATCGAGGACGTGGAAGGCGGGGAACGCAAGGGAGGTCAGGCATGAGCGGGGATTCCGTCCGGTCGCGTCCGGCCGCCCAGTGGATCGCGCAGCTTTTTGCGCTCATGGGCAAGGAAAGCAAGCAGATCATCCGGGACCCGTCCTCCTATCTGGTGGCGGCGATCCTGCCGATGATCTTCCTCCTGCTGTTCGGATACGGCATCACGCTGGACGCCGGGATCATGGACATCGTGATCCTCGACGAGAGCAACAGTCAGGCCGGGTTGCAGTTGCAGGAGAACTTCGCCCACTCTCCGAACTTCCGGGTGCATCAGGCCCTGTCCCGTTCCGAGGCCGGGCGCATGATGCGGGACAGCGTGATTTCGGGCTTCATCGTGATCCCCTACAATTTCGAGGCGCTGCTCACGGCGGGACGGGGCAGGGCGGGCGTCGCGCCCATTCAGGTGCTCGTGTCGGGCGCCGAGCCGAACACGGCGAACTTCATCCGGGGCTACAGTCAGGGCGTCATCGCCAACTGGCAGCAGACGCGCACGCCCGGAGCAGTCGTTCAGAGGCAGCCCATCGACGTGGCGCCGCGCTACTGGTTCAACCCGGCGGCGAAAAGCCGCTGGTATCTGGTGCCCGGCTCCATCACCATCGTCATGACGCTCATCGGAACCATGCTTACGGCGCTGGTCATCGCCCGCGAGTATGAACGCGGGACGATGGAGGCCCTGTTCGCCACGCCGGTGACGCGGATGCAGATTCTGCTCGGCAAGCTCATCCCCTACTATTTCCTCGGGATGTTCTCCATGACCATCTGCGCGCTCGCCGGGGTGTTCCTGTTCGAGGTGCCGCTGCGCGGATCGGTGTTCGCGCTGTTCCTGCTGTCCACGACGTTTCTCATGCCCGCGCTCGGGCAGGGACTGCTCATTTCCATTCTGACCAAGCAGCAGCTCCTCGCCGCCCAGACCGGCCTGATCACCGGGTTTCTGCCCGCCGTCATCCTGTCGGGGTTCATTTTCGACATCAACAGCATGCCCGAGGTGTTGCAGTATCTGACGCTGGTCATCCCCGCCCGGCACTTCAACACGGCCCTCCAGACCGTGTTTCTCGCCGGGGACATCTGGGCGGTCTTTCTGCCCCGGATGGCCTTCATGCTCGGGCTTGCCGCCGTCTTTCTGGTGATCACGTATCGGAAGCTGGTCAAGCGGCTGGATGCCTGACGGAGAAAAGATTGGGGAGGGGAAGGGGACGCTTTTGGAAAAGCGTCCCCTTCCCC
>CABKMN010000195.1 GCA_902373525.1 uncultured Bilophila sp. | reverse complement strand
GTCCGGGGAGGGGAGGAAGCCTTTCTTCAGAAAGGTTCCTCCCCTCCCCGGTCTTCCTTCTCCGCGCCTACAGCCCCACCGAAACCGCCACCACACAGGCGGCGACCACGAGGGCGCGACGGAGACAGGCCATGACGAAGGGCCAGCGATACCCCACGGCGATGGGAAAATCGGCGCAACGGGACTGCGGAACGCCGGGGGCGCGCTTCCAGTCGTCGTCAAGATAGGAGTCGGGCGCGGCGAAGGGGAACGCCGCCACGTCGAAGAACATGCCCAGAATGGCGGCGAGCATGACAAGGGCCAGTTTGTAGAGTACGACGGGCGCCTGAACCGGACTCACCAGCAACAGCAGCACCTGAAGACCCAACGCAACCAGCCCGAAAAACAGCAGCCGCCAACGCGGATGGAGAAGAAATCTGCAAAAGCCCATAAGACCTCCTGCGGGTTTGCGCGAAAGCCGGAAGCGGCCTCGCGGACACACCATGCCCGAAAGGAGGTCTCAAGAAAGATTGAACGATGTCAGCACCTGACCGAAGGGTTGGGGGCGCGGCGCGCGGCGGCGCAGGCCGCCATATCCTGCCGCACGGGACCGGACTTCTTCAAAATGCGCCATATCTGCCGGTCGGAAAGGCCGTGCCGCAGGGCCAGCACCGCCACCAGCGCCCGTTCGGAAAGCCCCTTGCGGGCCAGCTCGTCGCGCTCCCTGTTGATGTTGCCGTCGCGGGTGTCCACAAACGCCTGCCGACAGGAAGGCACGTACAACGTGGTGCCGCCGTAACGCCCGATGAGCCGCGTAGCCTGTTCCCGGCCCATGATCTGCACCAGTTTTTCACGCTGCTCCTGTCCGCGCCGCGTGATTCCGAGGGGTACGACGAAACTCGTCCCGCCCTTCGCCCGGACAAGCTCCAGCGTCGCCGGAAGCCCGATCAGCTCGATCAGTTCGTTGATGCCCTGCCCGCGCGCCTTGCCCCGAGCCTGCCCGAAAAACGTCCCCGACGACGCGTTGCGCCGTTCCCGATTCGCAACCATCTGTTCCATATGAATCCTTACGGCTAGAAGATGGAGCCTCCGCCGCAGGGCGGAAAGCCTGAGAGACGCCCCGAAACACGGCATGGGCCGGGACGCGGGGCGGGCCGAATGTGTTGACCGGATAGCGTGGTGAAGGTAAAGGAATGGGGGTACACAACCGTTCGCAAACCGGTATTACGTCAAAATAACGCCTTTTACAACCATATTTCAACGATAAAAACATATATATTGACTTATACGTCAAAAACATTGTCTTTTCATCGTTTCTTTTTCATGACACCTTCAAACTGGCCCTCCTCGGAACGACAGAGACAACCATGAACACCATCGCGGAACGACTTGTTTTTTTACGCGGAAACGCAACACAGGCGGAATTCGCCGACCGGATAGGCATCAACGTCAACACGTTGCGCGGATACGAAAAGGGACGTGCGCTGCCGGGGTATGAGGTATTGGAAACGCTGTGCACGCGGCTCAACGTTTCTCCGCACTGGATTTTGACGGGGCAGGGCAACGTGCTTCAGGAAACGGCGTTCCCCGCCCTGCCGGACGTCCCGCAGGCGTGCGAAACGCCGCGCCCGGTGCTTGCGGAACCCTCTTCAGGGTGCGAAGTCGATCTGATCATGGTGCCGCTGGTGGAGGCGCGTCTGTCCGCCGGGCACGGCAGCCTTGAGGTCAGCGGCTCGTCGGATCGAAGCTACGCCTTCCGCAGCGATTTCCTGCACCGCAAGGGCAATCCCCGGAGCATGGTGCTCATGCGCGTTTCCGGCGACAGCATGGAGCCGGAGATCATGGACAACGACGTGGTCCTGATCGACCAGAGCAAGCGCGACGTCACCCCCGGACGGCTCTACGCCGTGGGCTTTGACGAGGCCATCTACCTCAAGCGCATCGACATCCTGCCCGGCCGGGTCATCCTCAAAAGCATCAACCCCGCCTACCCCCCCGTCGAACTCGACACCCGCGGCGACTGCGAGGACGCTTTCCGTATCATCGGCCGCGTCCTCTGGTGCGGCAGGGAGTACAAATAGGGGAGGGGAAGATTGGGGAG
>CABKMN010000194.1 GCA_902373525.1 uncultured Bilophila sp. | reverse complement strand
GGGGAGGACTTTCTCCAGAAAGTCCTCCCCGCCCCCTCCAAGTCTTCCTCTAAAAAAGGGGTTTATTGCGGGCGGGATTGTTGCTATACCTGCGGGGAGCGGGCTCTGTCCCGTTTTGGGGGAACGATGAGCACATCCATTCCATGCTACGGCATCATTCCGGCGCGTTACGGATCATCGCGCTTTCCGGGCAAGCCGTTGGCCGACATCTGGGGCCGTCCGATGATCTGGCACGTATACGCTCATGCGAAACGCGCCTCGGTCCTCAGAAAAGTAGTGCTCGCCACGGACGACGAGCGCATCGAAGAAGCCGCCCTCGAGTGGGAAATTCCCTGCGTCATGACCCGCAGGGACCACGCCAGCGGCACGGATCGGGTTTTCGAGGCCGCCTCGAAACTCGGCGTCGAACCGCACGCGGTCATCGTGAACGTGCAGGGCGACGAACCGGCGCTCAACCCCGCCGTCATCGAACAACTGGTGACCCCCTTCCTCGACGACTCGGTGCAGGTGAGCACCCTCGCCACGCCGATCACGCCGGAACGCGCCGCCTCGCCCAATCAGGTGAAGGTCGTGACCGCGGCCAACGGCGACGCGCTGTATTTTTCCCGTTCCCGCATCCCCTTCGACCGCGAAGGCGGAGACGGCGAACTGTTGGGACACATCGGCCTGTACGCGTTCCGCATGCAGGCTCTGGAACGGTTCGTGAAGCTGCCGCAGTCCCCTCTGGAACGGCGGGAAAAACTGGAGCAGTTGCGCTTTCTGGAAAACGGCGTCCCGATCCGCGTGGTCCGCGCGGAAGGCTACGAGGCGCACGGCGTGGACACGCCGGAAGATTTGGAAGAAATCCGCGCCCTGCTCGCGGAGCATACATGCAGGCGCTGCTCCGTCTGAGCGGCCCCCGATATGTGACTGTTCAACGGCGGACATGCCGCCACGCTTCAACATCATGGAGACGGAATGAAGGCGCTATTGGCTCTTGAAGACGGTTTTGTACTTGAAGGACGTTCCTTTACCGGCCCCTGCGAGGGTGGAGGGGAAGTCATTTTCAACACCGGCATGACCGGGTATCAGGAGATTCTCACCGACCCCTCCTATTACGGACAGATGGTGTGCATGACCTGGCCCCTGATCGGCAACTACGGGATCAACGCCGAGGACATGGAATCCGGCAAGGTCCACGCTTCCGCGCTCATCGTCAAGGAATGCTGCGAGACGCCCTCCAACTGGCGCGCCATGTGTTCCCTGCCCGACTTCCTGAAACAGCACGGCGTTCCCGGCATCGAGGGCATCGACACCCGCGCCCTGACCCGCCATCTGCGCCTGCACGGGGCCATGCGCGGCATGGTTTCCACCTCCATCACCGATCCCGCCGAACTCATCATGCAGGCGAAGTCCCTGCCTTCGATGGAAGGCCAGAACCTCGTCACCCGCGTGATGCCCGCCGCGCCGTGGAAATGGACCGGCAACGGCGGCGTTCCGGCCGAACTCAACGCCGACGGCTCCTACAACTGGCCGGGCGAAGGTCCGCGCCTCGTGGTCTACGACTTCGGCATCAAATGGAACATCCTGCGCCTTCTGACCGCGCAGGGCTTCGACATGCTGATCGTCCCGCCGTCCTTCACCGCCGAACAGGTCAAGGCCAGCGGCGCGCAGGCGGTGTTCCTGTCCAACGGCCCCGGCGATCCGGCGACCCTCAAGGACGAAATCGCCACCATCGCCAAGCTCGTCGAAAGCTATCCCGTGGCGGGCATCTGTCTGGGCCACCAGCTTCTGGGCCACGTCGTCGGCGGCACGACCCGCAAGCTGAAATTCGGGCATCACGGCTGCAACCATCCGGTCAAGGACCTCTCCACCGGGCATGTGGAAATCTCTTCCCAGAACCACGGCTTCTGCGTGGACATCGACAACGTTTCCGACGTGGTCGTCACCCATGTGAACCTGAACGACGGCACGCTGGAAGGGTTCGCCCACAAGACCAAGCCCATCCTCGCCGTGCAGCACCATCCCGAAGCCTGCCCCGGCCCCATCGACAGCCAGTATTTCTTCGCCCGCTTCCGCGGCATGGTCCGCGACGCGGTGGGATTTTAGGAAGAGAAAAGATTGGGGAGGGGAAGGGAAACTTTCTGAAGAAAGTTTCCCTTCCCCTCCCCA
>CABKMN010000193.1 GCA_902373525.1 uncultured Bilophila sp. | reverse complement strand
CCCCTCCCTTCCCCAATCTTCTTTCCACCCCCGCCACTTCAATCCAGTGGACAGAGTACGGGGTGACAACGTATAGAAACCGCAGACGAACGCTATCCATAACGGGAGCCAGACTCCCGGCGTTTCGGAGGAACCTATGCGATTGCTTCAACTCTGTTGCCTGTCGGCCCTGCTCGGCGGCCTCGGCGGCTGCTTCTGGCAGAGCGCGCCGCTCCCCCCGGAACCCGAACCGCAACCGCTTTCCCCCGTGGCCCAGTTCATGGTCGCCAACGCGCCCGGTGCCACGGCGCTCATTCAGGATGACGGCTTCGGCGGCGAAGTCCGCGTTACGCTTGAGGACACGTTCCTTTCGGCGGCGGGCGAAACCTGCAAGCGCGCCACCCTGCTCTCGGCGCAGCATGAAGCGGAAATCATCGTGATCTGCCACAACGGACAGGAAGGCGACGAAAGCGACCCCGGCGAGTGGCGGCTCATGCCCCGCGTATGGGGAAAGGGCATCACCACGCCGTAATCTTCAATGCCCCTTCCGGCCCGCCGGGAGGGGCGTCTCTCCCTTTCTTTCCCGTCTATTCTCGGAGGTATTCCCTTGTTCAACCGCAGTCATCTGCTGTTTCTTCTGTGTTGCCTCGCCGCGGCGCTGATCGCGCTCCCCGCGCTGGCCGCCGAAGAAGCCGCCAAAGCCACGGCGACCGCGACGGCCACCGCTTCGGCCACGGTCGGGTCCGCTCCGGCCGCTCCCGCCGGGGCCGATCCTTCTCCGTTCGGCGCAAATCTCTTTCAGGGCCACTTTTCCCAAAGCTCCGCAAGCAAGGTCATCCAGAGCGGCGACCGCCTGATCATGCGTATGTGGGGCGGACGCACGCTGGACGACATCCTCACCGTGGACGCCGAAGGCATGATCACCATCCCGGACGTGGGCCGCGTGCCGGTCGCCGGGCTGCCCATCGAATCCAAGGAACCGCTTGAGCAGGCCATCAACAGCAAGCTCAACGCGGCGGGCATCGTGGACGTGGAACTCTACGTCCGCCCGATGGATACCCAGCCCGTCTCGATCTTCGTGACCGGCTTCGTGCCCCGCCCCGGCAACTACACGGGCACGCCTTCCGACACCGTCCTCGCCTTTCTCGACAAGGCGGGCGGCATCGACTCCAAGCGCGGCAGCTACCGGAACATCCGCGTGCTCCGTCAGGGGCGGGAAATGGGTGCGTTCGATCTCTATCCCTTCGTGCTGCGGGGCAACATGCCGCACATCCGCTTTCAGGACGGCGACACCATCGTAGTCGGTGAAAAGGGGCCGTCCGTGGTGGCTTCCGGGGAAGTCCGCAACACGGCCCGTTTCGAATTCAAGCCCGGCGAGCTGACCGGAGCGAAGCTCATGGAGCTGGCCGATCCTCAGCCCAAGGCCACGCACGTCAGCCTGAACGGCTCGCGCGGCGGCTCGCCGTACAATCTCTATCTGCCCATGAACGACTTCAAAGTGCTGCACCTTGAAAGCGGCGATCAGGTGCGGTTCCTCGCGGACCGTCCCGGCGACACCATCATGGTCGAGGCGCAGGGGGCCATCCGCGGCGCGTCGCGTTTCCCGGTACGCCGCAACGCGCGCCTGCACGAAGTCATGAGCTACATCGCGGTGGAGCCGGGCCGGGCCAACCTCGGCGGCCTGTACATCAAGCGCAAGAGCGTCGCCGTGCGCCAGAAGAAGGCCATCGAAGACGCCCTGCGCCGTCTGGAACAGAACGCCTACACCGCCACCTCGGCCAGTTCCGACGAAGCACAAATCCGTTCCAAAGAAGCGGAAATGCTGTCCAATTTCATTTCCCGCGCCAAAGAAGTGCAGCCCGAGGGCATCGTGGTGGTCGGCACCAAGGGGAACATCGCCGATCTTGCCCTTGAGGACGGCGACGTCATCGTCGTTCCCGAAAAGACCGACGTGGTGCTGATCAGCGGGGAAGTCATGATGCCGCAGGCCATCGTCTGGAACAAGGACAAGGACATGGACGACTACATCCGGGGCGCGGGCGGGTTCAGCAACCGCGCCGACACCTCCAACCTCATCGTCGTCCACCCGAGCGGCGAAGTCGTGCCCCGCGCCAAGGAAGTCTCCCCCGGCGATCAGGTGCTCGTCCTCCCGCGCGTGGAGTCCAAGAACCTGCAGGCCGTCAAGGACATCTCGCAGGTCCTCTATCAGGTCGCCGTCGCCGCAAAGGTCATTCTGGATATCTGATGAAGATTGGGGAGGGGGAAGGGAACCTTTCTGGAGAAAGGTTCCCTTCCCCCTCCCCAATCTTCAT
>CABKMN010000192.1 GCA_902373525.1 uncultured Bilophila sp. | reverse complement strand
TGTTGCCGTTGGGCAGACGCTGCATGCCGCTGATGAAGGGGCTGTAGAAACGGTTCGCGTCGAGGGGCATCAGATAGCCCGCTTCCTTCGGGGTCATCTGCCACACGATTTCGAGCGTGACGGGGTCGATTTCCAGCACGCGGGAGTAGTCGCGCAGCGCGCCGCGGATGCCGGTGGGGGAACCGGGGTTCGGCGCGTAATAGCCGGCCCAGCCGCCGTTGTCGTAAATGAGGATGTTGCCTTCGCCCGGCAGGCCGCGCGGGATCATGTGGGCGTGGTGCTGGCCGATGATCCAGCCGAGCTTCCGCAGTTCGGGGGTCTGGTCGTAGTACGGCCCGATCTTCCACACGATGTTGCCGGTGGCCTTCTCGATGATCAGAATGATGTTGGCGTCGCGGCAGTCGATGATGAGGTTGTCGGGATGGAAACGCTTGTCGCCCGCGTCGTACCACTTGTTCGGGCCGAGCACGGACATGGAATTGGTGTGGACCCAGTCGCCCGCGATGTGGCTGTTGCCGAACCCGGTGTAGTAGTTGGGATCGCGGTACATGAGGTTGCGCGCGATGGCGTCGAAGCCCAGTTCCTCAAAATGATCGGACACTTTCCATTCCCAGACGATGTCGCCGTCCCAGTCCACTTCGTAGATCACGTCGTCGAGCAGGAGCTTGTCGGAAATTTCGGGCACGCGGACGTTCTTGTGCGCGAGGACCAGCGTGTTGCCGCCGTTGGTCTTGGCTTCCATGCCGGGCACGTAATAGCCCACGGTGTTGCCTTCGCGCTGATAGTCGTGGTGCTGGCGGGCCATCCACTGGGGTTCCTCGCCCGGGTCCTCGATGTATTCGGCCTTGTCGAACTTCCAGACGATGTTGCCGTCCCAGTCCACCTGCACGAGGTCGGTCTGGTCCTGAAGGCCGTATTTGGGATTGCGTTCGCCAAGGCTGCCCATGACGTAGCCGCCGGGGAGCATCTTGTTCGGGAAGCCCTGCAAACCTTCCCACATCCGCACTTCATTGCCGTTCATGTCGATGAGCAGAGCGCCGCGTTCGGCGGCCTGAAGGATGGTGTAACCGCTCCAGCATTTTTCGGGGTTATAAATGGTTACGCCGGTGGGAAAAATCGTCGCGCTCATCAGGATACTCCTTCCGCATGGGTTGCGTCCGCATGCCCGTTCGGGCAAAGGGCCGGGAAAACATCGATTGCGTATTCGACGGAACGTCCGTTGTTCGGACTTGAACGATCCGCGCCTTTGATCTATGGCCTTGGGTGAGAAATACGGTGTCCGTGCGTGAACCATACGGCGGAACGGAAGGGAACGATGTAACCTGTGCAACAATTCACATAAAAAGTTCCCGATTTTTTTCCGGGGCCCTTCAGCAGCCAAAGGTGGCATCCATGACCGCAGAACCACAGTCCGCACAACAGATCGCGCTCATTTCCCACAGTGGGCTCCACGAACCGTGGCGGGAAATCCTGCACATGGGAACGCACCTCGTCATGCCTCGTTCCCACTACAACCATCAGGCGACAACCGACTGTTTTTACTTCATTGATAAGGGAAAGGTCCGGCTCACCTACACCAACGCGCTCGGTGAGGACCATGTCGTCATGTTCTTCGGCAAGGGGTGCATCTTCAACGAAACGAGCGTGATCACCGGGGACAGCACGACCATGGCGTGCTTCCGGGTACTGGAAAAAACGGACGTCTACCGTTTTCCGGGCAGCCTGCTCCACGATCCGGCCTTCGCCAGCCAGTATCCCCATCTGCTCCTGAACATGCTCCGGGGCACGGCCACCAAATTTTCCAACATGTTCGGCGTCACCTATCTGATCAAGCACGGGACGCCGCTGGCCCGCGTATGCCGCTTCCTGCGCCAGCTTTCCCGCAGCCACAACAACGTCACCACCTTTCCGCTGGACATGACGCAGATCGAACTGGCCTCGGTGCTGGACATTCACCGGGTTTCGCTGTTCCGCTGCCTCCAGCAGCTCCGCGAACAGGGCGTCCTGCTGCGCTTTTCCCGGCACGAAATCGAGTTGAGCGGGCTGGACGGGCTTGAAGCCGTCCTTCAGGAACAGGAAGAAACCGACTGGGGCTAGACCGTCCCACAGCCCTCTTTCAGCGCTCCGGCGAACTTTTTGCAACTTTTTGCGAAAAAAGTAACGACGGTAACAATTCGACGCCGCAAAGCCGGGTATAGGTACGGGCAGAGCTTCGGAGGAGCCTTTCCGAGAAGCCTCCCATCGCCATACCCGACGGGTCCGCCGTCGAACCCTTTTCGCCGGTCATCCGGCCCACAGGAGCGCACAGATGAGCATCACGTTGTATACGGCACCGGACTGCCTGCGGTGCAAAATCGTCAAGG
>CABKMN010000191.1 GCA_902373525.1 uncultured Bilophila sp. | reverse complement strand
GGGGGTACCGGGGGAGGGGAGAGGGAAGCCCTTCTTCAGAAGGGTCCCCTCTCCCCTCCCCCGATTTTTCAATCGTCGACCATCCGCAAATACAGCTCGCGCCCGATCCACGCGTCGGTGGCGGCGTAGCGCACCTGCTGGGGGGTAAGGGTCTTCTTCGCCCAGTTGGAGCACTGCGCGGCCTTGCTGATGCGGCCTCCCATGAGATGGGCGGCGAGGGTGCGGAGCCCCTGCGCCTTGATGCCGCGCTTTTTGGCCATGTCGGCAAGATCGGCCAGCCCGGCGGGCGTGAAGTCGTGCAGCTTCTGGAGGGAGCGCATGTCGTCGCGGATGGCGACCCCGGCCTTGATGACGCCGGGATCGGCGAGGAGGGCGGCCAGCGGCTCGGTGAAGCCGACGTGGTTCAGGCGGATCAGCACCACGAGCTTCGAACCCGCGAGCTGCACCAGCGACGTGGGGTAGACCTTGCCCTTCTTGAAGGACGGGCGGGATTCGGTGTCGAACCCGAGGAGCGTCTCTCCCCTGAGGCTGTTCAGGGCGCGGGACAGTTCGCCCTCGGTCTGGACAAGCAGCACCTCCCCTTCATAGGCCAGCATGGGCAGTTCGTTGATGGCTTCCTTGGAAAGTTGGGGGACGGCGTCGGGGGATGCGTTCATGTTATTTGCCAATACAGAAAGATTCGAAAATGCGGTTGAGGACTTCGTCGGGAGTGTCCAGTCCGGTGATTTCGGCCAGTGCGGAGGCCGCGCCTTCCAGACGGACGGCGCACAGATCATACGGGACGCCCGCCCGCACGTCTTCGGCGAGCGCGTCGAGTTCGGCGCGTACGGCGGACAGGCTCCGCGCCTGCCGGAGGTTGGGCACGGCTTCGCCCGGTTCGGGTTCGCGTCCCTGACTGCGGGACAGGGCCAACGTCCGGACGGCTTCGGCCAGCGCCTCCAGCCCTTCGCCCCTGCGGGCCGAAACGACGGCGTGGGCGGCGGGTTCTTCGCCCGTCTCCGATACATACCAGCGCAGGGGAGGGGTGGCAAGATCGCTTTTGTTCCAGACCAGCAGGGTACGTTCCGGCCCGAGTTCGGCGAGCAGGCGCCATGTGGTTTCCGTGGGGCCTTCCGTGCCGTCCACCATGAGCAGCACCACCTCGGCGGAGGCGATCATCGAACGGCCCAGCTCAATGCCCTGCGCCTCGGCGGGGTTGTCCGTCTCGCGCAGGCCCGCCGTGTCCACCAGCCGGGCGGGGAGCCCCGCCAATTGGACCGGTTCCTCCAAAAAGTCGCGGGTGGTGCCGGGGTATTCCGTGACCACGGCCCGCTGGCGTCCCAGAAAGGCGTTCATGAGGCTGGACTTGCCCGCGTTGACCGGACCGGCGAGCGCCACGGTCACGCCTTCGCGCCAGCAGCGCGTCCGCTCGAAACCCGCCAGCAGGGAGGAAACCGCCGCTCCGACGTCCGTGATGGCCTTCAGAAAGCCTTCCTGCGGCAGGCATTCTACCTCTTCCTCGGGGAAGTCCACGGCGAGGCAAATCTGGGCGCGCAGATGTTCCAGCCGTTCCCGGAGGTCCGCGATGCGCTGCCCGAGCACGCCGTCCAGCTTGGCGGCGGCGAGGCGCGCGCCTTCTCTGGACGGAGCCGCGATCATTTCCGCCACGGCTTCGGCCTGCGTCAGGTCCATTCTGCCGTTGAGGAAGGCCCGGCGGGTGAATTCCCCGCGTTCGGCCAGCCGAGCGCCGCAGGAAAGGCACGCCTCCAGCACCGAGGCCAGCAGGACCGGCCCGCCGTGGCACTGGAATTCCGCCACGTCTTCGCCGGTAAAGGTCTTGGGACCGGGCATATAGACCGCCAGCGCGTCGTCGAGCACGTTGCCTTCCGTATCCAGAACGCGCCCGCGCCGCAGGGTCCACGGCCTGAATCCGTTTCCCTTTCCGGCGGGCTGGAACAGGTTTTCCAGAATGGGCAGCGCCGCCGGGCCGCTGACCCGGACGATGCCCACGCCGCCCGCTCCGGGGGCCGTCGCTATCGCCGCTATCGTATCGGTGCTCATAGGGGCTCCTGAGGGAGAGCGCATGCGGGGGAGGGGAAAGGAAGCCGTTGTTGAAGGACGGTTTCCTTTCCCTTCCCCACACCCTCGCCTCGTTCTCTTCAAAAACGTTTGAGTGCGGATGACGGGCCGTCTCCGTTCGGGAAGGACGGCCGTGTGGTTTTCTCGGACGATACAGGAATCGCCCGCTGGAAGGAACAGCCTTTCGCCGGGGGCCGGGGCAAGGGACGGCGCGTTTCCTGCGGGCGTGCACGAAAAAGGCGACTTCACCGAAGCCGCCTTTTCACCCTCGGCCCCATTACGAAAGTCTTTGGAGAAGGAGGGGTGGGGTTTGGGGAGGGG
>CABKMN010000190.1 GCA_902373525.1 uncultured Bilophila sp. | reverse complement strand
AGATTTTTTTTTGTTTTTTTCTCATTCCCCTTCGTTTCGACAATGTTTTCAGTCCCGTTACGTGCAAAAGAAAAAAACGTTCCTCTCTCCTTCTCCGTTCCGTCGCGTCATAAACAAAAAGCCCCCCGCCAAATTCAGCGAAGGGCTCTGTTTTCTGTCCATTCTCTTACTACTTGATGCGGACTTCCACGGTCTTGTCGTTGATTTTGACGACCTTGGCGGATTCCGGGGCACGGGTCAGTTCGAACACCAGACGGGTCGAATCCTCATGGTGCCCCAGACGGATGCCGGAAATCCAGAGGTCCTTGGGCACGCGCGGAAGCTGAATGCCCCAGTTGCCCTGAAGGTCCACGACATACCGGTCGGGCCCGGTCAGCAGCAGGGTTTTGGTCTTGATGGGCGCGGCCCCGGTCATGCGGAACACGACGCTCTTGCCGAGCTCAAGCCGGGTTGCGGTGATCGCCGTCTGCCCTGCGGCCAGCTTGGCGGGCGCCTTGGTCGTCAGCACCACCGCGCCGTCCTGCTTTTCAGCCGCCTTTTCCCGCTTGGCCTTCTTTGGTTCTTTCGGTTCCGCCGCCTTGGGCGGTTCCGTCACGGTCTTCTCGACCGGCTTTGCGGCTTCCTTCTCCACCTTCGCTTCCGCAGCGGGAGCCGTCGCGGGCTTCTCCGCGAACGTTTCCGGAGGCGCAATCTCACCGACGGCAGGCGTCTGCGGAGCCTCGGCGGGCGTCGTTTCAGCCGCCGGAGCGGGCGTCTCCGGTTCCGGGGCGGCGGGAGCCGCCGGGGGTACGGGTTCCGCCGGAGCGGGCGCGGTCACGTCAAGCGGCGAACCGCCGTCCCGCAACGTCCCGTTGTCCAGAGGGACCAGTACGCCCTTCCCGTCCGAATCGGTCAGGGAAGGCAGCTTCGGCAATGCGGGAACGTCCTTTGAAAGGGACCCCGTCACCATTTGCCCCTCGGTCGGGGCTTCATCCTGAACACGGAATTCCAGCGCCGCAAGCACGGCGAGAGAAAGCATAAAAACCCCTATGACAAGCAGGGTTCTCGTACGATTCATGCGCTCAACGCTCCTTATTGAAAAACAGGGCTTTATGGAGCGGTCCCGTTCGACCGCCGCGCCAACCCCGGAAACATCCGATGCGGTTGCACCGTCCATTTTGGATGGGAACAGGGATACGCTTTTCCACGCAAAAAGCAACGTTCCAACGCAGAACCGGAGCATGTCCCCCGTCGGGAACATACTCCGGCACCTTATTGTGTTTCCATGAGAAACTTACTTGGCGGCCTTCTCCGGCAGCAGAGAGGCGAGGATGCCGACGGTGAGCAGGCCCATGACCACGCCGAGGCTGACCAGCGGCGGGACGTGCACGACGCCGATCACGTCCAGCATCATCTTGACGCCGATGTAGGCCAGAATGACCACCACCGACTTTTCCAGATGGCGCAGGTAACGCTTGCCGGCGGCGAGCAGGAAATACATGGACCGCAGGCCGAGGATGGCGAACACGTTGCTGGTGTATACGAGGAACGGATCGTGCGTTACGGCGATGATGGCCGGGACCGAGTCGAACGCGAACATCACGTCGGAAATTTCCACCACGCACAGGCAAAGGAACAGCGGCGTGGCCTTCCAGATCAATTTGCCGGTGCCGTCGGGCAGCTTGACGAAGAAGTCGTGCCCGCTCAACTGGTTATGGACGGGAATAAACCGCTTGGTATACCGGACCGCCCAATGCTCCGAGTAATCGACGATTTCTTCCTTCTCACCGTTGTGCATGGACTGCCACATCTTCCACGCGGTCCAGAGCACGAAGACGCCGAAGCCCGCCAGCGCATAGGGGCCGAAAAGCGCCACCAGCGAGCTGCCCGCCGCCACGAAGATCAGGCG
This sequence comes from uncultured Bilophila sp., assembly GCA_902373525.1. Taxonomy (GTDB): domain Bacteria; phylum Desulfobacterota; class Desulfovibrionia; order Desulfovibrionales; family Desulfovibrionaceae; genus Bilophila. The sequence continues at coordinate 706 of CABKMN010000190.1, read as the reverse complement.
CAGGACCAGCGCGCCGAGCACGCCATAGTACAGCACCCGGTGCTGAAACGCGTCCTTGACCGCAAACGAACTGAAGATGGCCATGATGACGAAGAGGTTGTCCACGGACAACGACTTCTCCAACAGATAGCCGGTGAGGAAGAGCTGGACCTGTTCGGCCCCGAAGCTGTACCCGATGTATCCGGCGAAACCCAACGCAAGGGCGACCCAGATGCAGGTCCAGATGGCGGCGTTCCGGGCGGAAACGGGCTTGTCGGCCTGATGCGCGTGCAGATCGAACCAGAGGCAGACCACGACGAGGACACAGAAGAGGACGACTTCCATGACGGAGTGTTCAACGACCATCGGAACCTCCGCAACCGGATATGCCGGAAGGAAAAACGGGCTTGATCATGTTTTGCTCCTTTGTATTCGTCACCGGAGAAAACAAAAAGACCCTCCGGCAACAATCGTTCATTGCCGTGAAGGTCTCACTCATCAAGTCGAAGCTTGACGGTAACGCCAGGTCCCGAAGGGCCATGCTGTTGACGCTACCCGGGTCTCAAGAACCCAGCTACTCCCCTTTGCACGTGGGAAGAAAATACAGCACCCGCCCCCTCTCTGTCAACATCCCATCTTTATAGATATCCTCCCGCCGCTTGCCCCCTCCCTCCGAACAGGGATTCGATAAACGCGAAAGTCTTGGGAGGGAGAGCGGAGGGGGTAC
>CABKMN010000189.1 GCA_902373525.1 uncultured Bilophila sp. | reverse complement strand
CCCCCTCCCCAAACCCCGCCCCTTCCCTCTTCAAAGACTTTTGACGTTATCGAATCCCCCTTTGGGGTTTTCCCGGCAAAGGCGTTTTGAGGCCGTTTGATTGGCGGGTGAGGCATAAAGCGTATCGTAAGAGAAAGCCCACATCGGATGATGCGGGCTTTTTTTGTGATTTCGGGAGACGTCGGCCTCCGAAACGATATGTCCGGCCCTTCCGTTCCCCATACGAAAAGTCCGCGTAAGGGGATGGGGAGGGCCGATCCGGTCGTTTGGAGGGGCGGGAAGAACTGTTTGAAGGACGTTCTTCCCGCCCCTTCCTGGTTTATCTTTTCAACGTCGCTACGCCTTTGCGGGGCGGGGACCGAAGATGTCGGTGCCGACGCGGACGAAGGTGGCGCCTTCCTCGACGGCCTGCACGCAGTCGCCGGACATGCCCATCGAAAGTTCCGGCAGCTTGACGCCGAGCCGCGTTTCGAGGTCGTCGCGCAGCTCGCGGAGCCGGGCGAAATAAGGCCGGGCGGCCTCGCCGTCGTCAAAGAACGGCGGCAGGCACATCAGCCCGCGCACCTTGATGCGGGGCAGGGCCATGACCGCTTCGGCGAGGGCGGGCAGATCGTGCTCGTCGATGCCGGCCTTCTGCGGCTCGTTGCCGATGTTCACCTGAAGGAGCACGGCCTGAGAGGGCACGGACTCGGGCAGGCGGCGATCCAGCGTTTCGGCGAACTTGAGGTTGTCCACCGTATGGATGAGGGCGAAACGTCCGGTGACGTCCTTGGCCTTGTTGGTCTGAACATGCCCGATGCAGTGCCACTCCACGTCGAGATCGGGGAGGGCGTCCTGCTTGGCAAGGGCTTCCTGCACGTAATTCTCGCCAAAAACCCGTTGTCCGAACCCGTATGCCGCAAGAATGGCCTCCACGGGGTGGAGCTTGGACACGGCAATGAGACGTACGTCCTCCGGCTTGCGTCCGGCGGCGCGGGCCGCCCCGACGAGGCGTTCGCGCACGGCTTCGAGACGTTCCCCAAGCGCTGCTGTTTCTGACGGATTCATGAGCTAGTACTCCGCTTCCGCTCCAAAGCCGAGGCTGTGCAGGAACTGGGGGTCATCAACCCAGTCCTCACGAACCTTGACCCAGAGTTCGAGGTGAACTTTCTTTTCGATCATATCGCGGATTTCTTTGCGGGCCGCCGTGCCGATGGCCTTGATGCCTTCTCCGGCCCGGCCGATGACCATAGCCTTGTGCGACGGTTTCGCCACATAGATGGCGGCGTGGATCAGCACGCGCTCGTCGTCTTCGTCCCAGACTTCCACGTCCACGGCGACGGAATAGGGGACTTCCTGATACAGCTTGTCGAAAAGTTTTTCACGGATGATTTCGGCGGCCATGAACTTCATGGGAGCCGTGGAAAGCTGATCTTCGGGGAACTGCGCCTCGCCCTCGGGCAGATGGGTGCGGATGAGTTCGAGAAGCTGTTCCACGCCGTTGCGGCGCAGAGCCGAGGCCGGGAAGATTTCGGCCTTCGGGAACATCTGGGCCACGGATTCCAGCAGGGGCAGCATGCGCGACTTGTCGTGGAACAGGTCGACCTTGTTCACCACCACGACGACCGGGCGCTCCTCTTCGGAAAGCGGCTGGATGAGCGGGGCAAGGTCGCGCTCCATGAAGTCGGGCTTGCGCAGATACAGGTCGCCGTCGATGACGAGCACGATGCAGTTCGCCACCGCGAAGCTCTGCCACGCCGACTGGACCATGATCTTGCCGAGCTGCCCGCGGGTCTGGCCGCGCAGGGCGTGTACGCCGGGGGTATCCATGAAAATGATTTGGGCATCCTTCTGCGTCAGGATGCCGACGATGCGGTTTCGGGTCGTCTGCGGCTTCGCCGTGACGATCGCGACTTTCTGCCCCACAAGGGCGTTGGTCAGTGTGGATTTGCCCGCGTTGGGCGGACCCATCAGCGCTACCCATCCGCAACGGTGTGCTGTCGCCATACAATCTCCTCAAAAAACGCAAAAACGTTGGTTGCATACTCCCGCACGCGGCGGGATTTCATCAAATATCTCGGGGTGACGGAAGCGCGACGAGCCGGGCGGGGCGGCGCATGCGCCACTGTCCGGGCTCCACTTCCACCACGTCCTCTTCCCAGACGCCGTCGAGGCGGTACACGCGCCAGAGGCCGGGAGCGAGCTGGTGATCGTGCTCAAGGGTCGCTTCGAACATCCGGGCCATCTCTTCGGTGCAGTAGACGGGGAGGTCCTCCAGGCGGCCTTCCGAAGCGAGCAGCGTCGCTTCGTCGTGCTGAATATACTGCATATAGGACGCGGGCGCGAGAACAAAAATGCCCGCGCACTCGGAACGCTGCACCGGCAGCGGCTCTTCGCCGATGGTTTTTTTTTCGCCGCACCCCGAAACGCCGAGGCACGCGGCGAGCGCCAGACCTACAGAGAGGCTCCCATAATGCATCTTCTTTACTCCCGGACCGCCGGAAACGCCATGATTCAGGATGGATGGAGCCGCAGACCGAAATCCCGCCCCGGCGGTTCGGCCCGGCTGCATCAAGGGCTCGCGCCCCAAAATGTCTTCCGAAGGGTCTGTTTCGCTACCGGAATACGCGGCTATCGTCAAGGCGTTGGGGGTGGTGGAGCGTGAAGATTGGAGGGGGGAAGGGGAAACTTTCTGGAGAAAGTTTCCCCTTCCCCC
>CABKMN010000188.1 GCA_902373525.1 uncultured Bilophila sp. | reverse complement strand
CTCCCCTCCCCCGATAACTCTTTCCCCCACCTCCTATGACGAAAACCTCTCTTGACCAGTTGAAGCCGGAACGGTTCCCGTCCCCGAGCTTTGTTGTGGACGAGGCGAAGCTGCGCGCGAACGTGGCGATTCTGGACGAAGTGCAGCGCCGCACGGGCGCGAAAATCCTCATGGCGCTCAAATGCTTCGCCATGTGGGACGTGTTCCCGCTCATCTCCCGGACCGGAGAGGGGGCGTTGTACGGCTGCTGCGCCAGCTCGCCCGACGAGGCCCGGCTCGCGCGGGAATGCTTCGGCGGTGAAGTCCACGCCTTCGCGGCGGGCTACTCCGAAAGTGATATGGCCGAACTGCTGGAAACCGTTGATCATGTGCTGTTCAACTCGTTTGCCCAGTGGGACCGTTTCAAGGGCATGATCGCGGCGAAGAACGCCGAACGCAAAACGCCCATCGAATGCGGCATCCGCGTGAACCCCGAGCACTCCGAAGGGGCCGTGCCCATGTACGATCCCTGCGCCCCCGGTTCCCGGCTCGGCGTGCGGCTGCGGGAGTTCGAGCGCTTCGCCTCCGCGGGCGGCTGCCCGGCCCAGACCCCGCCTCCCGGCCTCAAGGGCCTTTCGGGACTGCACTTCCATACCCTGTGCGAACAGGGCGCGGACGCGCTGGACCGCACGCTCAGGGCGTTCGAGATGAAGTTCGGACGCTACCTGCGGGGCCTCACATGGGTGAATTTCGGCGGCGGGCACCACATCACCAAAGAGGGGTACGACCTTGAACTGCTGTGCCGGTGCATCGAACGCGTACGCGACCGCTACGGCGTGCAGGTGTACCTCGAACCCGGCGAAGCCGTGGCCCTGAACGCGGGCGTACTGGTGTCCACCGTGCTCGACGTGGTGCGCGCGGACATGCCCGTGGCGATTCTGGACACCTCGGCGGCGACGCACATGCCGGACGTGCTCGAAATGCCGTATCGTCCGCTGGTCGTCGGCTCCGGCGAGCCGGGAGAAAAACGCTGGACCTGCCGCCTCGCGGGGAAATCCTGCCTTGCGGGCGACGTGATCGGGGAATACAGTTTCGACGCCCCGCTCAAGGCCGGGGACCGGCTGGTGTTTACGGACATGGCGATTTACAGCATGGTGAAGACTACGACCTTCAACGGGCTGCGCCTGCCCTCCATCGTGCGCTGGAACCCGGATACCGACGATGCGCGGCTTGTCCGGGAATTCGGCTACGAAGACTTCAAAATGCGGTTGTCCTGATGGCGAAAGAAAAACTGTCGTACGCGCAGCAGGTGTGCGTCAAAAGCGCGGGCAGGGCCATGCAGCGCACGGAAATGGTCGGCCCCGGCGCAAAGGTCGGCGTGGCCGTTTCGGGGGGCGTGGACAGTTGGGTCCTGCTGGAAGTGCTCCGCCGCCGCCAGCGCATCGTGCCGTTTCGGTTCGACATCATGGCGATCCATCTCAATCCCGGCTTCGATCCCGGAAACCACGCCCCGCTCGTCGAGTATCTGGCGAAAAACGGCGTCGCCGGGCACATTGAGGTCACGGATCACGGACCGCGCGGGCATTCTCCGGAAAACCGCCGCAATTCCGCCTGCTTTTATTGCGCCATGCTCCGCCGGACGCGGTTGTTCGAGGTCTGCCGGCAGTACAACCTGACGCACATCGCCTTCGGGCACAACGCCGACGATCTGGTCACGACGTTCTTTATGAACCTCGTCCAGAACGGGCGCGTGGAGGGCATGGGCATGTGCGACGATTTCTTCAAGGGCGCGCTCAAGGTCATCCGGCCCCTGCTGCTGGTGGAGAAGTCCGACATCGTGAAGGCGGCGCGCCGCTGGGAACTGCCCGTCTGGACGAATCCCTGTCCTTCGGCAGGTAAGACCAACAGGGCGAACTTTCAGGATAAGATCGCCGCGCTGCACGGGGGCGACAAGATGCTCAGGACCAATCTTTTCAATGGGCTTTGCCGCTGGCAGTTGGCGCAGTCCGAAAAAGGGAGCAAGGCATGATCGGCAAACTCCGCAAGGCCATCGAGCGCAGACTTTCGCTTCGGGACATCCTTTCCTACGCCGCGATCACGTTGCAGCGCCACTGGTCGAAGGACTGGGGCACGCTGGCCCTGCGCCTCAAGGCCGCGTTGTTCGGGGTCGAGGTCGGCCACGGCGTCACGGCCTGCGGTCCGGTGATTCTCGGGCGCTGGCCCGGCAGCCGCATCCGCATCGGCGCGGGGTGCGGCCTGATCTCCTCCTCGCGGCGGGCTACGGCGTCCACGCTGTACGCGCCCGTCCGTTTCCGGACCTACGCGCCCACGGCCCGCATTGAGCTGGCGGACGGCGTGCAGCTCAGCGGCACGGCGATCACGGCGCGTTCGTGCGTGATTTCCATCGGCAGGGACACGATGGTGGGGCCGAACTGCGTGATCACGGATTCCGATTTTCACGCGCACTGGCCCGCCGAGACGCGGCACGTCGAGCCCGCCTTTGAACTGGATCGCGGCGTGTCCATCGGCGCGAACGTCTGGATCGGCATGAACAGCCTCATCCTCAAGGGCGTGACCGTCGGGGACGGGGCCATCGTCGCCGCCGGGTCCGTCGTCGTCCGCGACGTGCCCCCCAAGGCCGTCGTCGCCGGGGTTCCCGCTCGGGTTGTGAAGATGGGAGAGTGAGAGAGCATTGGGGAGGGGAAGGGGAAACTTTCTGAAGAAAGTTTCCCCTTCCCCTCCCCAA
>CABKMN010000187.1 GCA_902373525.1 uncultured Bilophila sp. | reverse complement strand
CCCCAAACCCCTCCCCATCCCCCGCAAAACGTTCGTAAGGGTCGATGGCGGGACGGGCGGACTGGACGGCTGACGGCGCGGCATGCGTCCCCCGGTTGCGCAGGGAAAAGCGCTTCGAGAAATGCTGGGGGAACCGGGTGGTCGTGCGCCCCGGTTGCACGGGGAAAAGGCCGCATCACATGGGGCGGGGCTTGGAAGTGCTTCGCATCTTCCGGTTGCACGGGGAAAAGGCGCCGGGCGTTGCAGGGGGAAGGCGTTTCCCGATTCTGCGTCAGAAAGGAAATCACTTCAGCCCAAGGGGAGCTGTTCGGAGGTATCGTCATGACGAAGGGGGGCCTCCGCGTAAGCATTCAGCCGGTTAAAAAAAGTTAGCGGGATGAGGGGGAGAAGGACGTCCTTGTTGAGAGGCGCCCTCCCCCGGCTCCCTTCCCTCTCTCCAAGGAGCGAACAACGTGCAGGTGCGAAACGAGGTCAAGGAACTCCGGCTGCTGTTCGAGGTGTTGCAGATTCTGGACGGCGCGTCCGACCTGTCGGACAACCTCGATACGGTGCTGGAGGTCATGGCGAAGCACACGGGCATGATGCGCGGGGTGATCACGCTTCTCGACGAGCGGCACGGCGAAATCGCCATCGAGGCGGCCTACGGCATTTCTCCCGAGGCGCAGAGCCGAGGACGCTACAAGATCGGTGAAGGCATCACCGGCAAGGTGGTGGAGAACGGCAAGCCGCTGGTCATCCCCAACGTGCTCGTGGAGCCGCTGTTTCTGAACCGTACCGGGACCCGCAGCCGCAAGGAGGCCGTGTCCTTCATCTGCGTGCCCATCAAGATGGACGGGCGGGTCATCGGCGCGCTGTCCGCCGACAGGCTGTTTGCGGAATCCGAGGCGCTTGAGGAGGACATGCGCCTGCTGTCCGTGCTGGCCTCGCTCGTCGCCAAGGCCGTCAGGAATCGGCAGGAACACCATCGGATGCTGGAGGAAAACCAGCGTCTGCTCAAGGCCCTTCGGGAGCAGTCGCGTCCCGAAATGTTCGTGGGCGCGTCGCCGGGCCTGCGGGCCGTGCTGACCCAGCTCGCGCAGGTGGCTCCGACGAGCGCCACGGTGCTTCTGCTCGGGGAAAGCGGCACCGGCAAGGAGCTGGCCGCCAACACCATCCACGCGGGCAGCCCGAGGGCCGGGCACCCGTTCATCAAGCTCAACTGCGCCGCCCTGCCGGAAGGGCTCATCGAAAGCGAACTGTTCGGTCACGAGAAGGGGGCGTTCACCGGTGCGGTGGGCGTGCGGAAGGGACGCTTCGAGGCCGCCGACGGCGGCACGCTGTTTCTCGACGAAATCGGGGAACTCGCCGTCTCTACGCAGGTCAAGCTGCTGCGCGTGTTGCAGGAACGGGAATTCGAGCGCGTCGGCGGCATGGAAACGCACAAGGTGGACGTGCGCGTGGTCGCGGCCACAAGCCGGAACCTCGAACAGATGGTCCGGGACGGACTGTTCCGGCGAGACCTGTATTACCGTCTGAACGTCTTCCCGGTGCACATGCCGCCCCTGCGCGAACGCCCCGGAGACATCCACCTGCTCGTGGAGAATTTTCTCGAAAAGTACGGGCACAAGATCGGCAAACGGGGGCTGCGGGTGACGCCCGAGGCCAAGGCGCTGCTGCTGGCCCATCCGTGGCCCGGCAACATCCGGGAGCTCGAAAACGTCATCGAGCGGGCCGTCATCCTGACCACGGACGGGGTGATCCGCCCGAACCTTCTCCCGCCCAACATGCAGGCTTCCGGCGCGCTTTCCTCGCTGCACGGGACCCTTCCGGAAGCCCTCGACCGGCTGGAGCGCCAGTTCATTACCGAGGCGCTCAGGAAGCATCACGGCAACATGGGCCGGGCCGCCGAAGCGCTCGGGATCAGCGAACGGGTGATGGGGCTGCGGATGCGGAAATTCGGTCTTGACTACAAGACGTTCCGCAGGCGGAACGCTTGATCGTTATTCGTAACTTTGGAAAATCATAGACGTTCCCCGTTCTGGTGGTGTTTCATGTCTACCATGTGACGTCATCGAGTGAGGATTGTTTCATGTCTGTTTCCCTTCCGGATTTTCAGTCTTTCCGTCAGTGGATCGATGCGTCTTCCGCTTTTGTGAAGGCTTGGGTTCGGTCGCCCCGCCGCGTGGGGATGGTCTGTCCGAGCGGAACGCTGCTCGCCCGAAGCATGGCGGCCTACGTCCCCCGAAAGGGCGACGGGCTCGTGGTGGAGCTTGGGGCCGGGACGGGGACCGTGACCCGGCAGTTGCTGGATGTGGGCGTCGCCCCGCAGCGCCTGCTGATCATCGATCAGTCTCCGGCGATGGCGGCGTTGCTGCGGAACCGGTTTCCCCATCTGGCGGTGCTAGAGGCGGACGCCGAACGTCTGGGCGACTTCCTGCCTCCGGGCAGGCCCGTGGACTGCATCGTCTCTTCGTTGCCCCTGCTGTCCCTGAGCGAAAGCGTCCGGGCCCGGATCATCCGCTCCATGCACGACGCTCTGGACGAAGGCGGCCTGCTCGTCCAGTACACCTACTCATGGCGCAGGGCCAATCCCTTTCTCTCGGACGGCTTCCGCTGCGTAGGCTCCCGGCAGGTTTGGCACAACGTCCCGCCCGCCCGGATTTTCCGGTTCAGAAAGGAAGGGAGAACATAACGATTGGGGAGGGGGAGGGAAAACGTTCTGAAGAACGTTTTCCCTCCCCCTCCCCAATCGTTATG
>CABKMN010000186.1 GCA_902373525.1 uncultured Bilophila sp. | reverse complement strand
GGGGAAACTTTCTCCAGAAAGTTTCCCCCGCCCCCTCCAATTTTTCCCAGTCCAATCTTTGCTACTCGGCCTTGGCGTGCAGCACGTGCACGGCGCAGCCCAGTCACGGGTCGTAAGAGCGGATGACGCGCCCGACGTTGACGGGGCTGCCGGGGTCGGGAACGGGGACGCCGACGAGCGCCTCCTCGACCGCGCCGCGCTGTCCGGCGTCGTCGCGGGGCGAACAGTTCCACATGGACGCAGCCACCACCGCGTAGTCGTCGATCACGCCGTTCCTGACCCGCATATAGTGGCACAGCGCGCCGCGCGGCGCTTCGGTAAAGGCGATGCCCTCGCCTTCCACCGGCACCTCGGGCAAAACGAACGTCTGCGCGCCCGGCTCAAGCTCACGCAGCCAGGAGGCGATCATGCCGATGGTCTGATAGACCTCCTCGACGCGGGCCACGTTCCGGCCCATGATCGAAAAGGCCCGATCTTCACCGATCTGGCGGAACGTCTCCGCCTTGAGGCCGAACTGCCGCATGAAGAACCGCTGCCCGTGCGGGGAAAGCGGCTTGTCGTTGATCCACATGCGGGCCAGCGGACCGACTTCCACCCGATGCCCGGCGTAGACCGGGGCCTTGATGAAGCTGTACGCGCCGGACTTGTCCACCTGCGGATTGCTCTCGGAACGGGGGATGGGCGTACCCGAAGACGCCGGAGCGAACCACGAATACCGCACGTCCTCAAGAATACGGCTGCCGTCGAACGGTTCGTCGTGCCCGTCGATGTACGCGCCGGGCATGAAGAAATGCGTTCCGGGTTCCGCCAGCGGAAACACGCCCACACAGAGCGCGTTGCGGTAGCCGTGCGCCATCTCGAACATGTCGGGGTAACGCGAGGCGATGGTGTACACCAGAGGCAGGTACCGCTTCTCGACGAACTCGCTCACACGCCGCATGCGGGCCGCGTATTCGAGGATCGTCTCGGCATCGGGAATCTGCGCCGCGCCTCCGGCAAGGATGCCCTGCAAATGCGGCATGCGCCCGCCGAAAAGCGCCACAAGCTGGTGGCACACCTGCCGGACCTCCAGCGCCTCGATGTATTCGTCCACCGCCAGCGTGTTCTGCGATTCGCTCAGCCGCAGATCGGGCTGCGCGTAACGCGGGATGAAGGGAGCCGTATCCGGTCCCCGGAAATAGTCCTGTCCGGCGAGATGGTAAAAATGCAGGATGTTCGATTGCAGATAGTTGCCCGCCAGCATCAGGTTCCGGGCGATACGCCCGTTGCCCGGCACTTCGGTCCCGCACAGGGCCTCCAGCGCCATCGACGAGGCGGTGGCGTGGGCCACGGGGCACACGCCGCAGATGCGCTGCACGATCTGGGAGGCGTCGCGGGGATTGCGCCCGCGCAGGATGGCTTCAAACCCCCGGAACATGCCGCCGGTGATCCACGCGTCGGCGACCTTGCCGTCCTCCACCTGCACCTCGACTTTCAGGTGCCCCTCAAGGCGGGTTACGGGATCGATGGCGATAACGGTCTTGCTCATGCTGCCTCCGGGCGATCAGTTTTCATAGAAGGGCGACATGCCGTCGGGAAAGTTGGGGGAAGTGCAGCCGACGCAGGTGGCGTTCTCGATGCACCAGTTGACCCCGCCGTTCCACTTGCGCGTGGCGGAGTCGCACCCGCTCCACGGCCCCTTGCACCCCAGCTCGAAGCGGCATCCCGCCTTGTCCGTCATGTCCGGCGTGAAATTGCCGTCCTCGAACGCGCCGAGATACGGACAGGTCAGGTGCGTATTCGGATAAAACACTCTGGGCCGCCCCACGTCGTCCAGCTCGCGCAGGGTGGCGTCCACGCCGCCTTCGATGCCCTTGCGCTTCATGGCGTCGAGCAGCATGGCCAGCGTCCCGACCATCCAGTCGGGATGCGGCGGGCAGCCGGGAACGTTGATCACCGGCGTGGGAATGTTCCGGGCCTTGAGAAACGCGCTCACGCTCACGGCTTCGGTCTGCTGTCCCTTCGCCGCCGGAATGCCGCCGTAGGAGGAGCACGTACCCGCCGCGATGACGACCGCCGCGCCGCGAGCCATGATGTCGGTGGTTTCGGCCACGGTATATTCGTGGTGGTCCACTTCGCCCACGACGCAGTATTTGCCGCTCGCCTTCAGCGGGATGGACCCTTCGACGATGTACACGTACTGCCCCGTAAACTCGTTCGCCTTGTCGAGCATGGTCTGGAAGGCGAGCTGGCCTTCGGCGGCCATGATCGTCGGATGGAAGTGCAGGGAAATGATCTCCAGCAGGACCTGGGCGATGCCGGGGTGGGCGTTGTTGAGCAGGGAGACGGTGCAGCCGGTGCAGCCCTGCCCTTCGACCCAGAACACCGGCGGACGCTGTCCGGTGAGCGTTTCCGCCAGCACGTCCCGCACGAAGGGGTGGAACATGCCGGAAACTCCGATTCCCGCCACCGTCCCGGTGCAGATGCGTACAAAGTCTCTTCGGGTGAGTTCCATAGAAGGCCTCTCGGAAAGATAAAAGTTGCGGGGGAGGGAGTCCGGCGAGGAGCAATCGCACGTCCATCCCTCCCCCAAAGGCCCGTCCCCGGAGCCGTCGGACAACGGGGAGCCGCTCCCGGCGGGAGAGCGCGCCGGAAGCGCGCCATTCCACGTTACCGCCCGGCGGGCGAGGATCAATGATTATAGCGTGGCGGTGGGTTAGAGAAAAAAGAGGAATCGGGGGAGGGGAGAGGGGACCTTTCTGGAGAAAGGTCCCCTCTCCCCTCCCC
>CABKMN010000185.1 GCA_902373525.1 uncultured Bilophila sp. | reverse complement strand
CCTCCCCCTCCTCAAACTCCACCCCCTCCTCTTCAAAGACTTTCGACCTTATCGAATCCCTGTTCCGGGGATTTCCCGGTGTGCCGGGGGCGGGGTGCGTCCGGTAGGTTGACCGTCGGTGGAGATTTCCCGGTGTGCGGGGGCAAAAAGGCGAGAAAGGTGTTTCTCGTCTTTTTTTGTTGGGAAAGGACCCCGTCGCGGGGCGCGGGGTTCCGAAATTACGCGCGGGCAGTCGCGCCGGTGAGGAGGGAGAGGAGGCCGAGCACGGTACCGAAATGTGCTGTGCGGGCAGTCGCGCGTGACCGTGGAGGAGCGGCTTGCCCGCCGAAACGTCACAGGCATGGAGGACAGGCCGAGGGCGTTGGAAAGCCGGGCGGTCCCTTTTGTGGAGGACTGGCTTTCAGGGGCGATTTGTGATGTAACCGGAGGCGTTGTTCGTGTTTTTCAAGTCGGGTGAGGCGCGAGCCGCTCCGGCGATTGCTCCTTGCGGGGAGCGGATGAAGAACAGGCGGGAACGCTCTTCGTACCCACACCCCGTTCGGGGCGGAGTGGGGCGGAACGCCAAAACTGGTCCGAGAAAGGTGCCGTTCTTACGGGTGCGGATGGAGTCCGGCCCGCCGGAGGCATAGTCATATACGGAGTAACTTCATGAACTGGCAGGAAGAACGGGACGCGACGTTGCGCGATGCCCGATGCGTGGTGGTCAAGGTGGGATCGGCGGTCCTCAGCACGGGGTCCGAACTGAACCTTCCCGTGTTGGACAATCTGGTGGATCAGCTTGCGGTGCTGAGCCGTCAGGGTCGCCGTGTGGTGCTGGTGTCGTCCGGCGCCGTGGCGGCTGGACGCACCGCGCTCAAGAAACTGCCCGGACAGCCGACCGCCGTGGGCCTGAGCGGCAAGCAGGCCGCCGCCGCGGTGGGGCAGGGGCGGCTCATGCATCTGTACGACAACGCCTTTGCGGACCGGGGCATCCTGACCGCACAGGTGCTGCTCACCCGTGACGACCTCAAGAACCGCACGCGGTTTCTCAACATCCGCAATACGTTCAGCGAACTCCTCGGTTGGGGCGTCATCCCGGTGGTCAACGAAAACGACACCGTGTCCGTCAACGAACTCAAGTTCAGCGACAACGACAACCTCGCCAGCCTGCTCATCAATCCGGTGGAAGCCGATCTGTTCGTCAACCTGACCACCATCGGCGGCGTGCTCGACGGGAACCCGCTGGAGAACCCCGACGCCGCCATCATGCCTTGCATCGAGGACATTCGGATGCTGAACCTCGATACCCTGTGCGGCGGCAAGACCTCCGTGGGGACGGGCGGCATGTATTCCAAACTGCTTTCCGCGCATCGCGTGGCCCAGCTCGGCGTGCCCACCGCCATCCTGCCGGGCTGCGAACCCGACGTCATTCCCCGCCTGTTCGCGGGCGAAACGCTCGGGACGTGGGTGCGGCCCGAACAGCGCACCGTTTCCCGCCGGAAATATTGGCTGGCCTATCAGGCCGATCCGCAAGGCACCCTGTACCTCGACGCGGGCGCGGCGGATGCGGTCAGGCATCACGGCAAGAGCCTTTTGCCCGGCGGGATCACGGAAGTGCACGGCGGCTTCGAGGCCGGGGCGCTGGTGCGGCTCGTCTACGAACGCGAAACCGTGGGCGTGGGCCTCAGCAACTACAACGCGGCGGACCTGCTCCGCATCAAGGGGCTGAAACGGCATGAGGTCGCCGCCATTCTCGGTGACGCCCATTATCCCGAAGTGGTGCATCGCGACAATCTGTTGCTGGATGCGGCCTTGTAAGGTAAGACTGACGGGACGCCCCCTCGGGCGGCATGTACAGCTATGAAGGAGTGACCATGTATATAGTGACGGGTGGCGCGGGCTTCATCGGAAGCGCCATGATCTGGCGGCTCAATGAAGCGGGCATCGACGATATTCTGGTTGTGGACAATCTGGCTTCCAGCGAAAAATGGCGTAACCTCGTCAATCGCCGGTACCGGGATTATGTGCACCGCGACGAATTTAGGCGCATGATTCAGGAAGGCCGCGCGCCGCAGAAGGTTGAGGCGGTCATCCATATGGGCGCCTGCTCCTCCACTACGGAGCGCAACGCCGATTTCCTGATGGACAACAATCTGCACTACAGTCAGATGGTGTGCCGTTACGCGCTCGAACACGACGCGCGGCTCATCAACGCCAGCAGCGCCGCGACCTACGGCGACGGCTCGCACGGCTTTTCGGACAGCCTCCTGACGACGCTTTCGTTGCGTCCTCTGAACATGTACGGCTATTCCAAGCAGATGTTCGACCTCTGGGCCTACCGCGAGAACCTGCTCAAGCGCATCGCCAGCGTCAAGTTCTTCAACGTGTACGGCCCGAACGAATACCACAAGGGCGAAATGAAGAGCGTAGCCTGCAAGGCGTTTACCGAGCTTCGGGAAACGGGTTCGCTCCGTCTCTTCAAGTCCGACCGTCCGCAGTATCCCGACGGCGGGCAGATGCGCGACTTCGTGTACGTCAAGGACTGCGTGAACGTGATGTTCTGGCTGTTGGAGCATCCCGAGGCCAACGGCATTCTGAACATCGGCTCGGGCAAGGCCCGGACGTGGAACGATCTCGCCAACGCGGTGTACGCCGCGATGGACAAGATTCCGGACATCAACTACATCGACATGCCCGCTACGCTCAAGGGACGTTACCAGTACTACACGCAGGCCGAAATGGCCTGGCTCGAACGCCTCGGCTGCGACGTCTCCTTCCACACCCTTGAAGACGGCGTGTCCGACTACATCAAGAACTATCTGATGAATCCCGATCCGTATTTGTAGAAAGAAGATGAAGATTGGGGAGGGAGAAACGTTTTTCAGAACGTTTCTCCCG
>CABKMN010000184.1 GCA_902373525.1 uncultured Bilophila sp. | reverse complement strand
GGGTTTGGGGAGGGGGAAGGGCCCCTTTTTCAAAAGGGGCCCTTCCCCCTCCCCATTTTTCAGCAATTCGCGGCGCGGAGGGTTTCCTCGACCATGTCGAGGGTGGGGACGTCGTCCTTTTCGAGCCCGGAGAGGGCGCGGACGGCGAGCATGAGCATTTCGAGGTCGAGCGTCATTTCGGTGCGCCCGTCGCTGATGGTGCAGGCTTCGCCGTGCAGCGCGACGCGGTAGGCCCGGCGGCTGCGGCGCTGCCCCTGCCCGGTTACGATGGAATAGACGTGTTCGCCCGATTCCGTGGCGTAGAGCTTCTGGCGCGTCAGTTCGCCGGTTTCTTCGTCAAACCACGAACCTCCCGCGAAAGGACGCCCGGAAAACTGCATGTCGGTCCCGTTGTCCAGATGCAGGACAACGTTTGTCGCCTGCGAGAACGCGTCATCTGCCATAGTGCTTTTCCTGTCCGGTATCAGTTGATTTTTCAGGAGGAATGCTAGCACCGCCGATCTATGAGTGTCAACGAGAAGCGCCGGAGGACGCATTAGTTTGCGTCGAGTCCCGCTCCCGTCAGGGTGATCAGGGTGATTTCCGAGGGCACGAACAGGCGCAGCGGCGTGCCTCCCCACAGGCCCGAGCCGTTGGATACGTACAGCGGCATGCCGTCCACGGCGTACATCCCGCTGACGTAGCCGCCGTTGAACGCCGCGACGAGGGGCATCAGGGGCAGGATCAGCCCGCCGTGGGTGTGGCCGGAAAGCTGGAGCGACGCCCCGGCCTTCGCACTTTCGGGCGCAAGGGAGGGACGGTGCGAGAGCATGATCTTGGTCATGTCCTTGGACAGGCCGGAAAGCGCCTTGACGGGATCGGGCGCTTCCATCCCCCAGTCGAGAGCCTTGGCGTCGGTCACGCCCGCTATCGCCAACGGGGTCCCCTTGACCCGTATCTGTGTGTTTTCGTTGGCCAGCACCGTGATCCCAAGCTGCCGGAACACGGGCATCCACTGCTGTGCCCCGGAGTAGTACTCATGGTTGCCGAGCGCGAGGATGACGCCGTGTCGGGCCTTCAGGTCCGCCAGCGGCGCGACATCCTCCGCAAGGCGAGAGGGGGAGCCGTCCACCACGTCGCCGGTGATGAGGATAAGGTCGGGGTTCAGCGAATCCGTCCGGGCCACCACGTCGGCCAGCCACTGCCCGTTGAACACCGGACCGATGTGCAGATCGGAAAGCTGGGCGATGCGGAAGCCGTTCAGCGTTTCCGGCAGGCCGGGGACCTGCATGCGGACTTCCCGGACGACGGGCACGCGCAGAGCTTCCCGCATGCCGTAGCCCGCGAGCGCCAGCGCCAGCAGGGCCAGCGCGAACGCCCCGAGGCCCGAGGCGGATTTCTTTTCCCTGCGCCCGTAGAAAATCTTGCGCTTCCGCCCTGCGCCGCTGCGGAACGGCCACGTCAGCAGCAGGATCACGTCCCGCGCCAGCACCAGCAGGAACAGGAGGAACACCGCGGAATGCAGGAACCCGGAGACGAGCTGCACGGGCTGGGGCATGAACGCGTTCAGCGTGCCGTACATGAAGTCCGTCAGGGCGAGCCGTTCGGCGCAGGCCAGCGTCAGCAGGCTGAGGACGAGTTTCAGAAACCAGTTCATGCCTGTGGGCAGGATGAGCCGGATGACGACGTAAAGACCTATGAAAGCTGAAATCAGAGTAAGCATGTACATGGCGATCCGTTAATCCTTCGGGGATGGAGAGGTCTTTTTCCCCAGAGTCCAGAGGCGTTGGGCGTACGTGTGGAGTATCCAGAACGTCGCGCCGAGCATGAGGAAGAAAAGCCCCTTGTCGAGGCTGCTCCAGAGAGACTCGAAAAAGCGTGTGTAGAGGTTCAGGAACAAAAAGACAAGCCGGCATCTCTTTTCGGCCCGTCCCTCCGGCATCCGTCCGCCTCTTCTCCTGCGGTCCGGTCAGCGTTTGCGGATGGTCATGGTCGCGCCGATGGAAGCCACGATGATGCAGGCGAGGGCGAGCCACTGCTCGAAGGTCAGGCGTTCGCCGAGGAACACGAAGCCGGACAGCGCGGCGAGGACGGGCTCAAGGCTCATCAGGATGCCGAAGGTCTGGGACGGGAGCTGCTTCAGGGCGACGATTTCCAGCGCATAGGGCAGGGCCGAGGAAAAGATGCCGAGCAGCAGGGCCAGCGGCAGGACGGACAGGGAGAACATGGAGGTCCCCGCCGCCGCGAAGCCGAAGGGAAAGGCCGCGCAGGCCCCGACGATCATCCCGAGGGCCACGGACGCGCCGCCTCCGGCGTTTCCGGCCCGCTTGCCGAAAAAGATGTACATGGCCCAGCAGAACCCGGCCCCGAGCGCGAAGGCCACGCCCACGGGATCAAGGTTGCCGGAAAATTCGTGGATGGGCAACAGCAGATACAGTCCGCCCATCGCCAACGCGATCCACAGGAAGTCCACGGGGCGGCGCGAACCGATCATCGCCGTGGCCAGCGGGCCGGTGAATTCCAGCGCCACACCCACGCCCAGCGGGATGCGGCTGATGGCCTGATAGAAGCACATGTTCATGATGCCGGTGGACAGCCCGTACAGGATGATGGGCTGCCAGTCCCGCAGCGTCAGCTTCGCCCGCCACGGGCGCATCACCGGAAGCAGCACCAGCGCCGCGAACAGCAGCCGCAGCGCCGTGGTCGCCGCCGGGCCGACCATCGGGAACACGGTTTTCGCCAGCGACGCGCTGCACTGGATCGACAGCATCGACACCAGCAGCAGCGCTACGGAAAAGAACGGCGACGTCGTTGTCAGTTTCATGGCATCCCTGCATATAAGGAAAAGTGAAGCACCGGGGGAAGGGAGGGAGAAACTTTCTGAAGAAAGTTTCTCCCTCCCTTCCCCCGGTGCTTCACTTTTCCTTATATGCAGGGA
>CABKMN010000183.1 GCA_902373525.1 uncultured Bilophila sp. | reverse complement strand
ATTGGGGAGGGGGAGGAGAAACTTTCTGGAGAAAGTTTCTCCTCCCCCTCCCCAATCTTTTTTTTACTTCCGATAAATCTTCACCAGATTGGTGCCGCGAGGCTGGGGAGAGGAGGAGGTGGGCTGCCCGGCGGTGATGACGACGTCCTCGCCGAGCCCGAAGAGGGAGGACGAGGCGATGAAACGTTCGGCGCGGGCGAGATGGCCCACGTTGTCGTCACCGACCTGATGCGGGATCACGCCCCACGAGAAGTTCAGGGCCTTGAGGCTGGTCACGTCGGGCGTCAGGGCATGGATGGCCTGTACCGGACGGCGGGCCGCCAGCAGACGGGCCGACGCGCCGGAAAGGCTGTGCGCCACGAGCGACTTGGCGTTGGCCTTCTGGGCCAGCAGACAGGCCGCGTAGGCGAGGAATTCGGCGGTCCCGGCGTTCTCGGGCTCCGTGATGCCGCGGGTTTCGGCCATCAGCTCTTCGGCCTTGGCCGCGATTTCGCTCATGAACTGCACCGTCTCCACGGGATAGTTGCCCATCGCGGTCTCTTCGGAAAGCATCACGCAGTCCGCGCCGTCCAGAACGGCGTTGGCGACGTCGGTGGTCTCGGCGCGGGTCGGGGACGGGCTGGACACCATCGACAGCAGCATCTGCGTGGCGACGATGACCGGCTTGGCCGCACGGTTGCAGGCCCGGATGATGCGCTTCTGCATGGCGGGCAGTTCCGGAAGCGGGCACTCGATGCCGAGGTCGCCGCGCGCCACCATCACGATGTCCACTTCCTTGAGGATCGCGTCGAGACGATCCACCGCGTTGCGGCGTTCGAGCTTGGCGATCACCGGGATGTCGCGGTCGCTGTGGCTGCGGATGATCGACTTGGCTTCGCGGATGTCCTCGGGCGACTGCACGAAGGAGAGCGCCACCGCGTCCACGCCGAGAGCGAGGCCGTCCACGAGGTCCTTCTTGTCCTTTTCGGTGAGCGCGGGCAGCGGGATGGACTTGCCGGGCAGGGCGAGGCCCTTGCGCGAGGTGACGAGGCCGTTGTTGTTGGCTTCGAGCCTGAACAGGCCGTCGGCGCGGTGCTCGACCACGCGGAACTGCAAGGTGCCGTCGGCGAGCACGAGGCGGTCGCCCTGTTCCAGTTCGGCGAAAATTTCGGAATGGTCGAAAGGAATGTACGGGAATTCGGCGTTGCTCATCTGCGCCGAGGGGCCGAGCAGCAGCTGGTCGCCCTTGAGGACGCTCAGGGAACCTTCGCCGGGGAAGGTGCCGATGCGGATTTTGGGGCCGGAAAGGTCCTGAAGAATGGTGATGGGCGTCTTGTGGACGATTTCCAGCTCCCGGATCATCTTGATGAGATCGACGAAGGACGAACTGTCGCCGTGGGAGAAGTTGAGGCGGAAGATGCGTACGCCTGCGGAAATCAGTTTCGAGAGGACGTCGCGTTTGTTGGAGGCGGGGCCGATAGTCGCCAGAATCTTGGTTTTCATCAGGGAATCCTTTGGTCTTTCCGGGGAAGGGATGTTCGCCGGGGAGGGCGGTGGTCGAAACGGGCCTTTTCAGGGGCACTGATACGCGCTTACCGTGTTTTCCTGCGGTTTTGCCGCGCTGTCAAGCCCTTTGGCGCGAGCACCGGACGACGAAACGGCGGCGGGGCGCATCGCCTTGACTCCGGTTCGGCCCGCGCCGTATATCTGGAGGGTTGCCGTAAGGCATGTTCCCGTAACACCGTGCGTCGTCCGTGCCGGGCGGCGTTTTCCATCTAACGACGGCTGGAGCGCCATGAAGCAGATTTCCTGGGATGAAGTGATGAAGCGGCTTGAGATCGCTTCGAAGATATGCAACGACACCTCGTCGGTTCAGGTCGAGGGGCCGATTCACGTCGGCGTGGACCTCGGCACCGCCGACGTGGTGGTCATGGCGGTGGACGACAACGGCATGCCGCTTTCGGCGTTTCTCGAATGGGCCACGGTCGTGCGCGACGGCGTGGTCGTAGACTATCACGGCGCGATCACCATCGTGAAGCGGCTTGTGCGGATGACCGAGGAACGTCTCGGGCGCACGATCACCGAAGCGTCCACCTCCTTCCCTCCCGGAACGGACGCCCGCCTGTCCACGAACATTCTTGACGCGGCGGGCCTGCGGCTCGTGAGCGCGGCGGACGAGCCGAGCTGTCTGGCGCGTCTGGCGAAGCTGGACCGTGCGGCGGTGGTGGACATCGGCGGCGGCACGACCGGCACGGCGATCATCGCCAACGGGCGCGTCGTGGCCTCGGCGGACGACGCCACCGGCGGGCATCATGTGACCCTCGCCATGTCCGGCGCGCTCTCCGTGCCCTACGAGGACGCCGAGCTCAAGAAGCGCGGCAAGGACAACCGCCAGTATGCGCCCATCGTCAGGCCGGTTTTCGAGCGCATTTCCGACATCGTGAAGGACCATATTTCGGGCCACGCCGTGGACACCGTCTATCTCACCGGCGGCACCTGCTGCTTCCCCGGCATCGCCCCCCTGTTCGAGAAAGAGCTCAACCTCAAGGTCGAGTGCCCCGACTATCCCCTTCTTCTCACCCCCCTCGCCATCGCGTGTTTGCCGTTGATGGACGCGTAGGAACGAAACGTATTGGGGAAGGAGAGGAGAACCTGTTCTGAAGAAAGGCTTTCTCCTTCCCTTCTCCAAACCTCATCCCCTCCTTTTTCAAAGACTTCCGGCTTTATCGAATCCCTGCCGGCGGCTTCTCCTGCAACAAAGGGCGGGGTTGTCCGGGGAGCTTTACTGAAGAGAAGACACGAAGGTCCCGTTTCCGCTTCATCTTTCGGGATGGGACGGAAACGGGACCTTCTGAGATTTTATTCAAACAAGCAGACGTACGACCGAAAGAGAGGCGTTCCCATACAACGGGACTCCTGCGGCGCAACCTCCCCACCGGTCGAAGTTTTCGCGGGGAAGGAGAGGGGTTCGGGGAGGGGA
>CABKMN010000182.1 GCA_902373525.1 uncultured Bilophila sp. | reverse complement strand
ACCCCACCCCTCTCCCCCCTAAGACGTTTGTAAACGGGACGTATGACGGCTGGGGCCGCACGGCGGTTCGGGGCGCGGCGGACGTTTCCCGGAGGCGCTTTGAGGAAGAAGGTGGCACGGGCGGAGGTTCTCGGGAGGAGGTGCCTTTGAGGTGGGAGGAAACGGCCTTGGAGGAAGGGAAGAGGGGACTCCGGCATGCCCGGCGCTGGTCGTCTCTTGAGGCGGCGGAGAAGGGTGGCGATGAGACAGAGGAAAAGATGCGTGCGTCTCTTGAGGGGGAGAAGGGGCCGCCGCGACCGGCATGGCGGGAGGGACGGCCGGTTGTCTTTTGAGGACGGAAAGGTGGGGGAGACGTTGTTCGGATGTCGGCAGGGGGAGGGCCGTGAGAAAGGGGAAAGGCTGGAGGATGGGGCCCCATCGGATGGGGGCCGCGGTGCGCGTATGCGGAGAGGCTGCTCCCGGCGGAAAGGGAAGGGACCGTCCGAAAACGGCCCCCGACAATATGCTTCTGTGGAATTTTTTGCTGGTTACGGAGGTCGGGCGCGCCCACTCGGCGGGTGGGGCGTCGCAGGAGGCGTTATTTGCCGCAGTCGGAAGGATCGCCGTGGAGTTTTTCGAGGGCGTGCCCGAGGGCGGGGAGGACGGCGGCGAGGTTTTCGGAAACGGCCTTGCGGCTGCCGGGGAGGGTGATGACGATGGTGTGGTCGAGCGTTCCGGCGACGGCGCGGGAAATGGCCGCCGTGGGCGTCTTGGCGAGGCTCGTCTGCATCATGGCCTGCTCGAAGCCCGGCAGGCGGCGGTCAAAGAGGGGCAGCAGGGCTTCGGGCGTGGTGTCGCGTGGCGCGAGGCCGGTGCCGCCGCTGGTGAGGATGAGGTCGTACCCCTGTCCGAGCGCCAGTTCCATGACCAGCGAGCGCAGTGCCTGCGGATCGTCCGGGATCATGAATCCCTGTTCGTGGCACAGCGGGAGCTTGGCGCGGGTTTCGGAGGCCATGAGCGGCCCGCTTTCGTCCGCCCGGAGTCCTGCCGCGCCCTTGTCCGAAAGGGTGATCCACGCCAGCGCCCAGTGTTCGCGGCGGGCGGCGAAGGTCCGAGTCCCGGCTTCGAGGGGGGTCAGGGCCTCCAGAAGCGGGCACGCCTGCGCGTGCGGGCCTTCCGAGGCGAGGGCCGTGTGGGGCAGGAGCACCCTGCCGACGACCTTGAGCCGCGCCGTCCCGGAGGCGTCGAAGAGGCAGGTGCCGATGCGCCAGTCCCTGTTGCCGTCGGGCAGCGGGCGGACCGCCGCGCCGTGTGCGGGATAGGGCGAGGGGGCGGCGGTGGCGGGCAGAAAGGCGAGGGGCAGGATGTCCCCCTCGGCGCAGGCGTGCAGGCTGAGGGTGTGGATCGTTTCGGTCGCGAGCATAAGGCCTCCGGCGATAAAGGTGGCGCTCGCCGCATCCGGCGGGGAAGACTCCCCCGTGACTTGTGCGGCAGTGGACCCTGTTGTATCCTCCCTTGTTTGTACAGACAAGCGCGGAAAGCCGGAAAGGTTTCCGCCGATTTTCGCCGTATTCGGCCCAAGGAGTTTTTTCATGACCATGACCAACGGCGGCGACCAGACCGCTCAGCTCAAAGTTCTCGGCACAGGCCGTCTCCCCCAGCCCGAAGGCGGCCCGAGCATCCGCCTTCTGGAGACGTTCCCCAACCGTTTCCCGCACCGTCCCTACGTCGTCAGCATGGCGTTCCCCGAATATACGTCCCTGTGCCCCGTGACCGGACAGCCCGACTTCGGCACGATCGTGGTGGAGTTCATCCCCGATCAGAAGTGCGTGGAATCCAAGAGCTTCAAGCTGTATATGTTCGCCTACCGCAACCACCAGTCGTTTATGGAAACCATCACGAACACCATTCTTGAGGATTTCGTGGAGGCGCTCGATCCGCTGTGGTGCCGGGTAAAGGGGCTGTTCTCGCCGCGCGGGGCGACCTATCTGCACGTTTTCGCCGAGCATTACAAGAAGTTGGACGACGCGGCGAAGGCCGAGGATGTCCGGCGGGCCGTTGCGGACTGGAAGCGCGAAGCCGCCCCGCATTCGTGGGACAAGTAGCATGCACGCGCTGCTCATCGACATCGGGAACACCTCGCTGAAAATCGGCGTGGCCGGGACCGAGGGGCTGGTGGCGTCCTACACGCTGCCCACCGACACCCGGCAGAGCGGCGACGGCCTCGGCCTTCAGCTCGCCTACCTGCTCGGGCATGCCGGGTTCGGCACGCCCGCGACCGGTCCGGGAAAGGTGCAGCTCGACGGCTGCGTCGTCAGTTCGGTGGTGCCGGGTATGAATCCTTTGGTGACGCATGCCTGCGAGCGGTTTCTGGAATTGTCGCCCCGGTTCGCGCACCGCGATCTGCCCATTCCGCTGGAAAACCGCTATGAACGCCCCAACGAGGTGGGGGCCGACCGGCTCGTCGGCGCGTTCGGCGCGCGCCGCCTTCTTCCCGACGCCCGGTCCGTGGTGTCCGTGGACTACGGCACCGCCACGAACTTCGACTGCGTGACCGGCAACGCCTATCTCGGCGGGCTGATTTGTCCCGGCGTGATGTCCTCGCTCGGGGCGCTGGCGACGCGCACGGCGCAGTTGCCGCGCATCGCCCTGTCGGCGCACGCGGATGTGCCCATCGTGGGCCGGAGCACGGTAACCAGCCTGAACCACGGCTTCCTGTTCGGGTTCGCGTCCATGACCGAGGGGCTGTACGCCCGGCTGACCAAGACGCTTGAAGGCCCGGTCGCGTTCGTCGCCACCGGCGGGTTCGCCCCGGACGTCGCCCGCGTCGTCGACTGCTTCGATCTCGTTCGCCCCGACCTCGTTCTCGAAGGTCTGCGCCTTCTGTGGCTTGAGTCGCGGGAGCAATGAACATGTGGGAGAAGGGAGGAGGAACCCTTCTGAAGAAGGGCTTCCTCCTCCCTTCCCCCACACCCCCATCC
>CABKMN010000181.1 GCA_902373525.1 uncultured Bilophila sp. | reverse complement strand
GGTCTGGGGAGGGGAGAGGAAACTTTCTCCAGAAAGTTTCCTCTCCCCTCCCCAGTTTCTATTACTTCCCAAACCGCCGCAGCCGAAGCGCGTTCAGCACGACGGAGACGGAGGAGCAGGCCATCGCCGCACCGGCGATCATGGGCGAGAGCGAAGGCCCGCCGAAGAGCTTGAGAACACCGGCGGCGACGGGGATGCACAAGATGTTGTACCCGAACGCCCAGCCCAAATTCTCGCGGATGTTCCGCAGCGCCGCGCGGCTGAGCTCCAGAGCCGTCACCACGCCCCGCAGGCCCTTGCCCGAACGGGTGTCGCTGCCGAGCAGCACGATGTCCCCGGCCTCGACGGCTACGTCGATGCCGTTGCCCATCGCCATGCCGACGTCGGCGCGGGCGAGCGCGGGCGCGTCGTTGATGCCGTCGCCGATCATCCCGACCCGCAACCCGGCGGCCTGCAATTCGCTGATCACCTTTTCCTTACCGTCCGGCAACACATCGGCGATCACTTCGTCGATGCCCGCCGTCCTGGCGATGGCTTCCGCCGTGCGGCGGTTGTCGCCGCTGAGCATGATCACCCGCAGGCCGAGATGCCGCAGTTCCCTGACCACGCCCTCCGTCTCGGGCCGGATGGTGTCCGCCACGGCGAGCATGCCGACCAAGCGGCCTTCCACGGCGAGAAGCAGGGGCGTCGCCCCGGAATCCGCCAGCGTCGCCAGACGCGCATCCAAATCCTTTATGGCCCCGAAGGAGACGTGCCGTTCTTCCATCAACCGCTTGTTACCAAGCAGCAACGGTACGGACTCGTTCTCCAGATCGACCTTTCCGGACACGCCGAGGCCGGACACGCTGGCGAAATCGCTTACGGGATAGAGCCGCAGCGAGCGTTCCTCGGCGGCGGAGGTCACGGCCAGCGCCAGCGGGTGCTCCGACACGCCTTCGAGCGAAGCGGCGAGGCTCAGGATGCGCTCCTCATCGAACAGGGGGTCGAACGATTCCGCTTCGAGCAGGCGGGGCTTGCCCTCGGTCAACGTACCCGTCTTGTCGAAGACCAGCACGTCCAGACGCCCGGCGAGTTCCAGCGCCGTGCCGTTCTTGACCAGCACGCCCAACTGCGCGCCCCGGCCCGTCGCCACCATGATGGAAATGGGCGTCGCAAGGCCCAACGCGCACGGGCACGCCACCACCAGCACCGCGACGAAAATGCGGAAGGCTTCCGAAACCGGCACATGTCCCCAATACAGCCACCCCGCCCCGGCGATGACCGCCAGCGCCATGACCGTGGGCACGAAGACGAGGGCCACGTCGTCCGCCAGACGGGCGATGGGGGCCTTGGAACTCTGCGCCTCGCGCACCAGCCTGATGATCCGGGACAGGGCCGTATCCGCGCCCACGCGCTCGGCCTTCATGATGAAGGAGCCGGTCGTGTTCATGGTGCCACCGGCCACGGAACTGCCCACGCCCACCGGCACGGGCATGGATTCGCCGGTCAGCATGGAGGCGTCCACGCTGGACGCGCCGCTTGTTACCACTCCGTCAACAGGAATGCGCCCGCCGGGCTTCACCTGAAGGTAATCCCCGACGTGTACGCTCTTGACCGGAACCTCTTCCGCCTGATCCGGCTGATCGGGCGAGGGCAGGCGCAGGGCCGTTTCCGGGGTCAGGTTCATGAGCGCGCCGATGGCGTCGGACATGCGGAACCGGGAAACCGCCTCCAGATACTTGCCGAGGGAGATGAGCGAGATCAACACGGCGGCGGACTCGAAATACAGGTCCATCACCTTGTCGGTATGCCCGAGCGCGACTTCGACGGTATTCCACAGGCTGTACAGGAACGCCGCGCCCGTCCCCATCGCCACGAGACTGTCCATATTCGGGGTAAGCCGCCACAGATTGGGCAGGCCGAGCAGGTAGAAATTCCGTCCCGACCACAGCACGGGCAGGGTCAGCACGAGTTGCAGCAGCGCGTGATTCAGGGCCGACTGAGGCGAGTGCATGGGATCGATGATCGCGGGCAGGGGCAGTCCCCACATGTGCCCCATCGACACCAGCAGCAACAGGATGGTGAAGGCGAACTCGGGCCACAGCCGGGCCTTGAGGGTCGCCAGATGTTCGACGGTTTCCTTCTGTTGGGCTTCCCACGTATCCACCATGTCGGCTTCGGGGGCAACGGGCGTAGCGGTGAAGCCCATTTCCTTGGCGCGCTCCTCAATCCGCTGGACGAGGGCTTCGGCGTCAGGCTCCGAGAGGACGGGGTCGGGCACAACGGTGGCGCTGTTGGCGGCGAGGCTGACGGTGGCGGACCGGATGCCGTCCATGCCGTTCAGCACGCGTTCCAGACGCGAGGAGCAGGCGGCGCAGTGCATGCCGCCCACAGTGAAAAGAAGTTCTTTCGGCTGTTCCATGTGCCTCTCCTCCGCTTGCCAATATCGGACAAGCTCTTATGATATGAAGGGCGGACGCGTTGACCGTCCCTTTCCTTATCCACCTTCTTACCCCGAAAGGATACGATTATGCCCACCCTCACCGTGAAAGGCATGTCCTGCAACCACTGCAAGCAGGCCGTAACCAAGGCTCTGGAAGCGATCCCCGGCGTGTCCGACGTCAGCGTCGACCTCGAAAAGGGCGAAGCCAGCTGGACGGAATCCCGGCCCGTCGACATCGCGGAAGTGAAGAAGGCCATCAACACATTGGGCTTTGAAGCCTGATAAGCATCGTTCCTTCTTTTGTCCAGTTTTATTGAAAACACCTATCATCTTTTACACGGATGCGAAACCGTATGCATGTCGTTCTCTTTCAACCGGAAATCCCGCCGAATACCGGCAATGTGGCCCGTTTGTGCGCCGCCATGCGGGTTTCGCTGCATCTGATCGAACCGCTCGGCTTCAAACTTGAAGACCGCTACCTCAAACGCGCGGGGCTCGACTACTGGCCGCATGTGGACATGACGGTCTGGCCCGATCTCGACGCCTACATCCGAGGCGCCGGGGCGGGCCGTCGGCTCGTGCTGACCAGCGCGCGGCGCGGCGTGGCGCTGCACCGTTTCGCCTTCACGGAAAACGATGCACTCGTATTCGGGCGGGAAACCTCCGGTCTGCCGCCCGAAGTCGTCGCCCTCTCGCCGCACCACGTCCGCATTCCCATCAAGGGTGAAGTTCGCAGCATCAACCTTTCCACCGCCGCCGGGATCGTCCTCTTCCAGGCGCTCGTTTCCGCCGGGATGGTCGGAGAATGAAGATTGGGGAGGGGAAGGGGGACCTTTCTGGAGAAAGGTCCCCCTTCCCC
>CABKMN010000180.1 GCA_902373525.1 uncultured Bilophila sp. | reverse complement strand
CCCCCGGACCCCCATCCCCTCATCCTCCTAAGACTTTTTCCCTTATCGAATCCCTCGTTGCGGCTGTTCCCTGCTTGTAAGGGCGGGGTTCGGCAGGTTTTCTTTTTCTTTGTTGCGCTCCCCCTCTTATCCTCCCCAAAGAGCCTCCTGTCCCGCGTTCGGCAAGAGTGCGGGACAGGAGGCTCTTTGGGGGAGAGAGGATTTTCGCGAGGCTACGTCCGGTAAAGACGCGGAACAGGGGTTGGGTACGGTCAAAAGGCTTTGGAGGAAAAAGGGAAGGCGAGCCGCACCGGCAGGTTTTGAGAGAAAGAAAGAGAGAGAGGGAAGGGAAACGGAGGGGTGCTCCCCACTTCTCCAGAACGTTTCCCTTCCCCATTCTTTTCTTTGGCTCCATCATAGGATGTGGCTGTTGTATCTTCACAGTATAGTGAAAATACAGACCTTTTCTCCATTTTTCCATTGGTGGAATCCACGCTGAGGCCTTTTGTCGGTTATTCCTTTGGGACTTCAAGCAATAAAGCCTCAACCAGTTCCTATGACACTGCCTTTTCTTTTACGCATCCACGCCGGGACGCAACTGACAGCGGACCCGGATGTCGCGCCCGCCGCGCCCGTACTCGTCGAGGGTGGCGAAAACCTGCGCTTCGGTGACGTCGATGTCGGGAACGCCGGAAAACGAGGCGGCGACGCGGGACCGCAGGAGCCCGCAAGCTTCGGCCTTGGCTTCCTCCAGCGTGTACCGCCGGTTGACGGACTTGCGGATGTCGAGGCTCGGCACCAGCAAGACGCCCGCCGCCGTGTCCGCAAAGAGATCGAGCGCCTCGGTGGGCCGGGTGAGCGCCGCGCCGACGGCGTTGGCGACCTGCCCCAGAACGGGATCGCCCAACGTCTCCACCGGCATCCCCAGCGCATCCCCGAGCAACGGGGCCACGGACTGGGCGGGGCCGCCCACAAGCACCGCACGGGACGGACGGACGGCCCGATCCTCCAGCAACGCCGCCAGCGTGTAGACCGGCTGGGCGTTCACCTCGTCGAGCAGCTCCCGTACCGCCTCGGCAATGCGGGCACGGGCGCGATCCAGAACCTGCTGCGCCAACGAGGGCGCGGAAAGGCCGTGCGCGAGGGCGAGCGCCTCCACACCGGACCGGGACGCCGCCGTATCCCCGGCTTCGGCGTGCCCGAGCACGTTGAGACAGTCGAGAAAGGTGGGACCGTTGGAACCGCCGAACGCCAGCGCGGCATCCCTGCGGAGCGGGCCGACCTGCGCGCCGTCCGTCGAAACCGATACCTGCGAATCCCCGCCGAGCCCGATGGATACGGACTTGAGCGAACGGACCAGCGTGGAGCGCCCCTTGACCACCAGATCGTTGGGCGACAGCACGGGCTGCCCCCCGGCGAGGAGCGCGATGTCCGTGGTCGTGCCGCCCATGTCGAGCACCAGCACATCCTCGGACGAGGCGGGCGTCAGCGCGAGCATGCCCATCACGCTCGCCGCCGGACCGGAAAGCAGCGCCTCCACGGGCCGCTCGCGGGACACGGACAACGGAATCGCCCCGCCGTCGGCCTTGAGCAGATACGCGGGCGCGCGGATGCCCATGTCCTTCAGACTGGCTTCCACAGCATCCGCGAAACGGTTGTGCAGCGTCCAGACCGCCGCGTTCCAGTAGGCCGTGGCGATGCGGCGCGGGAAATTCAGACGCCCCGACAGCCGGTGCCCGAGCGCCACCACCGGAGCCTCGCACACCTCGCGGACAATCGCCTCCATCGCGTTTTCGTGCGCCGGGTTGCGGGTCGAAAATTTGGTGACGCAGGCGAACGCCGCAATTCCTTCGTCCCGCCAGCGCTCCACGGCGGCCCGCACGGCCTCGCGGTCCAGCGGCGTGACTTCCGTGCCGCGATGGTCCACGCCGCCCGGAATGACCGCCGTATGCCCCCCCAGACCGAACCAGCCCGGATCGATGCCCGGCCCCGCGCCGATCAGCAGTCCCACGGGCGCGCAGGCGTCCTGCACCACGGCGTTGACGGCAAGCGTGGTCCCGAACGTCGCCCGGCTCACTTCCGCCGGAGCGACCGGGCCGGACTCGAACAGCGCGTGCAGCGCCGCACGAGTGGAGATCAACAAATCCCGATGGTTGGTGGGAACCTTGACGGACGCGAGCAGCGTTCCGCCGCGCAGCAGCACGGCGTCCGTATGCGTTCCGCCCATATCCAGCCCGAGCACGACCGGAGCTTTTTCTTCTGACACGAGGGCCTCCTGAGACGCGCTCCCCGGCATCGGCGCCGGGTCCGTCGCGTCCTTCGGGCAACCTAGCGCAAAACCCCGGCGCAGGGAAACCCCGCCGGGTCTTGCCAAAGGCGTTTTCCAACCCTATATTCTCCCGTATTCCAAGGAAAAGAACCGGTTCGTTTCCGAACCGGCATCGTCCCCAACACACAAGGAGAAACATTTCGTGACCAGCCAACTGAAAACATTCATGCTGCTAGCCCTGCTTTCCGGCCTGATCATCGTTCTCGGGGGCGCACTGGGCGGCAAGACGGGCATCGTCATCGCCTTCGGCCTCGCCCTGATCATGAACGTGGGGAGTTACTGGTATTCCGACAAGATCGTGCTGAGGATGTATCAGGCCCGCGAACTGTCCGAAAGCGAAGCGCCCATGATCTACCAGATGGTGCGCGAGCTGACCGCCAACGCCGGGATTCCCATGCCGCGCATCGCCGTGGTGCCCGAGCAGGCTCCCAACGCCTTCGCCACGGGCCGCAATCCCGAAAACAGCGTGGTCGCCGTCACCGAGGGCATCCTGCGCCTGCTTTCCCCGGAAGAGCTCAAGGGCGTCCTCGCCCATGAAATCGCGCACATCGCCAACCGCGACATTCTGATCCAGACGGTCGCCGGGGTCATGGCCTCGACCATCGTGTCCATCGCCAACTTCATGCAGTTCGCCGCCATCTTCGGCATGGGCCGGAGCGACGAAAACGGCGAAGGCGGAGGCAACCCGCTCATGGCCCTCGTGCTCGCCATCGTCGCTCCCATCGCGGCCTCGCTGATCCAGTTCGCCATCTCCCGCTCCCGCGAGTACCTCGCGGACGCCAGCGGCGCGCGCTACTGCGGACAGCCCCTCGCCCTCGCCTCGGCGCTCGACAAGCTGCAATCGTGGAACCAGCGCATTCCCATGCAGAACGGCAACCCCACCACCGCCGAAATGTTCATCGTGGCTCCCCTCTTCGGCGGCGGCATGGCCAAGCTGTTCAGCACCCACCCCGACATCAACGACCGCATCGCCCGCCTCCGCGAAATGGCCGGAGTGCGGTAGAAGAGAAGGCCTCCGGCGGCAAGGGGGGCTACCGCCCCCCTTGACCCCCTGTCCGGGGGGAATGATTCCCCCCGGACAGGGGGTCAAGGG
>CABKMN010000179.1 GCA_902373525.1 uncultured Bilophila sp. | reverse complement strand
TTTCCCGCACGCACACGATTGCGGCGGGGAAACGGATGGGATGAAGAGGGGGGGCGAGCGCACGGGGCAGTTTTGGGGGAGCTTTTCAGCGTTACGGATTGCAAGGCGAACAGACCGGGCCCCCGCCGCAACGCGGCATGAATTCTGCCGAAGAGCGTGTCTTCGACATTTTCAAAGGAAATCTGCTCCGAACAGGACCGGGCGGCCCTGTTCAAACGAAAACGCCGTGGCTATAGTTACGGCATTCCTGTGCATCTTCCCGGCCGCCGCCGTGGCGCGGACGGGGTTCCGGGGGAAGGGCCGCTGTCGCCCGTTTGGTCCGCAAGCCCCTTCTCCCGCCATACACGTTCCCAGAGGTCCGTTGTGTTCAACAAAAAAACGTCCGAGGACAAGGACCTGCCGTTCGGCCTGACGCGGTTCCTTTCGTGGATTTCCCTGATCCTGATCCTCGCCTCCAGCGTCATGCTGGCCTTTTTCATCGGCAACTCCGCGCGCAATACCCTGCTGCTCCGGCAGCAGCAGTACGCCATGCTCATGGCCAGCAATCTGAACCAGCAGATTTACCGCCGGTTCACGCTGCCCACGTTCCTCGCCTTCGGACGCATCGCCCTGCGCCAGAGCATGCAGTACCAGCAGCTCGACGACGTGGTGCAGTCCACCATCCTCGGCCTGCATGTGGAATCCCTTCGCATCTACGGTGCGGACAAGGTGGTCAACTATTCCATCAACCAGACGGAACTGGGCCGCACCGACCTCACGCCCGCCTCGATGGATCAGGTCATGAGCTCGGGCATCCCGTTCTTCGAGACGTTGTCGAGCGTCGACATGCTGTCCGCCATGTTCATGCTCAAGCTGCCAGACGGCAGTTATTCGCTGCGGACCATGTTTCCCCTGACCGTGGACCTCGGCATCAGCGAGAGCACGGGCAAGCCCGAATCCCTCGTGACCGGCGTGCTCGAAATCACGCAGGACATCACCGACGACTACGACAGCGTGGTCCGCTTCCAGTGGCTCATCCTCGCCACCTGCCTCGGCTCGTCCACCATCCTGTTCGCCATCCTCCAGTTCTTCATCATCAAGGCGGAACGCTCCCTCGCCGAGCGCATGGCCCGCAACCGCAAGCTGGAAGCCGAACTCCACCAGAACGAAAAGCTCGCCAGCATGGGCCGCGTCATCGCCAGCATCGCCCACGAAATCCGCAACCCGCTCGGGATCATCCGTTCGAGCTCGGAATTCCTGATCCGGCGCACGCCCGATCAGGAGAAGGGCAGCGCGGCGCAGCGCATCCTCACCGCCATTTACGACGAATCCTGCCGCCTGAGCCAGATCGTCAACGACTTCCTCGACTACGCCCGCCCGCGCGTGCCGCGTCAGGACCGCGTGGACCTCAACGCCCTGCTCAATCAGGCCACCGGCTTCCTTGAGGGCGAAATGAAGCGTCTCAACGTGGAATGCGTCCGCGATACGGACCCCTCCCTGTTCGTTCTCGGCGACAAGGACCTCCTGTACCGGGCGTTCTACAACATTCTGGTAAACGCCTATCAGGCCATCGGGGAAAACGGCTCCATCACCGTCCGGGGCGAACGCCGCAAGGACGGCATGATCGCGCTTTCGTTCCGCGACAGCGGGCCGGGCTTCCCGCCCGACCTCCTGCCCAAGCTCCTCGATCCCTTCTTCACCACCAAGGATCACGGTACGGGCCTCGGCCTGCCCATCGTCAACACCATCGTCACGGCGCACGGCGGACAGCTCCTCCTCAGCAATCCCGAGGAGGGCGGCGCGATGATCACCATCCTCCTGCCGGTTGCCAGCGACCCGGATATAAGCGACACTCCCGAAGGCGGCGCGGCCCTCGGGACGGACGAACCCGTCACCCTGACCGACCCGCTGCCCGACGACGAAGACGACACGCGGAAGGACGAAACCTCCCCGCAGACACGCTAGACAAGGATGTTCTCATGAACGACAAGGTACACCTGCTGCTGATTGACGACGAGAAAAACTACCTGCTCGTTCTGGAAACGCTGCTGACCGAGGCGGGGTACGCCGTGACCGCGCTGAACGACCCGGAAACCGCGCTCGCCTTCCTTGAGGAATCCGAGGTCGATATCGTCATCACCGACATGAAGATGCCCCGCATCTCCGGGCGCGAGGTGCTGGAGCGGGTCAAGAAGAACTGGCCCCACATCCCGGTGCTGATCATGACGGCCTTCGGGTCCATCGAAAGCGCCGTCGAAGCCATGCGCTACGGCGCCTTCAACTACATCACCAAGCCGTTTTCCAACGACGAGCTGCTGCTGTCCATCCAGAACGCCGCCGAGCTGGCCCGGGCGCACCGGCAGTACCAGCTTCTGCGCGAAAGCCTTGAGGAACGCTACGGCAAGCACCAGATCATCGGGCGCAGCCGGGCCATCCGCGACATGCTGGCCCTTGTGGACCGCGCCGGGCCGAGCCGCGCCACCGTGCTCATCACCGGCGAATCCGGCACCGGCAAGGAGCTGGTCGCGCGCGCCATCCATTTTTCCTCGCCGCGCAGTCAGGAACCGTTCGTATCCGTGAACTGCATGGCCCTGAACCCCGGCGTGCTCGAAAGCGAACTGTTCGGCCACGAAAAGGGCTCCTTCACCGGCGCGGTCGCCATGCGCCGGGGCCGGTTCGAGCAGGCCAGCGGCGGTACGCTCTTCCTCGACGAAGTGGGCGAGCTTACGCCCGAACTTCAGGTCAAGCTCCTCCGCGTGCTTCAGGAACGCCGTTTCGAGCGCGTGGGCGGCAGCGAGGAAATCGAGGTCGATATCCGCATCGTGGCCGCGACGAACAAGGACCTCATGCCGCTGGTGCAGGCGGGGACCTTCCGCGAGGACCTCTACTACCGGCTCAACGTGGTGCACATCCCGATTCCGCCCCTGCGCGAACGCCGGGAGGACATCCCCCTGCTGGTGGCGCACTTCGCGGAAAAGGCCGCCAAGGAGAACGGCATCCCGCCCAAGACCTTCTCCACCGAGGCCCTGAACCATCTTTCCGGCTACGAGTGGCCCGGCAACATCCGGCAGTTGCAAAACGTGGTCGAACGCTGCCTCGTGCTCGTGCCCGGCGACGTCATCACGCTTGAGGACCTGCCGGCCGAAATCCGGGACGAAGAGGCGCAGTTCAAGAGCGCCGTGGACCTCCTCCCGGTACAGCTCGATCTCGCGGACACCCTCGAACGCATCGAGGCCGCGCTCATCCGCCGCGCGCTCGTCCGCGCCGACTTCGTGCAGGCCAAGGCCGCCGAGCTTCTCGGCATCTCCAAGAGCCTCATGCAGTACAAACTCAAAAAGTACAGTATTACTGGTCATTAAAGAAAAGGAATCGGGGGAAGGGGAGAAGGAACCCTTCTGAAGAAGGGCTTCCTTCTCCCCTTCC
>CABKMN010000178.1 GCA_902373525.1 uncultured Bilophila sp. | reverse complement strand
GAAGAAGGGCTTCCCTCTCCCCTCCCCCAATCTTCACTCTCTCTACGCCTCCCACCCCCCGTCGAGCGGGATACGCTCGTAGGCGTCCCGCAGGCTGACGAACCCGGTGGAAGCCAGCCGCCAGAGCATTTCGAGGGCATCCGGCCCGTCGTCGTGATCGGCGCGGGGGAAGTGCCGGAGCTGATCGAGCAGGGTCTGCTGCGAGGCATGAAGCCGTATCCGCCCCTGCGCCATGTGCGGCTGGAGCGACTCGATGCGCAGCAGCTTGTCCGCATGGTTCGCAAGGGGCCGCACCGGCAGGGCAACCCCCCGTTCCGCCGCCCGCTGCACCAGCACATGCGCGAAAAACTCCTGAAACTGCACGGATTCCACACCCCAGAGCAGAGGCTGATGCCGCTCGTGCAGCGCAAGAACGTCCTCAATGATCCTGTCGGGATGCCGCTTGCGGATGCTCGCCTCCAGCACGTCGAGCGTCATGGTCTCGCGCAGGAACCCGCCGACGAGGATCGCCGAGGGATCGCGCCCCGCGCCCTGCTTGCCGAGAGACGGATCGACCGCTCCGAAAAGCAGCCAGTCCCGGCTGCGGTCCACCCAGAAGGTGATGCAGCCGTTGAACGGGGCCTCGTCCGAAGACAGGGGATCGTTCTGCTGCTCCGAATCGAAGGCGGCCCGGTCCTCGGCCCGCAGACACATGAGCCGGTACAGCGGACGCGACGCGGGCCAGCTCACCTCGGCTCCGGCGTCCATGTCGGCCCTGCGCTGACGGTAAAACCGCCGCGCCGCCGCTTCGCCCCCCTCCGCAAGCACCGCTTCCCACTGGTCCCAGAGGTCCATGCGGTCGGGCCAGCGCAGGACGGAGCGGAAGGTGCGGGCCTTCCAGAGCGGCTTGCGGAGCGTGCGGGCCAGCACGGAATCGTAGTGCAGGAGCGTCCCCACATAGACCACGTCCAGACTCCCGTCCGCCGCACCGAGGTTGAGCACGGTCTTCTGGAGCCACGACTGGAGCTTGTCGCGCTGCTCGGGCTTGTCCACGTTCTCGTCGTTTTCGAGATCGTCGAGGATCACGAGGTCCGGGCGGTACGGTCCGTGCCGCAGCCCGCGCATCCGCTTGCCCGCCCCGAGCGCCTGCATCTTGACGCCGCCGGGCGTGACCACCGTGCCCGTGTTCCAGACCGTCCCCTTGCCCGCGGCATCGGGAAAGTCCCGCAACAGCGCCTCGTTGAACTCAAGCTCGTTTTTCACCGCGTCCAGCAGGGACGCCGCCTGTTCCAGCGCATCCGCAATGAGCAGGATGTACCGTTTGCGCCCGGTCAGTGCGGCCCACAGCACGAAAAACAGGGATACGAAGGTGCTCTTGGCCTCGCCGCGCGGAGCCGCCACCGCCAACCGCACCCCTTCGCGGGCGTCCGCCATGCGGGGCAGTTCCGCGTCGAGCCACTGGTGGAGCCGCGAATCCCCTTCCGCAAGGCAGTAGTGCGGGAAATAGGTCCGCCGGAAAAACGTGAAATCGTGCCGGGAACGCTCCCGCCGTTCAGCCGCCCCGGACGCGCTTTCGGAACCGGGAACCGCTTCCGGCGAGGCTCCGCGTTTCGCGCCCACCTCATCGCCCTCCGGTGCGGATCGCGTCCGCGATGCGATCCAGCTTTTCATCCGCCCGCTCCAGCCCGCCGAGAATCTGCGCCGTACGCTCCCGGCAATCCTCGCGGGGCACGTAGCTCTTGTGCATTTCCTCGGCCAGCAGGCACTGCCGGGCCTTCAGTTCGTCCACGCGCCCTTCAAGCCGGGTGCCCCAGTAGGCCAGCAGGCCGCAGACCATCCCGAGCAGGCCGATCAGCGACATGTGCGCGTCGAACGCCAAGGCGGTCTGGATCATGGCTTCGCCCCTTCCGTCACGGACAGCAACGCTTCCGTCTGGGCCCGGAGGCTCCGGCAGTAGCCGCCGTAATCCCGGACATGGGCGAGCAGGTCTTCCGGGCCGACCGTCACGGGTGTTCCCGGCTGTAGCCCGGAGCCAGCGGCGGGGGCGCTTCCGGCAGCCGCGCCAGCTCCGGCGGCAGGATCGGACGGGACGGACTCGACGGGGGCAAGGCCAAGGGCCTCGTTGTACAGGCGCACCCAGTCAGCAGACAGGCCAGCGCAACGGCGAGAAGCCTCTTCGGAAACACGAATCATCCTCCTGTTGAACGCCCGCCGTTCGGCGGCGAGGCGGCTGCGGGTTTCGGAGAGTTCCCCGGCGACGGCGGCGGCCCGCGCGGTTTCCTCTTCCAGACGTCTGCGGGCGAGGCGTTCGGCCTCCGCCGCTGCGGCGGCCCGCGCCTCGGCCTCGCGGGCCGAGGTTTCCGCCTGTTCCGCCAGCCGGGCGCGGCCCCGCGCCGCCTCCACGGACCCGCCCCGGACATACCCGGCGGCCCCGCAGCACAGGCAGAGCAACAGAATAACCAAAATGTTGCGGCTGTTCATCGCGCGCCTCCGCAGCCGATGCCCGGCCCCCAGCCCGCCTTGCGGTACCAGTACTGCCGCTCCAGCAGGATCAGCCGGACGTAGCGGCGGTTTTCCCGGAAACTGGAGGCGCGGCGTCCGGCGTTGGCCTCTTCGACCTGCCCGAACCAGCAATCGGTACGGTAGCCCCGCCGCGCCGCGAGTTTCCGGTCCCTGCCCAGCCAGCCGATGCCGCCGTTGTAGGCGGACAGCGCAAAGGCCATACGCTGGCAGGCGTCCGCGCCGTCCAGCCGTTCCCACAGCCACCGGTCATACGAAACGAGCGCCCGGAGCGCCCAGCCGGGATTGAACGGTGCGGGCGCACCCGCCTCGCGTTCCAAATCCGGCACGACCGAAGGAAGCCATGCCGCCGTCGAAGGCAGGAACTGCGCCAGCCCCTGCGCGCCCGCCGACGACACCGTATCGTTCCGCCACCAGCTTTCGGTATGCACCTGCGCCGCAAACACGGACACCGGAGCCTCCAGCCCCCACACGGCCCGCGACACGCGGATCAGTTCGGCCCTGTGCCGCTCCGCCGCGCGCGGGACGTTCGACGCCCACGCGCCCGGCGCGGCCTGCGCCAACAGCAAAAACAACAAAACCAGTCTAAAAACCATAAGACTCCTTTGAAGATGCCTCCGGGGGCAAGGGGCGCACCGGCATGTCGCCGCTTCATCCCCCTGTCCGGAGGCATGAGCGGCAGGGTTGCGCTCTCGGTTGGGCTTCATCCTCCCGTCCGAGGACATGCGTACTCAGGCCCAACGGAACGTCACGATGAAAACGCTTCATTCTTCCGTCCGGGGACATGAGACCCCAGCAACACGTCTCCGCCTTCCGTAAGACCGACACGGGACGCCGCGCGGACATCTGGCCCGACCTCCCGGCTTCTCCAGAAAAAACAACGCCTCACCCCGCTCTCCAGGTTTCGGAAAGCCTTGAACAGGGATTCGATAAAAACAACAGTCTTGGGAGGTGGAGGGGTGGGGTCCGGGGA
>CABKMN010000177.1 GCA_902373525.1 uncultured Bilophila sp. | reverse complement strand
GGAGAAAGGGTTCCCTTCCCCTCCCCACGCCCCTCCCCTTCCTTTCCAAAGACTTTCACAAACGGGACGAGCGGCGGGCGGGGCGGGACGGCGGGTCCCCCTTTGAAAACAGTTTCCCGGTGACGTCTTGAAGAAGGCTTGGGGCGCGGCAAAAAACGACGTCCGCAATCGCCTTTTCAGCCCTTCAAAAAAAGTTTCCGCCGCATTCCCCGTCCGTACCCCCTTTTTGCGGCAGAGAGGCCGTTGAAGCGCTCGGAACGGTCCCGGCTTTTGAACATGTGGACACGCCCGGAGCGTTCAGGAACCGGGGCCGCCGAGGGGCCGGGGGAATCATTCCCCCGGCGGGGTGCCCCTTGCCGCCGGAGGCATCCTACTTCACGGCTTCGACGATCCCCGCACACACGGCCTCGACGTCCTCGCGGCTCAGGCCCGGGTGCAGGGGCAGCGTCAGCAGTTCGTCATGTAACTGTTCGGTAACGGGCAGGGACGGCTTGCCCCCGCCGTACAGCGAAAGAAGGTGGTTCGGCTTGTAGTGCTGCCCCGTGGGAATCCCCTTGGCGTCCAGCGCGTCGATGACGTGCTGTTTGCGTCCGTTCAGGATGCGGACCGGGAAAATGTGCGGGATGATCCACGCCTCCGGCTCGGGCGTCAGCAGCGCCACGCCGGACACGCCGGAAAGCCGCTCGCGGTAGAGATCGGCCAGTTCGCGGCGCTTGGGCGCGAACTCGCCGTCCAGACGGGTCAACTGCACCCTGCCGATGGCCGCCATGATGTTGCTCATGTGGTACCGCCAGCCCTGCCGCTCCACGTCGAATTCCCAACTCCGCTGCCCCGAAAAACGCTTCTCGGTGTCCTTCTCCACGGACAGGAGGCGACCGTCGCGCGCGGCGTCGGCCACGGCCTGATCCGAGGTCACGATGCAGCCGCCTTCGCCGCAGGTGATGTTCTTGATGCCGTCGAAGCTGAAACAGACCACATCCCCGAAACTGCCGATCTTGCGGCCCTTGTAGAGGCAGCCGAACGCGTGGGCCGCGTCCTCGACCACCCGCAGGCCGTGCTTTGCCGCGAAGGCGTACACGCCGTCCAGATCGGCGGGGTTGCTCGCGTAGTGTACCGGCATGATCGCCTTGGTGCGCGGCGTAAGACGCCTTTCCGCATCCGCGAGATCGATGGTCGCCGTATCGAGGCGGGCGTCGCAGGCCACGGGGACCGCCCCCGCCGCGCCGATGCCCTGAAACGAAGCCACAAAGGTCAGCGAAGGCACCAGCACTTCCGCGCCGCTGCCGTGCCCGAGCACCGACTCCACCGCCAGATGCACGGCGGCGGTCCCGGTGTTGACCGAAACCACCCAGTTCGCGGGCACACCGAGATAGGCCGCCACATCCGCTTCAAACTGCTGCACTTCCTTGCCGATGCCCAGATAGCCGTCCTCGCAGATGACGCGATGCACGGCGGCGGCTTCGGCCTCGCCGACGATGGAACGGGAAAGTCTCATGCTCATTGTCTGTCTCCGGGGGTTCCCCCCTGCCCCGCCGTCCGGCGGGCGGATAAAACGGTGCCGCGTATGGCGGACGCCAGAAAAAAGGGGCAGGGAAATCCCCGCCCTGACGTTTTACCACTGATACGGAATGTCCTGCGAATCGACGTCCTTGCGGAGCCCTTCCGTGGGATCGTGCGGAATGTCCGGGCAGTTGCAGATGACCGCCGGGACGCTTCCCTCCGCCGTGAAACCGTACCAGACCCGGGGCGGAATCCGCAACAGGGCGTACCGGTCCGGCCTGCCGAGGCGGATTTCCATGATCGCGCCGCGCGTCGGCGATTCGGGGCGGTCGTCGTACAGAACGATTTTCAGCACCCCCACCGGCACGGCGAAACGCTGCGTCTGGTGCGTATGGCATTTCCACGCCTTCACGCACCCCGGCTGCACTTCGGAAAAGTACACTTCCCCGATCTCCCCGAACAGCGGGGAGGACGGGCGCATCATATGCATGACCGGGCCGCCGTTCGTGGGGATGACGGACAGCGCCTGCAATTCCACGTCCTTAATAGCGGATGACATCGGAACTCCACGGCAGGCCCGCTTCGGCGGCCTTGCGGCAATACTCGTCGATCTGCGACAGCGTGAACGCGTAGATGTCCGCGTCCGGGGTCTTGTAGAACACCTCGTACCACCCGGCGGTGAAGCGCATGGTGTCGTCGAAATCCAGCGTGGCTCGCCAGTTGAGGCAGGCCAGCGCCTTGTCGCAGCAGAGCTTGAGCAGCGTGCATTCCTTCATCCCGGCCTGCCCCGCCATGTCCATCCTGCTGCCGAATCCGGCCCACCGGCTCTCAAGCGACTTCACCACGTCGGCCACGGTATGGCTGGCGTCGGAGGAAGGCCCGAAGTTGAAGGCTTCGCCGTCGAGTCTGAACCCCTCGTGGCAGCCGTCGCCCCTGCCCGCCTTCACGGCGTCGCGGTGCGCGGCGAACAGCTTGGCGCCGAGCCACAGGTAGCCGGAAAGCGGCTCCAGCACATGCTGCCATGGCCGGGTGGCGTGCGGGCTGCGGATTTCCACCGCCCTGCCCTCGCTCCACGCGCGGGCGCAGTCGGGCACGATGCGGTCGAGCGCCCAGTCGCCGCCGCCGATGACGTTCCCGGCGCGGGTCGTGGCGCAGTACGGCGCGTTCACCGGATCGCCGAAGAAGGACTTGAAATACGAATGCGCGATGATCTCGGCGCAGCCCTTGGAGGCGCTGTAAGGATCGTACCCGCCCAGATGGTCGGTTTCGCGGTAGCCCCAGACCCATTCGTCGTTGCGGTAGGCCTTGTCGCTGGTGATGGACACGACCGCTTCCACGGACGGCGTCACGCGCACGGCCTCAAGCACGTTGAGCGTGCCCATCGCGTTGATTTCGATGGTGTCGGCGGGATTGTCGTAGGAGGCGCGCACAAGCGCCTGCGCCGCCAGATGGAACACGATCTCCGGCTTGAAGTCCCGCATGGCTTCGATCAGCGCCTTGCGGTCCCGCACGTCGCCCCGGTAGTCGCGGATGCGCCCGCCCAGCCCGATCACGTCGAAGTGCGACGGCGCGGTCGGCACGGCGTCCGAAAAACCGGCGACTTCCGCGCCCATCCGAAGCAGCCACGCCGTCAGCCACGAGCCCTTGAAACCGGTGTGCCCGGTGACGAACACCCGGCGGCCTTCATAGATATGACCAAACATAGATTGTCCTTGGGGGAAGAATGCCTCCGGCGGCCGAAGGGCTGCCGCCCTCCGGACTCCCGCTCGGGGGGAATGATCCCCCCCCGAACCCCCTCGGCGGCATTCGGATGCGTTTCAGCCGAATCCGTGTTCGGCTCCGTCTCCAAATGCTCCCGTGGGCGTCATGGCCCGCCTCTTTCCGGAAGGCCGCGACGAAATCGCCGGGAAACTGTTTTTCAAAGAAAGGCGTATCAGGGTTCCCCGTCCGCCGTCCATCCCGTTTGCGAACGTCTTGGGAGGGAGAGGGAAGGGGGTCCGGGGG
>CABKMN010000176.1 GCA_902373525.1 uncultured Bilophila sp. | reverse complement strand
CCCTTCCCCCTCCAAACCTCCCCCTTTCCCCTTCAAAGACGTTCACAAACGGGACGGATGGCGGTTGCGGCGGTACGGCGGACCGCCCCCTGTTGGCAGTTTCCCGGCGACGCATCCTCGGCTTTTCGTCGGGAAGCGGAGGCCGCACCGGATGATTCTTCCCAACGCGTAAAAAAGCGACATCCGTTTCGTCCGCCTTTTTGCTTGGCCGTGTCATAGGAAAGGGTTGAGGCTGTATTGCTGGAGTGAATACCAATAAAAGACCTCAGTCATGGAGTCCGCCGACGGGAAAACTGGAGAAAAAGGCCGTATTTTCACCATACGGTGGAGATGAAGCAACCACATCCCATGACGGAGCCTTTTGCTTGACCGCCCCTAGCGTCTCCCGTGCCTGAAAACGGGGCGCGCCTGACGGCCTCAAAACGAAAAGAAGCGGTTCCGTGTCCGGCGCAAGCCGGATGCGGAACCGCTTCTTTCGTTTCGGGGGGCGTCTGGGGGCATGATGCCCCCAGACGCCGAAGGCATTGCCTTTATTCTTCGTCAGGATAGACGATTTCGTCGGGCATTTCGGATTCGGGGGTGTGGCTGGCGAGCACGCGGCGGCGGGCCGGACGGGAGGCGGCGGGAGCGGCCTCTTCCTCGGGAGCCTTGCGGACCATCGAGGGCGTGGGAAGCGTGTTGTAGATGTTCCAGTAGGCCGGAAGATGGTTCATCACCACGCCGGGGTTGCTCAGCTTGATGTTGGGGCGCAGGAAGGCCGCCAGAGAGAGCGCCAGAGCCCACGGGAAGCTCGGGCTCGCCCACGGGGTGTTGGAAGGCGCGACGGGCACCAGCTGGTCGCCTTCACGGGACAGGCCGAGCTGGTTGAGGAAACTCTCCACGACCACCTTGTCCACGCCCTCGGGCAGCCGGGGCATGACGCCGCCCTTGGCGCGCACGGCGGGAACGACGGACAGCACGAATCCGAGGGGAAGCAGCGAGGAAGGCAGCTCCGTCAGGTCTTCAACCTGATTGAGGGACGGAAGCTCTTCACCTTCGGCAAGCCCTTCACCGAAGGCAAGGGACAGCCCCTCTTCGGTGACGACCAGGCGCAGGCCGAGGGACTCGAACAGCGACTTGACCGTATTTTCGGCCCTGGAGTCGCCGGAGGCGCTCCAGCGCCCGCTCAGCTTCACGCTGCCGCCGACAAAGGCGGGCATGGCGAGCAGAGCCGCCGCCGCGGTGACGTTGATGCCGGGAAGCGGCGAACCGGTGAACGTCGCCTTGCCGGGGGTCACGCGCAGGGAAAGGGCGTCTTCGCCTTCCGACAGTTCGGCCTTGATTCCGAGCTCGCGGAAAATGGGCAGGATTTTGGAGACGACGTTATGGCCTTCGGGATGATCGCTCAGGTCCACCGTCACTTCGCGTTCCCAACCGGCGGTGGCGACGAGCAGGGCCTCCACGGCGTCGGAAGCCAGTTCGGCGGGCACGGCCACTTCGGACGGCAGCATGGCGGAGGATTCCAGACGGGCGGGCAGCCCTTCCTGTCCGGGCACCACGCTGGTCAGACGCGCGCCGAGCAGGGGCAGGAAATGGCGCATGGGGGCGAGGTCCACAAACTTGAGGCCGCTTTCGCCGATGATCTTGAGCCGCGCGGGCCGCGTCACCATCAGGAACAGGATCAGGTACAGGTTGAACGGATCGTCGCCGACGTGCACCACCCGGTCGAGAATGGGCTTGTTGTAGCCGGAAACGGGCTCGCCGCCCTGACAGAGGATGCGTCCGTCCTCTTCCCAGCGCAGGCGGGCGCCCACCTGATTGAGGCCCTTCAGGCATTCCATGACCGGGCCGTTCAGCGGCACGCCGCGCAGGGTGCATTCGCTCGCGCCGCTGGCGGCGAGCGCCATATGCACGCGGGGCAGGCGGTCCGAGGCGGGCGCGGGCAGTTCCACGTTCAGCGGCTTGCGGGCCGGAGCCAGATTGAAGGCGGAAGGCTGCTCCATGTCGGCGGGGGCGACTTCCACTTCCTGCAACAGGGCGAACAACTGGCGGATGAGCTTGGGGTCGCGGCTGACGGCGGAAGCGGTCTCTTCCCACGAGGTACGCAGTTCGCGTTCATGATCCGAAGCGCCGCTGTTGGGCAGGCGGGTCAGCATGCGGCTGCGGCGGGCGATCATTTTGACGAGTTCCCGGTCGAGTTCGCGCAGTTCGGCGAGAAGACCGGCGCCTCTCGGCGGACGGGGACGATCGCCGTTTTCGAAACGGTCGCGGGGGCCGCGCTCAAAGCGGGGACGGTCGCCGCGCGGGGCCCAGTCGGGACGCGGGGCGCGTTCGGAACGCTCGCGGACCGTGGTTTCCGGGCGCTCGGAACGCCGGGAGGCCCATTCGGAACGCTCGGGGCGCTCGGAACGGTCCTGCGGCTTGTTGCGGGGATCGTTGAAATCTCGGGGATTGCGGGAATCTCGGGGAGAATGGCTTCTGGTGGTCATGGAGGGGTACTCGTAATGAGGTCTGAGGTCAGGACGAAGTATGGAGGTTCCGGAGAGCGGACGCTCCGAAACGGACTGTCATGTAAAGAAGCGATGATACCCCGA
Source organism: uncultured Bilophila sp. (assembly GCA_902373525.1). Taxonomy (GTDB): domain Bacteria; phylum Desulfobacterota; class Desulfovibrionia; order Desulfovibrionales; family Desulfovibrionaceae; genus Bilophila. The sequence goes on along the minus strand of CABKMN010000176.1, from coordinate 995 downwards.
AAAGCCCTTGCCCGCAAGCGCGGACCGGACGCGCCCGGTCCGGCGCGGCGGTTGCCCGGCGTCGGTTGCGCCTCGGCGGAAACGGGGATCGCCCGGATCGGACGCGGCGTTTGACAGGGCGCTCCGCCCCACGTTAGAGCGGAGCGAGGACGCCCGTTCCCGCCGAGGCGGCCCGCGCCCCGCAAGGAGGTCTCATGCCGGAATTCACTCCTCTTCTGTCCGCCTATGTGTTCGTGGCCGTTTTTCTCGCCGGCATCGTCCGAGGCGCCACGGGATTCGGTTTTTCCCTGATCATGATCGTGCTGCTCACCCTGTTCTTCCCCCCGGCGCAGGTCGCTCCGGTCATCCTTTTCTGGGAAGTGCTGGCGAGCGTCGGGCATCTGCCGTTCGTCTACAAACAGGTGCACTGGAAGTCGCTGCGCTGGCTCGCGCTGGGCGTGGCGTTCGGTACGCCGTTCGGGGTGTACTGCCTCGTCTCCATCCCCGTGGACGCCATGCGGCTCCTCATCAACGGCGTGGTGCTCATTCTGACCGCGCTGCTCTACTGCGGGCTGCGCCCCAAGAACGCGCCCTCGCCGACCCAGATCACGGGCGTGGGGCTCCTCGCGGGCCTCATCAACGGGGCCTCCGCCAACGGCGGGCCGCCGATCATCCTCTTCTTCCTGTCCAGCCCGCTCGGGGCCGCCGTGGGCCGCGCCTCGCTCATCGCCTTTTTCCTGTTCACCGACGTCTGGGCGTCCCTCTTCTATTGGCAGCAGGGGCTCATCAGCCGCTCCACCCTCATCTTCACCGTCGTTTTTCTGGTGCCCATGTTCATCGGCATGTGGATCGGCAACCGCTGGTTCACCACCGTCGACGAGGCCCGGTTCAAGAAGATCGTCCTCGCCCTCCTCATGGTCATCTCCCTCGTCGGATTGATTAAGGCTCTGTAGCAAGGAACTTGGAGGGGGGAGGGAGAAACTTTCTGGAGAAAGTTTCTCCCTCCCCCCTCCAAA
>CABKMN010000175.1 GCA_902373525.1 uncultured Bilophila sp. | reverse complement strand
TCCCCAAACCCCATCCCCTCCTCTCCTAAGACTTTCACTCTTTTGGGTTTCCACATGGCGGGAACTCCGCCTTTGGGCGACGGAACGATCCCCCCAAAAAACAAAAACGCATCACGGTTCCGACGAATCCGTAGCCCGGCGCAAGAAATACGGCGTCTCCGTTTCCGAGGGGGTCCGGGGGGAATCATTCCCCCCGGCGGGTGCAGGGCAGAGCCCTGCCCGCCGGAGGCGTCCTCCCCCACGTTCCTCCCCACCGGAGACATCCTTAAAAACCACCTCCCTGCAGGAGCTCTCATGTACGATATCGACGACCTGAAAGACCTCGTGGACAAGGCGGCGGGCGGACGCAGCCCCGCCGACCTGCTGATCCTGAACGCCAAGCTGGTGGACGTGCTCACCGGCGAAATCCGCGAAACCGACGTCAGCGTGGGCGGCGGCAAGATTCTGGGCTTCGCCCGGACCGAGGCGGTCAAGACCATCGACGCGCAGGGCGCATACCTGCTGCCCGGCCTCATCGACGCCCATATCCATATCGAATCCAGCATGGTCAGCCCCGCACGATTCGCCGGGCTCGTCCTTCCGCGCGGCACCACCAGCGTCGTGGCCGATCCCCACGAAATCGCCAACGTCCACGGGCTGGAAGGCATCCGCTACATGCTGGAAAACGGACGCCATCTGCCGCTCAACATCTTCATCGCCCTGCCCTCCTGCGTCCCCGCGACCCCCTTTGAGGACGCGGGCGCGACCCTCGCCGCCGAAGAACTGGAAGAACTCATCGACGATCCCAAAGTCACCGGCATCGGCGAAATGATGAACTACCCCGGCGTGGTCACCGGCGACTACGACGTGCTCGCCAAAATCCGGCTCGGCACCTCCCACGGCAAAATCGTGGACGGCCACGCTCCCGGCCTGCTCGGACGCGATCTCGACGCCTACCTCGTCACCGGCATCTCCACCACCCACGAATGCGGCACGCTGGAAGAAATGCGCGAAAACCTCCGCCGGGGCTGCTACGTGCTCCTGCGCGAAGGCTCCGCCGCCAAGAATCTCCGGACGCTCCTGCCCGGCGTCACCCCCGGCAACGCGCGTCGCTGCGCCTTCTGCTGCGACGACCTCCACGTCGAGGATATCGTCAGCGACGGGCACATGGACAACCACCTCCGCATCGCCGTGAGCATGGGCATGGACCCGGTGCAGGCCGTGACCCTGTGCACCCTCAACGCCGCCGAATGCTTCGGCCTCCGCAGCAAAGGCGCCGTCGCGCCCGGACGCGACGCCGACTTCATCCTCGTGGACGACCTCAAGGACTTCCGCGTGCGGAAAGTGTTCACGGCGGGCCGCCTGATCGCGGAAGACGGCAAGGTCCTCTCCCCGCTGGACGACGCCGCGGCGGGCGCACCGTCCCACTCCATCCACATCCGTCCGCTCGGAGACGACGCGCTGGCCCTGCCCGTCCGCACCGGCAGAGCGCGGGTCATCGGGCTTCAGCCCCGTTCCCTCGTCACCCTGAATCTCGTCCGCGACGTCGCCGTCGATGACGCCGGACTGTTCCAGTGCGCCCTGAATCCCGGCCTGACCAAAATCGCGGTCATCGAACGTCACAAGGCCACCGGCAAAATCGGCCTCGGTCTGCTGGAAGGCTACGGGCTGCGCGGCGGGGCCGTGGCGACGACGATTTCGCACGACTCCCACAACATCGTGGCGGCGGGCGACAACGACGCCGACATGCTGCTCGCCGTGCGCGAACTGGAAAGGCTCGGCGGCGGCATCGTGTCCGTGCACGAAGGCGTCATCCGCAGATTGCCCCTGCCCATCGCGGGCCTGATGACCTCCGAAGCCCCCGAAACGGTCAGCGCCACCCTCCGCGCCATGATCGAGGCCGCCCACACGGAACTCGGCATCCCCGAAGGCGTCGAACCCTTCATGAGCCTCAGCTTCATGGCCTTGCCGGTCATCCCCGAACTCAAGCTGACCGCGCGCGGCCTGTTCAACGTCAACCTCTTTTCCTTCGTCGGCGTCGAAGCCGACTGACGGAGTCCGCCATGCCCAGACTGCTCCCCGGAACCTCCCCGGAAACCGATCTCTACGCGCTCACCGACGACGAGCTCTCCCTCGGACGTCCGGTCGCCGAGGTCGCCAAGGCCCTGCTCGACAGCGGCATCAAGATTCTCCAGTACCGCGAGAAAACGAAAAAGGGCGGACAAATGCTCAAGGAATGCCTTGAACTGCGCCGCCTGACCCGCGAGGCCGGAGCCTGTTTCATCGTCAACGATCACGTCGACATCGCCATCCTCTGCGAAGCGGACGGCGTGCATGTGGGGCAGGAGGACCTGCCCGTGGAAGCGGTACGCCGCCTCGTGGGGCCGGACATGATCATCGGCCTGTCCACGCACAATCCTGAGCAGGCCCGCGCCGCCGTGGCCGCCGGAGCGGACTACCTCGGCGTCGGCCCCATCTATCCGACCCAGACCAAAAAGGATGTCTGCGCCCCCGTGACCCTCGACTATCTCGACTGGGTGGCCGCCAACATCGACCTGCCTTTCGTCGCCATCGGCGGCATCAAGCGCCACAACATCGCGGACGTCGCGGCGCACGGGGCGCGGTGCTGCGCGCTCGTCTCCGAACTCGTCGGCGCGCCGGACATCCGGGCCCGCGTCGCCGAAGTCCGGCGCGCGATGGGCAAATAATCCGCGGCGGCGGGAGGGGCGTTTTCTTCCCTCTCGCCGCCATCTTGCGGCCAGCGCCTCTCCTCGCCCCGCGCATCCGTTCCGGGAAACGCTTGACCTGCGCGTCATACGGTCATATGTGTTCGACATGAACGGAATCTTCCATGCTCCCAAGCGGTTCGCCCTCTTTTTCCTCACCGCGTCCGCGCTGGCGTGCGGTCCCGTCTGGGCCGCTTCCGCCACCGCCGACAAAGGCGAAAAAAAGGAAAACGTGGTCTGGGGCGAAATGCCCGCCGGAGCCAAGACGACCTATATCGGCATCCACGGCGGCACGGTTCCCGTCAGCCTGCTGACCGCCGGGGACGGGTCCCCGATGATCGCGCTCGTGGGCCTGACCGGGAGCGACTTTCTGAACTTCCTCCGTTCCAACGGCAGATTGCAGGAAGAGCCCCTCTTTGCGGACAGCGCGGGCACCTATGCGCCCGAAACGCAGCCTTCGCCCGCCGACCTCACCAACAACGTCACCCGGCCCGTTTCCCCTCCCTCGGCCCAAACGCCCGCCGCCTTTCCCGCCGCCGGGAACGCTACCGCTCCGGCCAGCGGCAACGGTACGCTGCCCGCGGACGACCAGCCGACGGAGCTTCCGGCATCCAACGCCTCCATCCCCTCAGAGAGCAACGCCACGCTCCTGCTGGCGGGCTCCTCTTCCGGAGACATTCCCGTCATCTACGCCACCGGGCGCAACTTCGAGCGCATGAGCCTCGTCCCTTCGAACTGGGCTCCTTTCGGGCTGACCGAAAAGGCTCTCTCCCTTGAGGGGGAGGTCAAGGTGCTCGCCCCGCCCAAGATGATGCCCAAGCGCCATTCGACGAAAAAGAAACGAAGATAGTTATTGGAGAGGGGGAGGGAGAAACTTTCTGGAGAAAGTTTCTCCCTCCCCCTCTCCAAACCTCTC
>CABKMN010000174.1 GCA_902373525.1 uncultured Bilophila sp. | reverse complement strand
AGAGGAGGGGGTACCGGGGGAGGGGAGAGGGAACCTTTCTTCAGAAAGGTTCCCTCTCCCCTCCCCCGATTTTTCTTCCGCCACGAAATGAAAAAGGCCCGGATTGCGCCGGGCCTTTTTCATGAACGTAAAAATATGTTCGTCTATGGAATGGCTTCGCAACAGGACTGTTGTGAGCCGTACACGGGAATGTTGTGTATCTATGGTAAGACGTTTCCGCAAAGGAAACGGGTCGAAAGAAAAGCCCTCGCTCCAGCCTTCCGGCGAACAAGGGCAAAAATATATGGAGCGGGAGACGGGATTTGAACCCGCGACTTCAACCTTGGCAAGGTTGCACTCTACCACTGAGTTACTCCCGCAGAACGAGAGAGTGTTTATAACGGTCCTCGGATTTCGTCAAGTTTTTTTTGCAAAAAAGCGGAAATTTTTTTCCCGCCGCTGGAGAGGCGGGGCGTTGCATCGGGCCGGAGGATACGGTACACAGCACGGGCTTTCTTGTTTTTCAACCTGTTGTGTGAGGATAATCCGCCGTGTTTCGCCGTTTTTCCTTGTTCGGGGCCTGTCTGCTGTGTCTTTTCCTTCTGTCCGCCTGTGCGGGGAAGCCGCGTCCGGCGGACTGCCCGCCCAAGGACCTGCCGGAGTCCGTGTGCGTCGCGCCGTTGACGGAACCCGGCGTATACCCGGTTTCCGAGGACGAGGCGCAGCGGCTTTCCCGAGGGCTGGCCGCGAACCGGCAGGGGATGGGATCGTGGAAGGACATGCGTTTTGCGGTGGAGCAGAGCCTCGCCTATGTGCGCGCCAAACCGGCGTCCCGCGTGGCTCTCCATTATCCTTCGCTGCAAGTGACCTACGGGGACATGGAGCGGTCGCTCGAACGGCTGCTGCATCTGTTGCCGTTTCTGGACACCGCCCCGGAAGTGCTGGCCTCCGACTTCCGTTGGGTGCGTATCGGGCCGGACTTCGGATTCACCGGCTATTACGAGCCGGAGATTCCCGCCTCCCGCGTCCGCAAGGGACGTTTCCAGCATCCTTTATATAAGGTCCCGTCGGACCTGCGGCGGAAGCGTCCCTATCATACCCGGCACGCCATCGACTGCAAGGGCGCGCTGAAGGGGCGCGGGCTGGAACTGGCGTGGGTCGAGGACCCCGTGGACATCTTCATGCTCCAGATTCAGGGGTCCGGGCGGCTGCGTTTCGAGGACGGCTCGGTGCGCTATGTGCTGTACGCCGGGCAGAACGGGCACAAATACGTTTCCCTCGGGCGGGTCATGGTGGATCGCGGGCTGTTGAAGCGTGAGGACGTAAGCATGTTCTCCATCCGCGAATGGCTGGCGGCCCACCCGGATCAGGTGACCGATCTGCTGGATACGAACCCGAGCTACGTCTTTTTCAAGCTCGCCGGTCCGAAGACGGTGGGGTCCAAGGGCAGCATGGGCCGCCGGATCACGCCGTGGGTGAGCGTGGCGACCGACCAGAGCGTGCTGCCCAACGGGCTGTTGACCCTGATGAACGTGGCTCTGCCCGATGAGGAGGGCGAACACTGCGTGCCGTTCAACGCGTTGACCCTGCCGCAGGATACGGGCGGAGCGATCAAGCGCAACCGCGTCGACCTGTTCTGCGGAAACGGCGACCGGGCGACGCATACGGCAAGCTATCTGGATACGCGGGGGGCCGTGTTCCTGCTCCTGCCCCGCTGAGAGGGAAAAGCCTGTCTTTTTCGATAAATACGTGAGAATCTGAGGGCTTGCAAGGGGGGCGCGTTTCCGCTATCGTGCGGGGATCGCGCCCCTTAACGCGCTGGACCTTTTGCCCGGATAGGCACAGATGAATTTTGTCACTCTGGAGTTCGCGACCTTTTTCCTGCTGGTGTTGATCGCGGGCTGGCTGCTGCGTGACCGCGACGGGGAATACAGAGCGTTTCTGCTCGTCTGCAATGTGTTTTTCTACGCGCTGGCTGGCGTCGCGTTCGTGCCGCTGCTGTTCACCGTGGCGGTGCTCAACTGGGGCGCGGTCCGTCTGATGGCCCGTTTTGCCGGGCGTCCCCGCGTCCGCAAGGGCATCATCGCGCTGGACGTGGCGCTGCATGTGGCCCTGCTGGCCTTCTTCAAATATTATGAATTCCTGATCCTCGGGCTGGAGTCGCTGGCGGGGCTCGGCGGTCTGGATACGGGCTTCCTGCGGAACGCGCTGCCCGTAACGGACATGCTGTTCCCGGTGGGGTTGTCCTTTTATACCTTTCAGGGGCTTTCCTACGCCGTCGACCATTACCGCTGTCCTGACGAGCCGCCGCGCGCGTTTCTGGACGTGCTGCTGTTCGTCTCCTTCTTCCCGACGATCATGGCGGGGCCGATCATGCGCGCTCGCCAGTTCCTGCCGCAGCTCGGCCACCGGACATGGGATTCCCGCGGCTTGCAGGAAGGCTTCGCGCTCATCCTCAGCGGTCTGTTCAAGAAGGTGGTGATCGCCAGCTACCTGTCCGAGCACATCGTGCGCGACGTGTTCGAGTCTCCGGAATTCTATTCCTCGTGGACCGTCCTCGCCGCCGTGTATGCCTATTCCATTCAGATTTTCTGCGACTTTTCCGGCTATTCGGACATGGCCGTCGGCGTCGGGCGGCTCATGGGCTTCCGGCTTCCGGAAAACTTCCGTTCTCCCTATCTGGCCTTGAACGTACAGGATTTCTGGCGCCGCTGGCACATCACCCTGTCCCTGTGGCTCCGCGACTATCTGTACATTCCCCTCGGGGGAAGCCGCCGGGGCAACCGGTATCTGAACCTGATCATCACCATGGCGCTCGGCGGGCTGTGGCACGGCTCGAACGTCCGTTTCCTCGTCTGGGGCGTCATGCACGGCGTGGGGCTGGCGGTCGTCCACGCGTTCCACCAGCTTCGGAAGCGTTTCGGCGTCGGGGAACCGTCCGATCCGGTTCTGCGCCGGTGCGCGACGGCGGCGGCGTGGCTGCTGACCTTCCATTTCGTATCTTTCCTATGGATATTCTTCCGGGCGGAGGACATGGGGCGGAGCCTCGAAATCCTGCGCCGGATTGTCGTCTTCGGACAGCCTGGCGAGGGCTTCCCGCTGCTGGTCATTCCCGCCGTGGCCGTGGGGCTGGCGATCCAGTTGTTCGGAGCGCGTCTGTTCGCGGCGTTCGTGGACGTGCAGGAACGCCTGCCGTGGGTCGCGCAGGCGGTCGTGCTCGCGCTCGTCGGCGGTTTCATCCTCAAGATGGGACCGGACGGCGTGATGCCTTTCATCTACTTTCAATTCTGATCCGGGGGACGGCGAATGAAGAACCCTTTCCGAGCCGAGCGGGGAACGCTCACGTCCGGTCGTGCCTGCGCCGTCTATGCGCTGGCCTTCGTCTTGATGCTTTTTCTGGACGCGGGGCGCTTTTCCGGGTTTCTGGACCGGGTGGGCATTGATTTTGCGCCCGCCGCCACCCTCGGGCAGATGGTAAGGGGCGTGGCCGAGGCTTCGGGCCTGCACGCCCTGTCCGAAGCCGAAACCCGGCTGGTGGCGGACCTCGCCACGGACGCGACCGTCGGGACCGTCGCCGCTCCGCAGGCCGCGCCCGCCGGGCACCCCGTCGCCGACGCGCTCGCGGATTTTTCCCGTGGGACGCCGCCTCCCGTCCCGTCGCCTTCCGATCCCCCCGTTGCTCCCGCACCCACGCCTGCGGAACCGGTCGTTCAGCCTTCCGTGC
>CABKMN010000173.1 GCA_902373525.1 uncultured Bilophila sp. | reverse complement strand
GTTCCCCCGGCAGCCCCCAAACCGGCCCCCGCCAAGAAATTCCCAAACAGGGGCAAGCGCCGCAGGCGCTACTGAACGCTGTACGAACGCGCGCCTTGCGGGTATAACCGCCTCTCATTCCCCTACAGCATCAAGGAGTCGTCATGCGTCCGTCATCCGTGTCCCTGTATGATCTTCAGCATTGGGCCAAACGCGCGGGGTTCGAGCTCGCCGAAGACACCCTGCGCCCGCTCGCCGGTTATCTTGACCTGCTCACGCAGTGGAACAGGGTCATGAACCTCGTAGGCACGCGGACGGCGGAAGAGACCTTTGACACGCTGGTGGTGGACAGCCTGCATCTGGGCGGATTCCTCCGCGAAAAGGCGGGGCTCCCGGATGCGCCGTCCTGCTGGGACCTCGGTTCGGGCGCGGGACTTCCCGGAGTGCCCCTCAGGATGGTCTGGCAGGCGGGCGACTACTGGATGGTGGAGGCCCGGGAAAAACGCGCCCTGTTCCTGTCCACCGTGCTCGCCAAATATCCGCTCCCCGGCACGCATGTCTTCCGGGGACGCGCCGAGGCGTTTATGGCCGGACCGCCCGCCCGGACGGCCGATCTCGTGGTCAGCCGGGCCTTCATGCCGTGGCCCAAGGTACTGGAGCTCGTACAGGACCAGCTCACTCCCGAAGGCGTAGTCGTCCTGCTCCTGCGCGAACGGTTGCAGGATTCGCCCGATTGGGAACAGGCCGTGCGGCACTGGCGGCTGTTCGCCGCATCCGACTACCCCGTCGCCCGCACGAAGCGCTTTCTGTTCGCCCTGTCACGGCACAACGCGCCTTCATGCCCAAGCTAGCAGCCTCTCCAAGGACGTTACCCCGCCCGTTCCGGTTTTTCTTCAGGCAATCCGGCCTGAATTCCCCGGGGCGGGCCTTCTTCTTTTTACGCAATGATTCTAGAAGAATAGGCCTTCCAGTGGCGCTTATTCGTCATCTATAGACGAATAACCATATGAAAACACCTTAGAAAAAAATCTAATGCCCTTGTCTTCCCGTGAGAATCAGGTATAGCTAAAAACCGGTGGTATGTTGTTTGAACAGACAACCAAAGGAGAACAACCATGTCTACCAATCTTATCTCTACCGTTCACGATCTCGTTCTGGAAAGCGGCCTCGGCGCCAAGAACATCGCCGCCGCCGTGGGCAAGCCCTATTCCACCCTCCTGCGTGAGGTCAATCCGTTCGACGACGGCGCGAAACTCGGCGCCGAAACCCTTGTGGACATTATGAAGGTCACCGGAAACATCCATCCCCTTGAGCACATCGCCGAACAGTTCGGTTATGAACTCAAGCGGGTTCACTAAAGCCCCGTTCGATGCCGCGAGTCGCCCAGCCATGAACAGACATGCCACCCTATGCCCCGGTCCGTCCGGGGCTTTTTCGTGGCCCGTTCTCCGCAACAAAAAAGGCGGGGATCACCCCGCCCGCCGCAAGCATGCCGCCATTCCCGTCAGCTCCGCATCCTGTGCGCCAGATGCCGCGTCTGCCGCCAGCTCTCGAACGTATACAGCAGCAACGCCATCCAGATGAAGACGAACGTCACCAGCGTGGCGCCGTTGAGCGTTTCCCCGAAGAAAAACAGTCCGAGGAAAAACGTGCAGGTCGGGGAAATGTACTGCAACAGACCGAGGGTCATCAGCCGCATGTGCCGGGCGGCGTAGGCGAACATGACCAGCGGCAGGGAAGTCACCGGCCCGGCGAGAAACAGCAGGACGCCTTCCCACACGCGCGGATGGGCCATGAAGCCTTCGCCGTGACCGTACAGCCACAAGACCCAGCCGAGCGAAAACGGCGTCAGGACGACCGTCTCGATGAACAGGCCGGGCAGCGCCTCCACGGCTACCGTCTTGCGGATGAAGCCGTACAGAGCGAACGAACAGGCCAGCGACAACGCCAGCCACGGGAAGCGGCTATGCCCCAGAAAGCTCAGCAGGACGCCGAAGCAGGCCAGCAGAATGGCGAAGGTCTGGAGACGCGAAGGCCGTTCCCGCAAAAAGACGCAGCCGAGCAGCACGTTCACCAGTGGGTTGGTGTAATAGCCGAGGCTCGTCTCAAGGACCTGCCCCGTGCTGATCGCCCAGATGTACAGGAACCAGTTCAGCGCCACCACGCAGGAACTGCCGAACATGATCAGGGCGGTCCGGCGATCCCGCAAGGCGTCGAGGACTTCCCGCCAGCGCCCCGTCAGCCAGACCACCGGAGCGAGCGTGACGAACGAAAAGATGATGCGGTAACACAAAATCTCGAAGGGAGCCACCGCATCCAGCATATGCCAGAACAGGACCAGAAAGCCCCAGGACAAAAACGCGAACATGCCCGCCAACGGCCCGAGAAAGCGGTCATAGGCGGACGGAACGGAAAAAGACATGGGACCCTCCGGCCCTTCGCACAGACAGCCACCCTGCGAAAACAGGATGGCTGTCCGGTTACGACGAAAACAGTTGCGAATCAGCGGTTGAACGAACGGGCGAACAGGTCCGCGATGGCCTTGCGCCCGTTGGCTTCGAGGAAGCGGGTTCCGGTGGCGGTGAAGTGGGTGTGTTCGATGACGGGGTCCTCAACCTTGGTCCACGCATCGTTCGCCCAGCGATACCAGCCGTCCTGTTCCTGATCGAACACCAGCAGGGGCTTGTTGCAAATCTTGGCGAATTCTGCGCCCCAGCCCGTGCCGCCCTTGACGGTGTGGTCGGGCTGGATGTTGCCCACGACCACGACTTCCTGTCCGCTGCTGACCTGCCAGCAGATCGACTGCAACACTTTGCGGAACAGGGGAGCCTTGGTGAATTCGCGGCCCATGAGGCGGGAAACGTAGGTGAGGCTCACGTCCTTGAGGGCCAGTTCTTCGGAAGTCAGGACGCGGACGCCGCGCTTCCGTTCGATCTGGTGGCCGTCAAAGCTGTAGTTCACTTCCTCGATACCCCAGGCTTCCGCCTGAGCGCCGAAAAACTGTTCGGTGCCGGCGGCGCCGCCGCTGAAAAGAACACACTGTTTCGGGTCCAGCATGGATGCTCCTTGGTTGTTCGCCACGCCGACGCATGGCGGATTATACGATGCCGCAATACGGCTTGCCCTTAAAGGTTAACGGGCCACGCGCGCCGAGCCGTCGCTCCCGCGCAGCACGCGGACGCGTTCGCCCGGAGAGAACGGCTGATCAGCGGCCTGAACAACGGACAACTGCTGCCCATTTTCCAGTTCGACCGTGATTTCGAGGCCATTCTGCTTGGTAAGGGCCTTTTCACCGGCATAGCCGCCCGCAGCGCCGAGGGCCGCGCCCGCGATGGTCGCGAGAGTCTTGCCCCGGCCTCCGCCGACCATATTGCCGAGAACACCGCCGACGACGCCACCCCCCACCGTTCCGATGACGGCGGGACGCTCTTCCTCAAGGGTGACGGGCTGAACGGAAACGACGGTACCGTACTGCACCGTCTGGGCGCTGCGCACCTGACTGCCGGAATAGGCATTGCCGCTGTAGTTGGTGCAACCGGCCGAAAGCATAGCCAGAGCCAACATGCACACGGCTACATGTTTGAATTGCAACATAGGAAACCTCCAAACGAAAAGTCAGGGAAAGCCCTGCACTTTCCAAATTCCTAGCATAATGAGGGCGCATGGGCAATTCCTTGAGGCGGCGTTTCCCTTATTATGATGGGAAGAAAAGATGTGGGGGAGGGGAGCGGGAAAC
>CABKMN010000172.1 GCA_902373525.1 uncultured Bilophila sp. | reverse complement strand
GGGGTGGAGGGGAGAAGTTTGAGGAGGGGAGGAGGGACCTTTCTGGAGAAAGGTCCCTCCTCCCCTCCTCAATGCTTATGCCTTCATCAGCCTATTCGGCCTTCTTGCCGAACCACTTTTCGTTGATCTGGTCTTCGATGCCCTTTTCCCGCACGGCCTTGATACCGGCGTTGAGCTTTTCGGCCAGCTCCTTGTCGTTCTTGCGGAGCGCGAAGCCGTAGTATTCGGGATCGCCGGTGACGAGGGCGATGTGGAACTTGTCGCGGTACTCTTCCTTGGTGTTGGCGTAGTACTTGGCGACCGGGTCGTCGCACATCACAGCGTCAAGATTGCCTTTGGCGAGGTCTTCAAAGGCAAGGCCCACTTCGTCGTAGGTCTTCACGATCATCTTGACCTTGGAAGCGGGAATGGTCTGCACCATCGCCGACGTGCCGATCTGGCCGCCGACCTTCTTTCCGGCGAGCTCTTCGAGGCTCTTGATTTCCTTGCCGAGCGGCAGGACCACGGCCTGATGCAGCTCATAGTAGGGATCGGTGAACAGCATGGCCTTCTTGCGCTTGTCGGTGATGCTCACGGACGCGGCGATCACGTCCACCTGATTCGAGGCGAGCGCGGCGAAAATGCCGTCCCACGCGATGTTCTTGACCTGCACGTCAAAACCGGCTTCCTTGCCCACGGCCTTGATGTAGTCGATGGAGAACCCGACGATCTCCTTGTCCTTGTTCAGCATTTCGTTCGGGGGAAACGTGGGGTCGGACGCCACGACGAGAGGTTTTTCGGCAAACGCGACCGACGCGCACAGCAGCAGAGACAGCAGAGAGACGCTCAGGATACGAAACATGTTTTCCTCCAAAGTTACACTGTCATGGCCCGTCGCGCGGCCCTTCAGACGGCGCGACGGGACGTTCCTTCAACGTTGAGAACGCACTCCTACCATTTTTTGGGAAAAAAGTAACCCGGTCCGCGTCCCTGTCGTCCTTCCCGTGCGGCATCCTCCCAAAAGCCGAACGCTCGACGGCATGACGGACGCCGTGTTTCCCGCGCACGGCATTTCCGCTCAGGGGACTTTTCTACCGGAAGGATACAGGCCCATACGCCGCCTCAGCTCCGAGCGGGGCTCTCCGCACGGTTGCAAGTCGGGCCCCGTTCATCTATCGTTTCGCCCCTATCCGCTTCTTTTCGAGGTTATACGCATGACTCATACGATTTATCTCGTCGGCGCACGCGCGGCGGGAAAGACGACCTTCGGCGGCGCTCTGGCGCGGCGGCTCGGGTGCAGATATGTCGATACGGACGTGTACCTGCTGGAGACGACAGGTGAAACCGTCGCGGACATCGTGGCCCGCGAAGGCTGGGAAGGCTTCCGCAAGCGGGAAAGCGACGTTCTGCGCGCCGTCACGGCTCCCGGAACGGTGATCGCCACCGGCGGCGGCATGGTGCTGGCGGAGGCAAATCGCCGTTTCATGCGCGACAACGGTATCGTGCTCTATCTTTCGGCTCCGGCGGAAGTGCTGGCGGCGCGGTTGCAGGCCAATCCCAACGCGGCCCAACGCCCCACGCTCACCGGAAAATCCATCGTCGAGGAAGTGAACGACATTTTGGAGGCCCGCGAGGCCCTCTACCGCGCCGCCGCCACCCATGTCCTCAACGCCGCCGCTTCGCCCCGCGAACTGCTCGCGGAAGCCTTGGCGATACTGGAAAAGTAACGCTCAGGAAGAGAAAAGGAAGACGTGCCACAGAACGCACGTTTTTTCCTCAGCCCTTTGCAGCGGTTTTTCTCTCCCCTTCACCGGTCCCGCCGGGATTGACTCACGGAGGGGGCATCTTTTTTCCCTCCCTCATCGCATTCCAGTGGATTTTTCCTTGGACGGATGCGCCGGTGAACCGTTCTTGCGCCGAAACGGCAAAAGGCATCCCTTGCGGGGATGCCTTTTGCGTATGGCCGGAAAACGGAAACCTTTTGCGGCGGAAATCAGCGGTGCCGGGACGTCGTGGCGAAGAAGATGCCGCCGAGGATCGCGGCGGAGCTGACGGCGACGCGCATGGTGATGGGTTCGTTGACGAAAAGGACGCCGCCGATGGCGGTGATCACGGGCACGCTCAACTGCACGACCGCGGCGACCGTAACCGTGAACCGGATGACGACCATATACCAGATCACATAGCCACCTGCGGACGCCAGCGCACCGGCGGCCAGCGCGTACCAGATGCCGGGGTTGTCGAACGAAACCTGCGAAGGCAGGCACAGCATCATGATCAGGGCGAACGGAACCGCCTTCATGAAGTTTCCGGCGGTGGAGGCGGCGGGATCGCTCACGCCCTTTCCGCACAGGCAGTAGACGCCCCACGATGCGCCGGACACGAAAATGATGAGCGAGCTGACGAAAGGCGGCGCGGTCAGGCCCGGCAGCAACAGGAAGATGAGGCCGACCATCGCGATGCCGATGCCGAGGCCCTGCTGACGGCTCGGGCGTTCGCCGGTGAAGAAGCCGAAGCCGATCATGGTCGTCTGCACGGCGACCGCGATGATCAGCGTCCCCACGGCGGTGGGCAGTTCGACGTAGGCCCACGAAAAGCAGGCCATGTACCCGAACAGCGACAGCGCGCCGGGCCATGTCCCCGACTTGAAGATGTTCTTGTGGCGCACGGCCATGATCAGCCACAGCATCAGCGCGCCGGAGATAAGCCGGACAGCCGTATAGCTCACCGGCTCCATCTTATATTCAAGCAACGCCAGACGGCAGAGGACGGAGTTGCCGGCGAAAAGCGTCATGGAAAGCAACGTCAACAACGCTGTACACAGTGTACTGCTCATGGGGCCCACCTGTAAACGAACGCGACCGGGCGGATGCCGGACCGGAAAAGATGAAGAGCGTCTTGCAGGAGGAAACTACCTCGCGCAGCGCACAGGGCGCACGGACCATAGCACCGGCCCCACCGGATGACAATACGCCATCCGTCCGGAGAAAACCAGTTGACCGCCGTCCCGTTCATGGTACATCTTTGACGAGTTCCCGATACGTACAGGCAGGAAATCGAATGGATGCAACGGATACGCTTCTGAAACAGCCGGGAAAAAGTCCCTTTGTGCTGGTGCCCGGCTCGTGGTGCGGCGCATGGTGCTGGCGACCGGTGGCGGACAGGCTCCGCCGGGCTGGATGCGACGCCTTTCCCCTCAGCCTCACCGGGCTCGCCGACAAGTCGCACCTGCTTTCCGACCGGATCACGCTGGAAACGCACGTCATGGATGTGATCAACCTGATCCGCTACAACGACCTGCGCGACGTCGTGCTTGTCGGGCACAGCTACGCGGGCATCGTCCTGACGATTGTCGCCGACCGGATTCCCCATCTGCTCCGGCATCTCGTCTATCTGGACGCGATGGTGCCCAAGCCCGGAGAATGCGCGATGGACCTTGTTCCCAACGAGGAGGCGTCCCGGCGCGTACTCCGTTCGCGGCACGACGGCGGCATCAGCGTTCCCGTGCCTGAGCCGGGGCATTTCGCCGCCGAGTCCATGCGCGAATGGTTCGGGGAGCACATGACCCCGCAACCCATCAAGCCCTATTTCGACCGCATCGCCATCCGCGAGCCGCAGGGCAACGGCGTTCCCGCGACCTACGTGTCCTGTACGCCCGTCCATCTCCCGCCCATGCGTCTTTCCGTAGACCGCGCCCGCAGGCTCCCCCTCTGGCGCATCCTCGAAATCCCCTCCGGCCACAACGTCCATCTTCACCGCCCCGACGACGTCGCACGCATTTTGTTGGAGTGCGCGGGAGAGTAACGTGATTGAAGATTGGGAGGGGGGAGAGAACCTTTCTGGAGAAAGGTTCTCTCCCCCCTCCCAAACCC
>CABKMN010000171.1 GCA_902373525.1 uncultured Bilophila sp. | reverse complement strand
GGGGAAACTTTCTGAAGAAAGTTTCCCCTTCCCTTCCCCCAAACCCCCATCCTTTCCTCTTCAAAGACGTTCGTCCTTATCGAATCCCTTTTCGGAAGCGTTCCCGGTCGGCGGGAGAAGAGGGCGGTGCGGCGTTTCTTCAGGAGAGGGATGGGGTGGAGAGGGCTGGTGCGCCCCGCCCGTGTGGGAGGCGGCGCTTCGAGCGTTTGTCTTCCGCCCCGCCCGTGCGGGAGGCGGCGTGTCCGTGCCGCTTGGTGAACGTGTGTGTGCGGGGGGCCGAGGGCGGGGGCGGCGTTCACCTCGTTTCCCTTCCTCCCAAAGCCTCCTTCCTCTTCGAAGCCGTTCGTCCTTATCGAATCCCTTTTCGGAAGCGTTCCCGGTCGGTGTGGGAAGAGGGCGGTGCGGCGTTTCTTCGGGAGAGGGATGGGGTGGAGAGGGACGGTGCGCCCCGCCCGTGCGGGAGGCGGCGTGTCCGTGCCGCTTGGTGAACGTGCGTGTGCGGGGGCCGAGGGCGGGGGCGGCGTTCACCTCGTTTCCCTTCCTCCCAAAGACTCCTTCCTCTTCGAAGCCGTTCGTCCTTATCGAATCCCTTTTCGGAAGCGTTCCCGGTCGGTGTGGGAAGAGGGCGGTGCGGCGTTTCTTCGGGAGAGGGATGGGGTGGAGAGGGACGGTGCGCCCCGCCCGTGCGGGAGGCGGCGTGTCCGTGCCGCTTGGTGAGCGTGCGTGTGCGGAGGCCGAGGGCGGGGTGCGGCGTTCACCTCGTTTCCCTTCCTCCCAAAGCCTCTTTCCTCTTCAAAGACGTTCGTCCTTATCGAAATGTTTTTGGGGCCCTGTGGCGTGAGAACGGGCGGGGTGTTCTTTTTTCTTGAAGCGGGGCTCCGCCCGTGCGGGAAACCGCCTTCTTTTTCCCTCTTTTCCGCCTCTTCCCCAATCCTCCCTCTTCCCCTATAGTCTCGGCATGAAATACGAAACGATTTTGTTTGATCTGGACGGGACATTGACGGACTCCGAGCCGGGGATCGTCAATTCGGTAAAGTATGCGCTGCGGAGCTTCGGGATGGAGGCGGATGCGGCGACGCTGCGGTCGTTCATCGGGCCGCCGCTGTACGACTCGTTCCGGGGGACGATGGGCATGGACGACGCGGACGCGAAGCGGGCCGTAGACACGTACCGCGTGTATTTCCGCGACCGGGGCATTTTTGAAAACGCGCCGTATCCGGGCGTGCCGGAGATGCTCGACGCGCTGCGGGAGGCGGGCCGGACGCTGATTGTGGCGACCTCCAAGCCGGAAATCTTCGCGCGGCGCATCGCGGACCACTTCGGCCTGTCGCGGTCGCTGGCGGCGGTGTACGGCGCGGACATGGAAGGCAGGCGGTCCGCGAAGATCGACGTCATCCGCTACGCGCTGGCCGAGCGGAGGGTGGACCCGGCGGACGCCGTAATGGTCGGGGACCGCAAGTACGACATCACCGGCGCGCACGAGGCCGGGCTCGCGGACGTGGGCGTCCTCTACGGCTACGGCACCCGCGAGGAGCTGATGCGGGCCGGAGCCACACGCCTGGCCGCCAGCGTCGCGGAACTTCAGCGTATCCTCTTGTAAGTCAAAGGAAAAACGGCTTCGTTTTCCCGCCAGCAGGGGAGAAAACGCCGCTTCCCGCACCGCGCCCGCGTCTTGCCGTGCATCCGGGGACAGTGAAAGCCCTCATACCCCTTTCCGCACCGCGCCCGCGCCTTGCCGTTTTTCCGGCATGCGCGCAGCGGCGTCCGGCACGGCATTCGGTTGCCGCGCTCCGATGCCCCGCCGAGGGGCAACGGCCACCGTTTTTTCCGCCGATGCGCGTCATGCCGAAGGCGTTTTCCGCACATCCATACCCCGCGGTATCGCTCACGCTCCGCGACGGCGTCGGGAAAAAACGCCTCGGCCTTCGCGCGCGGAAAACCCGGCAAGAGGGATTCGACAAGGACGAACGTCTTTGAAGAGGGGAGGATGGGGGAAGGAGGGGAAAATCGTTTTCCGGAATGTTTTTCCCCTCCTTCCCCCGATTTTTCCCGCCTTCTTCACGGGACGAGGCCGCGTTTTCTCCTCCCCAATTGCATATTGTTGACAATCCTGCCCGAAACGGCTAGTGCGTGGCCCATGATGCGCGTCCGCGCCGTCCCCTGAAAACCGGCTGAAACCGGGCCGTTTTCGGGATGCGCCGGAGAGCCGGACGCGTCCGCACGGGAGGGGTTATGGGCTTTTTTCTGGGATTGTTTTCGTCCGCGACCTTCGGATTGATTCCGCTGTTCACGCTGCCGCTGATCCACGACGGGGTACACCCCGAGTCGGTGCTGTTCTACCGGTTCCTGATCGCGTCGCTGACGCTCGGGGCGGTGCTGGTTCTGCGCCGGGAGCGGTTCCATGCGCGGGCGGTCGATCTCTGCAAGCTGGCGGGGATGAGCTTCATGTACACGGCGGCGGCGCTCCTGCTGTTCCACGGGTTCCACTACCTGCCGAGCGGCGTGGCGACGACGATCCAGTTCCTCTACCCCGTGATGGTCATGCTGTTGATGATCGCGTTTTTTCACGAGTCGTTTTCGTGGATTACGGCGTTTTCCATCGTGCTCGCGGTGGGCGGCGTGGGGATGCTTTCCGTGGGCGGGGGCGACGGCGACGCGCCGATGAGCCTCTACGGGGTGGGCATGATGCTGTTGTCCGGCTTCTGCAACGCGCTGTACATCACGGGCATCCATGTGGCCGGCATCCGCAACATGAACGGCCTTGTCATGACTTTTTACGTCCTGTTTTTCGGGGCGTTGTTCACGTTCGCCAACGCGGTGGGCACGGGCACCTTCCAGCCGCTGTCGTCGTGGTGGGAGCTGCTGATGGCCTTCCTGCTGGCGGTGATTACGGCGGTGCTGTCCAATCTGACGCTGGTGCTCGCGGTGCAGCGCATCGGGTCCACGTTGACCTCCGTGCTCGGGGTGATGGAGCCGCTGACCGCCGTTTTCGTAGGCATTCTCGTGTTCGGGGAGCCGTTTACGCCCGCGCTGGTGGGCGGGGTCGCGCTGATCAGCGCCTCGGTCACGCTGGTGATGCTCGGCAGGCAGGTGCAGGCGCTCGGGCGTCGGCTGTTCCACCGCGAGGGGGCGGTATGAGTCCCTTCACCAAAGAGGAGCGGCTTACGCTCAAGGACCGGGCCCTGCGCCAGCTCCGGGAGGCGATCCTTTCGGGAGCGGTGCCGCCGGGCGAGCGTCTGGTGGAGCAGGAGCTGTCCGAAAAGCTGGGCATGAGCCGGTTTCCCGTGCGCGAGGCCATCGCCGGTCTGGTGCAGGAGGGGCTTGTGCGCGTCGAGCCGTACTGCGGGGCGTGCGTGGCGATCCCCGACCGCAAGGAAATCGAGGAATGTTATGCGGTACGCGAGCTTCTGGAAGTCCGCGCGGCGGAGCTGGTCATCCGGGAACATCGGGACGAGGCCGTGCTCCGGCTCGGTGAGAGCCTTGAGCGCATGGAAGCCATGCGGGTTTCCGGTGAAGGCGATCTGCTCGGGGAGCATTTCCGGTTTCACGAAATCCTGCCCGCCCTGTGCGGCAACGAGACGCTGCACCGGCTCTGGGTCGGGCTCGCCTCCCGGGTGCGGCTGTACATGAACCGCGATCTGTCACGCGATCCGCTCAAGGACGAGCAGGAGCACGCCCGCCTCTTCGAGCGCGTCCGCGACGGCGACCTCCCCGCCGCCCGATCCGCCATCCGCGCCCATCTCAGGGAAAGCATGGTCAGGCTCCGCAAGCGCGGCGGAGAATGAAGATTGGAGAATGAAGATTGGGGAGTGAAGATTGGGGGAGGGGAAGGGGGAACTTGCTGTAGCAAGTTCCCCCTTCCCC
>CABKMN010000170.1 GCA_902373525.1 uncultured Bilophila sp. | reverse complement strand
GGTTTGGAGGGGGGAAGGAGAAACTTTCTTCAGAAAGTTTCTCCTTCCCCCCTCCAATCTTTTACAGTTCCGAATGTTCGGTACGGTCGATGATGTCGTTCTGGAGGTCGGGGGACATGTCGCAGAAGTACGCGCTGTACCCGGCCACGCGGACGATCAGGTTACGGTAGTTGTTCGGGTCCTTCTGGGCGGCAAGCAGGGTCTCGCGGTTCACGATGTTGAACTGGAGGTGCCACAGCTTGAGGTCGCACCACGTACGGATGATGCTCATGATCTTCTTGGCCCCTTCCTCACCGGCCACGCACTTCGGTGACAGCTTGATGTTCAGGAGACGGGAAGCGCGGTTGATCATGCCGTAGTTCTTGGAATGGTAGTTGGACAACAGCACCGCCGTGGGGCCGTTGTGGTCCGCGCCGTGGGAGGCGGAGGAGCCGTCGGCCAGCGGGAACCCGGCCACGCGACCGTTCGGGGTCGCGCCGATGATCTTGCCGAAGGGCACGTGCGAGGTGATCGGCACGTACCGCACGTCCACGTGGATGCCGCGATCCCGGCTGCTCTTTTCGGCTTCAACCTGCGTGAAGCGGTCGACGTCCTTGGCGATGCTGTCGGCGTAGGGATCGTTGTTGCCGTAGCAGGGCGCGTTCTTGAGCATTTCCTGAATCGGCTCGTAGCCCACGAAGTTCGCGTTCAGGGCATCGACAAGTTCCTTCATCGTCAGCCGCTTGTCTTCAAACACCAGCTTCTTGACGGCGGCGAGGGAGTCCACCACGGTGGCGTAGCCGAGGAATTCGAAGTACGAGTAGTCGACGCCGCCCTCGATCTTTTCGGAGTGCAGGTCCTGAAGGTTCTTCATGCAGAGATCGTGCAGCACGGAGGACAACGGAGCCGCGAAGTGCTGCGGGCGCAGGCGGTCGACGATGTGCTGCTGCTGGAAAGCCTTGTGCAGCAGGTTGATGTGCTGCGCCTTGTACGCATCGTAGAACTCGTCCCACGTCTTGAACTGGAGCGGATCGCCGGTTTCAAGGCCGATGAGCTCGTCGCCGTAGTGGTGCAGCCGACCGTTGTTCATGAGCATTTCAAGCGCCGACGCGAAGTTGATGTACACGCAGCCGGACGTATAGGTGTCGCGGTTGGGCATGCGGGTTTCGGTGCAGCCCGAAATGGCGTAGTCCAGCGCCTCGTTGATCGGGCAACCCTTGATGGCGTTCAGCGGGACCACTTCCTCGTCGTTGATGAGCTTCGGGAAGCCGGAGCCGTCCTTCACGGTCAGAGCGATTTCATACAGGAACCGGTCGGGCGTGCGCGAATGGATGCGGGCCGCGAGGTCGGGGTAGGTCATCGGGAATTCGCGCTTGGATTCGAGGAACAGATAGGACAGCTCGTTGGTGGCGTCCTCGCCGTCCGGGGTCTGGCCGCCGATGGTCACGGCCTCCCAGTGGGCGTAGCCTTCCTGGAATTCGTTGCCGGTGGGGTTGATGTACAGGTCGATGAACTGGGCCATGTCCACCCACATGCATTCGAGCAGTTCCTTGGCTTCGGCGTGGGTCAGCGTGCCGTCCTCGATGTCCTTCTTGAAGTAGGGATAGAGATACTGGTCCATGCGGCCGTTGGAAATGATGGCGCTGGCCTTCTGCTCGATGCGCGAGAACATCTGGACGAACCACTGGCACTGCACGGCTTCGCGGAAGTTGCGGGCCGGATGGGCGGGAACGTGTTCACAGATGTCCGCCATGCGAAGCAGTTCCTGCCTGCGGACCGGATCGCCGGTCTTGGCGGCGGTGTCGCGGGCGAGCTGCGCGTGCCGCTTGGCCCAGATCATGATGGCGTCGCACACGATGATCATGGCTTCGAGGAACGGCTTCTTTTCCCAGATATCCACGGAGTTCGTCAGGTCGAGGGCCGCCAGCTTGGCCTTGGCTTCGTTCTGGATGTCGATGAAGCCGCGCTTCAGCACCTTTTCATAGTCCGGCACCCACTGGAGGGCGGAACGGTAGGAAGAGGTTTCGCTCACCACGAACTTGGACTTCAGGCCGCGTTCGTCGTCATAGGTTACGCCGCGGATTTCGGCGGGGATGACCTTGTTGAGATGCTCATGGTAGGTCTTGCCTTCCCAGTAGGGGGCGATCTCCTCCATAAGAATCTGCATGTCGGTGGGATCGATCTGGAAGGGGCTCTTTTCGCGGTTGGGGAGGTCCTTCATGACTTCGATGTAGAAGTCGCCGTCGATTTCGGGATACAGGATGCCGTAGCGGCCAAGCTGGCCCACGCGGCCCGCGAGGAGCTGGTCGGGCGTGATGTAGACGGTGATCTTCTCGGCAACGTTCTTCAGCGCCTTGGCCCAGCGGAGGGTCAGCAGTTCGCCTTCGGTCTGGCGCATGGATTCGGTGAAGTACCGGGCGCGCTCGATGTCCACGTGCGGGACGGTGAACTGGATGCGGTCCAGAATCTTGTAGACGCGTTCGCGCCCTTCACGGTTGACCTTTTTCTTGCCCTGAAGACGTTCTTCCTGAGGGGAAAGACAGCAAGCGCACTGGGACATGGGGAGCCTCCTGAAAAGAAATGGGGGTATCTTGACGATCCGTTTGTTTGCATCAAGCGTTTGCCCCCGTTAAAGCATCTTGCGTGCCATTCCCTTTATTCATTTGAAATAACATAAAAAAAGAACGAAGACTTCCGCCCGTCCTCCCGGAGGGGCTTTTCGGGGCAGGTATGCATTTTTGCAATGCCTCTTCCGGCAACCGGCTTGATTCACTGTCTTTCGGAAACATCCGTGCATTTCTGCAATGAGAAAAAACGCACATGCTTCCGCGCAAAACCCTCCGCCGGGCACCCGACTCCCGTCTCCTTCCCTTTTTCCTTTTCAGGTTCAACACGCTTCTTTTACTGGCAAAACGTCCTGCACTCCGCTCCGCGCCTTCGCCGTTCCGCCGCTTTTTTCCGCACGGAGGCTGGTACCAATCTTGCTTTTTTGCACACATCGGGACAAGTACACGGGGTTCGCCCGTATTTCTTCAAACGCCAAGACGCCGCACGGCGCCTGCATACAAGGAGCGCTTCCCATGAAAGCCATCGATTTCCGTTTCCGCCCCAACACGCCCGACGCCGTGGACGGGCTCATCCACAGCCCCTTTTTCGGGGACATGTGCGCGTTCTTCAACTATCCCGACCGGGCGTGGTCTGCGTCGCTCGACAAGATCGTCGAGCTGATGGACGAACACGAGATCACCGGCGTGATCACCGGCCGCGACGTGGAGACGACCTACGGCTGTCCCTGCACCAACATGGGCGTGGTCGAAATGATGAAGGCGTATCCGCACAAGTTTTACGGCATGGCGGGCCTCGATCCCCACAAGGGCATGCGGGCCATCGACGAGCTGTCCCGCATGGTCAACGAATTCGGCATGAAGGGGGCGTCCGTCGATCCCTATCTCGCCAAGCTCCCGGCGGATCACCGCAAGTTCTATCCCATCTACGCCAAGTGCTGCGAACTGAAGGTCCCCGTGGTCATCAGCACGGGCCCCGGCACCCGCGTGCCCGGCGCAATCATGGGCGACGCCTCTCCGGCCCGTGTGGACGAGGTGGCCCGCGACTTCCCGGACCTGACCATCGTGATGAGCCACGGCGGCTACCCCTACGTGCAGGAAGCCTGCATGGTCTGCCACCGCAACGCCAACGTGTATATGGAGTGGTCCGAGTATGAGACGTGGCCCTTTGCCGACGGGTACGTGAAGGCGGGCAACGAGCTGATCCCGGACAAGCTCATCTTCGCCAGCGCGCATCCCTTCTACGATAGTTGGGAGCGCGCCAAGCTCTACGAGACGCTCGGCTTCAAGCCCGAAGTCCTCGAAAACGTCCTCTACAACAACGCCGCCCGCGTGCTGGGGATTGCGTAGAAAAAAGAGAAATCGGGGGAGGGGAGAGGAAACCTTTCTGGAGAAAGGTTTCCTCTCCCCTCCCCCGTACCCC
>CABKMN010000169.1 GCA_902373525.1 uncultured Bilophila sp. | reverse complement strand
CCTCCAAACCTCCCCCCTTCCTCTCCCAAGACTTTTGTCCTTATCGAATCCCTCTTCCTGTTTTTCCCTGTGGGTCGCAGGTGGGGGCAAGGTGTTTTTTCTTATTAAGAGAGAGAGAGAGAGAGCGCGCGCGTAGGAAAGGCGAGGACATGCGTCCTCGCCTTTCCTGTCCTGAATAAGAAAACGCTGATCGCCCCGTCTCGCGTCCACATGGCGATCCGACGAAAAAGATTCGATAACGTCGAAAGTCTTTGAAAAGGATGGGGAGGGCGCGAGCCGCGCTGGCGGGTTTGGGGAGGGAAAGGGGAAACGTGGGGGTGCCCCCCGGAAAGGTTCTCCCTCCCCTCCCCAATCTTCATTCTTCCTTCAACTGCCTCCCCATGAGGGACTGGACGGCTTCGCGGGGAGGGAAGGCCTCGTAGAGCACGCCGTACATGGTCCGGGTGACGGGCATGTCCACGCCGAGGCGCGAGGCCAGACGGTGGACGGCCTGCGTGGTCTTGACCCCCTCGGCCACCATGTTCATGGAGGCGACGATGGCGTCCAGCGATTCCCCGGCCCCGAGGCGCAACCCCACCTGACGATTGCGCGAAAGATCGCCGGAGCAGGTCAGCATCAGGTCCCCGAGCCCGGAAAGCCCCATGAAGGTCGAGGCTCGGGCCCCGAGCGCCACGCCGAGACGGCTGGTTTCCGCAAGCCCCCGCGTGACCAGCGCCGCGCGGGCGTTGAGGCCGAAACCGAGCCCGTCGCTGAGGCCCGCCCCGATGGCGATGATGTTCTTGACCGCGCCGCCGAGTTCCACGCCCGGAACGTCCGTGCTCGAATAGGACCGGAACCACGGGGTGGCGAAAACTTCGCGCAACCGGGCCCCGAGCCGTTCGTCGCGGCAGCCGAGCACCACCGCCGTGGGCTTGCAGGTCGCCACTTCCAGCGCAAAGGACGGGCCGGAAAGCACGGCGTATCGATCGACGAACGCGGGCAGCTCCTCGCGCACCATGCGCTCCACCGTAACCAGCTCGGAAACTTCGATTCCCTTGGCCGTATTGACAAGCACGCAGTCCGGGGGCACAACGCCCGCCAACCCGCGCAGCGTGCCCCGCATGGCCTGACACGGCACCGACAGGACGAGCACGGAAACGTCCGCCAGCGCGGCGGCCTGTTCGGAGCCGCCCGTCGGGCCCGCCACGGCCCGGACGCCGGGATGCAGCGGCACGCCCCGCAGGTAGCGCGGGTTTTCGTGGTGCGCGTTGATGTGCGCGGCCTGTTCCGGGTCCCGCAGCAGCAGCGTCACCCTGTGCCCGGCATGGGCCAGCAGATGGGCCAGCGCGGTGCCCCAGCTTCCGCCGCCGAGAACCGCCGTCGTGGTCGTTCCTGACATGTTCGCCCTCCCGTGAAACGCCCTCCGGCTTGCGGCCCGGACGGATTCCACATACAATGTCCGCTATTGTTTCCCAACATCACTCAATGAGGCATTTATGTACCGCAATACAAAAAACGTCCCCTACTATGTGTTCGGACAGGGTTCTCTGGCTCAACTCGCCGACCTGCTGAAACCCCGTCGCGAAGCCGTGGACGGCCCGGTCGTCTTCTTCGTGGACCATTTTTTCCGCGATCATGAACTGATCGACCGTCTGCCCATGGAAAAGGGCGATCAGCTTCATTTCGTGGACTCCAGCGCCGAACCCGAAGTCACGCGCATCGACGCCTTCAAGGCCGCCGTGGTCGCCGCCGACGACCGCCTGCCCTGCTGCGTCGTGGGCGTCGGCGGGGGCGCGACCCTCGATACCGCCAAGGCCGTCGCCAACCTCCTGACCAACCCCGGCAAGGCCGAGGACTATCAGGGATGGGAACTCGTCAAGAACCCCGCCGTCTACAAGATCGGCGTCCCGACCCTTTCCGGCACCGGTTCCGAATGTTCGCGTACTTGTGTCCTTACCAACATCCCCAAAAAACTCAAACTGGGCATGAACAGCGACTACACGGTCTATGATCAGCTTCTGCTCGATCCCGATCTGCTCGCCACCGTGCCCCGCGACCAGTATTTCTACACCGGCATCGACACCTTCATGCACTGCGTCGAATCGCTCAACGGCAGCTACCGCAACGCGATCATCGACGCCTTCTCGGTCCGCGCCGTGCAGCTCTGCGAGGAAATCTTCCTCTCCGACGACATGATGAGCGAACCCAACCGCGAAAAGATGATGATCGCCTCCTACATCGGCGGCATGGCCGCCGGGAACGTCGGCGTCATCCATCCCTTCTCCGCCGGCCTCGGCGTGGTCCTGCATGTGGCCCACGGCCTCGGCAACTGCCTCGCCCTGAACGTCCTTGGCGATATCTATCCCAAGGAATACAAACAGTTCCGCACCATGATCGAACGGCAGGGCGTCAACCTGCCCACCGGCATCTGCAAGGGCCTCACCGACGAACAGTACGACGGGCTGTATCAGGGCTGCATCGTACACGAAAAGCCCCTCACCAACGCCCTCGGCCCGGACTTCAAGAAGATTCTCACCAAAGAAAACCTCATCGAACGCTACAAGAGCATCTAGCGGGGACGGCCTCCCGCACCCGCAAGGGGCAACGCCCCTTGCCCCCGCGTGAACGGGGACGCGCATGTGGTCCTGATCGACCAGAGCAAGCGCGTCCCTCGCCCACGCGTGAGACGGGAACGCGGAGGCCCTTTCCGCAACGGCAATTGTCCCGAGAAACGTAAGGGAACCCGGAACGGCGCAACCGTTCCGGGTTCCGCACTGGGCGATCAGAGACAGGACAGCATATGGACATCAAAGTGAATTTCAGCGGACGCGCGATCAAGTACACGGAAGACGAGATCGCGGTGGTCGTGGAAGCCATGCGCAGCGCCGAGCCGCTGACGCAGGGCAAGTACCTTCAGGGGTTCCAGAAGGCGTTCGGCGAATACATCGGAGCCGAGCACTGTTTCGCGGTGATGAACGGCGTGTCCGCCCTCGAACTCTCCGCGCAGCTCTGCAACTTCAAGCCGGGCGATGAAGTCATCATCCCCTCGCACACCTTCACGGCTTCGGCTTATCCCTACGCCAAGAAGGGCGCGAAACTCGTGTGGGCGGACGTCGATCCGATCACGCATGTGGTCAACGCCGAAACCATCGAGAAGTGCATCACCCCGAAGACCAGAGCCATCGTCGTCGTGCACCTCTACGGCTACGTGGCGGACATGCCCGCGATCATGGAGCTGGCGAAGAAGCACAACCTGCTCGTCATCGAAGACGCGGCCCAGTCCATCGGCGCCGACGTGAACGGCATCAAGTCGGGCGCGTGGGGCGACATGGCGATTTTTTCCTTCCACTCCCACAAGAACCTCACCACCCTCGGCGAAGGCGGCATGCTGGTGGTCAGGGACCCGAAGCTCGCCGCGCTGGTGCCCATGCTGCGCCACAACGGGCATTGCGGCTATCCCGACCCCCGGCCCAACTACTGGACCCCGGCGATGGGCAACGTGGACATGCCCATGCTCGACGGCGACATGCTCTGGCCGAACAACTACTGCCTCGGTGAGGTGGAATGCGCCCTCGGCATCAAGATGCTGGAACGCATCGACCGAATCAACGCCGAAAAGCGCGCCCGCGCCATGCGTTTCATCGACGGCCTGAAGGACTTCCCCGAGCTGGAATTCCTCCGCGAGGACACCACCCGCCACAACTACCACCTCCTCGTGGGCTGCATGAAAAACGGCAAGCGCGACGCCTTTATGCACGCCATTTCCGAAGAGAAGGGCATCAAGTGCGTGGTGCAGTACATCCCGCTCGACCGCTACGACTTCTACAAGAAGCTCGGGCTCGGCAAGGCCGACTGCCCCAACGCCGACGCCTTCTTCGACGGGCAGATTTCCTTCCCCTTCCAGCACTGGCTCAGCGAAGAGGACTTCGAGTACATGCTCAAGTCCACCCGCGAGGTTCTGGAAAGTTTGAGGAAGTAGGAAGGGGATG
This sequence comes from uncultured Bilophila sp., assembly GCA_902373525.1. Lineage (GTDB taxonomy): Bacteria > Desulfobacterota > Desulfovibrionia > Desulfovibrionales > Desulfovibrionaceae > Bilophila. The sequence goes on along the minus strand of CABKMN010000169.1, from coordinate 67 downwards.
ACGAGATTGGGGAGGGGCGAGGGGCCCCTTCTGGAGAAGGGGCCCCTCCCCAAACCCCACCCCACTC
>CABKMN010000168.1 GCA_902373525.1 uncultured Bilophila sp. | reverse complement strand
CCCTGAACCCCCGCCCGGGGGGAATCATTCCCCCCGGGCGGGGGTTCAGGGGGCGGCAGCCCCCTGACCGCCGGAGGCGTACCTTTATACACGGAGCAACCATGTCCGATCAGTTCCCGACCTACCGTGCCCGGATGGAATATGTGTGCCTCGGCTGCGGGGAGCGTCATCCCATCGACGAATTGCTGTACACCTGCCCGACCTGCGGAGGCGTGTTCCTGCTTGAGGACACCACCTTCGACACGCTGAAGGCGCACGACGGCGCGTACTGGCGCAACCTGTTCGACAGCCGCGCCGCGACCCGCAACACCGCCCTGCGCGGCGTGTTCCGCTTCTACGAACTCATGGCCCCCGTGCTGGAGCAGGAAGACGTCCTGTACCTCGGCGAAGGCAACACGCCGGTCGTGGACGGCGCTCCCGAGCTGCAAAAGAAGCTGAACGCCTCCTTCGCCTTCAAGAACGACGGCCAGAACCCGAGCGCCTCCTTCAAGGACCGGGGCATGGCCTGCGCCTACAGCTACCTGCGGGCGCTGGTCCGCAAACACGGCTGGGACGAGGTGCTGACCATCTGCGCCTCCACCGGCGACACCTCGGCGGCCGCCGCCCTGTACGGCGCGTACGTGGGGCACCCCATCAAGACCGCCGTGCTCCTGCCGCAGGGGAAGGTCACTCCGCAGCAGCTTTCGCAGCCGCTCGGCTCCGGGGCCACCGTGCTCGAAGTCCCCGGCGTGTTCGACGACTGCATGAAGGTCGTCGAGCATCTGGCGGAGCATTACCGCGTGGCTCTGCTCAACTCCAAGAACAGTTGGCGCATCCTCGGTCAGGAATCCTACGCCTACGAAGTCGCCCAGTGGTTCGACTGGGATTTGGCGGGCAAGGTGCTGTTCGTGCCCGTGGGCAACGCCGGGAACATCACGGCGGTCATGTCCGGCCTGCTCAAGATGCGCCGTCTCGGCATCATCGCGGAACTGCCGCGCCTGTTCGGCGTCCAGTCCGAGCACGCCGACCCGGTGTGGCGCTACTACAGCGCGCCGAAGGCCGAGCGCGTGTACCGGCCCGTGGCCGTGCGCCCCAGCGTGGCGCAGGCCGCCATGATCGGCAATCCCGTCTCCTTCCCCCGCGTCCGAAAGCTCGTGGACGCCTATGAGGCCGCGGGCGGCGCGTTCGACGTGGTGCAGGTGACGGAACAGGCCATCATGGACGCCACCGTCCTCGCCAACCGGCATGGGCACATCGTCTGCACGCAGGGCGGCGAATGCCTCGCCGGGCTGCTCAGGGCGCGTGAGGAAGGCCGCGTCGCCGCCGACGAAAAGGCCGTGCTCGACTCCACGGCGCACGCCCTCAAATTCGCCGGTTTCCAGAACATGTATTTTACCGACGCGTTCCCGGCCGAATACGGGATCAGCCCCGATGCCAGCCTCGCCAACAAGCCCGCGCTGGTGATCGGCGCCGACGAAAAGGCGCGGCTCTCCGTCGAGGATTTCACGAAGGCCGCCGCGAAAGCCGTGGCCGACCGCTTGGACCTCGCCGGAAAATGATTATGGTTGGAACAGGAAGGGTTCCGGGGTTTTTCCCGGCGCGCCGGGCGGGAAGTTGAAAGACGTTTCCCGGTTCCTCAAAAGACTTGACACCCTTCTGTTCGGACGCTAAGGCAAGGATGACGGCACGACCGTGCCTGTGGTTGAGACAACATCAGGACCCCAGATTGGTCCAGAAAACTTGGAGGAAATCACAATGTCTTGGAATGTTACGGTTGACACGGAAAAGTGCGTGGGTTGCGGCGAATGCGTGGACGTCTGCCCCGTTGAAGTGTACGAAATGGCTGACGGCAAGTCCAACCCGGCTCACTACGAAGAATGCCTCGGCTGTGAATCCTGTGTGGAAGTTTGCGAAAGCAACGCCATCACCGTCGAAGAAAACTAAGCATTGATACCCGCCGTCCCGGATCGTCCGATCCCGGACGGCGGTTTCCATGAGAGGAAGGAGCTTTTTTCCAAGAGGCCCCTTCCTTTTTTTGCACTCTTACCTATTATAGTCCCATGACCAACATCATGCCCGAGCTTATCCCTGTGTTCACTGCGTACGAGGCGCTTGTTGCCGAAGCCGACGCGGTGTTTTCCCGTGTCAACGAGCTGCACCCGGACTGCGTGACCTGCAAGCCCGGCTGTAGTGATTGCTGCCACGCCACCTTTGACCTTTCGCTGGTCGAGGCCATGTACCTGAACGCCAAGTTCGGGGAAACCTTCGACTTCGGACCCGACCGGTCCCGCATCCTCGAAAATGCGGGAGACGTCGACCGCAAGCTGACCCGCATGAAGCGCGAGTATTTCCGCGAACTGCGCGACGCCAAGGCTTCGCAGGAAGCGATGGACCACATCATGGAAGAGGCCGCCAAGGCCCGCATCCGCTGTCCGCTGCTCAACGCGAACGATGAGTGCTCCCTCTACGCGTATCGTCCCATCACCTGCCGCCTGTACGGCATCCCCACGGCAATCGGCGGCAAGGCGCACGTATGCGGCAAATCGAATTTCGCTTCCGGCGTCAGCTATCCGACCGTGCATCTGGAGAAGATTCAGGAGCGGCTGGACCGGATGAGCGTCGAAATCCGGGATCGCGTGCAATCGCGGTTCAAGGAGCTGCACACCGTGTTCGTGCCCGTGTCGATGGCGCTCCTGACGAACTATGACGCCGCCTATCTGGGCATCGGCCCGGCACCCAAGGAGTCGTGATGATTTCGGCCACCATGTTTCGCGACAGCACCAAACAGGAGCTGACCGAGGAGCAGGAAAAGCTCAAGCGCGAGATTTACGAGCGCATGAATCCCCGGCGGCGGAAGTTCATCGACCGTATCGGCTACGATGAATGGGACCCCTTCCAGAAGCCCAACGATCCGATGGACATCCGCGTCGATCCGAGCAAGCGCACCACGCAGCAGCTTTTCCGCGGGTTCATGCATTCGCTCGGCTCCCGGACCGAAGGGAACGATTTCAACAAGGGCGCGCTCGACTGCGCGCTCGGTATCGTGAACAGAGACGAACGCTACCTCGGCATCTACGAGTTCTGCGTGTGGTATCATAACCTGCTGAAGAAAGAAGGACTGATCGATGAAGGACCGGTACGACAATCTTGACGAGTACATCGCCGACCTGCGGGCCGCGCTCAGCCAGAACGACGGTTGCGCCAATCATCATTATAATCTCGGCGTAGCCCTGCTCAGCAAGGGCGACTTTGTCGGGGCGGAGGAGTCCTTCCTCGCCGCGGTCCGCAATTCGTCGCATCTTGCCGAAGCCTATGTGCAGCTCGGCGGCATCTGCCTCCATCGGGGCGATCTGGAAGGCTGCCTGCGCTACAACGAGGAAGCCGCGAACTGCCGCGCCAAGTTCCCGGTTCCGTGGAGCAACATCGGTTTCGTCCATCTCCAGCAGGGCGAACCCAAGAAGGCCATCACCGCGCTTGAGAAGGCCCTGAAATGGGACCCCGATTTCATTCAGGCGATGGCGACCCTCGGCGCGGCCTACTATATGGACGGCCAGTACGACGAGAGCATCAAGATCAGCGAAAAGGCCATCGAAAAGCAGCCCGGCTTCGGGCCCGCGTGGAACAACCTGTCCCTCGCGTGGTTTGAAAAGGGCGACTACGACAAGGCCGCCGAATTCGCCGGCAAGGCCGCCGAGTTCGGTTTTGAGGTCCGCCCCGAGTACCTCGAAGAACTCGCCGCCCATCGCAACAACTAGAACGGATGGATGAGGCTTAAGGGGAAACCCTCCCGCATCCATCTCCTTCTCGTCCAAGACGTCGGTAAACGCTCCCCGAGCCTGCCCCGCTCGGGCCGTATGAATGCTGAAAAGGCTCCGAAACATGGTTTCGGAGCCTTTTTTACGGGCCGTTTTTTGAAGACGCATACGCCTCTCAAGGTGCGGCCAACGCCGCGAGAACACGGGAGGTAGCCCATCACGGTAAGTACGTTGAGATGTTAGCCGACTTAATGACCTCTCTCTCTCTCTCTCTCTTGACATGCTGCCGGGGGACGTCCGCCTCCGAAACGGTATCGTGTGGTTCCCGTCAATGCGGTTGACCCATACGAACGTCTTTGAAGGAAGAGGGGGGTGGGGTTTGGGG
>CABKMN010000167.1 GCA_902373525.1 uncultured Bilophila sp. | reverse complement strand
TCTCCCTTCCCCCGGACCCCCTTCCCTCTCCCTCCCAAGACGTTCGTGTTTGGAGGCGGGGCAACGTGGTGAAAGGGGATGTGTTCATCCTTCGTGCATATTTGACAAGCAGGTACTTGGGTGGCGGAACGAGGCCGGAGACGGTTCGTTCCGACGCGCTCGGGGCGGGAAGTAACGGCGCAGCCGTTGCGCTTCCCGCACTGAGGGGGTCCGGGGGGAATCATTCCCCCCGGCCGCCGGAGGCGCTGCCTTCGAGGATACTATGTCTCAGAACGTGAATATCGAACATGAAATGCGGAAATCGTATCTGGAGTACTCGCTCAGCGTCATCATCGGCCGAGCGATCCCGGACGCCCGCGACGGCCTGAAACCGGTACACCGGCGCATCCTGTTCGCGCAGCAGGAACTGGCGAACAGCTACAACCGCCCGCCCAAAAAGTGCGCGCGCATCGTCGGTGACGTCATCGGTAAGTACCACCCCCACGGCGACACCGCCGTGTACGACGCCCTCGTCCGCATGGCGCAGGACTTCTCCATGCGCGATCCGCTGGAAGACGGGCAGGGCAACTTCGGCTCCATCGACGGCGACGCCGCGGCGGCCATGCGGTACACCGAAGTGCGCATGTCCCGCCTCGCCAGCGAGTTCCTCAACGACATCGACAAGGAAACCGTCGACTTCCGGCCCAACTACGACAACACGCTGGCCGAGCCGGTCGTCCTGCCGACCAAGGTTCCCAACTTGTTACTGAACGGTTCGTCCGGCATCGCGGTGGGCATGGCCACCAACATCCCCCCGCACAACCTGAGCGAACTCTCCGACGCCCTGCTCATGCTCATCGACGATCCCGAAAGCTCCGTCGAGGACCTGATGGACGTCGTACAGGGCCCGGACTTCCCCACGGGCGGCTACGTGTACGCCGGGCAGGGACTGTACGACGCCTACACCACCGGGCGCGGCACCGTGAAGGTGCGCGGCAAGGTCGAGATCGAGGATCGCAAGAAGGGCTTCCAGTCCCTGATCATCCGCGAAATCCCCTTCGGCCTGAACAAGTCCAGTCTGGTGGAAAAGATCGCGGCGCTCATCAACGACCGCAAGATCGACGGCGTGTCCGACCTGCGCGACGAATCCGACCGCAGGGGCATCCGCGTGGTCATCGAACTGAAACGCGGTACCATCCCTGAAATCGTCATCAATTCGCTCTACAAGTTCACGCCGCTGGAAAGCTCGTTCGGGATCAACATGCTGGCCGTGGTGGACAACCGCCCCGTCCTGCTGAACCTCAAGACCGCCCTGACCTACTTCCTCGATCACCGCCGCGAAGTGGTGGTCCGGCGCACCAAGTTCGAACTGCGCAAGGCCGAGGCCCGCGCCCACATTCTGGAGGGGCTCCTCAAGGCGCTGGATCACATCGACGAAGTGGTGGCCCTGATCCGCGCCTCCGCCACGCCGCAGGAGGCCAAGGAACGCCTCATGGCGAGCTTCGAGCTGTCCGACGTGCAGGCGCAGGCCATCCTCGACATGCGCCTCCAGCGTCTGACCGGCCTCGAACGCGGCAAGCTGGAAGAGGAACTGCGCGACCTTCTGGCCAAGATCGCCTGGTTCCAGTCCATCCTCGGCGACGCCAAGGTGCTCTGGGGCGTCATCCGCGACGAGGTGGAATACGTCAAGCAGACCTATTCCTCGCCCCGCCGTACGGAAGTCATCCGCGAGGCGCTCTCCAACATCGACATCGAAGACCTGCTCCCCGACGACGACGTGGTGATCACCCTGTCCCGTCGCGGCTACATCAAGCGCACGAGCCTCGCCATCTACCAGCAGCAGCGCCGGGGCGGCAAGGGCGTGGCCGGGGTACACACCGCCGAAGACGATTTCGTGCAGGAGTTCATCACCACCACGAACCATCAATACTTGTTGATGTTCACCAACAAGGGCCGCATGCACCAGCTCAAGGTCCATCAGGTGCCGGAAGGCAGCCGGACCGCGAAGGGCGTGCACATCGCGAACCTCGTGCCGATGGAAAAGGACGAGTGGGTCAACACCATCCTGACCGTGCGCGAGTTCGCCGAGGACAAGTACTTCCTCTTCGCCACCCGCAAGGGCATGGTGAAGCGTTCGAGCGCGGCGCTCTACGCCCGCAGCCGCAAGGGCGGCCTTATCGCCGTGGGTCTGCGTGAGGACGACGAACTGATCATGGTCCGCGAGATCACGGACGACGATTTCGTGGTGCTGGCGACCGCCGACGGCATCGCCATCCGGTTCAGTTGCCGCGACGTCCGCAACATGGGACGCGGCGCCACCGGCGTCAAGGGCATCGCCCTGCGCCACGGCGACACCGTGGTGGCCTGCCTCGTGCTCAAGGAGGACAGTCCGGCGATCATGACCATTTCGGCCCTCGGCTTCGGCAAGCGGACCAGCGTGAACCTCTACCGCGTGCAGAGCCGCGGCGGCAAGGGCATCATCAACTTCAAGGTGACGCCCAAGACCGGGCCGGTCATCGGCGCGCGCTCGGTGAGCGACGACGAGGCGCTGGTGCTGCTCACCTCGACCAACAAGATCATCCGCATGAGCGTGGACGAAATCCGCTCCGTGGGCCGCGCCACCATCGGCGTGCGGCTCGTGAAGCTGGACGACGGCGCGCGCGTGGTCGGCTTTGACCTCGTCAATTCCGATCCCGATGCCGAAAACGGGGAATCCTTGTAAAAAAACGTCTCCCGTTGTAATACTGCCTTGATAAAAAAGGCCCCCGCCTTCTGGTTTGCCGTGAAGGCGGGGCTTTTTTTGTGCGATGCCCGCGGGGGTCCGGAATGCCGGGAGCCTGCCCCATTCACCGCAACGAGAGAGGAACCGTCGTATGAAATCCATTATCGCCGGGGGGCTGCTTGGCCTGTCGCTGTTGTTCGGAAGTTCCGCGCTGGCCGCCGAAGCGGTCCCGCAGGTCGGACAGGTCGTCATCGAGAGCATGGGGCCCGCATCCGGGACCATGCCCAAGGGCAAGCTGGCCACCATCGTCAACTACATCCATGCGGACAAGCATACATGGTACAGGAACGGTTCCCGGCACGCGGCGAAGTATCCCTTCAACAAGGGCACGCAGCGGAATCTGCACGACCGGTTCGTGCTCAAGATGCGCTACGGTCTCGGGGACGGGTATGACGTCCGGTTCGCCACGCCGTTTGTGATGAACAACTTCCGCGCCCACAGCACCCTGACGCCCAACGGCGTCAGCAGCAAGAACGGCGTGGGCGACACCACCTTCGTGTTGCACAAGCAGTTTCTGAGCCAGCGCGGGGGCGCTCCCGTAGACATGGCGTGGGACCTCGGCGTCTGGACCCCCACGGGCAGCACGTCCGACGACGGCGTGGGCACGGGCGCGTGGGGCGCGATGGCGGGGCTCGGCGTGGGCCGCGCCTTCGACGGCGGACGTCAGTTTCTTGAAGGCGAGGTCATGTATCTGTACCGCGGCGTCGGGCATACCTCCCGCGTGGACGTGAGCGACGTGTTCCGCCTGAACGGGCGTTACGTCTACGCCCTGAGCCGCCGTTGGGACGCGGGCATCGAAACGCAGTTCGAGTACAACACCGATTCCCGCCGGTACGGCCGTTCCAACCACGACGCGAGCACCACATGGTTCGCCGGGCCGTCCGTGACCTTCAAGATGCCCGAGTACGGCGCGTCCCTCGGCGTAAGCACCCAGTTCAGCCTGTATCAGGACTACAACGCCGTCGCGCGCATTCAGAACGTCGATTACCCCACGGCGGCCTCTCTCGGCGAGCGCTGGAAGCTGGAAGCCAAGCTGGCGATAGTTTTTTAAAAGATTGGGGAGGGGGAAACGTTCTTCAGAACGTTTCCCCCTCCCCTCCCCAAACCCCACCCCATTCCCTTCAAAGACTTTCGACGGTATCGAATCCTTGTTCGAGAGGTGTCCGTGCGGCGTGGAATGGGGAGATGCGGGGGAATGGAAAAAGACGGAATGCGGTTCTCTTTTTGAAAAGAGGGCCGCATTTTTTTAGGGATGGAGGAAGGAAGAGAGGGGCGCATGGGGGAACAAAGGCTTGCCACCCGGAGCTTTTTTTCTTACGACCTCAGAAAAAAGAAAATGATCTCCGAATCCGGCAGGACCGCCGAAGGTGCGGAAGGCGAAGCCTTCCGCACCTTCGGCGGCCTGAGGGGGTCCGGGGGGAATCATTCCCCC
>CABKMN010000166.1 GCA_902373525.1 uncultured Bilophila sp. | reverse complement strand
GGGGAGGGAAGCCCTTCTCCAGAAGGGTTCCCTCCCCCTTCCCCAATTTTCCTTCCCCGCTCCTCTCGCCTTTCCCCAATCTTCCTTCCCTACTCCTCTCCCTCCCCCTTACTATGAGAAAAAAGAAACGACTTTCGAACGTTGCGTGAGAGCGGGTTGCCGCGTCCGCGGGAAACTGGTACGACGGGAGAACCGCCGCCCGGAGATCGGACGCGGCGGCTCCGGCCCGGCATCGGGGAGGATGAGGGCCGGACACCACACGAGGAGGAGAACATGACGCTTCGGTACCTTGAAATTTTTCTGGCGCTGGCGCGTACGCCCAACATGCGGGACGCGGCGACAAGGCTGTTCATTTCGCAGGCGGCGGTTTCGAGCGCCCTGCGGGATTTCGAGGCGGAACTCGGAGTGCCGCTGTTCGACCGCATTGGCCGGGGCATCCGGCTCAACGACAAGGGACGGCTGCTCGAAGAGCGCCTTGCGCCGCTGTACAACCAGCTCAAAAACGTCCTCTCGCTCGTGTCCAGCGACACGCTCGCCGGGAGGATACGCATCGGCGCTTCGACCACGCTGTCGGACTTCGTGCTGCCGCAGGTGCTGTACAACTTCCGCATGCAGCACGATCAGGTCAGCATCGAATGCGAGGCCGGGAACACGGCGGACATCGTCCATCATGTGGAAAACGGCCTCCTCGACGTGGGGTTCGTCGAAGGCGAAGTCCACAACCTCGCCGTGGAGGTCACGCCGCTGGCCAAGGAATCGCTCGTGATCGTCACGGCGGACAAGGCGCTGGCCGACTCCGGCCCCCACCCCATCGAAAAGCTCCTCGACCGCCACTGGCTGTTGCGCGAGCCCGGATCGGGAACGCGGGAAACCTTTCTCCGCAAGATCACCCCGCTCGGACTGAGGCCGAAAATCTTCCTCGAATTCGAGCACAACGACCCCATCAAACTCGTACTCCGCAACCCCGGCACGCTCTCCTGTCTCTCCCCCCGCGTCGTCGAGCGCGAAGTCAGCGCGGGGGAACTCTTCATCGTCAACGTGGACGACGCCCGTTTCGACCGCACCTTCTACCGCGTCGAACACCGCGACCGGCCCTTCTCCCCGCTCCGGGACGCCCTCGCCAAAGCCGTACAGGAATGCCTTGAGGAACAGGAACGCCTCTGCCCCCTCGTCCTGAAACGAACATAGCGGGAAAGGAACGCCGGCCCTGAGAAGGGGGAAACGTGCCGAAAAAAACAAGGCCGCGTTTCCCCCTTTTCCCGCCCCTTCAAAAACCCCGGCCCCGGACGCATGGAACACCTCCACGTCGCCCGCACGCCCGGCCCCGACGAAGGCGAAGCTCGTCACCACGAAGACCCCTTCACGTCGCCCGCACGCCCGGCCCACGGGCGCGGCCCGGACCAGTCCGGCGGATACGGCGCGCGCCCCGGCGGAACCTCCATGAAAACAACGTCCCGGCAAGGAAGTTTTTTCCCGCGCCGGAAGGGGACGCTCCCCGTACCGGACGGGGACGGAAAACGCGGCGCTACGGAAAAGAGAGACGAAACAGCCCGTTGGACGGGACGCGCGCCGGAACCGCAGAGCCGGGGGAAGGCGGCGGAACGTTCCCCGTCCCGGACCCCGCGTTCTAGCGCTCTGGACAAAAAGGAACAAACGGGCTTATCATAAAAAGCACATACAGAAAGCGAAACGAGCGGGGCACGAACGTTTAACCCTTCGTGGCCTTTTGTTTTTCTTTGAGGCACAACACCCTCCCCTTTCGGGAGGGGAGGATTGTCATGTCGCTTGCCACCCGGATGCTCACACCCATTGCGCTGGTCATGAGCATTGCCCTCACCATCGTCGCATGGTCCTCCTATGAAGACGCCAAACGCGTCGTTTCCGCCAATGTCGTTTCCACCGAAACCGCCGTTGTGGAGGGCGTGAGCCGCGAGATCAATCTGATGCTCGAATCCGCCCGCAACTACATGCGCGTGTTCGCCCAGAATCAGGCCATCGAAACCTACGTCAGATGGCTCGGCACATGGGCCGGGGACGCCCCACGCGACGCCCGGCGCAACGCCCCCGAACAGATATCCTTCCGCGACGAGCTGAAACAGAGCGTCAGCATTTACAACTACATCAACTTTCTGGCCTTTCAGAACAAGAACGGCGTCGTGGAAGCCTCGTCGGACGAGCGCGACGAAGGCGCCCGTCGCGGCAACAGGCAGTATTTCCGCGACGCCATGCACGGCCACAGCGCGCTGGAAGGCCCCCTGTACAGCTCCGGGCAGGGCTTCTACCTGTTCATGCTCAGCGAGCCGGTGTTCGTGGAAGGCCGGATCGCGGGCGTGCTCTCCGGCGCGATCAACATGGACTACATCGCCGAACGCATCATCGATCCCGTAACCCTGCTCGGTGAGGGCTACATCTACGTCATCGATCCCAACGGCCAGATCATCCTGCACCCCGACCGGGAAAAGATGATCGGCAGCCACATGATCGAACAGAACATTTTCGAGCACGTCACCTCGGGCGGCTCGGGGACGTTCCGCTACGTCGACGGCGGGCACGCCTATTACAGCACCTACGAAACCCTGCCCAACGGCTGGGTGGTCGTCGCCACGGCGTCCCAAAACGTCTTCCTCAACGCTCTCGACGGGATGCGGAAACACACCCTGCTCGTCGGCTTCCTCGCCCTGTCGTGCGTGCTGCTCGCCATGTTCCTCATCGTCAACAGGATGGTCGCGGCCCTGCGCGAAGGCGTCCACTTCGCCAAAAGCGTCGCAGAGGGCGATCTCGACCACACTTTCGACATCCGCCGGGACGACGAGCTCGGCACGCTGGCGACCGCCCTCAACGTCATGGTCGGCAAGCTCAGGGAGAGCTTCGCCCTCGCCGAACGCCGCACGCGCGAGGCCGAGGACGCCCGCGCCGAAGCGACGAGCACCTCCCGCGAGCTGGAGGCCGTCATCGACAGCGTGGACGGCGGCGTGGCCCGTTTCGCGCTTGACGACGACCTGCACGTGCTCTGGGCGAACGCGGGCTTTTACGCGCTCTCCGGCAGGACGAAGGAGGAACACGAGCAGGACGCGGGAAACACCGGCATCCGCAACATCTACCCCGAAGACCGGGAGCGCCTGCTCCAGACGATCCGCGACAGCGTCCGCACCGGCACGGCCCTGAGCGTGGAATACCGCATCAACCGCAAGGGCGGCGGCATCACATGGGCCTACCTGCGCGCGACGCGGGTGGGCGAGTGGAACGGCTTCCCGCTGTTTCAGGGCGTGTTCGTGGACATCACGCACCACAAGGAAATCCTCAGCGCCCTCGAAATGGAGCAGGAACGCTACCGCATCATCACCGAGATCACCGAGGACATCACCTTCGAGCTTGATTTCCAGACGAAGACCATGACCTATTCCTCCAATTACGAACAGGTGTTCGGCCATCCGCGCATCGTCAGGAACTATCAGGGCCGGGAAGCCTTCATGAACTCCATCCACCCGGACGACTGGGACATCTTCGACGCCATCCAGCCGCAGTTCACCCAGCAGCAGGGGCACGCGGAATTCGAGGCGCGGGTACGCATGCCCGACGGCGCGTATCAGTGGTTCTCCATCTGCTTCAAGATATTGCAGGACCGCGACGGCAGGCCGCTCAAGCACATCGGGCGCATGTCGAACATCAACGCCAAGAAGCAGGAGGAAAACCGGCTCCGCCGCGAGGCGCAGACGGACATGCTCACCGGCCTGCGGAACAAGATCACCTTCGAGCAGGAGGCCGCACAGGCGCTCGAAGACGGCGGGCACGCCGGTCTGATCGCGGTGGACGTGGACGATTTCAAGGGCGTGAACGACACCTACGGGCATCTGTTCGGGGACGAGGTGCTCCGCGCCGTATCCTCGACGCTGCGGGAGACGTTCCGGGCCTCGGACATCATCGGGCGCATCGGCGGGGACGAGTTCGCCGTATTCGCGTGCGCCGCCGACGACGAGGAAGCCATCCGCAACCGCTGCGCCGAGCTCCTCGCCCGCCTCGCCGCCATCGACTTCCCCAACGGGTACCGCATCTCCGCCAGCCTCGGCGTCAGCTTCGCCCCCTGCCACGGGAAGGACTACCCCACCCTCTTCTCCAACGCCGACGCCGCCCTCTACCACCTCAAAAAGCACGGGGGAAAAGGCGGTTACGCCGTTTACGGGGAAAACGAAGAATAAAGGGGAAGGAAAATTGGGGGAGGGGAAGGGGGACCTTGCTGTAGCAAGTTCCCCCTTCCCCTCCCC
>CABKMN010000165.1 GCA_902373525.1 uncultured Bilophila sp. | reverse complement strand
CTCCAAACCACCCCCACCCCTCCCCAAGACGTTCGTAAACGGGACGGGTCACGGTTGCGGCGACACGGCGGGCGGTGGTTTGGCGGAAGTTTCCCGGCGGCGCCTCTGGAAAACGGGAATCTTTTTGTCCGGCGGCGTAAAAGGTCCGGCTCGGCGTTTTCGGGTCTTCATCCGGGGGAATTTCCTGACGCGGGCAGGACGCCGGAACGGCGAACCGGTTCCCCGTTCCGGCATTGTGCCGATTGTGCGGGGGGCCGGGGGGCGGCTCGCCCCCCGGACAGGGGTGGGGCGGTAGCCCCCTTGCCGCCGGAGGCCTTTTTCTACAAGTCTTCGGCTTTTTCGGGTTCGGGGTCGGCGCGGAAGAAGGGCATGACGGTGGTGAGGGCGGCGGGCGAGGCGAAGAGGAAGACGGTGTCGTCGCCGTGGAGGAAGGCGTCCCCGCCGGGGGAGGGGATGATCTGTCCGGCGTGGCGGATGCCGACGACCGTGACGCCGTACTTTTTGCGCAGGGAGGTGTCCATCAGTTTCCTGCCGTCGAGACGACAGCCGTGCTCCACCTTGCAGGCCACGACTTCGAGGCCGGTGAGGACTTCGTCCGCGAGGGCGGGCAGGTCCATGCCGGTCATGTTGAGCTGGCGGGCCATGTGGTAATATTCATGCCGGATGCTGTTGACGAACCGCTCGATGGTCTGGCGCGGCACGAGATAGTGCCCGAGCACGCGGGAGAAGATTTCGATGGACGTTTCGAAATCCTCGGGAATGACGTCGTCCGCGCCGAGGCGGCGCAGCTCGTCCACTTCGCCGAGGAAGCGGGTGCGGACCACGATGTGGACTTTGGGATTGAGCTTGCGGGCGATGGCCGTGATGCCCCGGACGGCGGCGGGATCGGAAATCACCACCGCGATGACCCGCGCCGTCGCGATGCCGAAATGCTCCAGCACCAGCGGCTTGGAGGCGTCCCCGCCGTGGATGGGTTCCTTGCCGCCGAAGCGCGCCACCGTGTCGGGGTTCATTTCGAGGATGACGTAGGGGATGCCCGCCTCGCGGGCCGTGCGGGCCAGATGCTTGCCGCCCACGCCGAAGCCTACGATGATGAGATGATCCCTGAGCGGTTCGTCGGCCTGCGTTTCGGGTTCGTCCTCGACGGGCATGTTCATGTGGCGGCTGACGAAGGACGCGACTTTCGGGGCCGCCTCCATGATGGTCGGGGTGAGCATCATGGTCACGATGCTCGCGGCGAGGAACATCTGGTAGCCGTTGTCGTCCATGAGGCCGTTGCCCACGGCGGTGCGGGCCAGCACGAAGGAGAATTCACCGATCTGGGCGAGGCTCATGGCCGCGAGGATGGAAACGCGGATGGGGTAGCCCACCAGCAGCATGGGCGGCACGGACAGGATGGATTTCAGCAGGATGAGCAGCGCGGCGAACAGGAACACCTTGTCCAGATGCGTGATCAGAAAATTGACGTCGAGCAGCATGCCCACGGAGATGAAGAACAGGCTGGTGAACACGTCCTTGAAGGGCAGGATGCCTTCAAGCACGTTGAGGCTGTATTCCGAGCCGGAAAGCAGCAGGCCCGCGAGGAACGCGCCGAGGGCGAGCGACAGCCCGAGGGAGGCCGTGCCGAGGGCGATGGCGAAGCACAGCCCGAGCACGGTCATGAGCATGAGCTCCTTGCTCCGGGTGCGCAGGACGAGCTTCATGATGCGCGGCACCACATGGCGGGCGAGCACCCAGCCGCCGATGAGGATGACCAGCGTGCTCCCGGCGGAAAACAGCATGCTCCCGAGGTCCGAGCCGCTCTTGCCGCCGAGGATCGGGATGGCGAGCATCATGGGCACCACGGCGATGTCCTGAAAGATGAGCACCGAGAAGTCGAGCCGCCCCTGCGGGGATTCGGACTGCGCCTTCTGCTGGAGGCGGCTGAGGACGATGGCGGTGGAGGACAGCGAGGCGAGGAAGCCGAACATCATGCTCTGCTGCCACGTCAGCCCGAACAGGACGCCGAGGCCCATGAACGCCCCGACGGCGAGAAGCACCTGCGCCGTGCCGCCGACGAAGACGGGACGCTTCAGGCGCATAAGCTCTTCGCCGGACATTTCCAGCCCGATGGAGAACAGAAGCAGGACCACGCCGATTTCGGCCAGCAGTTCGACCGCGTGGGGATTTTCGACCAGCCCGAGGGCCGTGGGGCCGCACAGCACCCCGGTCAGCAGAAAGCCGACGATGGGCGGTATCTTGACCTGATGGCAGACGAGAAGCACGCCGATGGAAAGGCAGAAGATGGAAACGATATCCGGGAGAAGCGGTATGTCCATGCGAAAGGCACTCCGTGAAGCGGGGGGAGTAAATAAAGCATTCTTTTAAGATGCATGGGGTGAGAAGGCAAGCCGAAAAACACCATTCCCGGACGGCCCGGCGGGGTGGAAGCGCTTTTTCTAGTTTTCCCCGGGGGGCTTTTACGCTATGCTGCCGCAGTCTGGGAGTGTGCGGTTCGCTTCCGGAATACAATGCCCGTACCTGCGGGCGTTTTGGGAGGCTTTATGCTGTTTCGTCGTGCTCCCCAGAAAGTCGAGGAACTCAAGATCGTCATCGTGGGAGCGGGGGAAGTGGGGTTCCACATCGCGCAGCGGCTGTCCGAGGAGCAGAAGCAGGTTGTGGTCATCGACCAGAACCCCGACAAGCTCCGCCGGATCGAGGACCATATGGACGTGCAGACCGTCCTCGGGTCCGGTTCCAGCCCGTCCGTGCTCAGCAATGCGGGGGCCGAAGACGCGGCCATCTTTCTGGCCGTGACCGACAGTGACGAAACCAACATCGTGGCCTGCCTCTTCGCCAACGCCATCGCTCCCAAGGCCACGAAGCTGGCCCGCATCCGCACCGAGGAATACACGGCCTATCCCAAGCTGCTCGGCAGTGGTTCGCTCCAGATCAGCATGCTCATCAACCCGGAAGAGGAAATCGTCCGTTCCATAGAACGGCTGCTGACCCTGCCGGGCGCGGTGGAGTACGGGCAGCTCGCCGACGGGTTCATCCGCATGGTGGGGATGCGTATGGAGGGCGGCCCGCTCATCGACCAGCCGCTCACCCGGTTCCGGGAGATCGTGTCCGATCAGGGAATCATGGTCGGGGCCATCGCGCGCGGGCAGAAGCTCATCGTGCCGTCCGGTTCGGACGTGATCCGTACGGGCGACGTGGTGTATTTCGCCTACAAGCCGACGAGCCAGCGGGCGCTGCTGCGGTCGCTGCACAAGACGCGCGGCAGCATCGGCACCGCCTGCATCGTGGGCGGCGGCAACATCGGCCTGCGGCTGGCGCGCCTGCTGGAAAACAAGGGCGTGGACACCAAGCTCATCGACATCGACGAAAAGCGTTGCGATCAGCTTGCGGACCTGTTGCAGGGCACGCTGGTCCTGCACGGCGACGGGACGGACAAGTCCCTGTTGCAGGAAGAGCACATCGATCAGATGGACGCCTTCATCGCGGTCACGGGCGACGAGGAGTCGAACATCCTTTCCTGCCTGCTGGCGAAGTCGCTCGGCGTGAAGGAAACGGTGGCCCGTGTGAACAAGGCCGCGTACCTGCCGCTTGTGGAGGCCATCGGCATCGAGCACAGCGTGAGCCCGCGCCTGTCCGCGGTCAACAGTATTTTGCAGTACATCCGGCAGGGGAAGGTGCTTTCGAGCGTTTCCGTGGGCGGGGACGCCGCCGAGATGCTCGAAGCTCTGGTGGACGACGGTTCCGTCCTCGCCGGAAAACGGGTTTTCGAGCTGGGGTTGCCCAAGGGGATTCTGCTGCTCGGGGTCATCCGGAGCGGCGAGGCCTTCATCCCGTCGGGGCAGACCGTCATTCGGCCGCAGGACCGCATCGTGCTGCTCAGCCTCCGCGAGAAGATGAGCAAGCTCGAAGAAATCGTTTCCGAAAAGAAGGCGTAGCGGGAAGGCGCCTCCGGCGGCAAGTGGGCTACCGCCCCCTTGCCCCTTGTCCGGGGGGCATGATGCCCCCGGACCCCCTTGAAGCCGCCTTGAAGCCGCGCGCGGCTTCAAGGCGGTCCCGTGGGCGTCGGAGGGTTCCCGCACTCCGCCGAGATGCGGACCGGAGCGGCGGCCCTATGGAGCTCGGACAGTTTTTTTCATTTTTGAGGTAAGCAAAAAGCGTTGCGGTCAAGGTAGAAGGCGTCTCCGGGAGACTTGCGGCATGGCGAAGGCCGCCGCGTTCCCGCAACCGCGTCCCGCCCCGTTTATGAAAGTCTTTGAAGAGGATGGGGTGGGGTTTGGGGAGGGGAAGGG
>CABKMN010000164.1 GCA_902373525.1 uncultured Bilophila sp. | reverse complement strand
CCTTCCCCCGGACCCCCTTCCTCTCATCCCCCTAAACGTTTTTTCCTTATCGAATCCCTTGCCGCGGCGTTCCCCGTTTTTTTCCGGGATGTCGTTTCGATGCGAGTTCTGTTGTTTTCAGCAAGGTTGAAAGTGCCGCTCCTTTTCCCCGCAAGCAGGCGGCGTTCCCTGTCGGCTCATCGGAACGAGTCCGGTTTTTTTAAGAAGGTATATGGTCGTGCCCTTCTTCTTGAAGCCGGAAAAGCCGTGAAGGGGGATTCGATGAGGTCGAAAGTCTTTGAAGGGAGAGAGGAGAGGGAAACGTTCTTCGGAACGTTTCTCTCTCCCCCCTCCCCCACGTTTCCAACTCCTCACCCCCCTTGACGAAAAGGGCCGCGTCGTATAGGCCAAAACGATTTTGGAGGTAAGCCATGTGGGGTTCTTTTTCGCGTGCCCGGAAGGTCCTGACGACGGTGTGCTGCAAGCGCTGCGGAACGCCGCTGTTCATCGAGCGGACCTGCCACGAGGTGCATATGTTCTGCCCGAACTGCGGGAAACGGTTTCCGCTGTCCGAGTACATCGCCCTTGCCGATGAGGCTATGGAAGAGTTTTTGAATTCGGTCTACTGCGACCGGATGTAGCCGCCGTTCCGGCGGTTGAAAAAACACGGTTCCCTCCGTCCCCGGCTCTGGCGATTCGGACGTTTTTGGGTTACAAGACGGAGATACTATGAAAGAATATCGCGATCATTATTTCCTCAAGGCCAAACAGGAGAACTATCCTGCCCGCTCCGTCTACAAGCTCAAGGAGATAGACGGACGTTTCAAGATTTTCCGAAAGGGCATGAAGGTGCTTGACCTTGGCGCGGCTCCCGGCTCGTGGTCGCTCGGCGCGGCCGAACGCGTGGGCGCGCAGGGCAGGGTTCTGGCCTGCGACATCCAGAGTACCGTGACCGTCTTTCCGCCCAATGTGGAGTTCTATCAGGAAGACGTGTTCCAGCGCTCCGAAGCCTTCGAGCGGCAGCTCGCCGAAACCGGACCGTTTCACGTCGTCATGAGCGACATGGCTCCGCAGACGACCGGGACGAAATTCACCGATCAGGCCCGTTCCCTTGAGCTGTGTCTGGAGGCGCTCGCCGTCGCCGAAAAATATCTGGTGAGGGGCGGCAGCTTCGTGGTCAAGATTTTCATGGGGCCGGATGTCGGGGAACTGCTCAAGGGGATGCGCCCCCGGTTCGCCCGCGTGACCTCGTTCAAACCGCAGAGTTCCCGCGCCGAAAGCAAGGAAACCTTCTTTGTGGGCCTCGGCTTCAAGGGCGGCGACGATCGGGATTGACTGTTCGCACGGTCCCGGCTATGACCCTCTTCTTTGCCCGAGGGCAAGGCCGTGCGGGAGGTCCGCTGTCGGCATCGCCGGAGACCGGTCTTGTCGGGGGGCAATTTTGAAAGGCTCTGACGCCGCGTACGGGCGGCGTGGATTCAGCCGGAAGCCGCGTTTTTCGGCTGGATGAACCTTTGAGGAAGCGTAGCGCTTCAAAGGTAATTTGCTCTAGAAACATTCAGGAGGATTCAATGTCTGGACACAGCAAATGGGCCAACATCCAGCACCGTAAAGGTCGCCAGGATGCCAAACGGGGTAAGGAATTTACCAAGGCAGCCAAGGAAATCATCATCGCAGCCAAGAACGGCGGCGATCCTGCCGGTAATTCCCGCCTGCGTGCGGCCATTGCCGCTGCCAAGGCGATCAACCTCCCCAAGGATAAAATCGAAGCCGCCATCCGCAAGGGCACCGGCCAGGACGCTGGCGGCGACATCATGGAAATCAACTATGAAGGGTACGGTCCCGGCGGCGTCGCCGTCATCGTGGAAACCGCTACCGACAACCGCAACCGTACCGTGGCCGAAATCCGTCACCTGATGAGCAAGGGCGGCGGGTCCATGGGCGAAAGCGGCTGCGTGAGCTGGAAGTTCGAACGCAAGGGCGTCATCCAGTTCTCCAAGGAAAAGTACACCGAAGATCAGTTGATGGAAGCCGCGCTCGAAGCCGGTGCCGACGACCTGCGCGACGAAGGCGACGTGTGGGAAATCCAGACCGCGATGGGCGACTTCAACACCGTCCGCGAAGCCTTCGAAGCCGCCGGGCTGGAAATGCTCTCCGCCGAGCTCAATCAGGTGCCTCAGAGCATGATGGAACTCGACCTTGAGACCGCCCGCAAGCTCCTCCGCTTTATCGAACTGCTCGAAGACAACGACGATGTCCAGAACGTCTACTCCGACGCCGACATCTCCGACGACATCATGGCTCAACTGGAAGACTAGTCGAGCTGACAAAAGATCAGGGGGGAAGGGACGTTCTCCAGAACGTCCCTTCCCTCTCTTCCAACGCTCCCCCTCTTCAAAGACGTTCGACCGTCGGGACGGGGGAACCGTTACGGCTTTTCCGTCTTTGGCGGGAATGACTTCTCCCTCCTTTTTCCCCTTTTTCGCCATGTCGCAACCCATCACCGTCATCGGCATCGACCCCGGTTCCCGCAATACGGGATGGGGTGTGGTGCGCGAAGCGTCCGGCGTGCTCCAGCTTGTGGATTGCGGCGTCATCCGTCCTTCGCTCACGGGCGAGTTCGCGTCCCGCCTCGGGTTCATCTTCAAGGAGCTGCATCAGGTGCTCGCGCGGCTCAGGCCGGACGAGGCTTCCGTAGAGCAGGTGTTCACCGCCAAGAACGCGGCCACGGCCCTCAAGCTCGGGCAGGCGCGCGGCGCGGCCATCGCGGCTTGCGCGGCCCATGATCTGCCGGTCCGTGACTACGAGCCTTCGGTGATCAAGAAATCGCTGGTGGGCGTCGGCGGCGCGGACAAGGCGCAGGTGAGCTTCATGGTCGGGCGCGTGCTCGGGGTGAAGCCCGACTGGGCCGTGGACACGGGCGACGCGCTGGCGGCGGCGATCTGCCATCTGACCCATCGCCGGTTCGAGCGGCTTGCAAAGCTCACTTCCCGTTAGGCCGTCCTCCGTATCGTCCTTAGGGGCCTCTTTTCTTTTTCGTTCTCTCCGTGTATGAGGCTTTGGAGTTCTAGTTGAAACCGCCCGGCAAATGTGTTCCCCTTACGGCAACACGCGGCAGGTTATGCGGCGAAAAGGAGGTTTCTTTATGATGGCTCGATTCACCAAGGTGATTTGTGCGGCGGTGCTCGTTTGCGGCTTGGCTCTGCCCGCGTTTGCGGCGAAGTCTACGGCACCCGATCTGACCGGGCAGCACTGGCAGCAGTCCTCGCAGAACGAAAAGCTGGCGTTTCTGTATGGAGCGTCCAACATCATCGCCATCGAACAGTTGATCGCCGAAAAGCAGGGAACGAAACCTTCCCCGTTCGTCGAGGCTTGGGTCAAGGCCTTCGGCAATTCCAACTGGTCCGAGATTCAGCAGAAACTGGACGCATGGTATGCGGCGCATCCGGACAAGGCGAACCGCGAAGTGTTCGACGTGCTCTGGTTCGAATTCATGGCTCCGGCCAACAAGTAACGACTTTCCCCGCCTGAAAGGGGCGACAGGAGAAGCATCATGAAACGACTTTCGGCTGTGCTTTTGATCGGCGCTCTGGTCTTCGGGACCGTCGGCTGCACGAATATGAACAGGACCCAGCAGGGTGCCCTCAGCGGCGCTGCGGGCGGTGCGCTCCTCGGAGCGGGCATCAGCGCCATCGCGGGCGGCAGCGGGACGACCGGCGCCCTCATCGGCGGCGGCCTCGGCGCTCTCGCCGGTGGTTTGTACGGACATAACAAGTAGAAAAGGGATGAAAGGCACGCAGGGGGGAAGGGAAACTTTCTGAAGAAAGTTTCCCTTCCCCCCTGCACCCCCCATCCTTTCAAAGACTTTCGACCTTATCGAATCCCTGTTGTCGGGTTTACCGAGCGAAAAAGCCCCTTTCTTCGTATGGAAACGCGATTTTTAAAATAATTTTTTGTTTTCATTTGATTAATGTGCTTATTCCCGTACCGTTTCGCACCAGATTGGTGCACATGGGGAGGCATGTGCCGCACGTCGCTGAGACGATGCCAGCGCATGTGTGTAGAATACCCCTGTGGTTGTGACATCCCTGTATCCGAGTTGGGATGCTACCGAAGCGGAGCTCTCTCTCTCTCTCTCTCTTGATTTCGGCGAATCACAAAGCGTACCGGGCATGTTGCATGAGAAAAAACGGACTGCCCCGTTTTTCGGCCCACAGGGAAAAACAGAAAGAGGGATTCGATAAGGTCGAAAGTCTTTGAAGAGGAGGGGGAGAGGTTTGGAGAGGGGGAGGAGAAACTTTCTCCAGAAAGTTTCTCCTCCCCC
>CABKMN010000163.1 GCA_902373525.1 uncultured Bilophila sp. | reverse complement strand
GGAGGTTTGGAGGGGGAGGGAGGACTTTTTCAGAAAGTCCTCCCTCCCCCTCCAATTCCCTCAATCAAAATCCGCCATGATCGTCCCGAGGGACAGCCCGCCGAGCGAGCGGTGCCGGAACTCGGCGCGGATGCGGGCGATGGCCTCCTGAAGATTCGGGGAGGAGATGCCCGTGCGGACGGACGTGTGCGCCTCGATGAAGGCGGCGAGGTTGTCGCAGACCTTGAGCAGGGTGCCGTCCTTGGCGTCCCGCGCGTCGTCGTTGCCTTGCGCGTGCAGCTCCTCGAAGGAAGGCAGGCGGCGCACGAGGCCGGAGGCGTCCCGGAGCGTGTCGTCGAACTCGGAGGCGACGCCCTCGCCCTCCAGCCCGAGGTAGTAGCGCAGACGGGCCACCGGCTCGGCATGCCCGCCTTCGAGGAGGGGGCCGAAGACCCGGCGTTCCAGCTCTTGCAGCTCGTAGTCCCGGATGAGGCCGGGAAGCTGGTTCACCGAACGCTTGACCGGCGTGATGATGTCCCGCGTGAGCAGTTCCGGGAGATCGTGGAACAGCCCGGCGAAGAAGTTGTTGACGCACCGGGCGCGGCAGGCCCCGAGGGTGAGGCTGAACAGGTAGGCGTACCCCGCGACGAGGAACATGTGCCCGAGCACCGAGGTTTCGGGCACGCGCGGCGTGTCGGCCCAGCGGATTTGGAACCGGAGCTGCCCGCACAGCTTGGCGAACCGGCCGAAGGCCGTGGGCGAATCGCTGAAAAAGGCGTGCCCCTGAATGAGATCGCCCACGCCCCTGATGTCGGTCCGTTCGAGGCGCGCGATGAAGGAGTCGGCGGTGGACTGGTTCTCCTCGTCGAACCGGTTGAAGGGCTTGATGATGTTGTACTCCCATCCCGACGCGTAGTGGTGCGCCGCCGCGAGGATGCGATCCGCGAGCCCGGAGCGGTCGCGGTTCCGGTGGTAGGCCGCCAGCCGTTCCCGGAATCCTTCGTCCGTTTCGCCGAGGGCGGGGCGCAGTTCCTTGAGGACCCATTCCGTCAGTTCCGCATAATCCTTCCCGTTTTCACAGATGCGATAGAACACGGGCGGCTTGATGTCGGTCGTGACCAGACGGTAAAAGTAGTCGAACAGACCTTTTTCTATAACTTCCTGTTGCAATTTGAGCCGTTCTGGGGCAGAATACCCACCACTGTTCAAGAGCGTGAGCATCCAGGCGACGATCATCTTGTGCGCCTGCTTGTCTATTTCGTAGAGTTCCACGGGACGCAGCTTGTCGTTCCAGCGGCGCATGTACGAACCGGAAAACATCAGCTGCAAAAGGCTTTTTCGGATTGCGGACATCGGCTTCCCCCTTGTGATCCGTTACTCGCATGGTAGGCGCTGGCCGCGCTGAATTCAAGGCTCCGAACAGGTCCGGAGGTGCCGGAGGCACCCGCCCCTTTCCCCTTCCCTCACGAAGGCGCAAGGCGGCCGCCGGGTGGTTTTTAGGGCGTTTTCGCGGAAAAACGCCTCGTTATGAGAATCGATGCCGGGGTGAGCCCAGCAGCGGTTCTGTTCTGCCGAGCGCAGAAGGAAACGGTTTTGTCGCTTGACAAGCCTGCTCTGGCATTTTATACATTTCGTTCCACAAGTTTTAGCAGAGGAGACGCTTCAGCATGAAGACGTTTAGCCCCACTCCGGAGCATATCGACCATCAGTGGTTTGTCGTGGATGCGGACAATCAGGTTCTCGGCCGTCTGGCTGCCCAAATTGCCCATCGCCTCCGCGGCAAGCACAAGCCCGAATTTGCTCCGCACATGGACAATGGCGACGTTATCGTCGTTGTCAATTGCGAAAAGATCAAGGTCACCGGCGCCAAGCTGGAAAAGAAAAAGTATTACCATCATTCCGGCTATGTGGGCGGTCTGCGTGAGATTACGCTGGACAAGCTCCTTGCTGAGAAGCCCGCCGACGTGCTCGTGCACGCCGTCCGTGGTATGCTTCCCAAGAATCGTCTGGGTCGTGCCATGCTTAAGAAGCTCAAGGTGTATGCCGGTCCCAACCATCCGCATACCGCCCAGGGCCCCAAGCCGCTGTCCTTCCCGTACTAACGAGGCCAGGAGTCAATCATGTCTGAGTTTGATTACGGCACGGGCCGCCGCAAAAACGCTACGGCGCGCACCCGTCTCTATGCCGGTACCGGCAACATCGAAGTCAACGGTCGCAAAGTGGAAGAGTACTTCCCCCGCAAGACCCTCCAGATGATCATCCGCCAGCCCCTGGTCCTCACCAAGCTCGTGGACAAGTTCGACGTGAAGGTCAACGTCTGCGGCGGCGGCGTGACCGGTCAGGCCGAAGCTGTCCGTCACGGGATTTCCCGTGCTCTGCTGAGTGTTGATCCCGCTCTGCGCGGCGTTCTGAAGCGCGCCGGGTTCCTGACCCGTGACGCTCGCAAGAAGGAACGTAAAAAGTACGGTCAGCGCGCCGCTCGTGCCCGCTACCAGTATTCGAAGCGTTAAGCCGAACGGCTTTTGCGCCATCAGGTTCTTTCAGGCCGGGGGAAACCCCGGCCTTTTGGCGTTTGTGTCCGCTTGCGTCCGCATGGCTGCTGCGGGGAGATCGGCACATTTCGTTCATTGCCGGATTCTCCTTCCTTTTTCGCCTTTTCCTGTCCTTGCGTTCCCAGATAACGGCTTGTGGAATGACGGGGCTTCGGGTAAACTTGGCGAACAACCTACGAACAGAGAGCATAATGACGGATACATTTTTGACCATCACGCCCCTGGGGGGCTTTGGTGAAATAGGCATGAACTGCCAGATGTGGAACACGCCCGAAGGGTGTGTTCTCGTCGATTGCGGGATCATGTTTCCCGATGATCAGCAACTCGGCGTGGATGTGGTCATCCCGCCGCTGGACCCCATCCTGCGCCAGCGGGACCGGCTGCTCGGCGTGGTCCTCACGCACGGGCACGAAGACCATATCGGCGCCGTGCCGTGGCTGGTTTCCTTCGTCAAGGGACTGAAAGTCTACGGTTCCCCCCTGACGCTGGCCCTTGTGGAGCACAAGCTCCGCGAGCGCGGCCTGCTCGACAGGGCCGAACTCATCACCGTGACGCCGGAGCACGATCTGCTGCTCGGCAGCCTGCGTTTCCACTTCATTCCCGTGAGCCACTCCATCCCGCAGGGATACGCCCTCGCGGTGGATACGCCCGTGGGCAAGGTCGTGCACACCGGCGACTTCAAGATCGACGAATTCCCTTCCGACGGCGTAGGCACGGACCTGCCCGCCCTGCGTCGTTTCGCGGGTGCCGAGGGCGTCCGGCTGCTGCTTTCCGACTCCACCAACGCGGAGAGCGAAGGGCATACGGCGTCCGAGAAGGTGGTCCGGGAAACGTTCCACGACATTTTTTCCGAGGCGGAGGGCCGCATCGTCATCACGCTGTTTTCGAGCCACATCGAACGCATCCAGATGGTGTTCGACATGGCCCGCGAATTCGACCGCGTGGTGGTGGTCAGCGGCCGCAGTCTGGTGAACAACATTGAGCGCGCCCGCGATCTCGGCTTCATGCGCATGCCGCCGGAGCTGTTCACGGACCAGACCATCCCCGAAGTCGCGCCCGAGCGCATGGTGGTCATCGCCACCGGATCGCAGGGCGAGCCGCTTTCGGCGCTTTCCCGCATCGCGTCCGGCGAGCACCGCCAACTGTCCATCATGGAAGGCGACACGGTGATCATGTCGTCGCGCGTCATCCCCGGCAACGCCCGCGCGGTCAACCGGCTCATCAACCAGATGTACCGCATGGGGGCGAACGTCTGCCACGACGGGACGCGTCCGGTACATGTTTCCGGGCATGGCCGGCGCGACGAGCTGCGGACGATGCTGGAAGCGGTGCGTCCGAAGTTTTTCGTGCCCATTCACGGCGAATACCGCCATCTCATCCAGCACCGCGATCTGGCCCGCGCGTGGGGCATTGCGCCCGAACGCACGCTGATCCTTGACGACGGCGAGCCGTTGACCCTGCTTCCCGACGCCATCCGGCTTGAGGAAAAGATTCCCGCCGGTTCCATCCTCGTGGACGGCAAGGGTGTGGGCGACGTGGGCAATCTGGTTCTGCGCGAGCGCCAGCTTCTCGGCGGCGACGGCGTGGTGGTCGTCGTACTCGTCCTGGACGAGGAGACCGGCGAGGTCATTCACGGGCCGGACATGATTTCCAAGGGCTTCGTGTTCGAGCAGCAGTTCAGCCATCTTCTTGAAGACGCCAAGTGTCTCGTGCTCGACCATCTGGAGACGTCCCCGCGCCTCGGCATCCCGCGTCTCGGGGACCGCATCCGTTCCTCTCTCCGCAGTTTCTTCCGCAAGGTCGTAGGCCGCGATCCCGTGGTCGTGCCGGTTATTACCGAAGTTTAGGGAGAAAATTGGGGAGGGGAAGGAGAAACTTTCTGAGGAAAGTTTCTCCTCCCCCTCCCCAAACCC
>CABKMN010000162.1 GCA_902373525.1 uncultured Bilophila sp. | reverse complement strand
GGTTTGGGGAAGGGGGAGGGAACCTTTCTTCAGAAAGGTTCCCTCCCCCTTCCCCACTCTTCTCAAATCAATCCCGACTAACAGGAACAGCGCAGCATCTTCGCGCCGTCGCGGAAGAGTATCTGCATCTTGTCCGGGGGAAAAACTTCCTGCACGACGCCGCTTCCGAACTTGGGATGATCGACGACGTCACCGACGGCGAAGGCTTCGTTCATGGCGTAGGGACGGGCGGAGGCGGCGGTCTGGTTCATGGTGCGCTGCCAGTTCTGCTCCATATCCTCGGCGGCTTTCTGCGCCTTGGCCGCCGCGCGGGACAGGGCGGCGGGGGAAGTCGCGGCGCTCGAAGGCGTGGCCGTGGGCTTGAAGGCGTTCACGGCCTCCTTGCGGGCCTCTCCGGCCTTCACGCGACAGACGGACGTCTTGCCCTTCGCTTCCTTGGGGGCCGCAGGCGGGTAGTACTTGTGCACGCTGCCGCAGGCGCGGCATTCCACCTTGACGATTTCTCCGCCGACCAAGGCGACAATGACATGCCCGGTAATGTCATTACAACGAGTGCATCGGGCTTCAATACGATCTCCGGGACCTGGCAAACCAGCCATAGAAACTCCTTCAAAACACGCTATCGCAAAAAAGGGAAAGGAAAAACGCCCTCAAACCAATTTATCCGGGCACAGACGCCGCCGAAACAGCATCCTTCGTTTCTTCGTCCAGACCGGAAAGAATACACACATGGCAACGCAGTGACAACCCCCGCTCCCGACGGAAAAGCAACGAAACGCCGCCCCGCAGTCCCTCCGGGGAGCCCCGGCGGCGGGGACGGCGGCACAATCGGCTCTGGTGGAACGGGAAGGGATTGGGTATGCTGAACAGACCCCACAATCACAACAGGAGAATCCTATGGACGCTTTTGACGTTCTCCACACGCGGCGCAGTATCCGTCAGTATAACGCCGAACCCGTGGACGAGGCAACCGTCAGGGAGCTGCTCGAGGCCGCCATGTCCGCGCCTACCGCCGGGGGCATCCAGCCGTGGCGCTTCGTGGTCATCACCGACCGCGGGCTGCTGGACACGATTGCGGACATCCATCCCTATGCGGGCATCATCAAACAGGCCCCGCTCGCCATTCTGGTCTGCGGCGATACGTCTTCCGCGCATTACGGCCCCTATTGGGTGCAGGACTGCTCCGCCGCCATGCAGAACCTGCTGCTTGCGGCCCGCGCCAAGGAGCTGGCGTCCCTCTGGTGCGGCATCCACACGTCCCACGACCGCGAAAAGGCGTTTTGCGAGCTGTTTGGACTTCCCGAAAACGTCTCTCCTCTCGGCCTCGCCATCATCGGACATTCCGACGCGCCGTTCGTCCGCAAGGAACGCTACGACGAAACGAAAGTACATCACAACGTCTGGTAACAAACCGTTTCCGAAGAGGCGCCGCACGCAGAAAACAGGCCGTTCGGGCCCCGTTTCCGCACGCTCCCGGATCGGAGAAGGCACGGCATGCCGCATCGTGCCGATGGTGGACACGGCTGGGGAAACAGTCACAGAATCGATACGGTGCGCCGTACGGTTTCCGTTACGGCTTCGGGAGGCCCTTTTACGGGCCTCCTTTCGTACGCTGGAGTCTTTACGGCCATACCTCCGTTTCCCTGTGACGCCCGTACATCCGCCGTATACGTCCCCGAACGCCATCATACGGCTGCGGTATGACGTATTGTACGAAATACAAAAGAATGCGGTGCGGAACCGACCGGAAAACCGGGCTGGGGCGGAAAGAAAAAACATTTCCGTTGATTGTCGACAGGAACGCCGACCGATTGTTCGATTTTTCCGTTTCAACGCCTGCGCCGCGCCCTCCTGCGGGGTCCCACGGAGACCGTGCGACAGGTGGTCCGACCTCGGGAACTCCCCAAAAAGAATGGACTCCGCTTCAGGTGTCCCCCTCCCGTCGTCCGGCAGCGGGTGCGCCTCGTCGGCATCGCATCCCATATCTCTTGAGAGCACGGCACGATCCCGTTCCAAGTCCGCTCCGTTTTGTCCAACTTATCGCAAAGAAGACGGTCACTGATTGAATGCACAGTCGTTTTTTCCCTATCTACGGGATATCTTCGTCCTATTTCCCCCACGAGCGCCAATAACCTGCTATTACATTCAAAATTCTGTTGACAAAGGGGTGAGTCCTGTTATTAATCACATTAAAGGCGTCCGGTTCGCGGAGCCGTAACTTCCGCGAACCGCTCTCCGGCAGAGGAATCGGTGAACTTTTTCACCAAAACAGATGTGGCTTCCCGCGCATGCCCGAAGTCAGGAGGAGACTGTTATGGCAAATCAAGACAGCAACGTGGTCATCGACCGAGCTCAATCGCATTGGTCCGACCTCTGGAAGAAGGAAGACTACTGGGCCATCTGGCTTGGTTTCATCCTTCTTTTCGCGGCGGTATGCATCTTCATCAACGGTGCCCCCGCCAGCTACAAGGAAACCATCGACAAGTCCAACGCGATCATGAAGGTGGAATCCGAAAAGGCTCCGTTCAAGACCATTGCGTATATTCAGGCTCAGGAGGCCAAGAAGGCCGTCGTGGGCAAGAATCTTCCCATCGCGAAGCAGATTCAGACGTTCATCGCCACTCCCGGCAAGTGGACGAACAACCCCGTTTCGTCCATGTTCGTCAGCCAGGAATCCGTTGACGCCAAGAACGCCGCCAACAAGGAAAAGGCCGAAGCCGCCAAGGCGAAGGCCGAAACCGCTTTCGCCGCCGCTCAGGCCGCCGAAAAGCTCGCCGCCGACGCGGGCTATAAGGACGCGGACCTGAACATCGCCGCCGAAGCCGCCATCAAGGACTGGACCAAGGCCAAGTCCGAAGCCTCCAAGGCTTCCGCCAAGGCGAAGCCCATGAACCTCTTCACCACCCTGCCCCTGCTGATGGTCGCCTTCGCCGTGTTCTTCGGCATCGGCATCTTCGTCATGGGCCAGAACGTGCCCAAGTTCCTCATCGGCTTCGTAGGCCTGTTCGTCGTCGTGGTGATCGCCATGATCCTCGGCAAGCAGTCCACCATGGCCTACTACGGCGTCGGCGTGGAACCCTGGGGCATCATCTTCGGCATGATCATCGCCAACACCATCGGCACGCCGCAGTGGATGAAGCCCGCCCTTCAGGTGGAATACTACATCAAGACGGGCCTCGTGCTCCTCGGCGCGGAAATCCTGTTCGACAAGATCGTCGCCATCGGCACCCCCGGCATCTTCGTGGCCTGGGTCGTGACCCCCATCGTGCTCATCACGACCTTCATCTTCGGCCAGAAGGTCCTCAAGATGCCTTCCGCCACCCTGAACATCACCATTTCTTCCGACATGTCCGTGTGCGGTACGTCCGCCGCCATCGCCGCCGCTGCCGCCTGCCGCGCCAAGAAGGAAGAACTGACGCTGGCCCTCGGTCTGTCCATGACCTTCACCGCCATCATGATGGTCGCCATGCCCGCCCTCATCAAGGCCCTCGGCCTTCCCGAAGTGCTCGGCGGCGCCTGGATCGGCGGTACCGTCGACTCCACCGGCGCCGTGGCCGCCGCGGGCGCGCTGCTCGGACCCAAGGCCATGTACGTCGCCGCCACCATCAAGATGATCCAGAACGTGCTCATCGGCGTGACCGCCTTCGGCATCGCCGTCTACTGGTGCACCAGCGTCGACAAGACCGTGGGCCGCGAAACCAGCCTGATGGAAATCTGGCACCGGTTCCCCAAGTTCGTCCTCGGCTTCCTCGCCGCCTCCATCATCTTCTCCATGTACAGCGCCAACCTCGGCCCCGACCTCGGCACCGCCCTCATCAACCAGGGCGTCATCAAGGGTTTCGAAAGCGGCATCCGTACATGGTTCTTCGTGCTCGCCTTTACCGCTATCGGCCTGAGCACCAACTTCCGTGAACTCGCCCCCTACTTCAAGGGCGGCAAGCCCCTCATCCTGTACGTCTGCGGTCAGTCCTTCAACCTGGCCCTGACCCTCGCCATGGCGTATGTGATGTTCTACCTCGTCTTCCCCGAAATCACGGCGAAGATTTAACGGCCTTATCGGCGCATCCGGTTGCCGGGTGCGCCGCAATCCCCCCGGAGGTGGGATCGCCCGGCGATTCCACCTCTTCTTCCAAGCGGCCCCACGCCGGAACGCACCGTCCCGACAAACGCCTACCCTCTAGGAATC
This sequence comes from uncultured Bilophila sp., assembly GCA_902373525.1. GTDB lineage: Bacteria > Desulfobacterota > Desulfovibrionia > Desulfovibrionales > Desulfovibrionaceae > Bilophila. The sequence continues at coordinate 320 of CABKMN010000162.1, read as the reverse complement.
CGCCATGTCCAAACGCCCCCTTCCCGGCTATGTGAAGCTGCTTCTCTGCATGTTCACGATCTGGCTGCTGCTCTGGGTCATCACGCCGCTCTGGGTGCCCCACAGCAAGCTCCATCAGGATTTTGCCGCCGCTCAGGAACGCTACGACGTGCCCATCGGCGCGCTCTATTACAACGACATCCCCTTCATCAACGAGGCCGCCATGGAACTCCGCGACACGTGGCGCTTCCTGCCCCGCGGCCCGTTGCCGGAGAAACAATAGAAAAATCGGGGGAGGGGAGAGGGGACCTTTCTGGAGAAAGGTCCCCTCTCCCCTCCCC
>CABKMN010000161.1 GCA_902373525.1 uncultured Bilophila sp. | reverse complement strand
GGGTACGGGGGAAGGGAGGGGGAAACGTTCTCCAGAACGTTTCCCCCTCCCTTCCCCCGATTCCTCTTTCTCTTTTTCTACAACGCCAACCGCTCCTCCAGCGAGGGATCGGGCGTAATGATGATGGCGGGCTCCATGCGGTCGATGCGGACGGTGCCGGGCCGCGCGCCCCGGATGGGATGGACGAACTTGGCGAGCGCGGCGATCACGTCCACCTGCACTTCGTCCTTGCGCCAGCTTTTGAGCACCGAGAGCGTGGCGGCCTCGGCGAGCGTCCGCGAGGGAATCTCCTGCGCGGCGTGATCGCGGCGGATGAGCACGTGCGCGCCCGGGCCGCCGCCGGTGTGCATCCAGAGATCGTGCGGCGCGGCGAGCTTGAGAAGCTGCGCGTTGCCCTTGGCGTCGCGGCCCCGGAGCAGGAGAAACCCGTCGCTGCTTCGGAAGGGCTGTACGTTTTTGGGCAGCTCGGGCGCGCGGAACTGCGGCGCGGCGGGGGAGGGCGATCCGACGGGCGTCGGCGCGGCGGTCGCGGCCTGCGCCATGAGCCCGGCCTGTTCGGCGCGATCCAGATCGGCCCGCACGGCCTCGAAACGGCCTTCCAGCATGGCGAGTCCGCGCTTGCCGCGGCTGGCCTTGTGGAACAGGGAGGCCATGTTTTCGCGTACGGTCAGCTTCGGATCGAGGGACAGATCGATGGGGCCTTCGGGGCCGTCCAGCGTGACGGAGGCGCGCTTCTCCTCCGCCGAAAAACGGTACAACTGCGACTGGAGCAGGCGGGCGGATTCCTGACCGGCCACCATCCTGCCGAGCCGTTCCTTTTCCGTCTCCAGCTTGAGCAGGAGCTTGCGCAGACGGTTGGCCTCGGCGAGATGCGGTTTGGCGGCTTCGGCGCGGGACAGGGCGGCGATGCCGCGCAGGACCTGCGCTTCTCCGGCGGCGGCGCAGGCCCGGAGCGGGTCTTCGACGATCAGCTCCTCGCGGGATGTCCCGTCGGCGTTCCGTCGGCGCTCGGGCGGCAGGGGCCACGCCGACAGTTCGCGGTCCCCGGCGGCGTTCTCGTAGAGGAACAGGTCCCCGCCTCCGGCTTCGAGGTCCAGCAGCAGGGCGGCCTGCTCGTCGGGCGGCAGCAGGGGAAGCGTGCGGCGCAGCGGCGGGGTGAGCACGGGCCAGTCGCGCCAGCCGTCGCCCGCGCAGGCTTCCGCCCAGCGGGCGGGATCGGGCCATGCGGGCGTTTCCGGCTCGGGCGGCGCGGCGAAGAGCAGGGACGGCCCCTCGCGCAGGTCAAGACACAGCCAGCACTCGGCGTCGCCGTTCACGCGCAGGTGGAGACGGCGGCCTACCCAGTCGACGAGCACGTCGACGACGCGGCGGTCCGACAGGTATTTGCGCAGACGCATGGTTTCGGCCGGCGGCGCGCTGCCGACGGGAATCTTGTGGGCGGAGAGGAACAGGAATGGGGCCTTGCGACCGGCGCGGAGGAAGAGGAAGCGTTTTCCGGCTCCTCCGTAGAGCGTGAACAAGGTCACGTCCCGGCTCGGCTGATGGATTTTTTCGATCCGGCACCCCATGAGCGCGGGCGCAAGCTCGTCGCACAGGCGGCGGAACACATGGCAGTCCATGCAATGCCTCGTGAGATCGTGAGGGATGGGCGGAGGCCGCCCTCGGATGGGAAGCCCGCCGGAGGGGAAACTTCGGCGGGCCGGCTGAATTATTCGCCCCGGATGGATTCCCCTTCTTCCTGACGGGCCTTGCAGTTGATGCAAAGTTTCGTCACAGGCCGGGCCTTGAGGCGGGGAATGCTGATTTCTTCACCGCAGTCTTCGCAGATTCCGTACGTTCCGTCGTCCAGACGCTGGATGGCGGCCTGAATCTTGCGGATCAGGCGGCGTTCACGGTCGCGGATGCGCAACGTGAAGGCGCGGTCGGATTCCGCGGAAGCTCGATCGGCGGGGTCGGCGAAGAGTTCGTTGCTGTCGGTCAGGTCCTCCAGCGTGGAATCTCCCTTGTGCTGCGCCTCTTCAAGCATATTGTTGAGGAGCGTACGAAAATATTCGATGTCCTTCTGTTCCAAGAAACTACCTCCTGGCGGCTTGTCCGCGCGGGGAAAGCCGGACTCAAACTGGTGTAGAGTTTCCTCATATACCCAAGAACACTGAGTTCGTAAAGAGAAACCTGCACCCCGCCCGCAATCAATAACGCCGGGAAAGGGCGTCGTCGCCCCTTCCGTTAGGGCGGCACTTGGAGTATAAGCACCCATGCCGTTGAAACAGCAATTCTCTCCAAGGAGTATAGACGCATGAGCGGAAGCAATGCCCGCAGCAATGCCATCAGAGCCATCACCAGCTACAAGCCGGACCTCGCTCCCCTGAATTACGCCGACACCAAGCCGACCGAAATCTACGGCAGCAACGTGTTCAGCGACAAGGTGATGAAGGAGCGCCTGCCGAGGATCGTCTACAAATCCCTGCGCAAGACCATCGAACAGGGGGTGCAGCTCGATCCTTCGCTGGCGGACATCGTGGCTTCCACCATGAAGGACTGGGCCATCGAAAAGGGCGCGACCCATTTCACCCACGTCTTCTATCCCCTGACCGGCCACTCCGCCGAAAAGCACGACGGGTTCCTGTCTCCCGACGGCAACGGCGGCGTGATCACGGAATTCAGCGGCAAGATGTTGAGTCAGGGCGAAGCCGACGGCTCCAGCTTCCCCTCCGGCGGCCTGAGAAGCACCTTCGAGGCGCGCGGCTATACTGCGTGGGACGTCACCAGCCCCGCCTATCTCATGGAGAACAGCAGCGGCATCGTCCTGTGCATTCCCACGGCCTTCCTGTCGTGGACGGGCGTGGCGCTCGACCGCAAGACCCCGCTTCTGCGTTCCAATCAGGCCCTCAACAAACAGGCCAGCCGCATCCTCAGGCTGTTCGGCAAGAAAACCAGCCTGCCCGTCATTTCCTACTCCGGGCTGGAACAGGAATTTTTCCTCATCGACCGGAACTTCGTGTTCGGCCGTCCCGACCTGCTCACCGCCGGGCGCACGCTGTTCGGCGCCAAACCCGCGAAGGGACAGGAATTCGAGGACCAGTATTACGGCGTCATGCCGCGCCGGGTCATGAGCTGCATCACGGAGGCGGAACGCGAACTGTACAAGCTCGGCGTGCCGGTCCGCACGCACCACAACGAAGTGGCTCCCAGCCAGTACGAAATCGCTCCCGTGTTCGAGACGGGCAACCTCGCCATCGACCACAACCAGCTCATGATGACCGTGCTGAAAAAGGTCGCCAAAAAGCACGGCCTGCATTGCCTGCTGCACGAAAAGCCGTTCAGCGGGATCAACGGCTCGGGCAAGCATCTGAACTATTCCATCGGCAACGCCGAAGTGGGCAGCCTGTTCGATCCCGGCGAAACGCCGCATGAAAACGCGATGTTCCTTGTGTTCCTCGTGTCCGCGATCCGCGCCCTGCACAAGTTCGGCGGACTCCTCCGGGCCACCGCCGCCGCCGCGTCCAACGATCACCGTCTCGGCGCGAACGAGGCCCCGCCGGCGATCATGTCCATGTTCCTCGGCGATCAGTTGACCGACGTGCTGGAACAGTTCCGCGTCGGGCAGGTGAAGGGCTCCAAGGGCAAGCGTCTCATGAGCGTGGGCGTGGACACCCTGCCGCCGTTGCCCGCCGATCCCGGCGACCGCAACCGCACCAGCCCCTTCGCCTTCACCGGCAACCGGTTCGAGTTCCGCGCGCTCGGCTCCAGCATGCCCGCCTCGGCCTCCCAGACGGCCCTGAACACCATGATGGCCGATTCGCTGGATTACGCCGCCACGCGCCTCGAAAAGCTCTCCGGGGGCGATCCCGAGAAGCTGCACGCCGCCGTGGGCAAGCTCATTCAGGAGATTGTGGAGGATCACAGCGCGGTCATCTTCAACGGCGACGGCTATTCGGAAATCTGGCATCAGGAAGCGGAACGCCGCGGGCTGCCCAACTACCGCACGACGCCCGAAGCGCTGATGGTGTACACCAGCCCCGACGTCGTGGACCTTTACGGCCGCTTCAAGGTGCTTTCCCGTCAGGAGCTCAAGGCGCGTCAGGAAATCTACATCGAGCAGTATTGCAAGACCATCCGCGCCGAGGCGAATCTCGTCATCCGCATGGGCCGGACGATCATCTATCCCGCCGGACTGCGGTTCCAGCAGGAACTGCTTCGGGCCTGCCTCGACATGCGCGCGCTGAACCGCGAGCCCGACACCGTGCTTCTCGACGACATCGACGACACGCTGCGCGGGCTTCGCGAGGCGCTTGAGCATCTCGAAGCCAACGTCGATATGCCCATCGAAGACATCGTGCAGGAGGCGCACCACAAGTGCACCGTGGTCATCCCGGCCATGAACGCCGTCCGCGCCCTCGCCGATCATCTTGAAACCATCGTTCCCGAAGACCTCTGGCCTCTCCCGAGCTATCAGGAGATGCTGTTTGTGAAGTAGAGGAAGAGTGGGGAAGGGGAGGAGAACCTTTTCTCCAGAAAAGGTTCTCCTCCCCTTCCCCAAACCC
>CABKMN010000160.1 GCA_902373525.1 uncultured Bilophila sp. | reverse complement strand
TTCCCCTCCCTTCCCCCAATCGTCATTCTCCCCTGAACAAATATTTCCCTGCCGCGAAAAACGCGGTGCAGCCGAGGACGATCTCGAAGGGATAGAGGGGCAGGACGTGGGGCGGGACGATGGTGGGGAGGACGGCGAGCGCGAGCGCGGGCGGGCAGGGGAGGTCGAGGAGCCAGTAGAGCAGATAGACCGCCACGGTCGCCATGCCCGCCGCGAACCAGAGCGGGTAGAAGCCGCGATGCGCGAACAGGGCCGCCAGCGTCCCGACGGACGCCGCGATCACCATCAGCGCGAACAGGCTCCCCGGACGCCGCTGGAGCTTCGCGCCCGGATTCACGAACTCGATGCAGGCCACGATGAGCGGCGGCGCGATGCAGAAGGTCCAGCCCGAAAGCCCCGCCAACGTCGCCACCATGATCACCAGCAGGAAAATCTTGCTCCAGCGCGTCAGGCTCACCCGCACGCCCGTCAGGGTGGCCCGGCTCCGGGGCGCGGGCCGGAGCCGGGCGTAGTTGCCGTGCCCCGAAAGGTCCAGAAGACGGCACCCGAAGGCCACGATGCCCATCAGGGCGCAGACCGCCAGCGGATAGGACCAGTTCGCCGTCCCCGTCACGATGGGCAGGATCGCCGCCGAGATCGAGGGCAGCAGCGCCGAACGCAGCAGCCACAACTCCGCGACGACGCAGACGAACGCGATGAGCAGGCGCGGCACGAAAGGCAGCGGGACGTACATCTGCACCAGCGCGCCCGTGAGCGCCGCCAGCGTCGGGGACAGCCACATGTGCAGCGTCGAGGCCATCCACGGACGCGCGGGCATCGCCCACGCCCCGAACGCCAGCGCCGCCAGCTCGGGAAAAATCAGGTCCGGCTGCCGCCAGAGGCCCGCCGTCGCCACCATGCCCATGACGAGAACGCTGGTCCCCGCCAGCAGAAACGGTTTCAGACGAATGTCGCGCGTGCTCCCGATCAGGAACGATTTCATGCCTCTTCCTCGGATTGCGGTTGAACCGGAGCCGCTGCGGCGCGGTTCCGGGCGAAGGCGGCGCAAGAGCGCCGGGAGGGGCCCGCCGGGACCCCTTTCCATAGACGCGCAAAAAGACGGTGCGGGAAACACCGTCTTTTTGCATTTTCCGGGCCGGAAGGCTTTCGCCGTGGGCCCGGAGGGGGGAGGAGGCGCGAGACGCGCCTTCAGGGTTCTCCCCCCGAGTGCGTGTCCTAAAACCCCTTGGTCGCCAGATAACCGCGCATGAGGCCGACGATGAGGGTCATAAGGCTGAGCATGGCGAACTTGACTTGCATTTCCATGAGATGCCTCCTGAGGCGCGGTTACAGGGTTGGGGGAGGCCGGTCCCGGATGAGGTCCGCCTCCCGGGACCTTACAGGCTGAGGGACAGGATGAACCGGGTCACGAAGTAGCCGCCGCCGATGAGCCACAGGGCGAGCACGCCCGCGAGGAGGAAGGGCTTGGGGCCGACCATGCGGACCTTTTCGAGGCTGGTTTCCATGCCGAGGGCGCACATGGCCATCGTCAGCATGAAGATGTCGAGCGAGTTGATCATGCTCACGGCCTGCTTGGGGATGACGCCGAGGGAGTTGATGCCGATGCAGACCACGAACAGGATGGCGAACCACGGGAAATTGCTGAAATTGTAGGTGCCGTAAGAGCGCACGCGGCTTTCTTCCTGCGGCTGTTCTTCGGGGAAGCGGTTCAGCCAGAAGCCGAGGCAGATGAGCAGGGGGGCGATCATGATCACGCGGATCATCTTGACGATGACGGCGGTGTTGCCCGCGTCCACGGAGACGGCCTGCCCGGCGGCGACCGCGTGGGCCACTTCGTGCAGCGTCCCGCCCACGAACATGCCGTAGGCCTGTTCCGTCATGTCGAGGAAGCCGTGACTGAACAGGAAGGGGTAGACGAACATGGCGATTGTGCCGAAGACCACGACCGTGCCCACGGCGATGCTGCTCTCGTGGGATTCGCCGCCGACCACGGGTTCCGTGGCGAGGACGGCGGCCGCGCCGCAGACCGAACTGCCCGCCGCGGTGAGCAGGGCCAGACGCCGGGGAAGCCCGAACACCTTGATCCCGAGCCACGTTCCGCCGACGAACGTACTGGTGAGCATGACGGAACTGATGGCAAGACCGTTGAAGCCGACCAGCATCAGGTCCTGAAAGGTGAGGCGGAAGCCGTACAGCACGATGGCGACGCGAAGCAGCACCTTTGATGAAAAGAGGATTCCGGGGAGCCAGTACACGGGAAGGTGCAGCCGCAGCGTGTTGCCGTACACCATGCCGAGGACGATGCCCACGATGAGAGGGCTTATCCCGAGCAGAGAGATGTAATGCCACTGCGAAAGCTGGTACGCGGCGCTTGCGAAAAGGATGACGAACAGTACGCCGTTCATGAGTTGCAGATGGTATCCGTTGCTGACTGCTGTTTGGGAACGCATAGGTCTTCTCCTCGCGGAATGGGAATGGTGTGGAACGTCCGTATTGTTTGTCTAGCACGCCCCCCGAAGAAAACACAAACGGATAAAACGTATCGGATCGACAAACGCAGCTTTTCAGTTTCTCATGAATGACGGATGGTTGCGGTGAATAAACGCACAATGTTCCCGGCCCCGCGTTCTCCGCCCGGCGCATGCGGCCTCCCGGACGCCCGTCCGGTTTTCGCCGTCCCCCGTGCGCCTCCGCCCAACGTGCGGCCTCCCGTGGGCACTTCCTCGCCCGGCATGGCGATATTGACTCCGCCCAACGCGCGCGGCCTCCCGTGAGGAGCGGTCGTCGCGACGGTCGCTTTTTTCCTCCGCCCAACGCGCGGCCTCCCGTCATGGTCCGGCGCACGATGGCGTCTTCCGCGGGCCGCTCGTGGAGCGGAAACCGGATCGTCCCGACCCGGCGCACGATGGCGTCCGCACTGCGCTTCCGTCCGGCGCGCGGCCTGCCGGACGCCGGGCGCAAAAAAAGGCTGTCCGGTGCGGACAGCCTTAATGCCTTGGCCGTGTCGTTGGTGTTCGATACATTAGAGTTCCTTCTTCAGCTCAAAGTAGCAGCGCAGGAAGCTGACCGTAGCGACGGCGAAGACCAGCAGCAGAAAACGGGTGTGCATATCCATAACGACCTCCTGAGCGGGATTACATGTTGCGGACGCGGGCGAGATTGCAGGCGAAGAGGGCGACGGTGGCGACGAGGACGAGAACGGACTGGATGATCATGGTTCGGTTCCTTATGGCTGAAGGGGTTAACCGTGCCGCAGAATGCGGGTGACGGTGGCGAGAAGGATGAGGCCCGTGACGAGAAGAACAAGGACGTACTGAGTGAGCATCGGGTGCCTCCCGGAAGCCTTGCAGCGCGCCGCGAGGTTCTGTTACATGTCCTTGACGGCCTTGTAGAGGCTGACGGAAAGGAGAACGGAGACGGTGAAGAGAACGAGGGCGGACTGCATAAGCATTGTAAAACTCCTTGTACGGTTTGTGCGTTGACTCTTAGAGGTCCCTCATCGCGCGGATGAGACTGCAAGTCAGGATGAAGGCGACGGGCATAAAGGCGATGCTGGACTGCATGAGCATGGCGTTTCTCCGTACAATCGGTTTGTGAAGTTTTTTACATTTCCTTCATGGCGCAATAACCGCGAACGAAGCTGACGAGCAGAAAGGCGACGGTGAGCAGGGCGAGCTTGGACTGCATATCCATGATGAACCTCCAGAGAAGTGTTGTTGTTCGTTGAATGTAGGTTTACGCTTCCCGCAGTGGGGATACAAACGGATAAATCGGATTGAATTGACAATGAGAAGTTATCAGACGGACCCGGCCTCTTTTTTCTTCCAACCTGCCGACAAGACAGGAAAGTGAGGGCACATGCCGACGATGTTGATCGTGGGGGCGACCTCGGGGATCGCGCGGGCGACGGCGCGCCTGTTCGCTGATTCGGGCTGGCGCCTCCAGCTTGCCGGAAGGAATCGTGAACGGCTTCAAGGTGTTGCGGACGAACTCGGCGTCGAGGCCGATCTGTTCCCGTTCGACGCGCTTGATTCGGATTCGCGTTCGTCGTTGTGGGCGCGTCTGCCGGTGTGCCCGGATGCGGTGTTGTGCGCGGTGGGGCTGCTGGGGGATCAGGCCGGAGCGCAGCGCGATCCCGCTGCGGCGCTCCGGGTGATGGAAAGCAATTTCACGGGGTTGGTACCGCTGCTGACGCAGGCCGCGGCGGCGTTCGAGGCGCGCGGGTCGGGGCTGATCATCGGCATCGGTTCGGTGGCGGGCGACCGGGGCCGGGCGTCGAACTACGTCTACGGCGCGGCGAAGGCGGGGTTTGCGGCCTATCTTTCGGGCCTGCGGGCGCGCCTGCACGGTTCCGGGGTGCGGGTGCTGACGGTGAAGCCGGGATACGTCGCAACGGAGATGCTCTCGGGCCGCCGCGTTCCCGCCCTCCTCGTGGCCCCGCCCGCCCGCGTCGCCCGCGACATCCGCCGGGCCGTCCTGCGCGGCCTCGACGTGCTGTACACCCCCTTCTGGTGGCGGCCCCTCCTCGCCGCCTACCGCGCCCTGCCGGAATCGCTCGCGAAGAGGTTGGCGGTGTGACCCGTGCAGCTTGAGGGGGAAGGAGGATTGGGGGAGTGAAGATTG
>CABKMN010000159.1 GCA_902373525.1 uncultured Bilophila sp. | reverse complement strand
GGGGAAGGGAGGGGGAAACTTTCTCAGAAAGTTTCCCCCTCCCTTCCCCCGGTTTTCACACCATCCCCCCGGCCTTCATGGCCCAGAAGGCGAGGGCGGCGATGAGGGCGGAGGCGGGGATGGTGAGAATCCACGCGATGACGAGGTTTCCGGCGACGGCCCAGCGGACGGCGGAGAGCCGCTTGGTGGAACCGACGCCGAAGATGCAGGCGGTGATGGTGTGGGTGGTGCTGATGGGCGCGCCGAACAGGGACGCGCCGCAGATGACCGCAGCCGCCGAGGTCTCGGTGGCGAAGCCGTGCACCGGCTCCAGCTTGAAGATTTTGTGGCCCATCGTCTTGATGATCTTCCAGCCGCCGAGCGCGGTTCCCAGCGCCATTGAGAGCGCGCAGACGCATTTCACCCAGAAGGGCACGGCGATGGTGTCGATCTCGTTGAAAATGAACAGGGCCAGCGTGATCACGCCCATCGTCTTCTGGGCGTCGTTCAGACCGTGGCTCGTCGCCATGAACGCGGCGGACACGATTTGCAGCTTGGTGAAGGCGCGGGTGAGCTTGTTGCGGTTGGCGCGGGCGCACAGAAACATGATGACGAACATGGTCAGGAAACCCATGCCGAACCCGGCCAGCGGCGAGAGGACCAGCGGCAGCAGGATTTTTTCAAGAATGGACAGGCCGTTGAGCGTGCTGAATCCGGCATAGGCCACGGCGGCGCCCATCAGGCCGCCGATGAGCGCGTGGGATGACGAGGAGGGAATGCCGAAGTACCAGGTGATGAGGTTCCACGCGATGGCCCCCACCAGTGCGGCGAGGACCAGCGGCTGGCAGCTCGCCACCATGTCCGTGTTGACGATCCCCGAACCGAGCGTGGTGGCGACCTTGGTGCCGAGGAACGCGCCGATGAGGTTCAGGCTCGCGGCCATGAGCACCGCGGTCCGGGGACTGAGGACCTTGGTGGACACCACGGTGGCGATGGCGTTGGCGCAGTCGTGCGCACCGTTGGTGAAGTCGAAGATCAGCGCCATGACCACGATGAGGACAAGGAGCAGGGGCACTTCAAACATACTTGAGCACCACCTCCTCCAGCGTGTCGCCGAGATCGGAAACGATGTCCACGGCCCGCTCGATGCGGTCGTAGACCTGGCTCCACAGGATCATTTCCCGAACCTTCTCGAAGTTGGGGATTTCGCCGTCCATCATTTCCGAAATCCCGGCGGCCTGAAGCATTTCGCAGTCGCTCTTGCGGGATTTCAGGCTGTGCAGGTGCCCGGAAATGTCCTTTTTCTTCTCCAGCTCCCCGAGCATGGGCCCGGTATCCTCGATCATGCCCTTGATGTTCCTGACCATCATCTGGGCCGGGAACCGCTGGTACATGAACCCGCACATAAAAAAACGGCTGGCGAGGTTTTGTATGCCGTCGGCCACCCGTTCCTGTGCGAGGTTGATTGCGTGGATGTCTTCGCGATCGATGGGGGTAATGAATGTCTGCGAAAGATGCCATGTGATGTTTCTGTTGAGTTTGTCGGCCTCCTCTTCCAGCAGGTTGATCCGTTTGAGGTGTTCTTCCGATTCGTACGTATTCTCCATGACGACGATAAGGCTTTCGGCCATCCGTTGCAAAACGGCGTTCTGCTCCGTCAGCAACTCGAAAAACGGAACCGTCTGGGGTAAGAAGCGTGAAAGCATGGCATCTCCTGACAGGTCATATTTTTATGAGTGCCATCCTTGTATCGGAATCCCCCCAATACGGCAATCCCGCTGCAAAAAGTCGACAAGAGGACTTTCCTGCGAGTTGATGGAGAAAAAAGGCTGAAGAGGTAACGGAGAAAAAGGCCGAATATGTGTTCAGTTCTTTTTTGCAGCGGAACCGGGAGACGGACGCTTCCGAAGAAAACCTCCGGGACACCCCTGATCGGCGTTGACCGATACAAAAGTCTTTGAAGAGGAAAGGGGGAAACGTTCTTCAGAACGTTTCTCCCTTCCCCCTCCAATCTTACGCTTCCCCCAAAAAGTCCAGAACACGTTCCCGGGCGTCCTGCGGGAGCAGGGGGAGCCACACGGGAAGGCGGGAGGCGGCGAAACCGGGCAGAGAGACGCGCCCGTGATGGAGCAGGAACGCGCCGTTCGCGCAGGAATGTTCCGCGCCGTACAGCTCGTCCCCGAGGAGCGGATGTCCGGCGGCGGCGAGATGGGCCCGAATCTGATGGCGCGCGCCCTTGCGGATGCGGCAGCCCACCAGCATCAGCGGCAGGTCCGGAGCGTTCGGAGCGGTGAGGCCGGGAACCTCCCCGGCAAGCAGAGGATGCAGCAGCGTCACTTCGGTATGGCGCAGGGGATCGGGATCGTCCGTGCGGCGTACCCGCGTCTTGTTGCGGGTATCCGTGTCCAGACGCCGGGCCACGGTGAAGTCATAGAGGGGCTGCCCTTCGATGAGCGCCACATACAGCTTGTCCGTGTTGCCGATGCGCTCGGCGCGGCGCCATTGGCGTTCGCCGTCTTCGGTGGAGGAAGCCAGCACGAGGCCGGATGTGGGCGCGTCCAGACGGTTGAGCAGTCGGGAGGCGTACCCTTCCTCTTCCGAGGGAAAAAGCGAAGGAAGCAGGCTTTCGAGGCTTGGGGAAAGGCTTCCGGCGAGGGCGGCGGTATGCATGCCCGCCGGTTTGTAGAGCGCTGCGAGGCCGTTTTCCTTGAGGACCAGCTCGGGCGCATCCCCGGCGGCCTCGGAATCGGCGTCGGGATCGGGCAGAATGAGGATTTCTTGCCCGGTGCGGAGCTTGAGGCCGGGAATGCCGGGTTTGCCGTTCACGAGCACCAGCGAGCGGTCGCACAGGCGGCGGCGCGCCCGCAGGCCGAGGTCCGCCAGCGCGAACAGATCGGGCCGGGCGTCGCGTTGCTCGGGCGTCGGCGCGGACAGGAGCAGGCCGAGCGCCTTGTCGAGCCGCCAGCCCCGCGCTTCTTCAGGGACGCAAAAAGAGATGCCGCCGCTTTCGGGGCGGTCGGAAAGGGGGGCCATCCTGACTTAGTGGTTGGGAGAGGATTTTTTGATGGAGGTCAGGCCGGCGGCGACGGCGACGATGCCGAGGAAGAACCAGAAGAAATCCATGTCGGGCTCCAGCGGTAAGAAGGTTGCGGACAGCTTCAAGTGTAGCGTAAAGGAGATGACGGAGCAAGGGAGCCCCTTGTCCGTCCTTCCGTCGCGCCGTGAAGGCGCGTGAACTTTTTTCCCCAGAGAATCCATGACCACACAGCACGTAGCCATTGTCGGCGCGGGGCTTGCGGGCTGCGAATGCGCGTTGCAGCTGGCCCGGCGCGGTATTGCCGTTACCCTTTTCGAACAGAAGCCGGAAGCCTATTCCCCGGCGCATTCCGTACCGCAGCTTGCGGAACTGGTCTGCTCCAACTCCCTGCGCTCGGACGAACTGGCGTCCGGGGTGGGCCTGATCAAGCAGGAACTGCGCGAACTCGGCAGCGCGCTTATGGCCGTCGCCGACGCCACCCGCGTTCCGGCGGGCAAGGCGCTGGCCGTGGACCGCGAACTGTTTTCCGGCAAAGTGACCGAACTCGTCGAGGCCGAGCCCAACATCACGCTCATCCGCAAGCCTGTCCGGGACCTCGACGATCCCGCGCTGGAGGGCTTCGAGCGGGTGGTCGTCGCCGCCGGTCCGCTGGCGAGCGAAAGCCTGTCGGCGTCCATTGCTCAGGCCGTGGGCGCGGAGCACCTCTATTTTTATGATGCCATCGCGCCCATCGTGGCGGCGGATTCCATCGACATGGGCATCGCCTTCTGGGGTTCCCGGTACGGCGAGCCGGGCGAAGGCGACTATCTCAACTGTCCGATGAACGAAGAGGAATACAAGGCGTTCTATCAGGGGCTTCTCGACGGCGAGAAGGTGTCCAGCCGGGAATTCGAGCAGGAGAAGCATTTCGAAGGCTGCATGCCGGTGGAGGCGCTGGCGGCGCGTGGTGAAAAGACGCTGGCCTTCGGACCGCTCAAGCCGGTGGGGTTCACCGATCCGCGGACCGGGAAGCGGCCTTTTGCGCTGTTGCAGCTTCGTCCCGAGAACGGCAACAAGACGATGTTCAATCTGGTGGGCTGCCAGACCAAGCTGACGTATCCCGCGCAGGCCGTCTGTTTCCGCAGGGTGCCGGGTCTTGAGCATGCGGAGTTCGTGCGTTTCGGCAGCATGCACCGCAATACCTACGTGAACGCGCCGGTGGCGTTGAACGACGATCTTTCCCTCAAGTCCCGCCCGACCGTGCATCTCGCCGGGCAGATTACGGGCGTGGAAGGCTATGTGGAATCCATCGCCTGCGGTTGCTGGGTGGGGCTGATGCTGGCGGCGAAGCTCTCCGGCGGTTCGCTTCCCAAGCCTCCGGCGGTGACGGCCCTCGGCGCGCTGCTCAACCATCTTGCCGTGCCCGCCAAGCATTTCCAGCCTTCCAACGTCCATTTCGGACTCATGCCCGAACCGGACGTGCGCGTCAAAAAGAAGGAACGCAAGCAGTGGTACGCCGACCGTGCCCGCGTCGCGTTTTCCGAGTGGCTGGCGGGGGTGGAAAAGAGCGGGGAATGAAGATTGGGGAAGGGGAGGAGAAACGTTTCTGAAGAAACGTTTCTCCTCCCCTTCCCCAAACCCCATCC
>CABKMN010000158.1 GCA_902373525.1 uncultured Bilophila sp. | reverse complement strand
AGCCTCCAAACCTCCCCCCTTTCCCTCCCAAGACTTTCGTCCTTATCGAATCCCTGTTCGGAGACGTTCCCGTAACCCGTCAGGCGGGACCGTATGGTTTTTCCTGCGGAAGGAAGAGAGCCCTTCCTTTGTGTGCGTGTCGTGGGATGCTCTTCTTTGGCGAGGGCTCCGGACTCTTTCTATCGTAGTCTGGAAAGAGGCGTCCGGAATGGGACGCTTTTCCCGTTTGTTATGGACGTTCTTTCCGTATCGGATGCCGTCCGCCGTTCTTCTCCTTTTATTGGGGGTCGTGCGGAGGCTTTCTTTCTTACGGGAAAAAAACTACAGTCCGTATACAGCATCCTCCGGTGTGCCGGATACCTTTTTCCTGTTGTTTTCCAAGGCGTTTCAATCGGGCCCGTTCCCGCATGCGAAGCCGGATTGGGCCCGTTGCAAAAGTCTTGGGAAGGAGCGGGAGGGGGTACCGGGGGAGGGGAAACCTTTCTTCAGAAAGGTTTCCCCTCCCCCGATTCCTCTTCAACCTCCCCCAAAAGGTTCGCATGAGCAGCAAGATCAAAGAAACATATGTGTGTTCGGAGTGTGGGGCGAAGTCGCCGCTGTGGCGGGGGCAGTGCCTCGTGTGCAAGGCGTGGAATTCGCTGGAACTGGTGGCGGCCCCCACGGAGAGCGGACGCAAGCGGCCCATCGGGAGCCTCGGTCCGGTGAAGGCCGTCCCGCTGGCCGAGGTCGAGGACCACGGGCACGAGCCGTTCGGCACCGGGCTGGACGCGCTGGACCGCGTGCTCGGCAAGGGGCTTGTGCCGGGCAGCGCGCTGCTCATGGGCGGCGAACCCGGCATCGGCAAATCCACCCTCCTGTTGCAGATGGCTGGCGCGGTGGCGGCCTCCGGCAAGCTGACCCTGTACGTCAGCGGCGAGGAATCCCTTCCCCAGATCAAGGACAGGGCCAATCGCCTCGGCGTGCTCCACGACAATTTGCTGGCGGTGTCCACCTCGCGGGTGGAGGACGTGCTGCCGCTGCTGGAAGGCGACGGCGCGCCCGATCTGCTGATCGTGGACTCCGTGCAGACCCTGACCTCGGAAAGCGCCGAGGGGCTGCCCGGCAACGTCAGTCAGGTGCGGGCCGTGGCCACGGAAATTGTGGACGCCTGCAAGCGCGGCATCACCACGGTGGTGCTTGTGGGCCACGTCACCAAGGACGGCGCGCTCGCCGGGCCGAGGCTGCTGGAGCACATGGTGGATACCGTCATTTCGCTGGAGGGCGACCGACGCCAGATGTTCCGCCTGCTCCGCGTGCTCAAGAACCGCTTCGGGCCGAATCAGGAACTGCTGGTGTTCCAGATGGCCCGGCAGGGACTGGAGGTCGTGGAGGACCCGGCGACCTATTTTCTGGGCGCGCGCGACGCCACCCTGAGCGGCACGGCGGTGGTCATGGCCGTGGACGGGCAGAGGCCGCTCGCCGTGGAGGTGCAGGCGCTCGTCACCCGCAGCTATCTGTCCATCCCCCGGCGCACCGGACTGGGATTTGACGTCAACCGATTGCATCTTATCTTGGCGGTATTGGAAAAACGCCTGCGGCTGAACTTCGGGCAGGTGGACATCTATGCCAAGGTCGGCGGCGGCATGAAGATTCAGGAGCCGGGCATGGACCTCGCGCTGGTCGCGGCCATGCTGTCGTCCTTCTACGACGTGCCGCTCCCCGAGCGCGCCGTGCTCTGGGGCGAAGTCGATCTGAACGGGCAGATACGGCCCGTCGCCGCACACGATATCCGTCTTTCGCAGGCGCGCAGGCTCGGCTACAAGCCCATTCTGTTCCCTTCGCAGGGTGACGGCGACGGCGTCGCCACCGTCGTGGAGTTGCAGGACAGGCTGTTCCGCCGCAAGAACTGACGGGGCCGCCTCGTCGGGGCCGGTCGCGTTCGCACGATTTTCTCGGCATGCCCGCTTGCGAACCTCTTGCGAACGCGTTATCAGGAATTATTCTTTATTCAAAAGGACGATTGCACCATGAGCCAGAATCCCTTTCCCACCGCCCCGAACGGTCAACCGGACGTCGTTCTGGAAGCGAAGCTGGAAGAACCCAAAATGTATCAGGTTCTTCTCCATAACGACGACTATACGACCATGGAGTTCGTCGTGAACCTCTTGATGACGGTTTTTCACAAGACGGCGGATCAGGCGACGAACATCATGCTGGCCATACACAAGCGCGGAAAGGGCATCGCTGGCGTCTATCCTTACGAAATCGCCGAAACGAAAGTAGACAAAACTCATTTCCTTGCGAGAGAGGCAGGCTACCCCCTGCGTTGCACGCTTGAGGAGGTTGGCGCATGATTGGCAAGAATTTGCAGAAGGCACTGGGCCTTGCCGTGGAGGAGCTGAAACAGCGTCGGCACGAATACCTGACGCTGGAGCACGTCCTCTACGGGATCGCTTCCGAACCCGCGGGGAGGAAGCTCATCGAACGGTGCGGCGGCAGCGCCGCCGTGTTGCGGCAGGCCCTCGACCATTTTTTCAAGACATATATGGAAAGTCTCCCGGAACCGACCAAGGACGTCTATCAGACGCTGGCGGTCCAGCGGGTGCTGGACAACGCGCTGGCACACGTCAAGAGCGCGGGCCGGGACGATGAAATCGGTGTCGAGGTGGGCGACGTCATCGCCGCCATCCTTGAGGAGGAAGACTCTTGGGCCGCCTACTGCCTGAAAAAGCAGGGCATCACCCGTCTGGCCGTGCTGGAGAATCTCTCCACGGGCGAGGACGGGGCGTCTTCCGAGGAAGGCGGGACCGAAAGCGGCGCGGAGGGCGGCGCGGAGTCCGTGAAGGACGCGCTGGCCCGCTACACCGTGGACCTGACGGCGCGCGCCCGCGAGGGCAAGCTCGATCCGCTGGTCGGGCGTGAAACGGAACTGGCCCGCTCCATTGAAATCCTCGCCCGCCGCCGCAAGAACAATCCGCTGTACGTCGGTGACCCCGGCACCGGGAAAACCGCCATCGCGGAAGGTCTGGCGCTGCGTATCGCCGGCGGCGACGTGCCGCCGGAATTCAAGGATACCAAGATATACTCCCTTGATCTGGGGGCCGTGCTCGCCGGGGCCCGGTACCGGGGCGACTTCGAAGGCCGCATCAAGGCCGTGGTCGCGGCGTTGCAGAAAATCCCGGGCGCGATCCTGTTCATCGACGAAATCCACACCATCGTGGGCGCGGGTTCCACCAGCGGCGGTTCGATGGACGCTTCCAACCTGTTGAAGCCCATCCTCGCCGAAGGCAAGCTCCGCTGCATCGGCTCGACCACCTATGACGAATTCCGGAACCACTTTGAAAAGGACCGCGCATTGGCCCGTCGGTTCCAGAAGGTGGACATCAAGGAACCTTCGCTGGACGAGTGCGTGGACATCCTCAAG
The DNA here is from genome assembly GCA_902373525.1 of uncultured Bilophila sp. Classification (GTDB taxonomy): domain Bacteria; phylum Desulfobacterota; class Desulfovibrionia; order Desulfovibrionales; family Desulfovibrionaceae; genus Bilophila. Next base: position 1,277 of record CABKMN010000158.1, on the reverse strand, counting down.
GGGTTGCAGCCGCATTACGAAAAGCACCACAACGTCCGTTATTCGGCCTCGTCGCTGAAGGCGGCGGTGGAACTGTCCGCCCGCCACGTGCAGGATCGACTGCTGCCCGACAAGGCCATCGACGTGATGGATGAGGTCGGGGCCTCCGTGCGCCTGCGTCCGGGCTTCAAGCCCGGCTCTTCGGTGTCGCGGCAGGACGTCGAGCGCATCGTGGCCCGCATGGCCGGGATTCCCGCCCGCACCGTGTCGGGCAAGGAACGCGACCGCCTGAAGACGCTCAAGGGCGATCTGCTGTCCGTGCTGTTCGGTCAGGACGAGGCTGTGGACATCGTGACCCGCGCCATCCTGCGTTCGCGGGCCGGGCTCGGCAGGACCGACCGTCCCGCCGGTTCGTTCCTCTTCTACGGCCCTACCGGGGTCGGCAAGACGGAGCTGGCGAAGCAGCTTGCGGAGCGTCTGGGCGTGTCCTTCCTGCGCTTCGACATGAGCGAGTATATGGAAAAGCATGCCGTGTCGCGGCTCATCGGGGCGCCTCCGGGCTACGTGGGCTTCGATCAGGGCGGCCTGCTCACCGAAGCCGTCCGCAAGACGCCCTATGCCGTCGTGCTGATGGACGAAATCGAAAAGGCGCATCCCGACATCTTCAACGTGCTGTTGCAGGTGATGGACTACGGGACGCTGACGGACAACACGGGCCGCAAGGCCGATTTCAAGAACGTGATCCTGATCCTGACGTCCAACGCGGGCGTGCGGGATATGGAAGCGACGCCGATGGGCTTTCTTGAAGCCGCGGCGGGCAAGGAGGCGCAGAGCGCCGCGCAGCGCGGACGCAAGGCCGTGGAGGCGGTGTTCAGCCCTGAATTCCGCAACCGTCTGGACGCGCTGGTGCCCTTCAACGCCCTGACGCCCGACATGATGGGCATGATTGTGGACAAGGGCATCGCCGAGATGGGCAAGGGCCTTGCGGAAAAGCGGGTGAACCTGACCCTGACGCCCGCGGCCCGGAGCTGGCTCGCCAAGGAAGGCTACGACGCCAAGCTGGGCGCGCGCCCGTTGCAGCGCCTCCTGCGCGAAGCGCTGGAGGACCCGCTGGCCGGGGAAGTCCTCTTCGGACGTCTCACCAAGGGCGGCACCGTCGTGGTCGACGAGCCCGAGGAAGGCGGCGACAAGTTGACGCTGAAGTTTGAGGAAAAGTAACGGGGCATGAAGATTGGGGGAAGGGAGGAGAAACCTTTCTGAAGAAAGGCTTTCTCCTCCCTTCCCCCAAACCCCCATCC
>CABKMN010000157.1 GCA_902373525.1 uncultured Bilophila sp. | reverse complement strand
CCCCCCTCCAAACCTCCCCCTTTCCCCTCCCAAGACGTTCGTATGGGTCGACGGAAGGCGAGGGAGCGCGCCGGTTCGTTTCGGAGGCGTTCGTCTCCCGGAACCGCAGGGAAAAGACAAAAGGACGGATGACATGCCATCCGTCCTTTTTCGTTTGGGGGGAAAACAGGGAAGAGGAGTTAAAACAAGAGGGGTTCAACCAACGCGAGAATACGTTGAAATCCTCCGTTCCGGCAGTTTTGGGAAGGGGACGCGGGGAGACTTTTGCAAAAGGCTGTGTCATAGAAAATGGTTGATGCTTTATTCCTTGAAATGCCAAAGGAATAACCAATAAAATGCCCCAAGCATGGATTCCGCCAAGGGGAGAACTGGAGAAAAAGGTCGTCGTTTCACCGTGCTGTGGAGATGAAACAACCACATACTATGACGGAGCCTTGCCAAAAGGTTCCTCTGCCCCCGTTTCTTCCCTTCTCTGCCTGCCGTACATCCCGTGCAGAAGGCTCAGCCTTTGAGTCGCTTGCCGGAGAGGGATTCGATGTTCAGACGGAAAATACGAATCTTGTCCACTGCGCGATTGGCGTACTCCTCGCCGCTGATCTCGGAATATTTGTCGGAAACGACCTGCGCGCAACGAATCTTCTCGTCGCGGTCCTCCACCTCCTCAAGACGCCCGGACACCATCACGCTCTTGTACTCGATGGAAAAGTCTCGGGGCAACACATTGGTGGACTCCACCGCCACAAAATGCGCCCGCGGAGTCGCGGCGAAACAGGCCAGCTTGTAGCCGTCCCGCGCGCAATGGAAAACAAGGCTCTTCCCGTCCGCCTCGACCGCATACGTCAGCGGCACCCCGTAGGGTTCGCCGTCCGGCCCGATCGTGGACAGCACGCCGTATTCCGCCGCCTTCAAATACGCCATCGCCTCTTCATCCGGCACCTGCCGATCTTTCCGACGCATCGCCACCATAAGCAACCTCCTGCGTTTTTCTCCCCGCTATCGTATTCCTTCTCCCTTGTCACCCCGCCCTTTTTCCCAACGCCTCCTATGCCCAAACCGAGCCCTCGTTACGGACAACCCGCCTCCCCCACAAACCACCTTTCTCCCGGCACCCGAATGCGGACGCCTCCCGGATCGCAGCCGTCGCATGTGCCATCCTCGTCTCCCCTCCCGCAGACAGTTCCCCATTCCCCCTTCAACCTCTTTCCTCGCTTGCAGTTCTTTATTTCAACATTTCGCCCCCTCCCTCAACCGACGCCCTCCAGAAAACAAAAGAACGCCCGGAACCGCATGGTTCCGGGCGTTCTTCATAAAGCCATATCCGAGGGGGTCCGGGGGGCATCATGCCCCCCGGCGGGTGCAGGGCAGCGCCCTGCCCGCCGGAGGCGTCTCTTTCGTTACTTGGATTCGGTGAAGTCCGCGTCGATCACGTCGTCGTCGGCCTTCTTGCCGCCGGCAGCGCCGCCCGCGGCACCGGCTCCGGGCTGAGCGCCCGCGGCGCCGTCCGCGCCGGCCTGGCCCTGAGCCTGCGAGTAAAGCTGTTCGGCCAGCTTGTGGGAAGCCTGAGCCAGCTCTTCCGTCGACTTCTTGATCGCTTCGACGTCTTCGCCTTCCATCAGCTTCTTGAGGGCTTCGATCTTGCTTTCGATGTCGCTCTTGAGGGCGGCGTCGAGCTTGTCGCCGAGGTCCTTGATGGACTTTTCAGTACCGTAGATCAGGCCGTCGGCCTGGTTGCGGGCGCTGATGAGGTCCTGCTTCTTCTTGTCGTCCGCGGCGTGGGCTTCGGCTTCCTTCACCAGCTTTTCGATGTCGGCGTCGGAGAGGCCGGACGAAGCGGTGATCTGGATGGACTGTTCCTTGCCGGTGCCGAGGTCCTTGGCGGACACGTTCACGATGCCGTTGGCGTCGATGTTGAAGGCCACCTCGATCTGCGGTACGCCGCGCGGTGCCGGCGGAATCCCGGTCAGGTCGAAACGGGCCAGCGTCATATTGTCGGCGGCCATCGGACGTTCGCCCTGCAAGACATGGATGGACACGGAGGGCTGGTTGTCCGAAGCGGTCGTAAAGGTCTGGCTCTTACGGGTCGGGATCGTCGTGTTGCGGTCGATCAGCTTGGTGAACACGCCGCCCATGGTTTCGATGCCGAGGGACAGCGGGGTCACGTCGAGCAGCAGCACGTCCTTCACGTCGCCCGCGAGGATGCCGCCCTGAATCGCGGCGCCCATAGCGACCACTTCGTCGGGGTTCACGGAACGGTTGGGTTCCTTGCCGAAGAAGTCGGCCACGGTCTTCTGGACCAGAGGCATACGGGTCATGCCGCCCACGAGGAGCACTTCGTCAATGTCGGAAGGCTTCAGGTTGGCGTCGGCCAGCGCCTTGCGGCAGGGTTCCAGCGTCCTCTGCACGAGGTCGGAGACCAACTGTTCCAGCTTGGCGCGGGACAGCTTGATCAGCATGTGCTTGGGGCCCGTCTGGTCGGCCGTGATGAACGGCAGATTGATTTCGGACTCCATCGACGTGGACAGTTCCTTCTTGGCGGCTTCGGCGGCGTCTTTCAGACGCTGGAGGGCCATGCTGTCCTTGGCAAGGTCGATGCCCTGTTCCTTCTTGAACTCTTCCACCAGATAATTGATGATCCGCTGGTCGAAGTCTTCGCCGCCGAGGAAGGTGTCGCCGTTGGTGGCGCGCACTTCGACCACGTTGTCGCCGACTTCGAGGATGGACACGTCGAACGTGCCGCCGCCGAGGTCAAAGACGACGATCTTTTCGTTGGCCTTCTTGTCGAAACCGTAGGCGAGGGAAGCCGCCGTCGGTTCGTTGATGATGCGCTTGACGTCGAGACCGGCGATCTGGCCGGCGTCCTTGGTGGCCTGACGCTGGGCGTCATTGAAGTAGGCCGGGACGGTGATGACCGCTTCGGTCACGGGTTCGCCGAGATAGGCTTCCGCGTCGGCTTTCAGCTTGCCCAGAATCGTCGCGGAAACTTCCTGCGGGGTGTACTGGTGCCCGTCGATTTCCACCACGGCGGCACCGTTCGCACCGGCGACGATCTGATAGGGAGCGTGCTGCTTCCAGTGTTCGACTTCGGGAGAATTGGCCATACGCCCCATGAGACGCTTGACCGCAAAAATGGTACGGTTGGAGTTCGTCACGGCCTGACGCTTGGCGGCGTCACCGACCAGACGTTCCTTGTCGGTGAAGGCGACCACGGACGGGGTCGTACGACCGCCGTTGGGATTGGTGATGCACTTGGGGTCTTTGCCTTCCATAACATAGACACAACTGTTCGTCGTGCCGAGGTCGATTCCGATGATTTTGCCCATAATACTCTTCCTCCTCGAGGACTCACACCCTGTAAAGAGGTGATGATGTCATGTTTGATGCGAAAGAAATAAAGCATCAGTCCGGGTCGTCCAGAGGGGGGAGCCTATTTTTTTTACACCTCCGCGTCGCCGGGCCGGGACTATCGGCACAACGATATGGAATATCAATATGTTATGGAAGGTATGAGAAATATGTATTCCGCCGGGCGCTTTCCATGAAAAGGTTCCGGTTTTCCCTTGTCATCGGCATCCCGCTGGAATAAGGTTCTGATCTGGTTCTCCCCTCATACCCGGTCTCCGGAGCACGCCGCCATGCCCAACGTTTTCCCATCCAGACGGTATATCATGAGAATCCCGATCATCGCCGGATTCTTTTTCATAGCCTGCGCCCTCATCTTCGCCCCCGTCGCCGAAGCGAGGCATGCCCGCGCCGCCAAAGCGACCCGCAGCGCCCGTACCGGGCAGCTTCTCAATGTGCGCTCCGCCGTCCTCATGGATGCCCGCACGGGCAACATCCTGTTCGCCCAGAACCCCGACGTCCGCATCCCTCCCGCCTCCCTGACCAAGATCATGTCCATGCTGGTGACCTTCGACGCCGTCCGGGCGGGCAAGGCCCGACTGGGGGATCAGGTCCGCGTCAGCCGCCACGCCGCGCGTCAGGGCGGTTCGCGCATGGGGTTGCGCGCCGGGGAGCGCGTTTCCCTCAACCGCCTGCTCATGGGCATGGCGGTTTCCTCGGGCAACGACGCCTCCATGGCCGTCGCGGAGCGCATCGGCGGCTCCAGCCGCACGTTCATCGCCATGATGAACCGCAAGGCCCGCCAGATCGGGATGACGTCAAGCACCTTCAAGACGCCCAACGGCCTGCCCGCCGCCGGACAGTACACCACCGCCCGCGACATGGCCCGCCTCGGCTACGTCTATCTGAAAAACAATCCCTCGGCCCTCAACAAGTACCACCGCATCCGCGTCCTCAAGCATCGCGGCTCCGTCACGACCAACAAGAATCCCCTGCTGGGCGCGTGCCCCGGCGCGGACGGCCTGAAAACCGGCTGGGTTTCCGCCTCCGGGTACAACATCATTTCCACGGTGCGCCGCGGCAACACCCGGCTCATCGCGGTCATCCTCGGAGCGGACAGCCCCGGACTCCGCAGCCACGAAATCCGCAGGCTCATCGAGGCCGGATTCAATTCCCGCGCCAAGGGCGTCACCGTAGCCTCCGCCCTCTCCCACCGCTACGTCAGCAAGGCCACCGCTTCGTCCGTCAAGAAGCACAAACCCCGCCGCAACAGCAAGACCACCGTTCAGGCTTCCCGCAGGACGGGGAGAAGCTAAAAAAATTGGAGAGGGGGAGGAGAACCTTTCTGAAGAAAGGTTCTCCTCCCCCTCTCCAAACCTCTCC
>CABKMN010000156.1 GCA_902373525.1 uncultured Bilophila sp. | reverse complement strand
GGGCTTTTCAGCCGGATCGGCGGGCGCGGCCGGGGCTGCGGCGGGAGCGGGCTTCGGCGCGTCTTCCAACTGGACGTCGAGAATGGTGGATTCCTGTTCCTGACGGGAACTGGAAATGTAGTTGTAGCTCAGGGAGGTGACGACGAACAGCACCGCCATGAACGCGGTCATTTTGGCGAGCAGGCCGCCGGCGCCGGAGCTGCCGAAGACGGAGGCGTTGCCGCCGCCGAAGATGACGCCCATGCCTTCCTTGCCCGCCTGGAGCAGGATAAGAATAACCAGGGTGATACACACGATGACATGCAAGGAAAGAATCAGGGTCTGCACGGTGGGAACTCCTCAAGCAGGACGGACGACGCCTGCGCTGAACCGGCTATGCCAGCCGAAAGGTATGGGCCGATGCGTTGGCCGAAAACGCGATCCCTTTGGAAACGCAAGGAACACGATGTTCCGTGGAAGACACAGGTTGCCGGTGGACGCACCGACGGATTTTGAGTCCGCTGCGTTTCTAGGCCAGATCGGCGCGGACGATGTCGGCAAAACTTTGCGCCTGCAAAGAAGCGCCACCTACCAGAAGACCGTTGACGTTGTCAAGGGCCAGAATGGCTTTGGCGTTGCTCGGCTTCACGCTTCCGCCGTACAGAATGCGGATGCGGATGCCGTTGGAACCGAGCAGGCTGCTCAGCAGCTCGCGCACCAGCGTATGGACCATGCGGATGTCTTCGTCGGACGCGGTCTGTCCCGTGCCGATGGCCCAGACGGGTTCGTAGGCGACGGCGAGACGGGAGAAGTCCGTGTCCGGACCCAGCCCGGCCAGCCCCTTTTCAAGCTGGAGCCAGAGCACGCTGTCGAGTTTTCCGGCCTTGCGTTCGGCAAGGGTTTCGCCGATGCACAGGATGACGGAAAGGCCCTGCTGGAGGGCGAAGGCCGTCTTCTTGCCCACGAAGTCGGGAGATTCGCCGAGCACGTGGCGGCGTTCGGAATGCCCGGTCAGTACCCACGTGCAGCCCGCGTCCTGAAGCATGGCGGGAGAAATTTCGCCGGTGAACGCGCCGGATTCGGCGGGGTATACGTCCTGCGCGCCGAGGAAGACGCCGGGAGCCCGGTCGAGCCCTTCCTTCGTGGCTTCCAGCGCGGTGAACGGCGCGAAGACGACGACGTCCCGGTTGTCGGGCGCGCCGCCGAGGATGGCGGCGAGGTCGTGCGCGGTGGAACGGGCTTCCGCGCGGGTCTTGTTCATTTTCCAGTTGGCGGCGACAAGGGTTCGCATGCTGTACTCCCGCAATCGTGGTTTGTTGGATGCGTCCGGACCACGGCGTCGAGGTCCAGAACATAAATAAGCGCGTCTTCTCCGGTATCCTGATAATACCCGCGCCGCTTGCCCGCCTTTTGGAATCCGAACGATTCGTACAGGCTGATGGCGGGCGCGTTGCTGATCCGCACTTCAAGCACTGCTCTCAGTATGCCCGTTTCTTTGGCTTCCCGCAAGGCTGTGGCCATGAGGAGGCGTCCGAAGCCGCGGCGCCGTCTGTCCGCGCGCACCGCGATATTGAGGATTTCCACTTCATCCGGCGTATGGTACACGGCTATGTACCCCGCAAGGCCTTCTTCGCCGGAAGATTCGCGGATGCCGAAGGCGTGGAAGGTGTTCCCGGCGAAGGCGTCGGCAAAGGCCAGCGCCGTCCACGGAAGATCGAAACATCGGCTTTCCAGCCGGGCGAGCGCGGGGGCGTCGTCAACCGAAAGCCTGACGCAGCGGGCGTCTTCTTCAGGATGGTTATGCATCATACCGTTTCCGAATCGTTGGAGGGTGAGGGCCCGTTGATCGAATATGTGGACGAAGCGGACCGTCCGCTTCTGCTTGCCGCTGCGGCGGAAGGCATCCCCCTGCGGAAAAAAATGGCGGGCGTCGTGTTGCGTGATGCCGAGGGCAGGGTGCTCGCACGGCGCGAGGCGGAGGAAGGCGCGTCCGGGGCGTGGAGGCTTTCGGCTCTGACGCCCGTCCGGTCCGGCGAGGCGCGCGAGGAGGCGGCGGAGCGCGCGCTGGCGGAGCTGGACGTTCCGGCGGAAGGGCTGACGGAGCTCGCAACGTTCAGGCCGGAAGCGGGCCGGGTATCCTTGACCCTGTTCGAAGCGTCCATGCCGGAGGGCGCGCGGGAAACCCTGAACGGCACGCTTCTGGATCGCGATGAACTGTGCGGTCTGGCGGCGGGCTTCCCCGAACTCTTCACGGAGGAATGGCTATGGATCGTCCGTTCGGGATGCCTCTGGGAGCCGCGTCCCCGCCTCAGCAGGCGATGAGCAGGTCCTTGTACTTTTCGGGATCGTCCAGCGTGATGCCCGCGCCCCGCAAAACCGTGGTCAGCGGATCGCCGTCCACGCGGACCGGAAGGCCCGTCTCTCGGGAGACGCGCTCCGCGAATCCGCGCAGCAAGGCTCCGCCGCCGGTCAGCAGGATGCCCTGCCGCATGATGTCCCCGCCGAGTTCGGGCGGCGTGTTTTCCAGAATATCGAGGATCGCGCCGACGAGTTTTCCCACGGTCGGCTGAAAGGCTTCGCGGACGGCGTCGTCGGTGAGGGTGACGGTCCGGGGGCCCGCGGTCGTCAGGTCCTTGCCTGAGACTTCGAACGTCAGCGGGATGGGGAGGGGATCGACGGAACCGAGCGCGATTTTGATGCGTTCGGCCATGTTTTCCCCGACGATGAGCCGGTGCTTTTCCTGAAGGAATCGCTGCACCGAAGCGGTCAGGGCGTCGCCCGCCAGCTTGAGCGAACGGGAGCTCGCCATGCTGCCGAGCGTGAGCACGGCGATGTCGGTCGTCCCGCCCCCGATGTCCACAACCATGCTGCCCACGGGTTCGAGCACGGGCAACCCCGCGCCCACGGCGGCGGCCACGGGTTCCTCGATGAGCTTGACGCTGCGGGCTCCGGCGGAGGCGGCGGCTTCGGCCACGGCGCGGCGCTCCACATCCGTGATGTTCGTCGGCACGCAGATGACCACTTCGGGCTTCATGGACCAGCCGCCGATGACCTTATGCAGAAAAGTGGCGATGAGGGCCCGCGCGGTGTCGAAATCGGCGATGACGCCGTCGCGGAGCGGACGGATGGTGGTGATGCGCTGCGGCGTCTTCCCTATATACTGTTTGGCTTCCTGACCGACGGCGAGGATACGCCCGCTGGCGTTGTCCACGGCGACGACGGAGGGCTCGTTGACGACGATGCCTTGGGACTGGACATGAACCAGCGTGTTCGCCGTTCCCAGATCGACCGCTATGTGTTTGCGAAACATGGAATCAGTCTTCCTCATTCAGGGGGGCCGACGGCGCCGTATCCGGATCGTAGGCCATTGCGCCGTCCCTGTGCACCTTGGCGCGGGGCAGCAGGGTTTTAAGGCGGTGCCGGAGGTACAGCATTTCGAGATACTGGGCCAGATAGGTGACGGCGATTTTGGCGAACGTCCGCAGGTTCTGGGGCAGAGCGCGGGGATTCAGCCCGGCAAGGCACAGAACGCCGCAGGTCACCTTGTTGAGCTGGACCGGCAGGCACATCACGGACTGAAAATTGGGGACCCCGTCGATTTTGCCGAACAGGGGCGTACTCGGGGAGCCGTCGGAACCTTCGGCATGCACGGGCACTTCGTTGCGGAAGACCCAGCTCACCAGACCGCCGCTCGCGAGCGGCAGTTCGGGCATGCCCTCTTCGGTGATGAGCAGGGGCGTGTTTTCGCCTTCCACCGTATAGGTCGTGTCGCCCTCCTGCGAAGTGGCGAACGCCACGTATTCGAACTGGGTGCTTTCGGCCATCAGGCGCAGGAACGCCGCGAGATAGTCCCGCCAGTGCGGGGTGCGCGTGCTGAGTTCGGAGAGCTGTTCCAATCGGCTGAAATAGCGGCGCAGGTCCTCGGCGTCGCTGGCGAGTCCGGCGGAATGGACCTGCCGGGCGATGTGGCGGGCGAAGCGATGGAGGAGAAGCTGATCCTCTTCGGTGTAGGCTCTGGGGCGCACGCTGTCCACGCACAGGGCCCCGCCCTCGGGGATGTGACAGCCCATGAACGCGGAGATGGCCCCTTCCTCCTCTTCATCATAATAGCCGAGGAAGGTGTGCCGCATATCAAGGTTGTTCACGATGACAGGCTGCTTGTGGCGCAGAATCCAGCCCACGAGCCCCTTTCCGGGCGCGATGGTCACTTCCTGTACGTTCGGCTCATCGTCCGTGGAGGAGAGCGCCACCGTATAGTTGCCGGACTGATCCGGCAGAAAGAGGACAGCGCTGTGCGCGTCGAACGTGGTTCTTACAAGAGCCAGAAGCGTGTTGTCATTGTCGTGAAGCGTTGCCATGAAAGTCTCTTTCAAGGATAGGGTGTCGATATGAAAGCGGAAAAAGGCCGCTTTCCCTGTCGGGAGGGGGTAACTCCCCAGATAAACACGTCCTTCAACATATCAGGGGGAGGTTGCCCATGCAACCGTCTTTTGCCGCAAAATCACACGGGCGGTTTATGGGGGGACAAAACGGATGAAAAGGAGGTTTTCGTCAGTGTTCCGAAAATACAGGGAAAACGAAGGGGAATGAGAAAAAAACAAAAAAAACTCTCAAAAGTCGTTGACAACGGGGGCTGAGAGGTGCATAACCCGTTCTCGCCGCTGCGGGACGGAACGTCTCGCGGAGCCGAGCGAAGCCGGAAAGGCGGAGCGAGGCGGGGCGAAAAAGTTTTTTGAAAAAAAGACGAAAAAGGTTGTTGACAGCGAAAGGGAGTCGA
>CABKMN010000155.1 GCA_902373525.1 uncultured Bilophila sp. | reverse complement strand
CCTCCCCAAACCCCACCCCTCTCCTTTCAAAGACTTTCGTCCTTATCGAATCCCTGTTTCCCGCTTTCCCGCGCTTCATCGGGAAAGGAAAGGCCGTCTCCCTTTCGGAGAAACGGCCTTTTTGCATTCATCATAAAAAGGACGCTCCACTCTGCTGACGTCAAAAATCTTGGAAGACGAAGGGATAAGGCTCATTATTCCGCGCCGCACTCTTCGGGAGCGGGGACGGGTTTCCATTTGCCGTCCATGCCGTCGGGAGCAAAGGGGACGTCGCTGCCGACGTACAGGATGTCGAAACCTTCGTCCGTGGGGACCGCCTCGACGATGACGTACCGGTCGTCATCGACATCGGTGAAATAGAAAAAGCCGGGCCTGCCGGGAAAACGATCCGACCAGCCGTTCCGGGCCGTATAGACGGAGGCATGCGCGCGGGCCACTCTGGAAGCGCGCGCCGCCAGCCTGCGGGCCAGCGCCTCGGCGTCCACGGGGGCGGCCTGCGCCCGCTCAAGATTGTACACAAATCCGTTGTCGTTCATGGCTGACCTCAAAACCGATCCGGCGGCGTTTCGGACAACGCGGACCGGGGGACCGAAAAAAACTAGCCGCCGGGAAACCGTGCGTCAAGCCGGAAAACGGGGCCTTCTTTCGCACGGTCCGGAGGCGGGAAAGCCTTCCGGGCCAACCGTACGGAGCCCTTCCGGGATACCCCGTCCGTCTTTGCGCGCTATGCCGAAAAAAAGACCGTACCGGAAAAATCGGCAATGCCCCCGCCGGAGTATTGACAGCCCCCCGCATTCGCAGTAGTTTTCGTCCACATATTCTTTTTCACAACAGTACATTTTTGTAAAAGGACCGATCATGCGCAACGCTTCCTCCCTCTTTACCGCTTATCGCTGGTGGCGCGTCATTGACGTGAGGGGAGGAGTGCGGCCTGTTTAGGCCCACGGTCCGGCACTGGCTGTATTCGTTTGTACAGGCGCCGTCCTCCCTGAGGACGGCGCCTTTTTTTGTACCCGCAACCCACAGAAGGAGCATCGACATGACAGCTTCCAGAACGCCCGCCGCCCCCGAAGTCACCCTGCGCCAGAACGCGCGGTGGCTCCCGGCGGATACGGACACTCCCATCAGTCTGTTCCTCGGCATGTGCCACGACCACCACGGCATTCTGCTGGAAAGCGCGGAGGTCGACGGGCGGTGGGGACGCTACAGCATTCTGGCCTGCGACTTCCTGCTCCGGGCGGTCTGCCGCGACGGCCTGCTGGCCCTTGAAACGGACGACGAACGGCTCGCGCCCTTCGCCGCGCTTGCCGGACGGCCCTTCATGGACGGCCTGCGCGCCCTGATGCACGGCCTGCACCTCGAACGCCCCGAAGGCATCGAACTGCCGCCCATCACCCGCGCCCTGTACGGGTATTTCGGCTACGGCGTCGCCGGGTTCTTCAACAAGAAGCTGGAAGCCTGCCTCCCGAAGGAAAAGGCCGACGCCTGCCTCGTGCTGCCGGGCACCGTGCTCGTGTTCGACCATCTGTACAACCGGCTGTGTCAGATCAGCCTCGGCGAACACCGGGACGTGAGCGGCGCGCGGACGCGGGAGCGCGGCGAAGCCCTGCCCGTCATCGGCGGGGATGCCGTCACCGCCACTCCGGGCCACGAGGGCTACATGGATGCGGTGAACAAGATCAAGCAGATGCTGCGTCAGGGCGAAGCCATACAAGTCGTTCCTTCCTGCCGGTTCAGCACGCCGTTCGAGGGCGACGCCTTCACCCTGTACCGCCGCATGCGCCGTTGCAACGCCTCGCCCTACATGTTCTTCATGGACCTGCCGGACATCACCCTGTTCGGCTCCTCTCCCGAAGTCATGGTCCGGTGCACCGAAGGCAAGCTCCAGCTCTCCCCCATCGCCGGGACGCGCAGGCGCGGGGCCGACGACGCCGAGGACGCCCGCCTCGCCGCCGAACTTCAGGAAGACCCCAAGGAGCGCGCCGAGCACGTCATGCTGGTGGACCTCGGACGCAACGACCTCGGGCGCATCGCCCGCCCCGGCACGGTCAACGTGGAACGGCTTATGGAAGTGGAACGCTTTTCCCACGTCATGCACCTGACCTCGCGGATCACCGCCCGGCTCCGGCCGGACCTCGACGCGCTGGACGTGCTGGCGGCGACCTTCCCGGCGGGAACGGTCAGCGGCGCCCCCAAGGTCCGGGCTATGGAAATCATTGCGGAAACCGAAAACCTGCCGCGCGGCCCCTACGCTGGATGCATCGGCTGGCTCGGCCTTGACGACGACAACGTCAGCCTCGACACCGGCATCACCATCCGCAGCATGTGGGTCAAGGACGGACGGCTCCACTGGCAGGCGGGCGGCGGCATCGTCTTCGACTCCGACCCCGCCGCCGAATGGAATGAAGTCCGCAACAAGTCCGCCATCATGCGCACCGTTCTCAACACCACCGGAGAAGACCATGTTCCTGCTCATCGATAACTACGACTCGTTCACCTACAACCTCGTGCAGGCTTTCTACGCGCTCGGGCACAATCCCGTTGTCGTCAGGAACGACGATCCCCGACTCCTCGAACTGGCGCAGGACCCGTCCCTGAACATGGTGTGCCTCTCCCCCGGTCCCGGCCATCCCCAAGACGCCGGATACTGCATGGAAGTCCTGCGCATCCTCGACCCCAAAATTCCGGTGCTCGGCGTCTGCCTCGGCCATCAGGCCCTCGGCCTCGCCGCCGGAGCCGAAGTGGTGGTCGGCCCCCGCATCATGCACGGCAAGGCTTCCGAAATCGTGCATGACGGCACGGGCCTGTTCGCGGGCGTTCCGAATCCCATGCGCGTGGGCCGCTACCATTCGCTGGTCGTGCGATCCGACGTGGACGAGGCGCACGCCAAGTTCACCGTCACCGCGCACGGCCCCGAGGGCGAAATCATGGCCCTGCGTTACAAGGATCGCCCGTGGGTCGGCGTCCAGTTCCATCCGGAATCCATCCTCACGCCCGACGGGTTGCGCCTGCTCGGCAACTTCCCCAAGGCCATCATGCCCGAAGGCCATGACGCCAACGCGATCAACGTCATCCTCGACACCCTCGCCGAAGGCAAAGACCTGACCGCCGACATGGCCTCCGCCGGCTTCTCCGCGCTCATGGACGGCGCTATGACGCCTTCGCAGGCGGGCAGTTTCCTCATGGGGCTGCGGATGAAGGGCGAAAGCCCGCTGGAAATGGCCCACGCCACCCGCGCCGCACTGGCCCGCGCCGTACGCGTGGACGGCATCGAAGGCCCGTACATCGAAGTCGTCGGCACCGGCGGGGACGGACGCTCCTCCTTCAACTGCTCCACCGGCACCGCGCTCACGCTGGCGGGCATGGGCTATCAGGTGGTGAAGCACGGCAACCGCGCCGTGTCCTCCAAGTCCGGGAGCGCCGACGCGCTGGAAGGGCTCGGCGTGAAGCTGGACATCGACCCCGCCGACGTGGGCAGGATGCTGCACGACCGGAATTTCGTCTTCCTGTTCGCGCAGCGGTTCCATCCCTGCTTCCGCAACATCGCGCCCATCCGGCACGAGCTCGGCATACGGACCCTGTTCAACCTGCTCGGCCCCCTGATCAACCCGTCCCGGCCCACGCACATCCTGCTCGGCGTGGCGCGGCCCAAGCTGGTGAAACTGATGGCGGAAACGCTGGCCCAGTCCCCGATCCACCGGGCGGCGGTGGTTTGCGGCGCGGGCGGCTACGACGAAATCACCCCGCTCGGCCCCAACGAAATGATGCTCCTCGACGACGGCAAGCTCTCCTCCTTCGTGCTCGATCCCGCCGACTACGGCATCCCGCCGTGCACGCCGGAAGACCTCGCCGTATCCAGCCGCGAGGAAGCCGTCGCCGTCCTCAGGGAACTTCTTGCCGGACGCGGCCCCGAGGCCATGCGCAACATGCTGGCCCTCAACGTGGGCATGGGCATGTATCTCCTTGAGGAAAAAATGCCGCTGGCGACCTGCATGGCGCGGGCCCGCGAAGCCCTCGCCTCCGGCGCGGGAAGGAAGGTGCTCAATGCCGCTTGAACAGTTCAAAACGGCGAAGCAGTCCGAAATACGGGCGTTGCGCCAACTCGACTACATCGGGATGCTGCCGCTTCCCCGGCGGACCGTGCGCCCCTCGTTTTCGGAAGCCCTGCGCGCGCCCCGGAAAAGCCTTCCGCACGTCATCGCGGAATTCAAGCGGGCGTCCCCCTCGCGCGGAGACATTCTGCTGGATTTCCCGCCCGAGGAGGCGGCGCGCTGGTACGCCGAGGGCGGGGCCTCCTGTCTCTCCGTACTGACCGAGGAAACCTTCTTCAAGGGCACGCTCGGCTACCTCAAGCGAATGGCGGGACCCGGCCTGCCCCTGCTGCGGAAGGACTTCATCTTCGATCCGTTGCAGGTCAGAGCCACGGCGGCGACCTCCGCGTCGGCCCTGCTGCTCATCGTCCGTCTGACCCCGGACGCCGCCCTGCTCCGTTCGCTCCGCGAGCAGGCGGAAGCCTACGGCATGGACGCGGTGGTGGAAATCTTCGACGAGGCCGATCTCGCGCTGGCCCGCGAATCCGGGGCGCGGATCATTCAGGTGAACGCGCGCGATCTGGACACGCTCAAGGTGGACCGCGCCGCCTGCCTGCGTCTTGCCGAGCGCCACACGCCCGCCGACGGCGAAATATGGATTGCGGCGAGCGGCATGTCGGAAACCGCGCATCTCCGGCAGGCCGCCGAGGCCGGGTATCAGGCCGCGCTCGTCGGCTCCAGCCTCATGGCCGGCGGCACCCCCGGCGCGGCGCTAGAGGCATTGTTGGCAGGGTAAGGAAAACCGGGGGAAGGGAGGGGAAACCTTTCTGGAGAAAGGTTTCCCCTCCCTTCCCCCGGACCCCCTACC
>CABKMN010000154.1 GCA_902373525.1 uncultured Bilophila sp. | reverse complement strand
GAGAGGAGGGGTTTGGGGAGGGGAGAGGGAACCTTTCTCCAGAAAGGTTCCCTCTCCCCTCCCCAATTTTCGATTCCGCTACATCTTGCCGCCAACGAGGTTGATCAGGCGGAGGAGCTGGTTGGTGAATCCGGCTTCGTTGTCGTACCAGATGAGCACCTTGAGCATGTTGCCGCCCATGACGGCGGTGGAAAGCAGATCGACGACGCCGCCGTGGGTGTCGCCGTTGTAGTCGATGGACACCAGCGGCTCGTCGGAGACGCCGTAACTGTCGTTCGCGGACGCCTTGAGGGCGGCGTTCACGTCTTCAACGGTCACATCCTTCTTCATCACGCAGTTCAGGTCGACGATGGACACGTTGGGCGTGGGGACGCGGATGGCCATGCCGTCCAGCTTGCCCTTGAGCTCGGGAATGACCAAGGCCACGGCCTTCGCCGCGCCGGTGGTCGTCGGGATCATGGACATGGCGGCGGCGCGGGCGCGGCGGATGTCCTTCTGGGAACCGTCGAGGATGCGCTGGCTCATGGTGTAGGAGTGGATCGTGGTCATCAGGCCGTGCTCGATGCCGAAGGTGTCGTTCAGCACCTTGGCCACCGGGGCGAGGCAGTTGGTCGTGCAGGAGGCCGCGGACACCACGTCGTGCTTCGCGGGATCGTACAGGCCGTCGTTCACGCCCATCACGATGGTGATGTCGGCGTCGGACACCGGCGCGCTCATGATCACCTTTTTCGCGCCGCAGGCGATGTGCTCGGCGAGTCCGGCGCGCTTCTTGATGGTGCCGGTGGATTCGACGACCAGATCGACGCCGTAGTCCTTCCACTGCCATTCGTTGGGTTTGCAGCGGGTCACCGCAATGTGCGTGCCGTTGACGATGATGCCGTTTTCGTCATGCCCGACCGTACCGTTGAAGGTGTGGTGGACGGAGTCGTATTTGAAGAGATGGGCCAGCGAGGCGTTGTCCGCGCGGGCGTTGATCACCACGGGAAATTCGTTGCGTTCGGCCATGAGGCGGACGAGGTAGCGACCGATGCGGCCAAAGCCGTTGATGCCGATGCGAGCCATTGAGTACTCCTTGCGATACGCGAAAAGGGTTGCGGTCCGGACTTCCCGACAGTCGGGCGGTATGAACAAAGGGGAGGCCACGCTGCGAACTTGTGAACCTCCCCCTCTGTGACGCTTGGATTACGCCTTGCCGGAACATCCCAGCACGTTCTTGATCTTGTGCTGGACCATGTCCTTCACGGCCTGACGCGCGGGCTTGAGGTAGCCGCGCGGATCGAATTCCTCGGGATGCTCGACGAGATGCTTGCGGATGGACGCGGTCATCGCCAGACGGATGTCCGTATCGATGTTGATCTTGCAGATCGCCATGCCCGCGGCCTTGCGCAGCAGCTCCTCGGGCACGCCCGCGGCTCCGGCGACCTTGCCGCCGTATGCGTTGCACATGTCCACGAACTGTTTGGGCACGCTGGACGCGCCGTGCAGCACGAGAGGATAGCCGGGCAGCAGTTTGCCGATCGTTTCCAGACGGTCGAAGTCGAGCTTGGCTTCGCCCTTGAACTTGTAGGCGCCGTGGCTGGTGCCGATGGCGATGGCGAGCGAGTCGCAGCCGGAACGCCGCACGAACTCCACGGCCTGATCGGGATCGGTGTAGATGCTGTGCTCGGAGGAGACGTCCTCTTCGACCCCGGCGAGGCGGCCCAGTTCGGCTTCCACCCAGACGCCGTGGTCATGGGCGTATTCCACGACCCGTTTGGTCACGGCGATGTTTTCTTCGAAGGAATGGTGCGAGCCGTCGATCATCACGGACGTGAACCCGCCGTCCACGCACGCCTTGCAGATGTCGAAGTCCGCGCCGTGGTCGAGGTGCAGCACCACGGGGAGATCGGCTTCAAGCAGCCCGGCCTCAATGAGCTTCACGATGTAGTTCTCGCCCGCGTACTTGCGGGCTCCGGCGGACACCTGAAGGATGAGAGGGGCCTTTTCCTCGGTTCCGGCCTCCATGATCCCCTGTATGATCTCCATGTTGTTGACGTTGAATGCGCCGATGGCGTAGCCTTCCCTGTAGGCACGTTCAAACATGGCTCTGGGAGTGGTAAGCGGCATAGTTGCTCCTCGCAGGCAGCCTCGCGGCCGCGCATTGGGATGGTGATGTGAAGTCGACCCCGCCGGATGACGGGACGCGCATATCTATGAGCCGATTGTAGCCCATTTCCTGACAAATGGAAACTATTGGGCAAACCGCTCCCGCAACCGTCCGAGCAGATCGTAATCCGTCCGGTCCACCTGCAACGGGGTGATCGCGACCCAGTTTTTTTCCATCAGGGCGATGTCCGTATCCTCGCCCCCACTGTCCCGCTTCAGAAAGTCCGCGATCCACCAGTAGGGACGCCCGGCGGGGTCCTCGCGGCGTTCGTAGTTCTCGTCCCAGCGGGTGTCGGCCATGCGCGCGGCCCGGATGCCCCTGATCTCGGCGACGCGACAGCGGGGATAGTTGACGTTGAGGACCGTTCCGGCGCAGCGGCTCCAGTCCACGGCGTCCACCAGCGACGCGGCGTGCCGGGCGAGCGCCTGCGGCGGCTCCGGCTCCGGGCGGGGGCGGGAAAAGGCGACGGCGGGCAGCCCGCGCAGGGCGGCTTCGGTCGCCGCGCCCACCGTGC
Organism: uncultured Bilophila sp.; assembly: GCA_902373525.1. Lineage (GTDB taxonomy): Bacteria > Desulfobacterota > Desulfovibrionia > Desulfovibrionales > Desulfovibrionaceae > Bilophila. The sequence goes on along the minus strand of CABKMN010000154.1, from coordinate 2,257 downwards.
CGCTGTAAAAGACGTCCACGCCCTTGTTGGAACCGTTGTTGATGCCCACGACCACCAGATCGGGCGGCTCGGGGAGCAGAGTCGTCAGCGCAATTTTCACGCAGTCCACGGGCGTGCCCGCGACCGCCGTACCGCTGAAGCCTTCCTCCCTGACCGGATGGAGACGCAACGGACTGTGAAGCGTGACGGAACACCCGACGCCGGACTGTTCCACAAGCGGGGCGACCACGTCGAGCGTATGCCCCGCGTCGCACAACGCCCAGTGCAGGGCGCGAAGGCACGGCGAATGGATGCCGTCGTCGTTGGAAAGCAGAATGCGCACGCAACCTCCTGAAACGGCGAAAACACTTTCCCGCGCCGCAGCCGTCCGAAAACGGACCTTGGGGAAGGCGCAGGCTTTCTGTTGACAATACAGGCAAAAACGGGTGAACTCCCGCGAAACGCACAGGCTGTGTCGCAGCCGATATCCGCACGGAACGCCGGTTTGCACAGCTTTTTATTGTAGGTTGATTATGCAGAAAATACAATCCGCGTCCGAACGCCGGTGGGCCAAAGACACCGCATCCGGCGACGACGTCAGGGCACTCTACCTCATCGGTTCCGCTTCGCAGCTTCAGGCCAAGAACGGGCCTTTCTGGCGTCTGGAACTCAAGGACGCCTCCGGCTCTCTTGAGGCCCGCATCTGGAGTCCGCTCAGCCAGCAGTACGCCGACATCCCGGCGGGCTCCATCGTTGAAGTGGAAGGCCGGGCCGAAAGTTTCCGCGACAAGTTGCAGGTGAACGTCAACGCGCTGCGCCTGCTGTCCCCTGAAGAGGCCGCGTCCGTGGACACGTCCGCGTTCATGGCTTCCAGCCGCCGTCCGCCTCTGGAAATGCTGGCGGAGCTGGAGGAACTTTGCCGTAAGGAATTCACATACAAGCCGTGGCGCAAGTTCATCACCTCCGTCCTTGAGGACGAGGCGATCCGGGGCCCGCTGCTCACCGCCCCCGCCGCCAAGAGCGTGCATCACGCATGGGTCGGCGGCCTGCTGGAGCACACGCTCTCCGTTTCGACCCTCTGCCTGCGGTTCTGCGATCACTTCCCGGAACTCGACCGCCAGACGCTGTTCGCCGGGGCTATCTGCCACGATCTCGGCAAGATATGGGAATTTTCCGGCGGCCTCGCCAACGACTACACCGACGCCGGGCGGCTGGTCGGGCACATCAATCTGTGTCTGGAAAAGCTGGATCGCCATCTGGCCAAGTCCGGGCTGAGCGAAGAGCTGATCCTGCACTTCCGGCATCTCGTCCTGAGCCATCACGGACAGTACGAATACGGTTCGCCGCGTCTGCCGCAGACCGCCGAGGCCTTCGCCCTGCACTACGCCGACAACCTCGATGCGAAGATCACCCAGAGCCGGAGCCTGTTCGACGACATGGACGAAGGCGAAAGCGGCTGGTCGCCGTATCAGAAGACGCTGGACCGCCAGCTTTTTCAGGCGCCCCGCACTCCGGAGAGCGAGCCCCGCAAGCCCCGTTCCGCAAAACGCGCGGAAGAACCCGAAGCGCCAAGGTTGGACCAGTGTTCATTACTCTAGAAGGCATCGAGGGTTCGGGAAAGACCACCCTCATCGAGAATCTGGCGGACGTGTTCCGTACCCTGAACCACGAGGTGCTGGTCACCCGTGAGCCGGGCGGCTGCGCGCTGGGCCGCGAGCTGCGCGGCCTGCTGCTCAATCCCGAGACGAAGATAAGCTCCGAGGCCGAACTGTTCCTGTTCCTCGCGGACCGGGCGCAGCACGTCGCGGAGGTCATCCGTCCGGCGCTGGACCGGGGCGTCGTGGTGCTCTGCGACCGCTATGCGGACTCCACCGTGGTCTATCAGGGGTACGGGCGCGGCCTCGACATCGAGCGGCTCCGCGATCTCAACGACATGGCCGTGGGCGGGCTCTGGCCCGACCGGACCTTCGTGCTCGACATGGACCCCGCCGCCGCGCTGATCCGCGCCCGCCGCCGCAACGCCGAACTCGGCGTCGCCGGGAAGGAAGGCCGTTTCGAGGCCGAACAGCTTCCCTTCCACGCCCGCATCCGCGAAGGCTTCAAGCTCTGGGCCGCCCACAACACCAAACGCATCGTCATCCTCGACGCCGCCGACTCGCCGGAGGGCCTCATGCATCAGGCGCTGGCGAACATCGACATGTTCGAGTGAGCGGAGTGACGTGGGGAGGGGAAAGGGAAACTTTCTTCAGAAAGTTTCCCTTTCCCCTCCCCACACCCC
>CABKMN010000153.1 GCA_902373525.1 uncultured Bilophila sp. | reverse complement strand
GTCCATCCTGCGGGAGGGGCGGGGAAAGGGGCGGGATTCCGTGGCGAAATACGGCGAGAAGGTTTCGGAAGGCGGCGGAACCTCCGTCCCGGCGGGCGAAAAGGGGTCCGGCGGCGGAGCGTAACCGTGGGGTGATATTTTGTTTTTTTGAGGGGTTGACCCGTTGCGCAGTTCAGGTACAAACAAGAACTTCCCCTCTTCAACGTCCGCAGCGGATGCGCCGCCCCCGGCGCGGGAACGGCGAAACGTTCCGGCGTCGCCCGTAAAGGCGGTCCGGCGGACACCCTTTTACTTCCTTCATGTGACCGGTGCCTTCATGCAAACGCTCCCTTCCCGCTCAATGGATATCGTCCGTCGTTTTTTTGACGCCTATCTCCGCCAGAGGAATCCCGAAAAAACCCTCGGCTGCCTGACGGACGACGTCTGCTGGATAGGGACCGGCGCTTTCGAGCGCGCGGGCAGGGGGTACCGCGACTGCCGCGCCCTGCTGATGGAGGAATTCGAGTCCGCGCCCGGCTCCTACCCCTTCGAGCTGGAGAACCTCAGGACCGCGGGCACGGAAAGCGCCTGCTATGTGGAGGGCGATCTCGTCATCGGCCCGCCCGAGGCCAGAGGAGCCGAGGGCTTCCTGAGCGTCCGCGTGTCGGCCATGTGCGTCGAGCGCGGCGGACGCTGCCGCATCTGCGGCGTCCACGCCTCGCTCCCGCACGGCGGGAAGGGCGACGAAGGCTTCCCCACCGTGCTCATCGGAGACCGCGACGCCAACATCGCGGAACGGACCAGACGCAGCGCCTTCGAGCTGCTCCGGGACAACATTTCCGGCGGGCTGCTCGGGGCCTATCTGGAGGACGGCCTCCCGGTCTACTTCATCAACGACCGCCTGCTCAAGCACCTCGGTTACGCCTCCTACGACGCCTTCATGGAGGGCACCGGCGGCATGGCCCGGAACATCGTCCACCCCGACGACCGGGAGGCCGTCGACGCCGTCCTGATCGCCCTCGAACGGTCCGATCAGTATGAAGTCACCTACCGCATGGTCCGCTGCGACGGATCGTCCGTCTGGGTGCTGGAGCGCGGCTGTCTCACCGCCACCGACGAGGGCCGCGCCGTCCTCGTCAGCCTGCTCATCGACGTCGACGAGTCGCACCAGCTTCAGGAACGCCTGCGGCGGGGCATGGAGGAGCTGCGCGAGAAGAACGCCGAGCTGGAGGCCTTCCACACCGCGCTGTTCACCGGCATGGCCAAGGTGCTGGACGATCCCGACTGCACCGTCATTTCCGCCAACGACCACTTTTTCGAGCGGGTCGGCTACACCCGCGAGGAGGTCCGCGACCGCCTCGGGAACAGCACCCTGAACCTCGTCCACCCCGACGACCGTTCCGCCATCCTCCGGGCCGTGGAGCAGATACGGCGCGAGGGGCGCTGCACCGGCAAGTTCCGCTTCGTGGCCAAGGACGGCGAAGTGTTCTGCGTGCGCGTGGACGCCTGCTTCGCGGAGGAGCGCGTCGAGGGCCGCCGGGTCATGTACTGCTTCTACACCGACATCGAGGATCAGGAACGCCGCGAGGCCGACTATCAGCGCCAGCTCTATTTTCTGTCCCTGATCGGCTCCAGCCTCGCGGGCGGGGGCTTCGTGGCCTACGCCGGGGACGAGCGCCGCCTCGCCTATGTGAGCGACGGGCTGTTGGAGTTCCTCGGCTACACGCGCGAGGCGTTCGAGGAGCAGACCCGCGACGGCCTCACCGCCCTCGTCTACGCCGAAGACGCCGAGCGCTCCCGCACCGCGTGGCGGCTGGCCGTCGACGGCTGCTACGAGCAGGAATACCGCATCCGCACCGGCGCCAACACCAGCATCTGGGTCCTCGAAAAAGGCCGCCTCGCCACGGACGAGGAGGGCCGCGAGGTCTGCATCTGCATCCTCCTCGACATCACGGCCCGCAAGATGCGGCAGGACGAGCTGCTCCGCCAGACCCGGATCGATCCCCTGACCGGGCTCTACAACCGCGAGTACGCCCAGCAGTACATCCAGACCTATCTGGACATCCACCGCGACGGGCACTCCTCGGCCCTGCTGGTCTTCGACCTCGACAACTTCAAGCAGATCAACGACCGCTGCGGCCACCTCGAAGGCGACAAAGTGCTCATCGAGTTCGCCCAGATGCTCAAAAACACCCTCCGAAGCCGCGACTTCGTGGCCCGCACCGGCGGCGACGAGTTCACCGCCTTCATGCAGGACATCCCCTCCCGCACCGAGGCGGTGGACACGGCCCGGCGCATCCGCAAGCACGTCGCGGACACCCTCGGCAAGCGGTACGCCGCCTGCAAGCTCGGCGTGAGCATCGGCGTGGCCTGCTCCACCGAGAAGGGCATTTCCTACGGCACGCTCTTTCAGGCCGCGGACGACGACATGTACCGCATGAAGTTCCGCGCCCGCGGCGGCAGAAACGCCGAGCTCCTCCCCCTCCGCACCGAGGACGAGGAACGCCGCTTCCTGTTCGGCAACGCCTACGGGCTGGTCCTGCGGATCGATCTCGACACCGGCCACTACACCATCCCCTACGGCGCGTATCTCACCGACGACCGCATCCCGGTCCGGGGCATGTTCGAGGACGTCCTCCACAACGCGCTCGCCGGGCCCATCCACCCCGCCGACCGCGACCGGGTCCGACAGCGCCTGAGCCTCGAAAGCCTGCGCGCGGCCTTCGAGAAGGGCGGGGCCTCCTTTAGCGAAGTATACTGCGTAACCCGGTCGGACGGGACCTCGCTGTGGATCGAGTCGCGGTTCTTCTTCACCCAGTCCGGGCGCACCCGGCTGGCCTACAACACCATCAACGACGTGACCGAATCCCGCCGCGAGCGCGAGCGGTGCCGGGTCGCGGAGTTCTACGATCTCGTGCTCGAAGAGGATTCCGGCGGCATCTACGAGGTGGACCTCACCCGCGACGCCTTCCGCACCATCCGCCCGGCGGGGAGCCTCTTCGCCCCGCCGCCCAAGGCCGGGGAGGCGTCCCTGCTGCGGGGGGCGCTGCGCAACATCCTCCCCCACGCCGAGGAGCGGGACCGCTTCGACGATCTGCACGCCCGCGCCGGTCTGCTGGAGACGCACGATCCCGTGCTCCGGGACGAGTTCCGCTGCCTCGGGCGCGACGGCGCGGAGCACTGGATCGCGATCAACATCCTGCGCGTGGCGGACCCGGACCGGCTCCTGTTCGTGTGGGTGCAGGGCATCGACGCGCGCAAGCGGCTGGACGACGTCTCCCGCCGGAACGACGAGCTGCGGGGCCTGCTGGAGACGGAGGACCGCTACCGGATCATCGTGGATCAGACCCGGAGCCTGGTCTTCGACTGGAGCGCGGACGGTTCCATCAACTACGCGCCCCGGCTGGCGATCCTGCTGGACTGCGGCAGGGCGGATCACGGCGACGTCCTGAGCATGCTCCGGGGCCTGACCGTCCATCCGCGCGATCAGGAAGCCTTCAGGGCCTTCCACGACGCCCTCTCCGCAAGGCAGCAGACGGAAGCGACGCTCCGGCTCAAGCGCCGGGACGGGGCGTTCATCTGGTACCGGGTGGCGGTGACGCTCCGGCGCGACGCGGAGGGACGCCTCCAGCGGGCCGTGGGCACGATCACGGACGTGGACGAGAGCGTGCGCGCGATGCGGAACCTGCGCTACCAGACCGAGCACGATCCGGTGACGGGCTACAACAACTTCTCGAAGTTCAAGGAAGAAGCGGTCCGGCTGCTGGAAACGCGCGGGGACCGCAAGTATTCCCTCTGGTACTGCGACATCCGCAACTTCAAGTTCATCAACGACATTTACGGCTACGACACGGGCGACGAGCTGCTCAACTACTGGGCGGAGATCATCGCGGAAGGCGCGCATCCCGACGAGACGTTCGGCCGCATTTCCGGAGACAACTTCGCGATGCTCCGGCGCTACGACACGGAAAACGATCTGGTGACGCGCTTCCTGCGCTGTTCGGACATGCTGTCCCGGTTCGAGGGGCTGGCGAACCGCCGGTTCCGGGTGGAGATGATCGCGGGCATCTACCGCGTGGAAGGCCCCGAGGACCTCCTGAGCATCGAAGACATGCTCGACCGCGCGAACATCGCCCAAAAGAGCGTCAAGTCGCTCAACGGCAGCCGCTACGCCTTGTATTCCGAGGAGATGCGCAAGCAGGTCCTGTACGAGAAGAGCATCGAAGGCTGCATGGAGGAGGCGCTGCGCCGCCGGGAGTTCTGCCTGTTCCTCCAGCCGCAGGTGGACATCCAGCGGGGAAACCGCCTCTTCGGGGCGGAAGTGCTGGTGCGCTGGAACCGCCCGGAATACGGACTGGTGTCGCCGTGCGACTTCATCCCGCTGTTCGAGCGCAACGGGTTCATCGTGGACCTCGACGCCTACGTGTTCGAGGAGGCGTGCGCCTATCTGGCCTCCCGCCGGGCGCGGGGCCTGCCGCCCCTGCGGCTTTCGGTGAACGTGTCGCGCATGAGTCTGGCGCAGGGCGACTTCCTCGACCGCTATTCGTCGATCCGGGACAAGTACGGAGTGGCCGCCGGACTGCTTGAGCTGGAGTGTACGGAAACCATCGTGATCCGCAATTTCGGCCTCTTCCGCGAGATCATGGCGGCCCTGCCCTCGCACGGATTCCGCAGCGCGATGGACGACTTCGGCACGGGCTATTCCTCGCTGAACATGCTCAAGGAAATCGTGCTGGACGTGCTCAAGCTGGACATCGCCTTCTTCCGCGACACCGAAGGGACCCCCCGCGAGCGCGCCGTGGTCGAGAGCATCGTCAAGATGGCCCACGCCCTCGGCATGGCCACCGTGGCCGAAGGCGTCGAAAAGGAGGAACAGGTCGGCTTCCTCCGCTCCATCGGCTGCAACGCCATTCAGGGCTATGTCTTCTCCAAGCCCGTCCCCCTCGAACTCTTCGAGCCCGTGGAAGCCTCCTTTACCCCCACGCACATCGGGTAGAAGCGAAGGAAGAAAAGATAAGCAAAGGATAAGGAAAGGAAGATTGGGGGAAGGGGGGGGAAAACTTTCTGGAGAAAGT
>CABKMN010000152.1 GCA_902373525.1 uncultured Bilophila sp. | reverse complement strand
CCCTCACCCCCCACCTCTCTCCCTCCCAAGACTTTTGACGTTATCGAATCCTTGTTCGGAGGTTTTCCGGGGGACGCGGAGATCGGGCAATACGCCCACGAAAGCGAACGCAGCCGAAGAAGGGTTTCCGAGGTCCGGGGGGATTGGGCGGTTCATTGTTTGAATAAGAAAAACAGAGCGGTACGGCCTGACGTCCACGGGCGGCCCCGTGTCGGCTCCGCAGGAGGCGGCGCGGGGACGTTTCGAGGGGGCCGGGGGGCATCATGCCCCCCGGACAGGGTCAAGGGGCGGTAGCCCCTTGCCGCCGGAGGCACTATGAAGAAAAGACGGTTGCAGACGCAGGGCGAAGGCCCGCGCACGGTGGCGCTGGAAGCGCAGATGAACCTGACGCACGGCCTGACGCCGAAGCGTTTGCGGAGCATTCTGGAGCTTGCGGATCAGGGCGACATCGTCGAGCAGCACACGCTGTTCGCGGATATGGAAGACCGCTGTGAGCACCTCGCCGCGGAGATGGGTAAGCGCAAGCGGGCGCTGCTCACGCTGGACTGGGAAATCCTGCCGGGCCGCGCCAAGGACGCGCGGGCCGCGGCGATTGCGGCGGCGGTCAGGGAACAGGTGGACGCCCTCGGCGGCTTCGAGGATTTGCTGATGGACATGGCGGACGGCATCGGGCACGGCTTCTCCGCCTGTGAAATCGAATGGGAGTATCGGAACGGCCTGCACCTTCCGGCGGCGTTCCACTTCCGCCCCCAGAACTGGTTTCAGGTTCTGCGCGAGGACAGGAACCGGCTTCGGCTGCGGAACGGCACGCCCGACGGCGAGGAGCTGTGGCCCTTCGGGTGGATCATCCATACGCACCGCTCGCGTTCGGGCTGGCTGCCGCGCTGCGGGCTGTTCCGCACGGTGGCGTGGGCCTATCTGATCCGCAGCTTCGCGCTGGAGGCGAACATCCGCTACGTGCAGGTCCACGGCCTCCCGTTCCGGCTCGGCAAGTACCCGCCCGGCAGCCGCGAGGAGGACCGGCGCGCCCTGTACAACGCGTTGCGGACGCTCGGGCAGGACGCGGCGGGCATCATCCCGCAGGGCATGGACATCCTGTTCGAGACGCCCGCGACGGCGTCGCAGGATTTGGCGGGCGCGCTGATTTCGCGCTGCGAACTCGGCATGAGCAAGGCCATCCTCGGCGGTACGCTGACCACGCAGGCGGAGGGGAACGGCAGCACCAACGCCCTCGGGCGCGTCCATGACCGGGTGCGCCGCGATCTGATGGTTTCCGACGCCATGCAGGTGGCGTCTACGCTGTCGCGGCAGCTCCTCGCGCCGCTTGCGGCGTTGAACTGCGGCGTCAGCGATCCGCGCCTGCTGCCGTGGTTCCGGTTCGATACCCGTGAGGCCGAGGACATCGCCACCTTCGCGCAGGCGCTTCCCGCGCTGGCGTCGGTGATGAAGATTTCCGCCCGCTGGGCGCACGACAAGCTCAAGATTCCCGAAGCCGAGAACGAGGCCGACATTCTGGGCGCGTGGAAGGCGTAGCCGCATTTCCGAAAGGCCCGTCACGGAATCCGGTTGATGCCGGTCCCGCTCGCCGTGTTTTGAGGCCCCTTCGGTTCGTCTGCGCCGCGGGGAAGCGGCGGGGACCATGCCGGACAGGTCGGCTTCCTTTCAGGAGCATCTCCCCGAATTCTTGACTGCTCCCCCGGCCAAGCCGGGGCTTCGGAACGTTGGCAGCCGTTTTTGCGGCGGTCCCTGAAAAACGGAGCCCGTCTTTCTTCGGAAAGGCGGGCTTCGTCACGATTCAGGCTCCGGCGAAAAACCGTTCGAACAGGGCGTCCTGTTCCGGGTTGTGCACGACATACCCCACCGCGATCCGGTTTCCCGTCGCCGCGATGACCTTGTCGGCCCACTCCTTGCCGAACGCGCCGCACAGCTCGATGGCTCCGAAGCCGTCCTCGGCGCAGGCTACGGCCCGTTTGAGGGCTTCCTCGAAGCTGGTGACCGTAAACAGGTAGCTGATCATCCCCTCCGTCTCGAACACGGCGATGTCCTTGCTCATGTCGAAATCCTTTCCCATGAGCAGGAATGCGAACTTTTTTTTCATGCGCTCTCCTTCGGCGGGCCGCCGACGTCTTTTCGCATCCATAGCAGAGAACGCCCGTTTTCCACAATGAGAGTCCCCTCCCGCGGCTTTCCGCCGCAACGGGTTTGGGGGGCTCCGTCTTCCTTCGGTCGGGCGTTCGAGGAGGGCGTGGAAGGCGGAAAACCGTAGGCGGGCCGCCTTTTTCCGAAGGCTTTCCGGTCCCGGCTTCCCCTCCGGCCTCTCATTCCTTGACTATATGAAGATTTCTTTATATAAGGCTATCCGTTCATCTTGATACATCTGTAACCCTTTGAATCCGCATGTCCAACGCCATCCGTTACTTCAAGGCCCTGTCCGACGAAACCCGTCTTCGTCTCGCCTATGTTCTTGATCGCTATGAACTTTCGGTCAACGAGCTGGTGAGCATCCTCGAAATGGGCCAGTCGCGGGTTTCGCGTCACCTCAAAATCCTGACCGAAGCGGGGTTGCTGAATTCCCGCCGCGACGGGCTGTGGGTGTTCTATTCCTCCGTGCGGGAGGGAGAGGGCGCGGCGTTTCTGAAGGCCGCCATGCCCTTTCTGGACGACGACCCGGAAATGCATGCGGATGCGGACATGGCCGCGAGGATCATTGAGGACCGCGCGCTCAAGACGCGCCAGTTCTTCAATACCATCGCCGAACATTGGGACACGCTGAGCCGCGAAGTGCTGGGCGGGTTCGATCTGGCCGGGTCCGTGTGCGCCCGGATGCCCGAAGACTGCGAGGTGGCGGTGGACTTGGGCTGCGGCACCGGACTGGTGCTGGAGCGGATGCGCGGGCGCGCCCGACAGATCATCGGGGTGGACGGTTCCCCGAGGATGCTGGAGCTGTCCCGGCGGCGCCTCGCGGGCGTGGAAGGGGAACCGGAGAACGTTTCGCTGCGTATCGGGGAGCTCAGCCATCTGCCCCTGCGCGACTGCGAAGCGGATTTCGCCAGCATCAATATGGTGTTGCACCATCTCTCCAACCCGGAGAACGCCCTTGCCGAAATCCGGCGCGTGCTGCGGCCCGGCGGGCTGCTCATGGCGGCGGATTTCGACCGGCACAATCAGGAACGGATGCGCCTTGACTACGGCGATCTGTGGCTCGGGTTCGACGAGGCGACCATGACGCGGCTGTTGCATGCGGCCGGTTTCGAGGTCGTTTCCAGTACCAGCCGTCCCGTGGAACAGGGTCTGGCGCTCAACCTCACGCTGGCTCGGCGCCTGTAACATACAAACTTTATGGAGACGAACATGTCCAACGCGAAACCTCTCGATCTGTCGCTGTCCTACAAGGTGGCGGACATCTCTCTCGCCGATTTCGGCAAGAAGGAAATGCAGCTTTCCGAGCGCGAAATGCCCGGCCTGATGGAGCTCATCCGCCGTTACGGCGACACGAAGCCCCTCAATGGCTTCAAGGTCATGGGCTCGCTGCACATGACCATCCAGACCGCCATGCTCATCCAGACCCTGCACGCGCTCGGCGCGGACATCCGCTGGGCGTCCTGCAACATCTTCTCCACGCAGGATCACGCCGCCGCCGCCATCGCGGAACTCGGCTACGCCAAGGTCTTCGCGTGGAAGGGCGAAACGCTTGAGGATTACTGGTGGTGCACGGAAATGGCCCTGACGTGGCCCGACGGTTCCGGCCCCGATCTCATCGTGGACGACGGCGGCGACGCCACCCTGATGATCCACCTCGGCGTGGACGCGGACCGCGATCCCTCCATCCTCGATAAGCCCTGCGATTCCAAGGAAGCCCGCATCCTCATGGACCGCATCGCCCTCGGCCACAAGACCAACCCCGGCCACTGGACCAAGGTGGCGGCCAAGGTGCGCGGCGTGTCCGAAGAAACGACCACCGGCGTACACCGCCTCTACCAGCTCGCCGAGCAGGGCAAGCTGCTGTTCCCGGCGATCAACGTGAACGACTCGGTGACGAAGTCCAAGTTCGACAACCTGTACGGCTGCCGCGAATCCCTCGCCGACGGCATCAAGCGCGCCACCGACATCATGATCGCGGGCAAGGTCGTGGTCATTGCGGGCTACGGCGACGTGGGCAAGGGCTGCGCCCACTCCATGCGCGGCTTCGGCGCCCGCGTGCTCGTGACCGAAATCGACCCCATCTGCGCGCTTCAGGCCGCGATGGAAGGCTTTGAAGTGACCACGATGGAGGACGCCGTGAAGGAAGGCGATATTTTCGTCACCTGCACCGGCAACTACCATGTGATCACCGGCGAACACATGAACGCCATGAAGGACGAGGCGATTGTCTGCAACATCGGCCACTTCGACAACGAAATCGACATGACGTGGCTTGAGGACAACCCGGCGAACACGCGCATCCAGATCAAGCCGCAGGTGGACAAGTGGGTGCTGCCCAACGGCCGTTCCCTCATCGTGCTCGCCGAAGGCCGTCTGGTGAACCTCGGCTGCGCCACCGGCCACGCCAGCTTCGTGATGTCCAACAGCTTTACCAATCAGGTGCTGGCGCAGATGGACCTCGCCGCCAACGATCACGAAGTGAAGGTCTACACCCTGCCCAAGAAGCTCGACGAGGAAGTCGCCCGTCTGCACCTCGCCCGTCTCGGCGTGAAGCTCAGCACGCTCACCGAGCAGCAGGCCGCCTACATCGGCGTGCCCGTCGACGGTCCCTTCAAGTCCGATCTGTATCGGTATTAGGAGCGCGAAGATTGGAGGGGGGCGGGAGAGACTTTCTGGAGAAAGTTTCTCCGCCCCCTCCAAACCTCCTCCCGCCCTCTTCAAAGACTTTCGACCTTATGGAATCCTTTTTGGAGGGATTGAGGGGATTCGACGGTTTTCTTTCAATGTTTCCTTCTGGAAGGCCAAGCGGCCCGGAACGGTGTTCCGGGCCGTTTTTTTATGCTTCGCCGGGGGACGGCGGCTAGGGCGTGGCATTCCGCTCCGCCCGGTGCGGCTGTGAATCTCGCGGGCTTTTGGGGGGGCGGGG
>CABKMN010000151.1 GCA_902373525.1 uncultured Bilophila sp. | reverse complement strand
GGGGGGGGGAGAAACGTGGGGGTGCTCTCCCCTTCTCCAGAAAGTTTCTCCCTCCCCAATCTTCATTCCCCTATTCCCCGGCCATGTAGCAGCCCAGCAGCCTGAACGAGTGGCAGGTGTTGCGAAGCTCGGCGAGGACGGGGGCGAGATCGGACCGGAGGAGGTTCGTCTCGAGATCGGCGAAGAAGGCGTACTTCCAGCGCTGGGCGCGCAGGGGACGCGACTCCAGCTTGCGGAGGTTCACCCCCGCCTTGAACAGCATCTCCAGAATCCCCGCCAGAGAACCGGGCTTGTCCGGCAGGGTGAACAGGACCGACGTCTTGTTGGCCTCGGCGGCGTCCGTGGGCTTGGGGCCGATGACCACGAAGCGGGTCTGGTTCGAAGGCTCGTCCTCAAGATTGTAGGCGAGGATGGGCAGGCCGAGCATCGTGGAGAGGCTCTTGTGCCCGATGGCCGCACTGCCCGGCTCGGAGGCGGCGCGGCGCGCGGCGGCGGCGGTCGAGTCGCAGGCGATGAGCGAAGCCTCGGGAACGTGCCGACGCAGCCAGCGCTGACACTGCGCGAGCGCCTGCGGATGGGAATACACCACCTTCACCGCATCGACGGAGGACTCCACGGACAACAGGGTGTGCTCGATGCGCGATACGCACTCGGCCTGAATGTACACCTCGTACTCCATGAACAGGTCGAAACACTGCCCCACGGAGCCCTGAAGAACGTTTTCGAGCGGGATCACGCCGAGGGCGCACTCGCCTCCGTGTACGGCGGCGAAGGCTTCCCGAAAGTTCTTGCAGGGCCGGTAGTCCATGAGATGCCCGAGCAGGTCCACGGCGGCGAAATAGGAATTCGTGCCCTCGGGACCGAGATAGGCTACGGAAACGGGCCGCTGGAGGCTGCGGGACGAGGCGAAGATTTCATGCCAGATGGCCCGCAGGTGCTCTTCGGGCAGAGGGCCGGAGTTCTCGCGGGCGAGGTTGTCCAGCACCTGCCGTTCGCGCTGCGGACGGAAGACCGGGCCGGACGAATTCGCCTTCACCTTCCCCACTTCGAGGCTCAGGGCCGAACGGCGGTTGAGCAGGGCCAGCAGTTCGCGGTCGACGGCGTCGATCCGACGGCGCAGGTCCTGGAGCGCCTCGGAGGGATTCGCGGCGGCGGACCAGCCGTCCGGGGTTTCGTTGGGTGTTTCGGACATGGCTATATCTCGCGGATGTTTTCCTGAATGCGCATGCCGAAATGGCGTCCCGCCACATCCGAGCGGCACACGACCTCGTCGCCGGGCCGGAGCGCCACGACGCTGACCGGCGTTCCGTCCGTGCGGACGAGCCGGATGGTTTCGGCGTTCTGGAGGAAGACGGACCCGGTGCGGACGCCTTCCGGGGTTTCCATCTGGGCCGTGATCATGAGCATGGGCCGCACCTCGGTCTTGATGCGTCCGATGGTGGCGAGCGACGTGCGCCCGTCCGCGCCCACGACGAGGATTTCGTCGCCGGAACGCAGTTCGCCCACGTAGCGGGTCTTGTCGCCGGGCATCATGGCGTAGGCATGCACCCCGCCCGCGTTGATGCGGAAGGGCCGCGCCGCGACGTATTCGTTATGCTCCGTTTCCGCATGCACGAGGAAGGTAAAGGCGCTGGAATTGCCGATCAGCATGCCCTGCCCCCGTTCCATGAGCGTCAGGGTATCGACGCATACGCGGTGCCCGAGTCCTACGGTCTTCACTTCGGTGATGGTCGCCTTGCCCAGTTCCAGCGTTCCCTGCGCCACTTTCAGTTCCCCGATGATGCTCTTGAGGTTCGACAGGGCTTCGGGCAGCACCACCACCGTGGGCACGCCGCATTCGAGGATGCCCGCCGCAAGACGGGCCTCGGCCAGAGACGCCGCCTCCACCGCCAGCTTCCCGGCCACGGCGGGCTGCGCCAGCAGGTTTTCCACGGGGATGATCTCCCAGCCCTGCGCCAGCACGAGGCGTTCGCCTCCGGCGATGCGGGCCGCGATGGATTCCTCCTCGGCCTTGGAGCCGAGCGCCACGGACGGCATGTCCGCTTCGGCCCATACGTCGCACAGGGCCAGCGTACGGACGCCCTCCACATGCGCGGCGTCGGTGATGATCCCGTCCACGCCGGACTCGAGGGCCAGCGTCACGTCTTCCTTGCTGAAAGGCACACTTTTGAAAAGAATGTCAGGCATGATTCCGTTCCTGTTGTTTCGACCGCATCAGGCTTTCATGTCCTGACCGGAAACGTGGCGGCGTTCCCGCCGGGGAAACGCCCTCAAACGCAGAGTCTCCCTGCCGGGGCGCGGCGGAACCGCCGCGCGGCTTCCGGCCGGGTCTCGGAGGAGAGGGAAGGCCGCGCCCCGCTCCCCTCCGGGCGTCCCTAGCCTTCCACTACGGCAAGGGCTTCGTCAAGGGAGAGGCCCTGATGCACGAGGCCGCGGAGCGCGCGGACAAGCTGCACGCGCTTGGGATGCTGGAACACGTTGCGGCCCACGGAAAGACCGGAACCGCCGGCCTTCAGGGAATTGTCCACCATTTCGAGGAACTGGCGGGTGGTTTCGGTGCGGGGGCCGCCGGCGATGACCACGGGCACGCAGCAGCCGCCGATGACCTCGGCGAAGGAGTCGATGTCGCCGGTGTAGGGGACCTTCACGATGTCGGCGCCGAGCTCCACGCCCACGCGGGCGCAATGGGCGACCACGGCGGGATCGAATTCGTTGGAGATGTGCGGGCCGCGGGCGTAGATCATGGCGAGGAGAGGCATGCTCCATTCTTCGGCCACGCGGGCCACTTCGCCGAGGTCGGCGAGCATGTCGCTCTCGTTGTCGTCACCGAGGTTCACATGCACGGACACGCCGTCGGCCCCGCGGCGGATGGCTTCCTCAACGGTGCATACGAGGCGTTTCTTGTTGGAGTAGCTGGACAGGGACGTGGAAGCGGACAGATGGATGATCAGGCCAAGGTCCTTGCCTTCGCCGGTCGCGCGGAAGCAGCAGCGGCACAGGCCCTTGTGCATCAGCACGGCGTCGGCGCCGCCGTCGGCCATGTCGGAGACGGTCTTGTGGATGTTCTCGATGCCTTCGATGGGTCCGACGGACACGCCGTGATCCATAGGAACAATGATGGCGCGGCCGGTTTCACGATTGAAGATACGCTGGAGACGAACTTGCTTGCCGAGATTCATGATACACATCCTTTGTGTTGTTGCACAGGGATGCGGGCGCTTCGTTCCGCGGCAAAAAGAAAGGCCGCGGATGGATGCACCCGCGGCCCTGAATGTCTGGTTTTGCTTTACGACAACGTCCCAAACACCCTTGTACCGCAGGTGCGACCAAAGTAATAAAAGAAGCCCCAAAAGCGGCTGCTTTCATTGGAAGCGAAAAATGCGGTGGCGGTGAAGTTGGTCATGTTGTCCTCAATGCTGTTTCGTGAAACCTAGTCCGTCACCCCGTTTCCTGTCAAGGAAAAAATGTACTTTTTTTCATCAGCCCGAAAAAACTTCCTTTCCGTCACGAAACCGTCACGCTTCCGCACGGTTCCGAGCGCCTTTTCCGGCGAGAGGCCGCGGATAAGACGCCTCCCCTTGTTTGTTCCGGAAAAAACGATTACAGTTGCAT
The DNA here is from genome assembly GCA_902373525.1 of uncultured Bilophila sp. Lineage (GTDB taxonomy): Bacteria > Desulfobacterota > Desulfovibrionia > Desulfovibrionales > Desulfovibrionaceae > Bilophila. The sequence goes on along the minus strand of CABKMN010000151.1, from coordinate 1,562 downwards.
CAACAAAGAAAGAGCGCTCCTGCGCCGTCTCGCAGTAAAGCTCTCCACTGTGCAATCTTTTACAGGGAGAAGAGTCATGCCTGCCTTGAAGAAGATCCTGTGCGCCTTGGACCTGTCGGATCAGAGCGAATCCGTAGCCGAATACGCCGTCATGCTTGCCAAGATGTCCGGAGCCAGCATCGTAGCCGTCTACGCCGCCCCTACCCTGACCCAGTACACGGGCTTCCATGTGCCGCCGAACACCATCGACAACTTCGTCGGTGAAATCGTTTCCGGCGCCGAACGCTCTATGACCGATTTCGTGGCCGAACACTTCACCGGCGTGGACGCCAAGGGCGTCGTGGTCGTGGGTTACGCCGCCGAAGAAATTCTCGCTCTCGCCGAAAGCGAACAGGCCGACATCATTGTCATGGGTACCCGCGGACGCAAGGGCATCGACCTCATCCTGTTCGGCTCCGTGGCTGAAAAGGTCGTGAAGAACGCGACCTGCCCGGTGCTGACCATCCGCCCCACCGAAGACGACTGATCGAACCCGGAGGCAGCCCGGTTCCGCCGGACTGCCTCCTTTTTTGCTTCCCCTTTTGCTCCCCCCCGGACGAAGCCCTTCCGTTTCGTCCTTCCTGACGTTCGGCCCAGCCCCCAGCTTCATCAGGCCCGCATACCGCAGGGTTACCGGAATTTCGGGACCGCGTTCCTCCACAAAAACGCTGCGCCGAACACGGGAGGACGTTTTATGGCCTTCTCCAGCCTTCCCGCCTCTTCCCCCCAATGCCCCCTCCGGCACGCAGATGTTTCTTCGTACTCCTCGTTTCGGTGCTCGGCGTGTGTGCGAGCGTGTCTTATCACTTTACGCCCGGCATTCCCTTTGACCGCAATCTGTTCGCCGCGCTGGGGATGATCCCGGGCGCGATCCTGTGCGCGCTCCTCCTGCTCCGGCCCTGCGGAGGATGGCTCTCCTGGTTCTGGAATATCCTCTACTGCGCCATCCTTGCGCCCGCCGCATGCTGCTCCAAGGGAATGGACATGGGCATATTCCCCGCCATCATCTGGGGCGCCCTGCTCGGGGCGAGCGTCTGGCACCCCCTGTACGCCTTTTTCGACTCGCTGAAAGCAAGCGTGGAAAAAGACGCCCGTAAAAACGGTTCCTCTCCCGCCGCCGGCGCAACGTGCCTCGCGAAAAAATCCGGCAAACCCCGCTGATCGGCGTACGATCCGCGCCGAACCAGCCGGTAGCCCTTCTTCCTCTGCCGCACCCCGTCCCGCTGTAAGGGGACTCGGAAGGTGCCCCCGCGCTCTTTACCCGCCTCCTCATCTCCCCCCAAAGACGCCCCGGCCTAACGGAGATGCCGCCCACTTCCCCTGACGCGGCCCATCCGTCTTTCCTTCCTCCCTTCTTTCTCCGGCTTCTTCGGGAATCGTCCCTCAAGAAGCGACGCAGCCTCTCTCCATCCGCCTTTTTCCCGCGAAACCGGGAGACGAACGCCAAAAAAGAGCCGACGCGGAACCGAATCCGACGCCGCCCCATACGAACGTCTTTGGGGGAGGAGGGGGAGGTTTGGAGG
>CABKMN010000150.1 GCA_902373525.1 uncultured Bilophila sp. | reverse complement strand
CCGCCCCTCCCACACCCTCCCCACCCCTTCCCAAGACGTTCGACGTCGCGGACGCCGAAACGCAACATATTTTTCTAATTGAATAAAATGCTAATATGTTTCTTTATGGTAACATATTGGCGCTTCACTGGACTCCTTGCGCGCCGCCTCCCCACCAGTCGAAGTTTTTGCGGGAGGGGGCGCGGGGGAGGACGTTTTTTTCAAAAAGCGCCCTCCCCCGCATTCGTCCATAACTTTTCCGCAACCCTCAACCACCCCCAAACACCATGCCGCCGAAAAATCGTTACCAGTGGGACACAACGGATTCCGAGTTCGAAGACGACCGCCCCAGCCGCTCGCAAAAAAAGCGGGACAGCACCGCGCTCCAGCGGATGGGCGAAGAACTGTCGGCCCTCGCGCCGTCCGTGCTGGCGAAGATGCCGATCACGGAGAACATCCGCGCCGCCATCCTTGAATGGCAGCGGCTCGGCTCCCACGAAGGCCGCCGCAGGCAGATGCAGTACATCGGACGCCTGATGCGCGAAGAAGCCGAACCGCAGGCCGTGCGGGAAGCCCTCGACGCCCTCAAGCTCGGACACGCGGGCGAAACCGCCAGCTTCAAGCGCTTTGAAAAGCTGCGCGACGACCTCATGATCGCCACGGACGCCGAAATGGACGCCCTGCTCGCCGAATTCGCCGAGGAAGACGCCGCGGAACTCCGCGACCTCACCGCCAAGGCCCGCAACGAACGTCAGCACAGCCGCCCGCCCCACGCTTTCCGGGCGCTGTTCCGCAAGCTGAAAAGCATCCCCCAATGATCCGCGACGCCGTCATTCTCGGAGCCGGAGCCGCCGGGCTCATGTGCGCCATGACCGCCGGACGGCGGGGCTTTTCCTGCGCCGTGATCGACCACAGCCCGGTCGCGGGACGCAAAGTCCGCCTCGCCGGGGGCGGCAAAGGAAACGTTACCAATCGGTTTCTTTCTCCGGACTGGTACGTCTGCTCGCAGGCCGGGTTCCCGGATATCCTGTTGCGCCGCTGTACGACGGATTTCATCCTCGACATGCTGGCGACGTTCGGCATCGGCTGGGAGGAGCGCGAGTACGGGCAGATATTCTGCACGGAACAGGCCGCCCGGCTGGTCGAGGCCCTGACCGAAGCCTGCCGTGAAACGGGAAGCGACATCCTGTTGCGCCGGACGCTCGGAGACATCCGGCACGAAGACGGGCTGTTCACCGTGGAAACCTCCGGCGGCAGCGTACGGGCTCCGCGCCTCGTCATCGCCACCGGCAGCCCGGCATGGCCCGACTGCGGGGCGACCGACGCCGGAATGCGTCTCGCCCGCCAGTGGGGGCACAAGGTCATCCCCGTACGCCCCGCGCTCGTCCCGCTGCTCTTCCCCGAGTCGTGGCCCCTGCACGGGCTCGCGGGGGTCAGCGTGCCCGCCAACGTTTCCGCCGGCGGGCGCTCGTTCCGCTATCCCCTGCTGTTTACGCACAAGGGCATGAGCGGGCCGGGCATCCTTCAGGCCTCCTGCTTCTGGAAATCGGGCGAGCCGCTGCACATCGACTTTCTGCCCGAACAGCCCGCACTGGAACTGATGCACGCCCCGGAAAACGGCAAAAGCACGGTTCTGGGGCTGTTCAAAAAGCACCTGCCCACCCGGCTGGCCGAACGTCTCGTTCCCGAAACGCTGGCCACGCGGAAGGTGGCGCAGCTCGCCAAAAAGGATCGCGAAGCCCTCGCGTTGGCGTTGCACGACCATGTCGTCGTGCCGACCCGCTCCGAAGGCATGGGACACGCCGAAGCCGCCGCCGGAGGGGTGGACACCCGCGACGTCAACCCGCGTACGCTCGAAAGCCGCAAGCGGCCCGGCCTGTACTTCGCCGGGGAAGTGCTCGACGTCACGGGGTTACTGGGCGGTTACAATCTGCACTGGGCGTGGGCTTCGGGCAAGGCCGTGGGCGAAAGCTGGAAAAAAGACGCATGATTGAGAAGGAGACGGAGCGCGCGGCCCCTTCGGTTCAGAAACGCCGGGCGGCGTATGCCCGTTGCGCTCAAAAGGCGGCATGACGGTCACGCCTTCACGAAAAGGCTCCCCCCCATCCGCCCTTTCCTTCGGGACTTTTCGCCTCTTGAGGCGTACACCTCAACCACGGCGGCTTCCCCACCGCCGCAGGTCCATCCACACCTTCTTTCGAGGTTTCCATGTCGGCAGAACAGATCAAGCAGCGGGACGCGATGCAGCGCCTCACGGATTTTCTCAACGAGGTAGGCATGCTCCGGCACACGCCCCGGAGCGGCTACGCATTTTTGGGCTCCGGGCAGGAAACGGTGGCCGAACATTCCCACCGCACGGCGGTCATAGGGTACGCGCTGGCGAAAAAAACCGGCGCCGACGCGGCCCGTACGGTCATGCTCTGCCTCTTCCATGACCTCCCGGAAGCGCGCACCGGCGACTTCAATTACGTGAACCGCCTCTACGACACCTCACGCGAACGTGAGGCGCTCGAAGACGCCGTCGCGGGCACCGGGCTGGAAACGGACGTCCTGTCCATCTGGGACGAACATGCGGGCCGGGAAACGCCGGAATCCCTGCTGGCCCACGACGCGGATCAGCTCGACCTCATCCTCAACCTGAAACGGGAAAGCGACCTCGGCAACCGCTACGCCGACAAGTGGCTCGAAAGCGCCCTGGAACGCCTGCGTACCGACATCGCCAAGGAACTCGCCCAGACTATCCTGCGGACCGACCACACCGACTGGTGGTATCTCGGCCCGGATCGGAAGTGGTGGGAAAAGAAAAGCTGACCCCATGCCTCCATCCCGTATCGAAGCCTCCGCAAGGGGGCTTTTTTTCTGCTCCGTGAACAGAACGCCCATTGTTCCTTCTGCGAAAATCAATGTGCATAACACTGTTCACAGACTGTTCCTAACAATCTTATCTCTGTAAAATATCATATAAAAATATATCTTCTCCGCATGTCCCCTTCCGGCCTCCCTTTCGCTCCCGTCTTTTCCTCGTTCCCTACTCCCGACCGTTCCCGTTGGCCGGGAACGACCATTGTTCATAATACTGTTCACAACCTGTGCGTAAAGAGAACAATCAGTTGAAATACCAATAAAAAGAAAAAATGATTTGGATACCGTTCTCTTCCCGAAGGGAAAACTTCGCCTCAAAAAACTCTCCCCCCTTTTTTCTTGTTCATAACATTGTGCCCATCCTGTTCGTAACAGACATAACGATGTAAAATGATTTATTAATCATAGAAAGAGGAAGGGGAGCCCTGCGCCCTTTCCCACGGTTCCCGAAAAGCGGCACGGACACAACCGACATATGCAGAGAAAAACAAACAAAAACGGCCCGTTCCGACAGATACCGGAACGGGCCTCCAGAGCGTGAACCCTTCATTGTTCGCATGTTGTTCCTAACTCAAGGAACAACAAGGAATCATTGGAGATGTCCTTTCTTTTCCTTTTCGCGCATCTCCGCTTCGTGAAGCTCCTTGGGCAGAGCTTCGAGGCCGTCTGCATCGACGCGCATGACGATGCCGTGCCGCTTGGCGAGCCAGAGGATGCCCACGGTAACGCCCAACACGATGATGAGGATAATGGCTTCAGTCATGACGCCTACTTAATGATGAGATGCTCATCTTTCTTCTTGTCGGTTTCCGCACGGGGAACCGCCCGAACGCCTCAGCCGCAGGGCATGATGTCCAGCCCGGCCCTTTTCGCCAGCCGCAGCACGCCGAGCGCCGCGACGACGGCCAGAATCACAAACAGGGTTTCCCACATAAGGCACCTCCTTTGTCCGTACAAGATAAGCACCGCCCGCCCGTTGGCAAACGCTCAGCGGATCAGCATGGCGTCGCCGTAGGAGAAGAAGCGGTACCGCATCCGCACGGCCTCATTGTAGGTTTCGAGCATCCGTTCGCGGCCCGTCAGCGCCGAAACGAGCATCAGCAGCGTGGACTCCGGCAGGTGAAAGTTGGTGATCAGCCCGTCGATGACCCGGAACGCGTAGCCCGGCCAGATGAAGCAGTTGATCCAGCCCTGATGCGCCTCCAGCACGCCGTTGTGAACCCCGGCGACGCCCTCGAGCGTGCGGGCCGACGTGGTGCCCACCGCGATGACGGGGCGTCCGTCCGCCTTGGCCCGGCGGATGGCGTCCACGGTGGCCTGCGGCACCTCCACGAACTCGGCGTGCATGACGTGCTCGCGGATGTCCTCGCAGCGTACGGGGCTGAACGTGCCGTAGCCGACATGCAGGGTCACTTCCGCCCATTCGACGCCCGCAGAGGCCATTTGCGCGCGTAATTCGGGGGTGAAATGCAGGCCCGCCGTGGGCGCGGCCACGGAACCGGCCTTGTCCTCGCGGGCATAGACGGTCTGGTACGATCCCCGGTCGTCGCCCGTGTCCGCCCGCCGGATGTACGGCGGCAGGGGCAGATGGCCCCGCGCCTCAAAGATGGCCCGGATGTCGCCGGTCCAGTGCAGCCGGACCCTGTGCCGCCCGAATTCGCCCTTGGCGAGCACCTCCACGCGCAGATCGTCCCCGAATTCGAGCATGTCCCCGATCCGGGCGTTCTTGGCGGGCTTGATGAGCCCGTCGGCTTCGGCGCAGCGCCAGCCGTCGCCTTCGCCCTGCTGCTCCAGCAGCGGCATGGGCGTCAGCAGCAGGAATTCCATCTTCCCGCCGGTGGGGCGCTGCCCGAGCATCCGAGCGGGGACGACCCGCGAATTGTTGGCGATCAGTAACACATTCTCCGGCAAGTATTCGAGCAAATGGGAAAAAAGCGTATGCGTCCGCGTCCCGCTTTCGCGATCGAGCACCAGCAGGCGCGAAGCGCCGCGCTCGCCGGGATGCTGCGCGATCCGTTCGGGGGGCAGGTCGTAGCGGTACGAAGAAAGCAGAAAATCAGCTTCGGTGTGCGGAATGGAAGACATGGGAATCCTTTTTCGCCTCTCGGCAAGCGGCCCGTTGCGAACACCGTTCCCAACGGCTCCGAGCCAAGCGGCCTTCGGTGTATGAAGAAGCGGTTCTACCATCCAATCCGGCGTTACGGAAGCGCGAAAAAAGGCCGCCCCGCAACCGGAACAGCCTTTCTTTTCCCCATAAATCCGCTTCATTGCCCCACCTTCCCACAACCGGGAACGCTTCAAAGAGGGATTCGATACGGTCAAAAGTCTTTGAAGAGAGGGGAGGGGGTTCGGGGGAG
>CABKMN010000149.1 GCA_902373525.1 uncultured Bilophila sp. | reverse complement strand
GGGGAGAGGTTTGGAGAGGGGGGAGGAGGAACTTTCTTCAGAAAGTTCCTCCTCCCCCCTCTCCAATGCCTTTCAGCATTCCGAACTACTGCTCGGAATTCATGGCGGCCTTGAACTTGCGGGAGATGCGGAAGGCGAGAACATCATGGGATTCGAGAATGATCTCTTCGCCGGTCTGTGGGTTGCGGCCCTTGCGGTTCTTCTTGGTGAAGGCTTCGAACTTGCCGAAACCGCTCAGCAGCATTTCCTTCTCTTCCTTGAGGGCCTTTTTCATGATGCCGAGCATGGAGTCCAACACTTTTTTGGCATGCTGCTGCTTCATATCGGACTGGGCGCAAATCGACTTGGCGATATCTGCTTTGGTGACGGTTTTGCTCATGGTTCACTCTCCGGAATCTTCGCTGTGAAGCGACAAGTTTTGTGCGCGGCAACGTCGGACGGAAACGGCGTCCGAACGACGAGGGTACGGGAACCGCTGACGGAAGCGGCAACCGTGTGTTGCGCAGTTGTGGGACTATGCCCTATCTGGAGGCGTATTTCAATTCCCCTTTTGCGCTATGACCATAAAATGACGCCTGTTTTTGCGGAAAAAGGGGAAAAGAGGCTCTGTTTGGCGACCGGTTTGAGACCGGGGGATTGTGAAAAGAATACGTTATAAAACGTGATGTCTGCTTAATACGGTGTAATCATATGATAAAAGATGCGATTTCGCCGTCCGGCGGGGAACGTGAAGGAATTTTTTTGATAACTAAAAGTTTTCAAAGACTTTTTTGAATATATTGAAGGCGCTTGTCCGGCGGAATATGCCGTTTTGTGAAAAGAGAGTCAAGGGGAAAGGGGAAAAACGAGATAGGAAGAACGGTGAAATTTTGTTGCGTTTTTTCTGGAGTCGCCGCAGGGGCCGGTCCGTTTTTCTGGAAAAAGGGGAGACGATTGTTCACAAATGAAGAACGCCGTCATCGGCATGGGGAACCGAAAACGGAGTGGAGCGGCGGAACGGGAAGCGGAGGGAGAGGGAGGATTCCCTCTCCCGTGTGGTCATGCGGGAACGGCTAATCCCATTCGCGCTTGTCTTCGATGGGCTTGATCTGGGGAGGCAGCGTGCCGGGGGCGAGCACCTTGAGTTCGGGGCGCAGCTTGATGCGCTCGCGGAAGAGGTGCAGCAGCTCGTCTTCCTGATGGAAGTTGCTGGCTTCGACGTAGAGGATCATCTCGTCGATGCCGCCGGGGTTGATGACTTCGATCTGCCAACGCTTGATGTCTTCGAAGCGGGCCATGACCTGTTCCACCTGATGGGGGTAGACGAACATGCCCTTGATGCGCGCGGTGGTGTCCACGCGGCCCACGATGCTGCCGAGGCGCGGGCTGGTGCGGCCGCAGGCGCAGGGCGCGCGGTCGATGTAGGAGAGGTCGCCCGTGGCGAGGCGGATGAGCGGGTACGTCTTGTTGAACGAGGTCACGACGATTTCGCCCACTTCGCCGTCCTTCAGCGGGATGCCGGTGTCGGGGTGGCAGATTTCCACATAGCAGCGGTTCGAGATGTGCAGGCCGGTCTTGTGGAAGCATTCGTAGCCGATACAGCCCACGTCCGCGGTGCCGTAGCCCTGACGGAGGATGATGTCGAACTTCTTTTCGAGCTGGTTGCGCATCTTTTCGGACAGGCGTTCGCCGGTGACGAAGGCCACTTCCTGAAAGAGGTCCTTGCGCAGGTTGATGCCTTTTTCCTCGGCCTTCTGGGCGAGGTGCATCAGGTAGCTCGCCGTGCCGACGTAGCCGGACACGCGCAGCTTCTGCATGATGTCGAGCTGGGTGCCGGGATCGGTCGGGCCCGCCGGGATGGAGGCGCAGCCGAGGTTGCGCAGAGGTTCCTCAAACATCAGCCCCGCCGGAGACAGATGGTAGTTGAAGGTCACCTGCACCACGTCGCCGGGACGGAAGCCCACGGAATAGAAGGCTTCCGTGTAGCCCCAGTAATCGTCCATGCGGTCTTCGGGGTCGAAGATGGGTCCGGGGGAGAGGAAGATGCGCTTCAGTTCGCCGATGTCCTTGGTCAGCAGGCCGCCGAGGCGGGGCCCGATGGACTGGAGGAAGATGAGTTCCTTTTTCTTCAACAGCGGGATGTGCTTGATGTCGGACAGCGTCTTGAATTTTTCGACGTTGAACTGGGCGCGGTCGAAACGTTTCTTGACGTCTTCGGAATAGCGGTAGGCGTAGGAGAGCAGGTCCTTGAGCTGGATCAGGCAGTACTGGCGGCGCTCGCTCTCGTCGAGCACTTCGCGGCGGTTGTAGATGCCTTCGGTGCGGTCTTTGCGGGTCATGTCAGCATGCTCCGTAGTGTTTGTGCATTCGGGGAAAACTCCTGCTTAGCGCATTTGGCCCGACGAATGCAAGCCTTTTTTTAAAAAACAAATTGTTTCAATGGATTAGTTGATGGAAGACGAAGCGTTCCCGTTGACGAGGATGCGGCGTTTCAGGGAGTCGTACACCGGCGGGGAACCGGCCTTGTTGGCGACGACGGTGGAAATGAAGGCGACGACGGCCATTTCCGGGAGGCACTGGAAGGCCCCGGACATTTCCGCGACCAGCGCCGTGCCGGTCAGGGGCGCGCGGACCGTACCGGAGAACAGTCCGGTCATGCCGAGCACGAGGTAGGCGGGAAGCTGCGGCGCGGCGGAAAGCTCCGAGCCGACGAACAGCGTTCCCGCGACGGCCCCCACCATGCTGCCGATGGCGAGCATGGGCATGAGCAGGCCGCCGGGCACGCCCGAGGCGAAGCTCAGGATGGAGAAGCAGACCTTGACCAGCAGGAGGAAGGCCAGCGGAGCGATCGCCAGCGGGCCGTTGGCGGTCAGGCCGCCGAGGTCCGAGGTGGAATAGCCGAGGCCCACGAGCACCTGCGGATAGGTATAGAGCAGGATGCCGCTGAGCAGGAAGGGCAGGAGCGGCTTCAGGTGGGCGGGCACCAGCTTCTGCCGGTCGTGCAGCCGGGTCACGCCGAGCAGGGCGGTATTGTAGGCGGCGCTGAACAGGCCGGTGCCGACGCCGATGAGCAGGGGAATCCACATTTGCGGCCAGTTCAGGGACGGGATGTCCGCGAACGGGAACACCAGCCCGAAGCCGAACAGGATGTTGATGACGAACCATGCGGAAAAGGAGGCCACGCCGGTGAACAGCAGGAGCGGCACGGTCACGATGGTCTTGACCTCCTCAAAGGCGAACAGCATGCCCGCGAAGGGCGCGCCGAAGGCGGCGGTCAGCCCGGCGACGCTGCCCGCGATGAGAAAGCGCGGGGCGTGGCTCGGGTCCTCGCCCGTGAGCCGCTGAAAAAGCTGGCCGAAACCGCAGCCCACCGCCGCGCCCATCTGGATGCTCGGGCCTTCGCGGCCCACGGAAAGCCCGCCGGACAGCGAGAGCAGGGTGCCGACGAACTTGGCGGTGACGATGCGCAGCCAGGGGAAGGGCAGGAGTCCGGCGAGGGCCAGCTCCATCTGCGGGATGCCGCTGCCGCTGATGAGGGGTTCCTTGCGTACGAGCTGCCCCACGACGAGGGCCAGCAGGATCAGCGTGCCGAAGACGATCAGCGCGGTGGTCAGGTTGTCCGCGCCGTGCCGGAGCGCGGCGACGATCCAGGCGTTGCCGTGATCGTAGAGCCAGCGGAACACGCCGATGACTCCGCCGGTGCAGCCGCCGACGAAGGCCGCCTGCACGATGAGCCGGAGGGCGCTTTCGTTGCGCAGGGCCTGCATTTCGCGCAGGATCGGCACATGCCGGGTCAACCTCGCTATCCTGACTTTCGTTTTCCGTTTCATGGGTCCCCGTGTGGGAAGCGGGCTTCCCTTCCTTGTCAAAAAACGTTTTCCGGCGGACGGTCCGTCTCGCCGGGGGTCCTGTTATGCCGAAAAGCAGGAGAAAAGGCTATCCCCTTTCTCACGCGCGAGGCGCCCGTCATGCCCCGCTCCGTTTGGAACACGTCCGGGGCTTCGTCACGTCGGAAATCCGGACAGGCCGCCGTTTGGATGGACCCGGCACCCGTTGGCGGAGGCGTTCCTGCGCGCGTCGTTGGTTGCGGAGCATACCGCGCCCCATCCCGGAGGAGGGGCCGCTCCTTCTTGCGCACGGGGCCGTCCGTTCTGCTCCGGCGGCGTGGGCGGCTGTTCAGCCTCGGCGCGCCGACCGTCTTCGCGGTCCCGTTCACGGTCATTCGCCCGTTGGCCGTTTCCCATACGGAAAGCCGCCCTCCCGTGGGGGAGAGCGGCTTTCATCATTTTTTTTGAGAGATGCTTGTCTGGCGGGGCGTTGGCCCGATGCCCCGCCGGGACCGGGGGCCGGGAAAATCCGGCGGGAAAAGCGGCGGAGCCGCGGTTGTCGGGCGAGCCTGCGGACCGTGCGGGCCGGTTGCGGCGCGATTGCCCCGGCGGGCGGGGCAGTTGACTCCGGGCCGTTTCGGGAGGGCTACGCCCCCATGTTCAAAAACTGCCTGACGAGCTGGAGGCCGATGGCGAACGCGATCAGGTAGAGCGGCCCGAGCGCGAGCCCCGTGCGGGACCACGGCAGGCGCATGGCGTACTTGCAGCCGATGAAGCAGGAGACGCCGAACCACACGCTGCCCACGAAGGGGCCGAGCAGCGGCACGATGCAGACCACGGTGGGCGCGGCGCTGTAGGCGATGACCCGGAAGACCGTCAGGAACTGCACGTTCTCGGGCTGCACCAGCCGCAGCATCAGGTAGAACACCGACGCGAAGAAGCAGAGCTGGATCGCGAGGATGCCCGGCGTGAGCAGCAGGGTCAGGGGCAGGCTCATGCTCTGCGCCATGTCCCCGAGCAGTTCCTGAAGTTTCGGGTCCGTGATGGACGGCCCGCTGGCTTCGATGCTCATGAGGTACCACATCCGCTCGACCAGCGTCTGGAACATGCCGAGGATGAGGTAGAAGACGAAGGGCCGGGTCAGCTTCCCGTTGGTGGCGGGCAGGGCGGCGAAGAAGCGGGGCGCGTTGAACATCACCCGCAGGATGGTCTGATAGAGGGCCATGAGCGGGTTGTAGCGCTTGGGCTCCTCCCACGGCACGTTGGTTTCGTCGGCGTGCAGGGCGGCGGCGAGGCCCTTTCCGGGCTGTTCGCCCTCGTCCTTTTTTTTCTGGAAATTGTTCCAGAAGGCCGAACGCTTTTCCGCGGCGGGCTGGGGCGTTTCGGGGCGCGGCTTCTCCTCGGGCGCGGCGGGAGCCTGTCGGGGGCTGTCCTCGCCCGGAATCCGGGGGACGACCGCGCCGGGGGGCAGCGGATCGTCGCCGTCCATGTCCGGGGGCGGGGTCTGCCCGGCGGAGGCGGAAGGGGTTGCGGTCGAAGCGGCGGCTGCGGCGGGCAGACC
>CABKMN010000148.1 GCA_902373525.1 uncultured Bilophila sp. | reverse complement strand
GGGTTTGGGGAGGGGGAGGGAGAAACTTTCTCCAGAAAGTTTCTCCCTCCCCCTCCCCAATCGTATTCGGGCTTACTTCAACCGGGCGGTGTAGTCCTTGACGAAGGCGATGGCGGAGTCGCGGTCGGTGACTTCCCCGGCGACCTGCGCCTTGAGGAGCGCGTCGCGGATGGTGCCGACGGCGGGTCCGGGGGGCAGGCTGGTGTATTCCATGATCTCGTTGCCGTTGAGGAGCGGCTCAAGCAGCAGCTCGTCGGTTTCGGCGCGGGTCAGGTACTTGCTGTTGTGGTTGAAGTAGGTGTAGCTCCCGTCGCGGGCCTTGATGTCGGCACGGCACATGGCGATGAGCCGTTCGGTTTCGGGCAGGGCCTTGAAGCGGCGGATGCCGCGGTCGGTCAGCATGAAGTGGAACATCATGTGATGCCGCACGAGGTGGCAGATCAGGTCGATGTCCTCGGGCGTGAAGTGCAGGCGGCGCAGAATCTTGCGGGTCACGCCCGCGCCCACGCGGTGGTGCTGGTAGAAGGTCCAGTGGCCGTTGAGGTGCTCGGCGGTGTACAGCTTGCCCACGTCGTGGAACATGGTGGCGAGGGTACCGTACCAGTCCATGCTGAAGCCTTCCTCGGGGTAGCGCTTCATGCACTCGATGGTGTGGTCGAACACGGTTTCGATGTCGCCTTCGTCGTTGCGTTCCTGCTTGATGCAGGACAGGGCCGCGATTTCGGGCATGAGGCCGTGCAGGAGCTGCGCTTCAAAGAGGAGCTGCACGAACTTCCACATGGATTCCGCCGCGACCTTGCGCCATTCTTCCATGATCTCGCGGGCGGGCACATAGTCGAGAATGCGGTTGGCGGACTGGATGATGCTCACCCATGTGTGCGGGTTGACGGGCAGATCGAAGTTCGCGGCGTAGCGCAGCGCGCGGATGGCGAGCAGGTAGTTTCTGGCAAGGGTCTTGCCGGGGTGCCCGATGAGCTTGACGCTTCCGGCCTTGTCGAAGTCTTCGAAATCCTTGGCTTCGGGATCGGAGGAGTTGGATTCCTTGAGTTCGCCCTTGAGCTGGAGTTCGGCCAGAATGCGCGTGAGGCGCGGCGTGATGCGGAGCTGGCTGGCTTCGGGATGGGAGGCGTCCTCCACATCCGTGGGGTAGAAGCGCAGGGTGACGCCGTTTTCCTCAAGCATCGCCATCGCGCCTTCCTCGGTGTAGGAGACGGCGTTGGGGAAAATCTTGAAGAGGGTTTCCGTATCGCAGGCGCAGGCGATGTCCACGTCGAATACGCCGGTTTTTTCAAAAATCAGACCCTGCAACGGCGCATTGATGGCATAGGCGTCATAGCCGTTGCGCATGATGGCCTTGCAGAGCGTGGTTCCGGTCTTGATTTTATCCATGAGAGTGGCTTGATCCATGAACTGTTCTCCTGTCTGTCGAATAACGGCACGAAGCCTTCGGCTTGCGGACAGAAAAACGCGGTCCGCGCCGTCGGCGTCAGTATACTCTTCGAGTAGGGTTTTTGTCAGCACCAAAGTCACAGCCGGACGCGGAAAAGTCAAGCTCTCTTCTGGAGATACCCTTCCCAGAAGGCGGGCCAGAGGCGGAGCAGTTCGCGCAGAGCCCCGCCCCTGTGGCTGCGGGCCATCTTTTCTTCCGGCGTCAGTTCGGCGGCGGTGCGCCCCAGTTCGGGATCGAGGAAAACCGGATCGTAGCCGAAGCCGTTTTTGCCGCGCGGGGAGCAGGCGACGCTGCCTTCCCAGACGCCGGGCGCGACGAGGGTGTCGCCCTCGGGCGTGCATACGGCGATGACCGTGCGGAAACGGGCGGAACGGTTCCAGAGCCGCACGGAGGACAGGGCCGCGAGCAGCTTCATGGTGTTGCGCTCGTCCTTGGTTTCGCCGGGCAGATCGGGCATGTCGTCGCTGTAGCGGGCGGAACGCACGCCGGGCGCGCCGTCCAGCGCGTCCACTTCCAGCCCGGAATCGTCGGCGATGGCGACGAGGCCGGTGCGGCGCGAAACGTCGCGGGCCTTGAGCAGGGCGTTTTCTTCAAAGGTGGAGCCCGTTTCCTCCACTTCGGGAAGGTCGGGGAAGGCGTCGAGGCCGACCACGCGCAGGCCGAAGGCGCGGAGCGGTTCTTCCAGCTCGCGGACCTTGCCCTTGTTGCGGGTGGCGAGGACGATGGTGACGGGTTCCTTGTCGGGCGCGGCGGCCTGTTCGCTCATGTCAGCTCCTTGCGCATTGCGGCTATATTGCGTACCACCAACGGATTCCGTGGCGTTCTCTTGCGCCGCGCAGTGTGCCGCCAATCCCGTACTCCGTCAACAGAGCTCTGCGGGAAGCGCGGATCGGGGAAGGCGTTTTACAAGAAGCGTCCCCGTTTCCCTTCCCGTCTCCTTTGGGCCGGCGGGCATGTGAACGGCGCTCCCGCCGTTCGGACGGTTGTCCGGGCGGAGCCATGCACAAGGAAGAGCTCCGCCGGATATGCCCCGGATCGGATTTTTTCGTTTTTCGAGTGGATGCGGAATCCGCCGTTTCGGCTGATGTCGCGTGTCATATTCCTACGAGATGAGGTGTTCCATGTCCGTTTCCCTGCGTTGTTACTCCACAAGCCTCGGCTGTCCCAAAAACCGGGTGGATACCGAACGGCTGCTCGGTTCGCTCGGGGCGCGTCTGATCCCCGTGGACGCGCCGGACGAGGCCGATCTGGTCTTCATCAATACCTGCGCCTTCATCCAGCCCGCCACGGAAGAGTCCGTCCGCACCATCGCGCAGGCCGTCGCGGACATCGAGGACCTGCCCAAGCGCCCCCTGCTGGCGGTCGCCGGGTGTCTGGTGGGGCGTTACCACGCCGAGGACCTCGCCCCCGAACTGCCCGAGGTCGATCTGTGGCTGGACAACAGCGATCTGGAGGCGTGGCCCGCCATGCTCGCCCGCAAGCTCGGCCTGCCCGAGCCGACCGTGCCGGGTCGCATCCTGAGCACGGGGCCGTCCTATGCGTGGCTGAAAATCAGCGACGGGTGCCGCCATGCCTGTTCCTTCTGCGCCATCCCCAACATTCGCGGGGGGCACCGGTCCCACACCAAGGACATGATCGTCCGCGAGGCGCGCACCCTGATCGATCAGGGCGTCAAGGAACTGAACCTCGTGGCGCAGGACGTGACGGAATGGGGCTGCGACCTCGACGGCAAGCAGGACCTCCGCGTGCTGCTCGACGGCCTTTTTCCCCTGTCCGGACTTGAGCGTCTCCGTCTGCTTTATCTCTATCCCGCCGGTCTGACCCACGACATGCTCAAGTATCTGCGCGATGCGGGCAAGCCGTTCGTGCCCTATTTCGACGTGCCGGTGCAGCATTCGCATCCCGACATCCTGTCGCGCATGGGGCGTCCGTTCGCCCGCAATCCCCGCGAGGTCATCGACCGCATCCGCAACGTGTTTCCCGAAGCCGCCCTGCGGACGAGCATCATGGTAGGGTTCCCCGGCGAGACCGAGGAGCATTTCGAGCACTTGCAGGCGTTCATCGAGGAAGTGCGCTTCCAGCATCTGGGCGTGTTCGCCTACCGCGCCGAAGAGGGGACTCCCGCCGCCGTCATGCCGGATCAGGTGGAGGATCGGGTGAAGGAGTGGCGGCGCGATTCGCTCATGGAAGCGCAGGCGGACATCAGCGCCGAGTGGCTTTCGCAGTTTGAGGGCGACCGGCTGTCCATCCTCGTGGACGCGGCTCATCCCGAGTGGCCCGGCCTGCACACCGGGCGGGCATGGTTTCAGGCTCCCGAAATCGACGGCATGGTCTACGTCAGCGGCCCCGGCGTCGAGCCCGGCGCGCTCGTCGATGCCGACATCGTCGAATGCCGCGACTACGATCTGGTCGCTCTCGCCTAGCCGGAGAGGGCGGACGGAAAGGAATTGAAGATTGGGGAGGAGAACCTTTCTCCAGAAAGTTCCCCACAACCCCACCTCTTCCTCTTCAACGACTTTCGACCGTATCGAATCCCCTTCGTCGGATTGCCGCGTGGGCGGGTTGAGGGACGGTGCGCTGAGGAACAAGAAAGGCGAGGAGATGTCCTCGCCTTTTCGTTTACTCTTTCACTTCAAATCCGGCTGCGATGAGTTCCGCCGGGGTGACGGCCCCGCTCCTGAGAATATGGAGCGTGCCGTCTTCCAGCCGTTCGACGAGGGTGGAGGGCAGGCCCCCGGCGGGGGCCGGAGGCTCGTCGAGGACGCCCCTGACCGAGACGAGGAGTTCCTTGTCGAGCTGACCGGCGCTGACCACGGCGGGCGTTCCGCTGATGTTCGCGCTGCTGGAGGTGATGGGCTCGCCCACGGCCTCCGCGAGCGCGCGGGCTACGGGATGCGAGGAAAGGCGCACCGCGACGCGCCCGGTTCCGCCGGTGAGAATGTCGGGCACGCGGAGCCGCGCCGGGAAAAGCACCGAAAGCGGGCCGGGCCAGAAGCGTTTCAGAAGCGGCATGAATTCGTCCGGGACCTTGGCGACCATGTCGAGCTGTTCCCAGTTGCCGAGGATCAGGGGCAGCGGGCGCACCGTGGAGCGGTGCTTGGCGCGGTAGACGCGCGCGGTGGCGTCGGCGTCGAGGGCGCGGCTTCCGAGCGCGAAGAAGGTTTCCGTAGGAAAGATGACGGGATGCCCGTCAAGCATGAGTTCCGCCGCGAGTTTCAGATCGACGTAGGGCGATGTGCCGACGTCGTTGGTCTGTGATGCTGTCATATGCTTGCCTCCCGGACCTGCCGATGTTAGGTGAAGGCTCTCTTTCTAGAGCGTGCACGGCTGCGGTCTGTCCGCAGCATTCATTTATCCCCGAAAGGATATCATGACGTTAAAACCGTTGCGTATCGTTGCCGTCGGGCGTTTGCGGACGCCCTTCTGGAAGGCCGCCGCCGACCACTACATGGAACGGCTTGTCCGTTGGCGGGCGTTCACCGAAACCATCGTCAGAGACGGCGATCCCGCCTTGCCCATTGTTGACCGTAATGCTTTGGAAGGCAAGGGGATTCTCGCCGCTCTGACGCCCGCGGACATCCCCGTGGTGCTCGACGAGCGCGGAAAGACCTTTACCTCCCGGCAATTCTCCACTTTTCTGGAGCAGCTTTCCGAGAACGCCGGGCGGCGTCCCTGCTTCATCATCGGCGGCGCGTTCGGGCTGGACGACGCCGTGAAGCGGGCCGCGAGGCACACCATCGCCCTCGGCCCCCTCACCATGACCCACGAGCTCGCCCGCGTCGTCCTTTTCGAGCAGCTTTACCGCGCCGAGTCCCTGACGCGCGGGTTGCCGTATCACCATTGAGGGAAAGAAAGATTGGGGAAGGGGAGGAGAAACTTTTCTGAAGAAAAGCTTTCTCCTCCCCTTCCCCAAACCC
>CABKMN010000147.1 GCA_902373525.1 uncultured Bilophila sp. | reverse complement strand
ATTTTGGAGAGGGTAAGAAGATTGGGGAAGGGGAGGAGAAAACTTTTCTTCAGAAACGTTTCTCCTCCCCTTCCCCAATCTTCTTACCCTCTCCAAAATTCGACGAAATAGGCAGTGACCGTACCGAGCAGGATGACGACGAGCATCCACTTGAGCAGCACGGCGGGAACGCGCCTCTGGAAACGCGCGCCGAAGTACATGCCGAGCAGGCCGCCGAGACTGAGCAGCAGGGCCATCCCCCAGTCCGGGGTAACGTTCAGATCGGGATAGAACGGCGAAACGGCGATGTAAAAGAGTACGCCCGCCAACGCGTTGACGAAGGTCGCCGCCAGCGTCGCCCCGGCAACCGTATAAATCGGCAGATGAAAGGCGGACACCAGAAACGGCGCGATGATCGCCCCGCCGCCGATGCCGTAGATGCCGCCCACAAGCCCCACGCCGACGCAGTAGGCGAACAGGACGGGCACGGAAAAGGAATAGAGATGACCGTCGAAGGCGTAGGCCACGCGGGACAGGCCGCTCTCAACCACCTTCACCACGGGCCGGGACGGAAGCTGCGTGTACCGGGGCGCGGGCTTCGTGCGGATCAGCCCGAGCAGGTCCCGAAGCATCTCCAGCGCGATGCCGAGCAGCACCAGCGCCACAAACAGCTTGAACGGGCGGACATGCGACAACCAATTGATGCGGACGAACCCGCCGACCACCACGCCCGGCACGGCCCCCGCCATGATGATCCATGACAGCGGCCAAAGCAGGCGGTTTTCCCGGTAGTAGCGGAACACGCCGCCGGGGTTGGAAAAAACGTTGTAGAGCTGGTTCGTTGCGCTGACCGAGGTGTTGGTATAGCCGAGGACCGACATCTGGAACGGCAACAGGAGGAAGGCTCCCGACAGGCCCCCCATCGACGTAAAAAACGACACCACGAAGGCCACCAGCGGCGGCACGAACGGCGAAGCCTCGATTTCCGCAGTGGGAAAATACATATCAGTCCTCCAACGCCCCTTCGGGCGGCAGTGCGGAGACGCGCCACGGTCCGGTCCACGGAGGCAGGGCCGTATAGACGTCCTTGCCCACGCGCAGCCGCACGGCATGCAGTTTCAGCCCGTCTTCACAACGCGGGCCGCCGTATTTGACGTCCCCCACCAGCGGGAAGCCCCGCTCCGAAAGCTGGACCCGTATCTGATGCGTCCGCCCGGTATGCAGGCGGACCAGCACGAGGCTCCGGCCTTCGCGCACCTCCAGACACCGGACCGTCAGGCTCGCGGGCTTTTCGTCCGCCGCGCCCTTTCCGGCGACGACCTTTTCACGGCCCCGGTCCGCAGTGACGCGCTTCGCCAGCGCATCCCGCAACCGTCTGGGGCGCGCCCACGGGCACTCGCCGCGCACCCATGCGAGATACTCCTTGACCACGTTCCCGTCGTGCGCCGCCAGCGCGTCCGAAAGCCGACGCACGGCGGCGTAGGTCTTGCCGACCAGCAGCAGGCCGGACGTATCCCGGTCCAGACGGTGCACCGGCGCGGGCACGAACGCGGCCCCGGCAAACGCGGCTTCGAGGCGGGTGGTCAGGCTGTCCGTGTGCCCCGTACCGGGATGCACCGGCAGGCCCGACGGCTTGCAGAATACGATCACGTCGTCCGTTTCCGCGACCGCCGGGGGCAGGCCCTTTCCGGCCACGGGGACGGCCTTCGCTTCCGCGGCTTTTCCCGACGCCCCGGCAAAGGGCGGCACCCGGATTTCATCGTCCAGTTCCACGCGGTCGAACGGCTTGACGCGCCCGCCGTTGATCCGCACCTGCCCGGTACGTATCCAGCGATGCAGCACGCCCTGCGGCTCGTCGAAACGCCGGGACAAAAACTGCAACAGCTTCTGCCCAGCCTCCGCCGCCGTCACCCGTATCGGCTCAGACATACCTTCTCCTCAAAAGAAAAGCGGGGAACGCCCCCGCAACCCGACGGTTTCCGCCCGCCGCAACCAATCCAAAACCACATCCCCCTCAACCGACAAGAACTTTCCCATAGGCTTCGCACCAAGGAAGTACCCGGCACGGCTTTCCCCACTCCCAAACAGACCCCGTTTCCAACGAACGAACGCCCCCGGTCGGCCCGAACCTGGAATCGAAGCCGACCCGAAACCCGTTACAAACGTCTTGGGAAGATGAGAGGATGGGGGGTCCGGGGGAAGGGGAGAAGAAAGCCTTTCTTCAGAAAGGGTTCTTCTCCCCTTCCCCCGGTTGGTTCGGTCCCTAGCTCCGGTAGTCGGCGTTGACGTTGACGTACTCGTGCCCGAGGTCGGACGCGAGCAGGGTGTAGCTGCCGTGCCCGGAACCGAGCACGATGTCGATGGGCAGATCGCGCCGCTTGAGCGGCTCCTCAAGCAGGGCGTCGAAATCAAGGTCCGTGGGCTGCCCGTTACGGAACAGCTCCACGCCGCAGAGCGTCACCACCACGTCATTGGGCTCGAAGTCCGCGCCGCTGCGGCCCACGGCGGCCACGATGCGACCCCAGTTGGCGTCACGCCCGTAAAGCGCGGTCTTCACCAGCTGCGAATGCCCCACGGTCCGGGCCACGCGCTCGGCGTCGGCGTCGGAAGCCGCCCCGGTCACCTGAATGCGGGCCACCTTGGACGCGCCTTCGCCGTCCTTCACCAGCATGTAGGCCAGATCGCCGAGCACGGAGGTCAACGCCGCGAACAGAGCGTTGATGGACTCCTCGTCGGACGCGGCCACGCCGGACGCGCCGTTGGCAAGGCCGTACAGGGTATCGTTGGTGGACGTGTCGCCGTCCACGGTCACGCGGTTGAAGGTCAGGGCCACGGCCTCGCGCATCATCTTCTGCCAGATGCCCGCTTCCACCTGCGCGTCGCACAGCACCACCGAAAGCATGGTCGCCATGTTGGGGCAGATCATGCCCGCGCCCTTGGCCATGCCCACGAGCCGGACCACGCCGCCGGACAGCGTCACCTCACGGTGCGACATTTTAGGGAAGGCGTCCGTGGTCATGATCGCCTTGGCGAAATCCTCCGGGGTGGCCTTGCCGAGATTGGCCGCGAGGACGGGCGCGGCCTTTTCCCAGAGGTCCATCTTGAGCTGCGCGCCGATGACGCCCGTAGAGGCGGGCAGGATGTCGGCGGCTTCGAGCCCGGCGGCTCCGGCGACCAGTTCCTGCGTGATGCGGCAGTTTTTCACGCCTTCATCCCCGGTGCAGGCGTTGGCCTGCCCGGAATTGATCACCACGGCGCGCGCGGCGGGACGTTCCGCGAGCATGGCCTTGGCGACGAGGACGGGCGCGGCGGGAAAACGGTTCTGCGTGAACGTCCCTGCGGCGACGGCGGGGACATCGCTGACGAGAAGGGCCAAATCCGCGCGGTCTTCCTTACGGAATCCGGCGCACGCCGTAGCGAAACGAAAGCCTTTGGGAGCGGTGGACATGTTGCATTCCTCACAAACAGATAGATATAAAGGGAAAGCATGCCACGCTTGCAGCCCACAATCAAGCAAAACCGCGCACTCTATCTTGCCGAGATTCATGGGAATCGTAAAAGAAGCCTCTAGCCTCTTGACCGTGGGGGGGCATACACACTACAAAACTCCAAAGCACTTGTAGCAGATAGGAAGTTCACATATGAGTCAGTCCGCGTTTTACGACCTGGCGGTTATCGATAATGTCCCCTTCGGACTCACCGGTTCGCAGGGACGTTTTTTTGCGCTGCGCCTCGAAAGGCCCGACTGGAAGAGCTGGGCTCCGGGGCAGTTCGTGATGATCCGTCCTCAGGGCTGGGCGCTCGACATGCCCTGGGCCCGTCCGTTCTCCATCTGCCGGGTAAGCACCAACGAGCTGGTCATCTTCTTTCAGGTCGCCGGTCGGGGCACCGAAAAGATGGCGAAGCTCCGGCGCGGCGACAGAGTCCACCTCTGGGGCCCCCTCGGCAACCGTTTCGCCGTTGAGGGCGGCACGCCCACCTTGCTGCTTGCGGGCGGCATCGGCATCGCGCCCTTCGTCGGCTATGCGGAACGGCACCCCACCCCCGGCGTCCTTTCAATGGTCTTCGGACACCGCCTGCCCGAAGACTGCTATCCGGTGGAGAGCCTCGGCGAACGCATCGACGTGGAATCCTTCCACGAGAACAACGCCGAAGACCTCGAATGGTTCCTCAATCACGTGCGCTCCCGCATCGAAGCCTACGCCGAACGCAACGGCCTCGTGCTCGCCTGCGGCCCGGCCCCGTTCCTCAAGGCGGTGCAGGGCTACGCGCTCGCGGCGAAGGCCCGGTGCCAGCTTTCCCTTGAAAGCCGCATGGCCTGCGGCGTCGGCGCCTGCCTCGGCTGCGTCACCAAGACGACGGACAAGTGGCCCGTGGAGGAAAAGGCAGGAACGCCCGTGCAAACATGCACGCATGGCCCCGTTTTCTGGGCCGATCAGATCACGCTGGAGGCGTAGCCCATGGATCGCTTCACCGTTCGACTTTCTTCCGCGCACAAGCCCTCCGGGAATCTGAAGCCTCTCGTCTTCAAGAACCCCATCCTGACCGCCTCGGGAACCTTCGGGTACGGCGTGGAGTTCGCCAACTTCGGCGACCTCACGCACCTCGGCGGCATCGTGGTCAAGGGGCTTTCGCTCAAACCGCGTCCCGGCAATCCGCTCCCCCGCGTGGCCGAAACGCCCTGCGGCATGCTCAACGCGGTGGGCCTGCAAAACGACGGCGTGGAATCGTTCCTCAAGAACAAGCTGCCCCGCCTGCCGTGGCACGAAACGCCGATCATCGCCAACCTGTACGCCACCTCCCCCGCCGAATTCGGCGAGCTCGCCGCCATCCTCGCCGCCGAGGAAGGCATTGCGGCGGTGGAAGTGAACATTTCCTGCCCCAACGTGAAGAACGGGGGCGTCCTGTTCGGCCAGGACCCGCATCTTGCCGCCGAAGTGACCGAGTCGGTCAAGAAGCACGCCGGGAACCTCCCCGTGATCGTAAAGCTGTCGCCCAACGTGACGGACATCACGGTCATCGCCCGGGCGGTCGAACAGGCCGGGGCCGACGCGATTTCCTGCATCAACACCATCACCGGCATGGCGGTGGACGTGAAGACCCGCAAGCCGCTGCTCTCCAACGTGGTGGGCGGCCTGTCCGGTCCGGCGGTGAAGCCCGTGGCCCTGCGCTGCGTCTGGCAGGTCTGCAACGCCGTCAAGATTCCGGTCATCGGCATCGGCGGCATCACCTGCGCGCAGGACGTGCTGGAATTCATCCTCGTGGGCGCGCACGCCGTGCAGATCGGGATGATGAACTTCGTCCGTCCCGACTCCGCGTTCCGCATCGCCGAGGAGCTGCCGCATCTCTGCCAGCAGCTCGGCATCAAGAGCCTTGCCGAATTCCGCGGCACCTTGCAGTTGTAATTTACCGGGCGGAAACATGTGGGAGGGGCGGGGGAACCTTTCTGAAGAAAGGCTTCCCCCGCCCCTCCCACA
>CABKMN010000146.1 GCA_902373525.1 uncultured Bilophila sp. | reverse complement strand
TCCCCGCCCCCTCCAAGTCTTCCTCCCCCCTCTCCGCCACTTGCGTGCGGGAACGGGCGGGTTTATAGTCGCAGGCTGGCGGCGGCCTGCGGACCGTGCGCCGAAAAGGTCTTTTCCGAAAAGGGATTCACTCGGCTGGGCCGATTGTCGGACCGCTCGGCCCCAGCGGGGAGCGGTTCCAAACCATAAAGGACGCTTCGATGAAAACGGCACGGGAAATACGGACGATGATGCGCGACGGGCGGGCCACAATCGGCACGTGGCTGCAATTCCCCTCGGCGGACGTCGCGGAAGTGATGGGCGCCTCCGGCTACGACTGGGTGGCGGCGGACATGGAACACGGCGCGTTCACGCGGGCCGTCCTGCCGGACGTGTTCCGGGCCATCGAGCGGGGCGGTTCCCTGCCCTTCGCGCGCATCGCGCAGGCGGAACTGCGCCCCATCAAGGACGCGCTGGACTCCGGCGCGCAGGGGCTCATCTTCCCCATGATCGAATCCCGCGAACAGCTCGACCGGGCCATCAGCCTCGCCCTGTACCCCGACGCGGGCGGCAGCCGGGGCGTGGGCTATTCCCGCGCCAACATGTACGGCAGGGACTTCGACGCCTACCGCGAAAACGTCGCCGGGGACATCCTGCTGGTCGCGCAGATCGAACACATCCGCGCCGTGGAACAGCTCGACGCCATCCTGTCCCATCCCCGCCTCGACGCCATCATGGTCGGACCCTACGACCTGTCGGGATCGATGGGCCTGACCGGGCAGTTC
Source organism: uncultured Bilophila sp. (assembly GCA_902373525.1). Taxonomy (GTDB): domain Bacteria; phylum Desulfobacterota; class Desulfovibrionia; order Desulfovibrionales; family Desulfovibrionaceae; genus Bilophila. Next base: position 4,724 of record CABKMN010000146.1, on the reverse strand, counting down.
GACCACCCCGATTTCGTCGCCGTCATGGACCGCATCAACGAAACCTGCAAACGCCACGGCATGGCGATGGGCAATCATGTGGTCCAGCCCGAACCCGAACGCCTCGCCAAGTGCATCGCCGACGGCTACAAGTTCATCGCCTACGGCATCGACGCGGTCTTCCTCCTGCACGGCTGCTCCTGCCCCAAACGCTAACGAATACGGAAGGGCGACCGCAACGGCGTCGCCTTTCCGAACCCTCCCGCCTCCGAAGTTTCCCGGAGCGCGGCAAACCGTAGGATAGTTCCGTATGAAAATCGTGTTTTTCGGCGGTTCCGGCTTTCTGGGATCGCATGTGTGCGACAAACTTTCCGAAGCCGGGCACGACGTCACCATCGTGGACCTGCGCCCCTCTCCGTACCTGCGCCCCGATCAGAAGATGGTCACGGGGAGCCTGCTTGACGAGGACCTCGTCAACACCGTGGTGAGCGGCGCGGACGCCGTGTTCGACTTCGCGGGCCTCGCCGACATCGGCGAATCCAATCAGAAACCCGTGGAAACCGCGCGCATCAACGTCCTCGGGAACGTCATCCTGCTCGAAGCCTGCCGCAAGGCCGGGGTCAGGCGGTACGTCTTCGCCAGCACGCTCTACGTGTACGGCAAGTCCGGCGGCTTTTACCGGTGCAGCAAGCAGGCCTGCGAACTGTACATCGAAAACTACCACGACATGTTCGGCCTGGAATACACGATCCTGCGCTACGGCTCGCTCTACGGCCCCCGCGCCGACCGCCGCAACGCCATCAACCGTTTCGTCGCCGAGGCGCTGGAAAAGGGCGAAATCACCTATTACGGCGCGCCCACGGCCCTGCGCGAATACATCCACGTCGAAGACGCGGCCCTCAGCACCGTGGAAATCCTCAAGCCGGAATACGCCAACCAGAACATCGTGCTCACCGGCGACCAGCCCATGCAGGTCGGCGATCTGTTCCGCATGATCGGCGAAATGCTCGGCAGGGAAATCAAGATCAACTACCAGCACGACCCCAACAGCGGGCACTACCAGATCACGCCGTACGCCTTCATGCCCAAGGTGGGGCGCAAGATGACCCCGCACCTGTCCACCGAACTCGGTCAGGGCGTGCTCAAGGTCATGGAAGAAATCCATCAGGAACTGCACCCCGACCTCAAGGAGCTCGGCGGCTACCTGATGGTGGACAAGGAAGACTAACCCCCTTTTTCAGGAGATTCTCATGAATATCATCGCCGTCATCCCCGCCCGCATGGGCTCCAGCCGCTTCCCCGGCAAACCCCTCGCCGACATCCACGGCATCCCGATGGTCGGACACGTCACCATCCGCACCGGCATGTGCAAAAACCTCACCTCCACATGGATCGCCACCTGCGATCAGGTGGTGATGGACTACGCCGCCTCCGCCGGGCTCAAGGCCGTGATGACCGCCGACACGCACGTGCGCTGCACGACCCGTACCGCAGAAGCCATGCTCAAGATTGAGGAAATGACCGGACAGCGCGCCGACATCGTGGTGATGGTGCAGGGCGACGAACCCATGATCACCCCCGACATGATCGACGCCGCCGTCGAGCCCATGCTCAAGGACCCGTCCATCAACGTCGTGAACCTCATGGCCGATCTCGCCACCGAAGAGGAGTTCGAGGACCCCAACGAGGTCAAGGTCGTGACCGACCTCAACGGCGACGCCCTCTACTTCTCCCGCGAGCCGATCCCGTCCCGCAAGAAGGGAACCCCGCATGTGCCCATGCACAAGCAGGTCTGCATCATCCCCTTCCGCCGCGACTACCTGCTCAAGTTCAACGCCATGTCCGAATCCCCGCTGGAAATCATCGAATCCGTGGACATGATGCGTATCCTCGAACACGGCGAAAAGGTCCGCATGGTCCCCACCGACAAGCGCACCCTCAGCGTCGATACGCAGGAAGACCTCGAACGCGTCCGCGAAATGATGAAGGACGACGCCCTGCGCATCAGCTACACGAAGTAACGCGCAAGAGAGGATGAACGTCCGGTTTGAGGAGAGGGGGAACGCTCCCTCTCCCGAACCTTCCGGCGCGGCATGCGTCCCCTCTCCAACCCAGTTTTTTCGGCTCAAGGGGAGGCTGCGCGGCGGCTTTCCCTTGTTTCTTGTCGCCGACCCGCCTTTTTCCCTAGGCGCTGTCACAGGATGCGGCTGTTTCATCTCCATAGTATGGTGAAACGGCAGCCTTTTTCTCCGGTTTTTCCATCGGCGGATTCCATAGGTAAGGATTGCATTGGTCATTCCTTTGGAACCTCAAGCAATAAGGCCTCAGCCCTTTCCTATGACGCAGCCTTTCCATAAAACGCCGGGGGACGCGCGCCAAAGACGAGATGGCCGCGCCGCTCCGCCCATCAGCAACCCATAGCCGGGTCAAGGGCGCGCCGCTCCCTTGCGGGTGCGGGGCGACGTCCCGCCCGCCGGAGGCATATCCCCATGAAACGCTTTCTCGAAGAACTCGCCGTCGCGGCGCTGGCGTGGATTCCCACGACGGCGGGCATGGGCGCGCGCCTGCTCCTCTGGCGGCCCCTGTTCAAAAAATGCGGCAAGGTCCGCTTCGGAACCGGCCTCGCCATGCAGGGCTGCAACAACATGAGCCTTGCGGACGGCGTGCGCGTGGGCCGGGGTTGCCAGCTCTACGCCGAGGGCGGGACGCTGGAAATGGGCGAGGACGCGGCGCTCAGCCCCGGCGTGACCGCGGACGCCTCGGGCGGTCTCATCCGCATCGGCAGACAGGTCGCCGTCGGTCCGGGCACCGTCCTGCGCGCCGCCAACCATTGTTTTGATAGCCTTGAAAAGCCGATCATGCTACAGGGGCACCTGTACGGAGAAATCGTCATCGAAGATGACGTCTGGATTGCGGCCAACTGCACCATCACCCCCGGAACCCGCATCGGGCACGGGGCCGTGGTCGGCGCGGGCGCCGTGGTCACGCGCGATGTGGAGCCCTACGCCATCGTCGGGGGCGTCCCCGCGCGGCCCATCGGCAGCCGCCGCAAGGACTGATTCGCCAACGTCGCCCCGCACGTCGGAACGCCGTTTCCCATGCAGCCAAAAGGATGTTTCGCCATGAAGATCGCCATCACCACTTCTTCTTTCGCCCGGTACAGCGACGAGCCGCTCAAGCTGCTCCAGCAGGCGGGCGTGGAATACGTCATGAACGACAAGGGCCGCGCCCTGACCGAAGAGGAGGCCATCCAGATTCTCGCCGGGTGCGACGGCGTCGCCGCCGGAACCGAGCCGCTTACCCGCAAGGTCATGGACGCCGTGCCCACCCTCAGGGTCATCTCGCGCTGCGGGACCGGCATGGACAGCGTGGACCGCGCCTATGCCGCCGAAAAGGGCATCGAAGTCCGCAACACGCCGGACGGCCCCACGCTGGCGGTGGCCGAACTGACCGTGGGCCTCATCCTCACCCTGCTCCGGCAGGTCCCCCATCAGGACCGCGAACTGCGCTCCGGCGTCTGGAAGAAGCGCATGGGCAACCTCCTGTACGGCAAGAACGTGGGCATCGTGGGCTTCGGCAAGATCGGACAGGCCGTGGCGCACCTCCTCGAACCGTTCGGGGTGAACGTCGGCTACCACGATCCCTTCGCCGACGTTCCCGGCTACGCCCGCCTGAGCCTCGACGAGCTCATGGGCTGGGCCGACATCATCACCCTGCACTGCCCCAAGATGGAAAGCGGCGCGCCGCTGCTCGATCTCGGGCGTCTCTCGCTCATGCGTCCCGGCAGCTTCGTGCTGAACATCGCCCGTGGCGGCCTCATCGACGAGAAGGCCCTCTTCGGCCTGCTCACCGCCGGACACCTCGGCGGCGCGGCGCTCGACTGCTACGCCAAGGAACCCTACGACGGCCCGCTCAAGGACATGGACAACGTCATCCTGACCCCGCACATCGGCTCCTACGCCAAGGAAGCCCGGATCATCATGGAAACGGACACGATCAGGAACCTCCTCGCCGTCCTGTGCCCCGGAGACTAGCATGGCCCTTTCGCTCATCGTCTTCGACTGCGACGGCGTGCTCCTCGAATCCGTGGACGCCAAGACCAAGGCGTTCGGGCAGGCGGCGGAGCCCCTCGGCGCGGAAGCGCGCGACCGGCTGCTGCTCTACCATGCCCTGCACGGCGGGGTGAGCCGCCGCGAAAAGTTCGCGTGGCTCTATCGTGAAGTTTTCCATCGGGAAATCACGCCCGAAGAAATGGAAGACCTGTGCGCCCGATTCGTGACCTCTGCGCTGGACAACGTGCTCAACGCGCCCCTCGTGCCCGGCATCATGGACGTGCTGGAACGCTGGCACGGGCGCGTGCCCCTGTACGTCTGCTCCGGCACGCCGCAGGCCGAACTGGAGTCCGTGCTCGAACGGCGCGGCCTAGCCCGCTACTTCACCGGCATCTGCGGCACGCCGCCCGCCAAGGCGGAGCTGCTCAAGGGCATCGTCCGCAAGGAGCGCATCGATCCCGCCGACGCCGTCATGGTCGGAGACGCCCCCACGGACAGCGACGCCGCCGAAGCCGCCGAAACCCTCTTCTACGGGCGCGGCGCCTTCTTCGAAAACGCCTCCTGCCCCCACGGACCCGACCTCCTCGGACTCAACGCATGGCTCGAAGAGCTGGCGGCGGGGAAGGACTGAAAAATGGGGGAGGGGGAAGGGAAACTTTCTGGAGAAAGTTTCCCTTCCCCCTCCCCAAACCC
>CABKMN010000145.1 GCA_902373525.1 uncultured Bilophila sp. | reverse complement strand
GTTTCCCTCCCCCCTCCCCAATCTTCTCCCGCCTCCCGCTACGCCGACTTGCCGCAGGCGTAGGCTTCGTCGAGGGGCTCCCAGCACTTGCAGACGGGCTGGTAGCCCTGCGCCTCGATGGCGGCGATTATCTGATCCACGTCGCGGGTGTCGGCGATCTCGAACTGGGCGGTGTCGTGGGCTTCGGGGTTGTCCTCGGTTTCGTGGACGTGCCCGCCCACGGCGGTGGAAACGCCCGCCGAAATCTTGGTGATGCCCAAGCCGATGAGCCGATCCCGCAGGAAGGGCCGTTCGCGCGTGGACAGCGTGATCCCGGCGGCGGGCAGATACAGCCGGAGCGCCTGGATGTACTGCACCAGATCGCGTTCCGAAGCCGGATGGATGTCGTTGAACGTACCCTCGTGCGGGCGCATGCGCGGCGCGGAAACGGCGACGTCCACGCCGGGATAGCTCCGCTGAATCCAGTCCGCGTGCAGCCCGGTGTAGAAGGCGTCGCGCCGCCACTGGTCAAGACCGAGCAGCGCCCCCACGTTCACCGAACGCATGCCCGCGCGGGCGGCGCGGTCCGGGGCGTTCAGGCGATACCGGAAGTCGCGCTTGGGGCCGGCGGGGTGCAGCTTGAGGTACAGCGCCTCGTTGTAGGTCTCCTGAAACATGGTGAAGGAGTCCACACCAGCCTCGACCAGCATCCGGTAGTCGTCCTCGCTCATGGAGTAGACTTCAATGCCGATGCTCGGGAAGAAGGGCCGCAAACGGCGGGCCGCCTCGGCGATGTAGTCGGGCCCGGTCAGCTTCGGCGCGTCGCCGGTCAGCAACAGGATGTTGCGGAGCCCGGTCGCGGCGATGGTCCTCCCTTCGGCCTCCACCTCGTCCATCGTCAGCATGGACCGGTGGATACGGTTCTTGGTGTTGAACCCGCAGTACACGCACTGGTTGGTGCAGTAGTTGGCGAGATAGAGCGGCGTAAAGAGCTGAACGGCCCGCCCGAACTGCCTGAGCGTCACCTGCCGGGCGATGCGCGCCATGTCTTCGAGATGCGGGGATGCCGCCGGGGACACCAGCGCCATGAAATCGCGGGCGGACAGCCGCTGCCCCGCCTCCGCCAGCTCCAGCGCGCGGAGCACGTCCGTTCCGGTCGCGGAGGCGAGCCCGGCCTCCACCTCGTCGAGAGGCCACTCCGGCAGGACGTCCGAAAACAGGCGGCTCATGACGCGTCCCCTTCCCCGCCGAGGAATCCGGTCAAGGGCGACGAGGCCGCCGCGCCGCCCTGCAACACCGGCCCGGTTTTGGCGAGAAAGGCGTCCCGACCCGCGCGCACGGCGTCACCGAACGCGGAGGCCATGCGGACGGGATCGCCCGCCGTGGCGATGGCGGTGTTCACAAGACAGGCCGCCGCGCCCATCTCCATCGCTTCGCAGGCCTGCGAGGGCTTGCCGATGCCCGCGTCCACCACGATGGGCAGGCTGATTTCCTCAATGAGAATCCGCACCATCTCTCTGGTCTGAAGGCCCCGGTTCGAACCGATGGGCGCGCCGAGCGGCATCACGGCGGCGGCCCCGGCGTTCACGAGATCGCGGGCCACATAGAGATCGGGATTCATGTACGGCAGCACGGTGAAGCCTTCCTTCGCAAGGATTTCCGTCGCCTTGGCCGTTTCGTAGCCGTCGGGCAGCAGATGGCGGGTGTCGGAAATGACTTCGATCTTGATCCAGTCGCCGCACCCGGCGGCACGGGACAGATGAGCGATGCGCACGGCCTCGTCGGCGGTGCGCGCGCCGGACGTATTCGGCAGCAGGCGCATGGAGCCGGGGATATGGCTCAGCACGTTGTCCTTCATGTTGCCGAGGTCCACCCGCCGCAGGGCCACGGTGATGACCTCGGCGCCGGACGCCTCCGCGACCGCCGGAATGAGGCTGTCGGAGCCGTATTTCCCCGTACCGATAAACAGGCGGCTGTGCAGTTCCACACCGCCGATGATCAACGCATCATTCGTTTTCATAGGCCGTCCTTGCGCGAACACTAAAAGATGACGGGCGATCACGCCCTGAAAGAACGCTCCGTTGCGGAACGTCCCGGAGGCGGGGAGCGACGGGCCGCCGGGCACGGCTCACCCTCGCGAGCGGCGCTCGCGGAAGGGGGGAGGGAGAGGCTCACCCGCCGCCGACGAACTGCAACAGCTCCAGCGTGTCGCCGTCCAGCAGGACGGTTTCCGCGAACGCCGCGGCGGGCACGATGTCCCGGTTCCGTTCCACCACGATCTTTTCGGGCGTCAGCCCGAGACGGCGGAGCAGTTCGAGCAGGGTTTCCCCTTCGTCGCAGGCCGTGGGCTTGCCATTCACGGTGATGTTCATAGAACGCCTCATGCGCTTGTTGGGCCCTCAACGAAAAACGCCCGTCACGAGGGACGGGCGTTCACGGATCAGGCAATGACGACGCTTCCCTACGGCAGTACCAACTGCGTCAGGTTCCGAGGGTCTGGGACGAACCCACTCTCAGCCTCTGCAAGGCTCCCCTAGCGGCAATGACTATACCGGGCGGTTCCCATTCTGTAAAGGGCCGCATTTCTTCCTTTTGCTATTTCCTGATGATCAACAGGTCGTCGAGAGCGCGCTTCGGCACATGATGCACGCCCTGCGCGTCGCGCCAGTACCTGACGGAACCGTCGGGGCCCATCGGCTCGACGCGGCGCACTTCCTTCTGGAGGCCGAGCGCCAGCACCAGCACGGGCTCCAGCGTTTCGGGAATTCCGAGCACCCCGCGGAGCACGCGTGGATCGAAGGACAGGAAAATGCAGCATCCCACGTCCCGCGAAGAGGCGGCGAGCTGGATGGTCTGCGCGGCGATGCCCGCGTCGATGGCGTTGAGCTTCGCGCGCGTCCCCGCCTCACCCAGAATGACGAGGTATCCGGTGGGCCGCTCGCCCGCTTCGGGACCGTTCCAGTCGGTCAGCATCCCCGCCCATTTCAGAGCCGGAAACACGGCGGCGCAGGCTTCCGGCGACTCAGCCGCCGCGAACCGCAGCGCCTGCGCGTTTCCGGCGCAGGGCGTCACCCGCGCGCATTCCACAAGCCATTCCAGCGTTCCGGCGGGCATGCCCTCGGCTTCGCGAAAACGGCGGCACGTCCGCGCTCCGGTCACGAGTTCGAGAAAATCCATAACCATCTCCTTGGTTGAGCGTGTAGGGACGCCTCCTTTCTAGCATCCGCCGCCCCGGTCCACAACGGCCTTGCTTCATAACGGGGCACACGCTAGTGTGTGCCCGTTGCGGAGGCCCGCCGCAAGGCCGCCTCCGGCGCGCCTTTTCCGCGAGCGCCTCCCTCAAGGAGCCTTCATGAAATATCTTGCCATCGACTACGGGCAGAAACGCACCGGCATCGCGGTTTCCGATGCCGGTGGCCGCATGGCCTTCCCTCGAAAGACCATCCTCATGAATACCCGGGCGGCCTTTTTCGAAGAGCTGATCACGCTCATCGAAGCCGAAGCCCCGGACGCGGTGGTCATCGGCCTGCCCATCAATCTGGACGGCGAGGAAAGCCTGACCACCCGGCAGGCCCGCAACTTCGCCAAAAGCCTCGCCCGGCGTACGCCCCTGCCCCTGTTCTGGATGGAGGAGGCCCTCAGCAGCTACGAGGCCGAGCGCGACCTCCGCGCCGCCGGGCGCTCCGCCGCCAAGGGGCGCGCCGTGCTCGACCAGCAGGCCGCCGTACGCATCCTGCAATCCTTCCTTGATCAACCGGAAGACAAACGGAAAACCGTATGAACGATACCCCCGAAGACGCCAAGAAAACGCCCGCCCCCGATCTCCCGGCCAGCGACGCGCCGGACGTCCCCCCATCCTCCGAAACGCCGCAACGCCCGGATGCTCCCGAACAGCCCTCCCCGGAATCCGAACCCGAGGCTTCCGCCTCCGCTCCGAAACCCGTTCCCGCCTTTTCCGTCGCGGACGACGCCGAAACGCCGACTTCCGAGGAGGACGCCGATGGCGAAGGCCAACCGGTCCCCAAACGCCGCCGGACGTGGCTGCGCTGGCTCGGCGGGCTCGTTCTGGTGCTCCTGCTGGCCTGCGGAGGGGCCAGCTGGCTGGCCTACGACTTTCTGCACGCCCCCGGCACCGATCCCGCCGTCGCGCCCGCGCAGAACGTGGAAGTGACCGTCAATCCGGGCATGACCTTCCGGGAGCTTACGCCCGAACTCGTCAGGCTCGGAACGGTGCGCGACGCCGACGCGTTCAGGCTGCTCCTGCGCTGGATGAACTACCGTCAGATACCGCACAGCCTCAAGCCGGGCCGGTTCCGCCTGAACACGGGCTGGACGCCGCAGCAGGTCATCGACCAGCTCGTCAACGGCTCGCCGTTGCTCGACCGGGTGACGATCCCCGAAGGGCTGACATGGTGGGAAGTGGGCAAGCGGCTGGAAGACGCGAAGATGGTGCGTTTCGAGGATTTCGACAAGATCGTTCATGATCCCGCCTTCCTGCGTCACTGGGGGATTCCCTTCGACTCCGCGGAGGGCTTCCTGTTCCCGGATACCTATCTGATCATGCGGCCTCTGGAGCTGAACGAAGCCACGGCCAAGTCGGTCGTGGGGCGGCTCATCGACAATTTCTGGCGGCGGACGGCCCCGCTCTGGCCCGGCGGCAAACGTCCCGGCCCGTCCGGGCGCGACGACGTGCGGAAACTGGTCACGCTGGCCTCCATCGTGGAGCGGGAAACCGCCGTCCCGTCGGAGCGGTCCCGCGTCGCCGGAGTGTACGCCAACCGTCTGCGTCTGAACATGCTCCTGCAAGCCGATCCCACCACGGCCTACGGGCTCGGAGAAAACTTTGACGGCAACCTGCGCCGCCGCCATCTCGACGACGAGTCCAACCCTTACAACACGTACAAGCATCCCGGTCTGCCGCCCGGCCCCATCTGTTCGCCGGGACTCGCCTGCCTCAAGGCCGCCGCAAGGCCCGAGGAGCACAAGTACATTTATTTTGTGGCGCGCGGCGGCGACGGTTCTCACATCTTCAGCACCAACCTCGCCGACCACAACAAGGCCGTCCGCGAATACTGGGCGAAGCGGCGGAAAGGGCAGTGAGCCAGTGAACATTGGAGGGGGAGGGAGAAACTTTCAGGAAAGTTTCTCCCTCCCCCTCCAAACCTCCCTCTCCTTCTTCAAAGATTTCCGTATGGGTCAACGTGAGGCGGGGGAACCGCCTCATCCCGCTTCGGAGGCGTCCGTCTCCCGGTTGTGTGGCAAAAAGACAATGGGGGATTGGAAATCAAACTCGCGTTTGGCTTTCTCCCCCACGTTCCCTCGCGCTCTTTCTTCCACAAGATGAAAGACTCCGAACCGTGTTCAGGGGCCTTGTTTCTCTGCTGAGTTGTGGAAAATCGTTTGGCTTTCGGTCAAGCCGCTGACCTCCCGCCTTTCCGCCGAACCGCCGGGAGACGGACGCCAAGGCCGACTTTCCGCGCCGCCCCGCCCGCCATCCACCCTTACGAACGTTTTGCGGAGGATGGGGTGGGGTTTGGGG
>CABKMN010000144.1 GCA_902373525.1 uncultured Bilophila sp. | reverse complement strand
CCCCCGAGCCCCCTCCCCTCCTCTTCCCAAGACTTTCGACTTTATCGAATCCCTCTTCACGGCCTTCCCCGTGGACGGCTAAAAAAGGCAATCAAGTTGCCGTAGGTAAACAGCCCCATTCCGGCTCAGCATTCTGGATTGTCGCCAAAGAGGCTTTCCGCCTTCCCCCTGAAAGACGCTACGCGGAAAGCCGTCATACAACCTGTTCCGAGGGGGTTCGGGGGGCATCATGCCCCCCGGACAGGGTCAAGGGGCGGTAGCCCCTTGCCGCCGGAGGCGTTCCTCCCAAGGAGTACCCATGTTCAAGTTCAAGGCATCGGACCTGCCGGAAATGCTGACGCGCTGGTCGGCGCGCTACTCGGTCTTCGTGCCGAGCGGCACGCCGGACAACGCGCAGATGCGGATATGGTCGCGCCGCGCCCGGAAAGAGGTCCGGTTCATGGAGCCGGACGAATACACCAACCTGACCGTCGCCCCCAAGGGCTTCGTGTTCGGTGAACGCGAAGAACTCTTCCGCTGGGAAGGCAACGAAAAGACCTGTACCGCCATCAGCGCGCCCTCCTCGTCCTCGCTGCTGGAGGAGGACAAGATTCTGTTCGGCCTGCGTCCCTGCGACACCTACGGGCTGGCCTACATGGACCGCTTTTTCCTCGGCGAGCACCACGACATCAACTACCATCTGCGCCGCCAGCATGTGTTCATCGTCGCCGTGAACTGCCTTACCGCCGGGCCGGAATGCTACTGCGCCTCGATGGGCACGGGCCCCTTCGCGGAAATCACCGCACACACCGAATACGGCATGCAGGCGGGCAAGGGGTATGATCTCCTGCTGACCCCGGACTACGGGCCGGACCACAGAAAGGGCGAAAAACAGGAAAACGACTGGTACTGGGTCGAAGCCGGATCGGACCGGGGCAAGGCGCTGCTGTCGCACGTCGCGCCGTTCCTGTACCGCGACCTCGAATTCACGGGCCGCAGACGCAAAAAGGCCCTTCAGGAAGAGGCGCTGAAAACCTTCCGCCGCACGTTGGACGCCGCTACGGTCCGGCAGGTGCTCGCCGCGCACTTCAACGACGCGGAATGGGACGCCGTCGCGTCAAGCTGCATCGGCTGCACCGGCTGTACGCGCGTCTGCCCCACCTGTACCTGCTTCACCACCGAGGAAGAGCAGGATACGCCCCACTCCGGCACCCGCGTCCGGGTCTGGGACTCCTGCCAGTCCCTGTCGTTCACCCGGAACGCCGAGTTCCACAATCCGCGCTCCAAGACGGCTGCGGTGCGGTACCGCCTCTACGACAAGCTGCAATACATCGAGGAACGTTTCGGCATGAAGGGCTGTACCGGCTGCGGGCGCTGCTCGACGATCTGCCCGGCCTCCATCGACATGGTGGACATCGTGACGAAGCTCAAGGAACGGACGCCCAAAGACGTGCTCGAAGCGCCCGCCCCGGCGCTCAACGTGCATTACGAGCGTGAGGAACGCCTGTTCGACCCGCAGCCCTATACGCCGCTGGTGGCGGAAATCATCGACATTTTCGAAGAGGCCAAGGGCATCAAGCGGTTTACGGTCCGTTACCGCGACCGGCCCAATCAGGGCCGTCCCGCCCTGCGCGGGCAGTTCTTCATGCTCACCGTGTTCGGCGCAGGCGAAATCGCCATTTCCGTGCCCTTCAGCGACCGGGTGAAGGACGCCTTCACCTTCTACGTCAAAAAGGTCGGCAAGGTGACGAGCGCCATGCACAAGCTGAAGGTCGGGGATATGATGGGCCTGCGCGGGCCGTTCGGCGTGCCGCTGCCCTACGAGACGCTCAAGGGCCGGGACCTGCTGGTGGTGGGTTCGGGCGTGGGACACGCGCCCGTGCGCGCCACGCTGGTCCGGGCCATCGAGAACAAGCCGGACTTCGGGCGCATCGCGATCATGGCGAGCGCCTCGACCTACGAAGGCCTGCTACTCAAGGACGACCTGCGCGAGTGGGCGAAGGTTCCCGGCGTGGAGGTGCACTATTCGCTGTCGAAGCCCACCGATCAGGTGGACGCGCACATCGGGTATATCAACGATCTCCTGCCCGGCCTCGGCCTCGACTGGAAAAACACCTCGGCGATCATCTGCGCCTCGGCCCGCCGCATCAAGGCCGTGGCCCGCGACCTCATGCAGCTCGGCATGAAGCCGTCGGACATCTATACGGCCCTCGAAACGAACATGCACTGCGGCATCGGCAAGTGCGGTCACTGCAAGGTCGGCAGCCATTACATGTGTGTGGACGGCCCCGTCTTCACCTACGAGGAAATGCTCCAGCTCCCGCCGGAGTTTTAACGATTGGAGGGGGAAGGGAACCCTTTCTGGAGAAAGGGTTCCCTTCCCCCTCCAAACCTCCCCCATCCCTCCCCAAGACGTTCGACCTTATCGAATCCTTCCCGCAGGCTTTTCCGGGAAAGAGAGTGGAGGCGTTTCCGTTTTGCCGGACGCCGGAGATGAGGGTTAAAAATCTTCCTGAAAAAAGTTTATGAAATGAGTATGTTTTGCCGATGAAAATATTTTTTCTTCGCGAAACCTCTTTTTTTCGCAAAAGCCGCCAAAAAAACGCTTGACGGAACCGGCCCGTCCGACTATACCTCTTTCTCGTGATGCGGCTGTAGCTCAGCTGGATAGAGCAACAGGCTACGAACCTGTAGGCCAGGAGTTCGAATCTCTTCAGCCGCACCAGAAATTTGAAGCCCTTGTGGAGCAATCCATAAGGGCTTTTTTCGTTTCCCGCCGCAGTGCCGTTTCCGTCTTTGTGATCCGGATCACAGCCCCACGGCTCCGATGGGTCTAAGCCTGTCTCCTCACCCATTTTTCATACGGAGGAGCCTCATGCGCCAGAGCCAGTGGGAGTGCAACGATCCTGCCTTTTTCCGGCAGCTATTTTCTCAGGCCGAAACCCTGTTCCTGTCCATCGCCACGGAAGAGTATCCCTATGTCGTCCCGGTCAATTTTGTGTACCTTGACGGCAAGCTCTATTTCCATTCGTCCCCCAAGGGCACGAAGATGGAACTGATCGCCCGCGACGGACGGGTCGGGTTCAGCGTCGCCGCCGACGTGGAAATCGCCCGGAAGAAATCCACCACCTACTACAAGTCCGTCTGCGGCACGGGCCGGGCCACCATCGTTGAAGATATCGCCGAAAAAGGCAAGGCGCTGGATGCCATCGCGGAGCGCTACGGCGCTTCCTGTCCGCGTCCCACCCCGGAGGCCGTCCTCCGCAACGTGGGCATCGTCCGCATCGACGTCGCCGCCATGACCGGCAAAAACCGCCCGTCCCATCAGGACTAGCTTTCCCCGTCCACAGGAATGGACAAAGGCCCGCCTCTTCACGAGACGGGCCTTTTCGTTACGGCTTCCGGTTGCCGGGTGCTTGCGGCATCGGAACGCGCGGCGGCCCGGCGCTATTCGGCGGCCTTCTTCAAGTAGGCGTCGGTCACGAACTTCAGACGGTTGTCCCCGCCGTGAAAGTGTGCGAGCCGCTTGAGCCATTCCATAAGATTCCCTTGCGGCCCGAACATGGCGAGCTGTTCCTTGAGCGTGTACACCGGGTGCTTGTCCAGTTCCCACGCCGCAGCCCGAGCCGACAGCTCCCGTCCCGTCCATTCGCGGTAGAACCGCTGATAGTCCTTGATCAACGCCTCGCGCGGGGCGTTCCGCAGCGCGTCGATGCCCCGGAAGTACATCTTGAGGAACGCGACGACCTGTTCGGGATGCTGCGCGGCGAACGTCTGATTCGCCACCAGCAGGATCGGCTGGCTTGCGCCGCACTGGTTGGACATGGCTACCGGCATGAAGCCCCGTTCCTCGGCTTCATGCGTAAACGGCGCCCAGAACGCGATCAGGTCGCCCTCGCCCTTTGCGAAGGCGTCCAGTCCGGTCTTGGGGTTCACGTCGCGGAGCGTGACGTCCCGGACGGACAGCCCGAGCCCGTGCAGCCACTGCGCCACGGTATAGAAAGCGGAGGACCCGACCGGGCACAGGATGGTCTTGCCCTTTACCGAGTCGGGCGTGCCCGCCATATCCGGGAACGCGGGATTGAAGCCCGTCTTGGCGAGTACCGGACTGTCGGGTCGGGCGTAGATGCCCGTGGAGAAGGATTCGTCGTTCCCCACGCCGATGATGTCGATGCGGCTTTCCAGCACCGCCGCCAGCGCGGGCAGCGCGCCGCACGCGCCGATGCTCCATTTGCTCTCGTTGATGCCCGCGATCAGTTCGCGACCGGAGCCGTACCGCCGCATTTCAAGGGTAAACCCGGCCTCCTTGTCCCATCCCATTTCCTTGCCGTACCACGCGGCGAAGGCTTCGTGCTCGGCAAGCCACGCCGTTTTCAGAGGCGCGGGCTCCTGCGCCGCGCACGGAGCAAACAGGCCGAGGACGAAGACCGCAAGGGCCGCCAGACCACTGTGCATCGCCGTTTTGAACATTTTCCAACCTCCTGAAAGAATAAATAAATTATTTATGCATAATTGATACCAGTCCCGTTGTTCCGCCTCGTCTTCCGGCACGGTGTTTGCTTGTCCGAATGCGACACCGGCCGTCTCGCGGCCCGCATACAGGAGGAACGCTCATGACACTCGGCTTTATCGGCACAGGAACGATGGGAGGGCCGCTTGCCCGCAATCTCATCCGGGCAGGCAAGACCGTTCTGGTCTACAACCGCACTCCGCACAAAGTCGACGCCGTGCTCGCGGCGGGGACCACGGGCCGCAGGGCCGCCGCCTTCGCGGACTTCGCCGTCTGCGACGTGGTGTTCACCTGTCTGGCCCTGCCGGAGCACGTCACCCAAGCCGCGCTCGGCCCGGACGGCGTCTACGCCTTCCTGCGGCCCGGCTCCGTCCACATCGAGCTGAGCACCATCGATCCCGCCACGGCGCACGCCCTTGCCGACGCCGCCGCGCAACACGGCGTGGCCTACGTCCAGTGCACGCTCGGCAAAACGCCCGCGCACGCCGAAAAGGCCGAGGAGCCGCTGTTCATCGGCGGCGATCCGCAGACCGTCGAGCGCGTGTCCCCGCTCTTCCCGCTTATCGGGGTTCCCAACTTCGTGGGCACGATAGACGCGGCCTGCGCGGTCAAACTCATCAGCAACCTCATCGGCATGGCCAACCTCGCCGTGCTTGCCGAAGGCCTGCGGCTCGGAGAAGCGGCGGGCCTCGCCCCCGCCGACCTGCTGCCGTTGCTCGCGGACACGGGCGCGCGCAGTTTTCAGATGGACGTGCGCGGGCCGTGGATGGCCGCGTCCGACTACGCGCCCCGTTTCGCCCTCGCTCTCGCACTCAAGGATGTGCGGCTCGGCTGCGAAATGGCCCGAAGCTGGGGCCTGTCGCCCCAACTCATGGAAGCGGCCCTCGCCTTCTTCCGCCGGGCCGACGCCGAAGGCCGCGGGGCCGAAGACTGCGCCGCCGTGTATGAATGCCTCCGGCGGCAAGAGGCTACCGCCCCTTGACCCTGTCCGGGGGGCGAGCCGCCCCCCGGACCCCGGCGCAACGCCCGAGAAACGGAACGGTTCCGATCCGGCTTACGCCGGATCGGAACCGTTCCGTTTCTCGGGCACCCTGTCGGCATCGAAAGGACCCCGTTTCGGCACAGGAGAACGGTGAGGCCGCGTTCGGCATAAAAAGACGCTCACGCCCCGAAAGACACCGCCGGGAAACTTCAGCCGGGTCTCCGCCCACTGCGCCGCCGCAGCCGTCATCCGCCCCGTTTACAAAAGTCTTTGAAGAGGAAAGGGGGAGGTTCGGAGGGGGGAAGGGGAACCTTTCTCCAGAAAGGTTCCCCTTCCCC
>CABKMN010000143.1 GCA_902373525.1 uncultured Bilophila sp. | reverse complement strand
CTCCTCCCCTTCCCCAAACCCCATCCCCTTCTCTTCCAAAGACGTTTGTAAACGGGACCGGTGGCGGAAGAGGGCGTTGCGGGGCCTTTCCCGGAGCGTCGGTTTCCCGGTTCTTCAGCAAGAAAACCTCCCGGACGGCAAGCCTGTCCGGGAGGCTTGTTTTTGGAGGGTGCGCCGCAGGATAGAGGGCCTATCGGCTTGATGAACATACAAAGAGGCTTCCTTCAAGAGAAGGGAGCCTCTTGCCTTGTTATCGCATTGCCGGGAGACGCGCGCCTTCGGACGGAACCCGCGCAATTCCCCCGCCCGGCATGGACCCATATGAAAGTCTTTGAAAAGAATAGGGAGGGGTTTGGGGAGGGGAAGGAGAAACGTTCTCCAGAACGTTTCTCCTTCCCCTCCCCAATCTCCTTCCCTACAGCACCTCGTAAATCCGGCAAAAGACGTTGTCGTAAATGAGGCGGAAGTAGGGCTTGAAACGGGCGTCTCCGGGGTCGCAGAGGAGAAGCTGCACCATGAGGGTGTTGTACATCCGGTCGTCCACGACGAGCTTTTCCCCGGTCACGCGGTTGAACAGGAAATGCACGTTGCGGCGGCCTTCGATGTCCTCCTTCCACGCCTTGATTGCGGCGTTGTCCGGCAGGTACTCGGGCGGCTTCACATAGTCCCGGTGGTCCAGTTGTCCGTCGGAAAAGACGTCGATGCTCGCGGCGGGCACGCTCACGTTGCTGCCCTTCATGACCACCTCGCCCTTGTCCAGACGGTAGGAAAGCGCCTGCGGCACGATGCTGATGGCGTAGCCGCGCCCTTCCTTGGACAGGAAGTTCCAGCTCCCGAAGGTCGAAATCCAGAATCCGAGGTCCAGCATGTCGAAGCTGACCACGAGATACTGCTTGCCGTCCGCCTGAATGAGCGGGTTGGCGGGGTTGTTCAGCCATGTGATCATTTCGGCGGCCTGCGAAGCCGTCATGCCCTTGAAGACGTTGCCGGGCACGTTGTCCCGCGCCGCCGTGAACTTGATGATCTGGCGGGCGAAACGGGGATCGTCGGTGGCGTACACCGCGGCGGGCAGATAGAGCGACGGCCCGCCGTGTTCCGCGCCGTCCGCGATGGTCTGGCGACGCGCGAAATGGTGCGTGGCGTAGCCCCAGTCCCACCAGTGCCAGACGATGGCGTCTTCCGGGGTTGCGGTGCGGATTTCGCGCAGACCGGCGGCGTGGCGGCGGTTCAGGATGGGCCCGTGGGTCATGGCGGGCACCAGATCGGCGAGCGGCGGAACCACGATCACCAGCATCAGGATAACCGCCGACGCCCGATAGAGCAGGTGCGGACCCACGGCGTCGAGCGTCCGGGTGAAGCGCCAGCCCCGTTGGCGTCCGAGGCCGATGAGAAACATGATGAACGCGCAAACGGGCACGATGGGCCGGTAGGGGCCGAGTGCGTACCAGACTTCCTCGACCCCGTCCCGGCAGGCGGGCAGGAGGAAAACGAGCCCGGCCAGCACGAGGCAGGCGAGGAAGAATACCCGGCGGGTGGTCTTCGCCCGGACGTCGCCGAGCGCGCAGGCCAGCCAGTCCACGGGAAGCGTCAGCCCGATGGCGACGATGGGCGCGCCGAACATCACCAGACGCCCGCCCATCTTGGTGCTGAGCAGGGCCAGCAGCGCCAGCGGCACGAGGAACAGGGCCCCGGAACGCGCGCAGAGCACGAACAGGAACCCGATCAGGCCGAGGATGGCGACGGGCTGCCACGGATGGAAATAGACCAGAATTTCGGGAAGCGTCAGGTCCTGAATCTCGATGATGGACTGCGCCACCGAAGGGAAGACCAGCGGATCGGGCGACCCCGCGGCCACGGTATCTCCCGCGCGCTTGAGGTAGCCCTGCACGTGATGGAGCATCATGTTCAGGACATTGAGATCGACGAGCAGGACGGCGGTCAGGAGCCAGAACCCGGCCAACACGGCGGGGCGGTGGAGCTGCGCCACGAACCGGCGTTCGCGCCCCGCCACGGCGATGAACAGCGTCAGGGGGAAGATGGCCCCGGAAGGGCCGCCGAGCGCGGGCAGGGCATAGGCCAGCGCCGCGAGCAGGGCGGTACGGTGTTCTCCCTCGCGGGCCAGCAGGAGGGCCATGCCGCCGAGCAGGGCCACATTGTAGCGCACGAGGTAGGGGAACATCGAGTGCCATTCCTGCGACCACCAGGCGAGCAGGCCGCTGATTCCGAGCGCGGCGATCCAGACGGGCGCGATCAGCGCGTAGGGCTGGTGGCTCGGCGCGTCCAGCGCGATGGGGATGGGCCGGTGCGTCCAGCGCCGGACCCAGCGGAACGGCAACGCCAGCGGGTGCCGCAGAAAATACATGACCCACGCCGCCGGGGCGAGGCCGATGAGCAGCGGGAGGAACAGGGTGACGAGGTCGGTGTCGGCGTAGCCCAGCAGGGTCCGCGCGAGGAAGCCCGGCGAGAGCGAGGCGAGGATGCCCGCGCAGAACCCGGCCTCCATGCTGCCCATGCTCCACGCCCAGAAGAAGACGAGCAGGGCCACGAGGCTCGCCATGAGCGGCGGCAGCCAGAAGGCCACCTGCGCCGGTTCGGTGCCGGTGAGCAGGGCGAGGATGCGCAGCAATTCGGACATGGGATGCCCTGCGCCGAATTCGAAGCCTGCGGCCCCCGCGACCCAGTGGTAGGCGTCGTGCGTCGCAAGGAGCATTTCATTGCCGAGGCGGTATTCCACTTCCTGCCACGACGGCCATTCCTGAAGCCGCAGCAGGAAGGCCGCGGCATAGGTCGCCATGCCGAGCAGGAGGCCGAGCAGCCAGCGCGGAATGGGGCCGAGAGGGATGTTTCTGGGGGAGGGTCTTGTCACGGCGTATCCCGGAAGGAACCGGCGTTCGCGGACGCGGGGAGAAGGTGTGGGGGAGGGGAGCCCCTCCCCCGGAGCGGTATGACGGATCAGAAGCCTTCGCGTTCCCGTTCTTCCTGACAGGCTCGGCACAGGCCGACGCCGGGGAGGGCTTCCAGACGTTTCTGGGGAATGGGTTCGCCGCACTCGCGACAACAGGCCTGACCGTTGATCCATTCGGGGCCTTCCCAGTACTGGGAAGAACGGGCGCGCTGGAGGGCCGTCTCGCGTGCGAGGCGTTCCAGTTCCTGCGCCTGATCAAAAATGTCCATTCTTGTCCTCGTTCTTTATCGTGAAGCGGGGGGACGCGCCCCCAAATCGGGACCCGGCGGACCTTCCTCCGGGAAGGCCGCAGGTTTGCCCGAAAAACGATCGCGTTGCAAGTAGTTTTATGAAAGCCGCAACGCTTCGAGCGGGATTTTGCCGACGCACTTGCGCAGCGGGGCCTGCGCGTCGTCCGGGGCGATGGCGGGCAGATGCGCGTCCCACGGGAACAGCAGGGCGAACGTGCCCGGCGCGAGGGTCACGCGGGTGACTTCCGCCGGGGCGGGGCTGAAGAAGCCCACATCGTTCAGGGCGTCGAACGCGCCGTCCGGGGTGAGGCCCGCCGTCGCGGCGTTGAACAGCCATTCGCGGCCTTCCAGCACCATCTGCACGTCGCAGAAACGCTTGTGGTATTCGTAGCGGCAGGCCGAGCGCGGACGCGAGGTCAGGGTGGCCACGTTGATGAAGCCGCCCGCCACGGGATGGACCCCGTCCTCAAGGGCGGAGATGGAACCGGAACCGCCCGGCGCGTAGCTTTCAAGCCAGCGCATCACTTCTTCCCACGCCGGGCCGAAGCCGTAGCGCCGCCAGTTGCCGATGTGATCGACGATCATGAGGAATCCTTTTGGAGCTGGGGAGGGGAACCGGGGGAAAGGCGAAGGCTCTTTTCCGAAGAAGGAGCCCCTTTCCCCCGGTCTCTCCCGCATGTTCCTGAGACGTTTGACGTTTGGGGCGCACGGCGGAGTCCGGGGAATGCCGGCCTGCGCCCCCGTGCTGCGGGGAAAACGGGACGTCAGCGCTTCACGGCGGCGAGGATGTCTTCCAGCGCGTCGGCGAAGGCGGTGAGGTCCGCCTCCGGGATGTTGAGGGCCGGGAGGAGGCGCAGTACGACTTCATGGGACAGGTTGCAGATGAAGCCGCGGCGGATGAGTTCCTCCCAGACGTCCTTGGCGGGGAAGGCCAGCTCGATGCCGATCATGAGGCCGAGGCCGCGCACTTCCTTGATGGTGCCGGGGTGGCTCGCGGCGATGCGGCGGATGTTCTCCATGAAGGCCCCGCCGACGATGGCGGCGCGTTCGTCGAGGTGATCGCGCTTCATGATTCGGACGACCTGAGCGGCCACGGCGGAAACCAGCGCGCCGCCGCCGAAGGTGGTGGCGTGGCTGCCGGTGACGAAGCCCTTGGAGATTTCGTCGGTGGTCATGATCGCGCCCATGGGCAGACCGTTGGCGAGCGCCTTGGCGGAGGAAATGACGTCGGGCTTGAGGTCGAAGTGCTGGAAGGCCCACGGCTTGCCGGTACGGAACAGGCCGCCCTGCACCTCGTCCACGAGGAAGAGGATGCCCTTCTTGCGGCACAGGGCCTCGATGCCCTTGGCGTAGTCGGCGTGCATGGGCCGGATGCCGCCTTCGCCCTGCACGATTTCGACGAGCACGGCGGCGGTCTTGGGCGTGATGGCGGCCTCAAGCGCGTTCAGATCGCCCCACGGCACGGTCTTGAAACCGTCCGGGATGGGCGCGAAGCCGTCTTGGAACCGCTGCTGCCCCGTGGCGGCCATGGTCGCGTAGGTGCGGCCGTGGAACGCCTTGTCCAGCGTGATGATTTCGTAGGCGTCCACGTTTTTGACGCGCTGCATGTAGCGGCGGGCCAGCTTGATCTGCGCTTCGTTGGCCTCCGCGCCGGAGTTGCAGAAGAACGCCTTCTCGAAGTGGCTGAGGGACAGCAGTTCCTCGGCGAGTTCAAGCTGTTCTTCCTGATAGAAAAGGTTGCTCACATGGATGAGCTTGCGGGCCTGCTTTTCGATGACCTCCGCGAGTTCCTCGTTGCAGTGGCCGAGGCTGGTCACGGCGATCCCGGCGAGCAGATCGACGTATTCCTTGCCGTCGAGGTCGGTGAGCCGGGAGCCTTTCCCGCTGGCGATGCTGATGGGATACCGCCCGTAGGTCCGGCAGAGGAGGGATTCTTCACGGGCTTTGATGGCGTCTAAAGAGGAAGTGGTCATGCGTGTCTCCTGTCCGGCGAGGCCGGAATGCTCATATAAGTACGGCGGCCCGATTGTGAAGGCCGTCTAATTCTTTCCCGTATGCCCGAAGCCGCCGGAACCGCGTCCGGTTTGGCCGAGCGAGTCGCTTTCCTCCAGCTCGACCTGAAAGGCGGGCTGGAACACGAGTTGCGCGATGCGGTCCCCTCGTCGGAGCCGTCGGGGTTCGCCGGACGTATTGAGCAGGACGACGGCGATCTCGCCGCGGTAGTCGGGGTCGATGACGCCCACGCCCTGCGCCACGGTGAGGCCCTGCACGGCGCCGAGGCCGCTGCGGGAGTAGACGAAGCCCGCAATGCCCGGCGTCAGCGGTTCCACGGCGATGCCGGTGGGAATGGGAAGACGCCCGCCCGCCGGGATTTCCGCTTCGTCCGCGTCGATGCAGGCGCGCAGATCGAGCCCGACCGATCCCGGCGTGGCGTATCGCAGGCCGTCGGCCCCGTTCGCCGCATACACGTTCCGGGCGTCGCGCAGGTACTGGATGCGCGTCTTGGGGGATGCTGTGGTCATGTAGTTCTCCTTGGGTCAAGCCGCTTGTCTACCGCAACCCGTCCCGCCCTACAAGGGAAAAAGACTCGGCGGGGTTGGGGAAGGAAGATTGGGGA
>CABKMN010000142.1 GCA_902373525.1 uncultured Bilophila sp. | reverse complement strand
CAGAAAGGGCCCCTCTCCCCCTCCCCAATCATTACAGAATGTTGAACACTCCGGTGTCGAGCCAGTACCCCTCATCGGCAGGGAGGGTCTGGAGCCGGATTTCAAGGTCCTGCGGGCTGACGGGAGTGCCGTCCACGGCTCCGATTTCCTCGACGGCCAGCTCACCTTCGTCACGGTCGGACACGTCGGCGAGATCGGCCACGGTGAACACCAGCTTCACTTCATAGGGCAGACGGCCTCGGGCGTTGTTCCGCGCGGCGGAGGAGGCGAAATCCATCATGTAGAACCGGGTGGTCGTCCAGCGTTCCGCTTCGAGCTGCCGGAACCCGATGGGAATCGGGCCGGAGAACTGAACGGACTTGCGCAGTTCGCCGCCGGAGGGATTGTCCGTGTCCACCTCGAACCAGACCTGCGCCTGACGTATCTGCCCGCCAGCGTCCATCGCGCCGATAAACCGGGCCGTGGATTTCAGGAACAGCGAAGCCGTGTCGAAGGAGAAGCCTTCGAGATGGCCTTCGGAGAGAGCGCAGAGGATCGCCCCGACCACTACGGTCGTCTTGGGGTCCGTGATCTCGCCCCGGTTGTCAGCGAAGGGATACCAGCTTCCTACCCGGAAGTCCCGCATGGGCACGATCCGGTCCGCCGGAACCGGCAGCTTGGCGAAGAAACTGGCGATGATCGCGTGCCACTTGGAAGGCCGTCCCGTGAGCAGAAGCAGATCGCAATTGCAGGCGTGGACGACCTCGCAGAGGTTGGCGAGGATTTGCCCGAGAGTGTTGCGGATGGTCCGGTCGATGGCCTTGGGATCGATGCGGAGGGTGACGCCCATGAGATCGAAGGGGGCCCCGGTCTGCCGCTCAACGGTTTCGTTGACGTACCGGATAAGCGTCTCGGACGGGTATTCGGGAAGGCCGGCGGCTTCGGAGCCCGTTTCGGCGGTTCCGTGCTCCGGCTGGAAGAAATCCGCGAGCCTGCTTTCCTGCGCGCCGCCGGAAAGCGGATCGGCGTGCTCGTACTGTTCGAGCATGCGCGTCACCACGGGCCCGGCAATCTGCCGGGCGAACTGGGTACGGAGCGCGCGGTTGCGCTGCGAACCGCCAACAGTGTCGCGGCCGAAAAGCTGTCCGAGAAGGTTGCGGGGATCGGTGAGTCCGGTGGCCTTTCCGATGCAGGGCAGGACATGCTGCTCCACGATCTCGCGGATCACGTCGTCGCCCGCGATGTTGAAGCCGTCCCGGAACTCCATATGCGGCCTGATGCGGGCGGCGGTGGCCTCGTCGCCGGTGACGGCGAAGGTGGTGACGCTCAGATCGATGGTGCCGCCGCCGATATCCACGTTGGCGATGCGCAGGGAGGGGGCTTCGCCGTTGCGTCCGCGGCCCATGAGCTCGAAAAAGCGCCGGGCGTCGCCCTGAAACTTCTCGGTGATTTCATTATAGAGGTACACGAGCTGCGTGCAGGTGGCCTCGTCCCAACTGCACCGCACGTCCGGGCTGACCCGGTAGTCGGGCCGGGTATCGCGCAGGCCCTGCTTGGTGGTGTACCACTGGCCCCAGCCGAGGGTCTGCCAGATCATCCGCACGGCCCACGTCACCCAGCGGCGGTAGATTTGCTGTTCCGCGATGGGCATGGCGCTGGGCACGGTGAAGATGATCCGCTTGAGGCGGCGGGGCACGTCGGGCTGTTCGCGTTCGGAGCGCTGCGCCGGGGAGTTGATGGTCACGAGCGCGTGCATGATGATCTCGCTGAGGAGGAACATCATGGTGGAACTGCGGGTAAAATGGGCCTCGAAGGCGACGTCGGGCTGCTGCGTACGCAGGATTTTGGGGCGAGGGGACACGCCCGCATTCTCGAAGCAGGCCAGCGGCGTGCCTTCGCGGTTGATCTGCTGGATGAAGACGCCGCGGGTGACGGGAGGTTCGAGTTCCGAACCGGTGCCCCAGGCGTTGAAGCGCCACTGTTGGGCGCGGGGGGATTCGTCCCAGAGATAGCGCTTGGGGCTGGACATGCCGGTGTTGCCTTCCGCACCCACGGAGTGCTGGGCGAGGCGGGCGGCTTCCGGTCCGACGCGCACCACCGAGGGCCAGACGAAGGCCGGGGTGCTGCGGCCCGAGCGGGCGCTGAGGCGGGGATTGCCGAAGGTTGTCTCCGCGAATTCGATGCGTGTGGCGAAGGGGCCGGTGTAGGTGCGCTCGGGCTGGCTCAGATCGCGTATCTGAAGGAGATAGCTGTCGTTCAGGTTGGTCTGACGCTGCGGCAGGGTTTCCACGAGCATGCCTGTGGAGCGGGAATTGCCGAGGTCGAGCACAAGGTCCACATCCACGGGCGTCAGATGGGCGGGGTCCACCACGCGCACGGTGGGCACGGTGCCGCCCGCCGCAAGCGCCTCAAGCAGTGTGAGGTAGGTGGCGAGGTGCTCCATGATGAACGGCGTATTCTCACGCCAGCCGGTCCGCCCGTTGTGACGGACGGTCTGGTGGGCGTCGTAGATTTCGGCCAGCCACTCGTCCACCCACAACGTGTTGAGGAACCACGCGTTGTCACGGCTTTTCGGAGACAGGGCGAAGCGGGCGTTTTCCGCCACATCGTCGGCGCAGAGGGCGAAATACTGGCCCGTGGGCTGTTCGCGCTCCTCGATGGTGGTGTCGAACAGGAAGGTCAGACGGTAAACGTCGCCATCCTCGCGGCTGATGTGGAGGCGCGCCCAGTTGCTCGGGCCCTTCTCACAGGTGAAGGCCCCGTCCTTCCACTGCTCGTTGGAAAGCCGCAGGAAAGGCACGGGAACCCAGCGGCCCTCGAAGGTATCCAGCGCCCGGATGGCGTCGATTTTGTAATCGTAGTCGCCGGGCTGTCCGGTGTCGTCCACGGGCACCGGGATGAGTTCCGTCGGGCGGCGCGAGGTGGCGATGGCGGATTCCCCGCTCTGCGGCACTTCGCGGAAGTACGACCAGAACCGGCCCAGACTTTTCGCGTCGAGGCGGCAGTCCAGAAATTGCGGACACCCGCCCGGAATGATGCTCACTGCTGACGTATAGTTCATAGGGAATCCTTGGAAATGCAGAGGAGAAAGAGCCTCCTTCCGGAGAAGACGGCGTCTCCACGGTTCTCCTGCCCTTCGGGCCGCCTTTTTCCTCCGGAAACACTTGCGCAGATCAATGGCGGGCGAGACGGCTTAAAACAATTCGTACGGCGTCCGCCCCCAGACGCCGCTCCGAAAAAGTCTCTCCCATGCGTCCGGGAATGGCAACCCGTTACGTGAGGAAAAAGAGCGGTTACCCAACGGACCCAAGGGGGTTACGCGGTCCGGACAATCCCAGACAGCTCTATCATTCGTATTTAATATATTTTTTCACTGTGTTAGTTATATTTTCTACTTCCACGCTTCAGCGACGCGTTCCGGCAATGCCGTGAGGTAATCACCATAGCCGGACTTCTTTAGCGGGGCGGCCAGTTCAAGGAGCTGCTCCGTAGAGATGTACCCGCGGCGCCATGCGATTTCCTCGATACACGCGACCTTGAGGCCCTGCCGGGTTTCAATGGCCTGAACGAACGTACCCGCCGCCATGAGCGAGTCGTGGGTTCCCGTATCCAGCCACGCGATCCCCCGGCCCATCAGGCCGACATGGAGCGTTCCAGCGCTGAGGTAAGCTTTGTTCACGTCCGTGATTTCCAGCTCGCCGCGCACCGAAGGACGGATTTCCCGTGTGATTTCCACAACGTTTTGATCGTAGAAATAAAGCCCGGCCACAGCGTAACTCGATTTGGGGTGCTCCGGCTTTTCCTCAAGAGAACGGACTTTCATAGCCTGATCAAACTCGACTACGCCGTACCGTTCGGGATCGCTGACATGGTAACCGAAGACTGTCGCCCCCTCTTCCCTTTCCCGAGCACTGACGAGCAGACCATCAAGTCCGTTACCGAAAAAGATATTGTCCCCGAGGATCAGGCAGGTATTGCTTCCCTGAATGAAATCGGCGGCAAGCAAGAACGCCTGTGCGATGCCTTCCGGTTTCGGCTGCACGATGTATTCGAAGGAGCACCCCCATTGACTGCCGTCTCCGAGGAGCTTGCGGAATTGTCCGCTGTCGTCTGGCGTGGTGATGATGGCAATTTCTCGGATACCCGCCAGCATGAGCACCGATAAGGGATAATAAATCATGGGCTTGTTATAGACGGGCAGCAACTGTTTGCTGACGCTCAGAGTAAGAGGGTGCAACCGTGTTCCCGCCCCTCCGGCTAAAAGAATACCTTTCCACGATACCATGTATTGAATCTTCCTTTAGAAAAACAGTATTCTCATACAGGACGGGGCAAGCCGCCCCACCACTCAACTCTACGGATTTCTCAGGTCTTCAACCTGAAAGGGGGATAACAGACGAGGAGGGATTCCATATAAAACCCCAGAGAGGACGCCCTCGAAAAAGGTACCGACGTCTGCTCAACGACATGTCCCAAAGGATCGATTCTGTCGTTTCCCTTTTCTCGATTCTCTCCACCTCTCCGGAGCGGTGGATTTTTGAACGTATCATCTGCTCAAAAATCCACAAATTCAAATCCAACGACAGTTTTGTCCTTCTTTATGCCGTCATGCCGCGGGATTGTACGTTTGCCACCCATTCGGCGTTGTCGAGGTACCATTTCACGGTATCCTTCAGACCTTCCTCAAAGGTGTGGGCGGGCTTCCAGCCCAGCTCGGAGGACAGTTTTGAGCAGTTGATCGCGTAGCGAAAATCGTGTCCGGGCCGGTCGGTGACGAACGTGATCAGATCGGCGTAGGGGCCTTCCTTCGACGGGGCCACTTCGTCGAGCACCGCGCAGATGCCGTGCACGACCTCAAGATTGGTACGCTCCGAGTTGCCGCCGATGTTGTAGGTCTGCCCTACGCGCCCGGCTTCGAGCACCCGCTGGAGGGCGGCGCAGTGATCTTCGACATGCAGCCAGTCCCGGATATTCGATCCGGTACCGTACACCGGCAGAGACTTGCGGGCCAGCGCGTTGAGCGTCACCAGCGGGATCAGCTTTTCCGGGAACTGACGGGGGCCGTAGTTGTTGGAGCAGTTGGTGATCAGGGTGGGGAACCCATAGGTTTCGTGGTAGGCGCGCACGAAATGGTCGCTGGACGCCTTGCTTGCGGAATAGGGGCTGTTCGGACTGTAGGGAGTTTCTTCGGTAAATGCGGGATCGCCGGGGAGCAGCGCGCCGAAGACTTCGTCGGTGGACACATGCAGGAACCGAAAAGCCGCCTTCCGCGCTTCGGAAAGCCCGTTCCACCATGTATACGCCGAGCGCAGCAGCGCGCATGTACCGAGTACGTTGGTCCGCACAAACGCGTCGGGATCGACGATGGAACGATCCACATGGCTCTCCGCAGCGAAATTGACCACCGCATCGGGTTCGTACGTATGCAGCAGAAGCTCGACCAGCTCCGCATTGCCGATATCGCCATGCACAAAAAGATGGTTCGGATTGTCCCTCAGGGAGGCAAGGTTATCAGGATTCCCGGAATAGGTCAGCTTGTCGAGATTGATCACCCTGTCGCCGGCCGCGCAGCGCGCAAGCACATAGCAGGAGCCGATGAACCCGGCGCCCCCGGTCACGAGAATGGTTCGCATGGCACTTTCCTTTCAGCTTACAAGAAGTTGAAGCGTCGCCGGAGGCGGCCTTCACGGTGCCCCAAAACATATCAGACGAGCACCACACCGTCGAGTCCGCTATCCGCACCTTTCCCGGACCCAGGAGCCGGTTGATGAAGATTGGGGAGGGGGGAGGAGGAAACGTTCTGGAGAACGTTTCCTCCTCCCCCCTCCCCAAACCC
>CABKMN010000141.1 GCA_902373525.1 uncultured Bilophila sp. | reverse complement strand
GTCCGGGGGAGGGGAGGAGGAAACTTTCTTCAGAAAGTTTCCTCCTCCCCTCCCCCGCTTTCACATCAATTCCTTCCATACCCCGGACAGGGGCATGACGAAGAACAGACCGGGGAGCATGCTCAGGATGGGAACCTCCGCGAGCCCCATCTGACGCAGCCCCGCGCCGAGCATGATGATCCCGCCGCAGGCGGAGAAGTCCGCGAACATCGTGGGCGTGGTATAAGGCATGAGGACCGTCGCCCCGAGCAGGAGCCCGAACTGGATCAGACACTGCGGCACCGCGAGAACGCCCACCACGCTGCCGATGCTCGCCGCAATGAGCATCGCCGTAAAAAGATCGAGCACGCCCTTGATGAGCAACAGGGAACACTCGCCGGTCAGCCCCTCGCGCATGGAGCCGATGATGCCCAGCCCGCTGACGCAGAAAAGCACCGTCGCCACCGCGAACTGATCGCGGAACACCGTGTCGGACAACGTTTCGCCCGAACGCTTCTTCCCGTTCCTGTTGAACAGCCCGGCGACCTTAAAGGCGCCCTTCATCACCAGAGACTCGAACCGCGTCAGTTCGCCCAGCGCCGTCCCGATCAACAAGGAAAGCACGACCGGAGGCAGCGAGTCGCCCTTCGACAGCATGGTCACGCCGATGCCGAGCGTGATGCAGCTGAACACATTCATAAGTTTTTTTCTGAACGCCTGACTGATCACGGGCCCGCAGAGCGCCCCGAGAACGGAGCCCGCGATGATGCACACGCTGTTCGCAACCGGTCCTATCATGTTCCCTCATTCCTTTTTGAAAGCCTGAAATTCCGTCGCGGCACGCACAAAAGCCGCCCCGGACGGCACCCGGATGACGGACGCCGCGGACACGGGCGGCCTGCGTGTCGCCGCTGCAACCAGAAAGCGTTATCACAGGGAAAAAGGAAAAACAATCAACTCCGTTACAGAGGGAACCGCACAAAAAAATCCCGCAGGCGGACACCTGCGGGATACATGGACCGGATCAGGCCTCCGGGACAACAGCCCCGGAAGAGGTCGCGCCCGTCAACACTATTTCACGGCTTCTTTCAGCGCCTTGCCGGGAGTGAACTTCACGACGCGGGAAGCGGGAATGAGGCATTCCTCGCCCGTACGAGGGTTGCGGCCCTTGCGTTCGCTGCGGTCGACGACCTTAAAGCTGCCGAAGCCGGTGAAGGAAACCTGTTCGCCGTTGGCGATGGATTCGGACAGCACGCTGATCGCAGCGTCAAGGAACTGTTCCGTGGCGGCTTTGGTGCCGAGACCGGCCTTGGCGTGGATTTTGTCGACAAGATCTGCTTTGGTCATAGGAGACTCCTTACCTGAATAGTGAGATGTGCCAGCGGTGGTCTTTACCCTTTGTTTTTCCCGTTGTCACCGGGATATTTTGCACTATCCCCCCTTATTTGTATTGCAAAAAGCGGTTTCGGGGTCGCCCCGGACCGGGCCCCGCGAGATGGACGGACGATAACACGACGAAATTACGGCACAAAATGATAATATGGGCGATTATATAAAAAAGACGCGTCCAAAGGCAAAAAAAATCGCCCAAAAAGCGAAAACCTTGCGCGCCGCCGCCCGCAAGGCGGAACACGCCTTTGATCACGGAAGAATCCCTTGCCAAACGGGGATTCAGGGTATATATAGCTGAGTCCCGACTTTATAGGAGCCTGACCATGAAAGACAAAATTCATCCCAAAGTGTACAAGGCCAAGATTACCTGCGCCTGCGGCAATCAGGTAGAACTGCTCTCCACCAAAGGAGAAAACGTACATGTGGAAATCTGCTCCGCTTGCCATCCTTTCTTCACCGGCAAGCAGCGTTTCCTCGATACGGCTGGCCGTATTGACCGCTTCCGCAAAAAGTACGCCAATCTCAACAAGTAACGCGCCGGTCTCCAGCGCAGCCTTTACGCCTCCCGGACGGGCTTCTTCCCTCCGGGAGGCCTTCGAGTTCCATCCCTTTTTTCCGTCCTTCCCCGAAATCCGCAAGTCAACCAGTCGGGAAACGCGCCGGGGACACACGTTCAGGGAGTGACATTCCGAGGTCTTTCCATGCCCACGCGCACCGGTCGTCCGGCCGCCACTTCCGTTTTTTCCGCCCGTTCCGGGAAACGTTTCCTGATGAGCCTGGGGCGTCTCGCCCTGCTTGCCCCCGCGCCGCTCGTCGGCGGGCAGGCCGTCATGGAAGGCGTCATGATGCGTAACGGCGATGTCTATGCGCTGGCCGTCCGCACGCCTGACGGCGCCATCAGCGTCGAAAGACGCCCCTGGTTCAGCCTCACCCGCAGCGCATGGCTCAAAAAACCCTTCCTGCGCGGCTTCCCCACGCTCATCGAAACCCTCGTCAACGGGATCAAGGCCCTGAACCTGTCCGCCGAACGCACCACCGAAGGCACCGGAGAGGAAATCAAGGGCTGGCAGCTCGCCGTCACGCTCGCGGTGTCGCTCCTGTTCGCCGTGGGCCTGTTCGTCGTGGTGCCGCACCTGCTGTCCGTCGCCATGAACTGGCTCGGCTTCGGCGGCGACGTCGACGGGATTTCGTTCCACATCTGGGACGGGCTGTTCAAATTTCTGCTCTTCATCGGCTACATCGTGGGCATCGCCATGCTCCCGGACATCCGGCGGGTGTTCTGCTACCACGGGGCCGAGCACAAGACGATCCACGCCTACGAATCCGGGGACACGGTGACGCCCGAGGCCGCCGTCCGGTTCAGCCGCCTGCACCCGCGCTGCGGCACCACGTTCCTGCTGTTCGTCATGTCCATCGCCATCCTGCTGCACACGGTCCTCGTTCCGCTGCTCCTCCTTGTCTGGACGCCGGAACACGCCGTCGCCAAGCACCTTTTTACCATTGCCTTCAAGCTGCTGCTCATGGTCCCCATCAGCGCCCTCTCCTATGAGCTCATCCGGTACGCCGCGCGTCTGGGCGACGGGTTCTGGGGCCGCGTGCTCCGCGCGCCGGGCATGTTCCTGCAGCTTCTGACCACACGGGAACCGGAACTGGATCAAGTCGAAGTCGCGGTCGCGTCCCTCGCCGCCGCCGTCGGGCAGAATCCGCCCCGTCTTGAGACGCCTCCTACCTGCAACCGGAGTTATTGATGTTCGCCAAACTCGAAAGCCTCGAACGCAAATTCCTGGACCTCGAACAGGAACTCGCCGATCCCGCCATCTTCAACGATCAGGACCGCTACCGCAAGCTGACCAAGGCCCATTCCGACCTCAAGCCCGTGGTGGCCATCTTCCGCCAGTACCGCGAGCTGAAGCAGAACCTCGCCGACAATCAGGAGCTCCTGAACGACGCCGACCCCGACATCCGCGAAATGGCCCATGAGGAAATCAAGGCCATCGAGGAACAGCTTCCCCAGCTCGAACACGACCTCAAGGTCCTGCTCCTGCCCACCGACCCGCTGGACGAGAAAAACATCATCCTCGAAATCCGCGCGGGCACCGGCGGCGAAGAGGCGGCCCTCTTCGCGGGCGACCTGTTCCGCATGTACTGCCGCT
Source organism: uncultured Bilophila sp. (assembly GCA_902373525.1). Taxonomy (GTDB): domain Bacteria; phylum Desulfobacterota; class Desulfovibrionia; order Desulfovibrionales; family Desulfovibrionaceae; genus Bilophila. Next base: position 2,300 of record CABKMN010000141.1, on the reverse strand, counting down.
ACGCCGAAAAGATGAACTGGAAAGTCGAGATCATGAGCCAGAGCGAGTCGGACAACGGCGGCTACAAGGAAGTGATCGCGCTGATCTCCGGCGACAGGGTGTACAGCCGCCTCAAGTTCGAGTCCGGCACCCACCGCGTGCAGCGCGTGCCCGCCACCGAATCGCAGGGCCGCATCCACACCTCCGCCGCCACGGTCGCCATCATGCCCGAAGCCGAAGAAGTGGACCTCGACCTCAAGCCCGAAGACCTCCGCTTCGACGTGTACCGCTCCTCCGGCCCCGGCGGCCAGAGCGTGAACACGACCGACTCGGCCGTGCGCGTGACCCACATCCCCACCGGCCTCGTCGTCTGCTGTCAGGACGAAAAGTCGCAGCACAAGAACAAGGCCAAGGGCCTCAAAATCCTGTGCTCCCGCCTCCTCCAGCTCAAGCAGGACGAGCAGAACGCCGCCCTCGCCGACCAGCGCCGCGCGCAGGTGGGCACCGGCGACCGTTCCGAGCGCATTCGGACCTACAACTTCCCGCAGGGCCGCGTCACCGACCACCGCATCAACCTGACCCTGTACAGCCTCGGCAAGGTGCTCGAAGGCGAAATCCAGGAACTCGTGGACGGCCTCGTCACCCACGCCCAGACCGAAGCCCTCAAGGCGCAGGCTTCGAGCTGATCCCCATACGTTGTTGCCGAAAGGCGGGAGGACTCTTTCTGCGGAAAGGCTCCTCCCGCCTTTTTTGCCGGGGATCGCCCGTACCGCGCGTTGCTTTTTGGCTTCGAGGGTTATAACATAGATCGATCAACCAGCGGCGGGAGAAACGAGGAAGGTTCCCCCGCCCAACTCAAAGGAAGAGGAAATGAAGAAATCCATACTGTTCGCCGCCGCGCTCCTGTCCGTCGCGACCCTCGGGGCCGGAACCTCGTGGGGCGTTTCCGAAACGCCGCAGGGCTATCCCTCCCTCGGCAAGTTCAGCAAAGTCTCCCACGTCATGCTCGACAAGTGCATGCCCTGCCATACCCGCAACATGGACCTGCCCTTCTACGCCTCCGCCCCCGGCATCAAGCAGAGCATCCTGAAGGACTACGCCGCCGGGCCGCGCGCCTTTGACCTCGGGCACGAACTCGAAGGCGACGCCAAGGACAAGCCGGTCAAGGAAAGCACCCTCGCCAAGATGGCGTGGGTCACGTCCTACGACATCATGCCTCCGGCGAAGTTCACGGCGGTGCACCCCAAGTCCAAGCTGACGCCCAAGGAAAAGGATCAGCTCCTCAAGTGGATCAAGGATACGCGCCACAAGTACTATGTGAACGGCCTCGCCGCGCCCGACAAGCAGGACGAGCCCATCCAGCCCCTGCCCTCCGCGATGCATGTGGACGCCAAGAAGGCGGCGCTCGGCCAGAAGCTGTTCAACGACGTACGCCTCTCCGGCGACGAAAGCATGTCCTGCGCCACCTGTCACGATTTCGCCAAGGCCGGGGCCGACGGCCTCATGATCGCGCAGGGCGTCTATGATCTCAACAGCGGACTGAACACGCCCACGGTGTTCAACGCCGTGTTCAACTTCCGCCAGTACTGGAACGGCCGCGCCGCCGACGTGCAGGAAGCCGCCAAGCTCGCCCCGCTCGACCCGACCATGATGGGCAGCAAGGGCTGGGACCTCATCCTCGCCAAGCTGCGTCTCGACGAGGCGCTGACCAACGAATACAAGGAAGCCTTCGGCACCGGCTCGTGGACGGAGGAAAACGCCACCGCCGCGCTCGCCGAGTTCCAGAAGACGCTGATCACCCCGGACAGCCGTTTTGACCAGTGGCTCAAGGGCAAGTCCGACGCGCTGACCGCCGAGGAGATCAAGGGCTACCAGCGTTTCAAGGACTATCGCTGCACGAGCTGCCACGTGGGCCAGTCCGTGGGCGGGCAGTCCCTCGAATACATGGACCTCAAGAAGGACTACTTCGCGGATCGCGGCCATCCGATGGCGCGTGACGAGGGCTACAAGGCCGTCACCGGCGATCATCAGGACCTGCACCGCTTCAAGGTGCCGAACCTCCGCAACGTGGAGCTGACCGCGCCCTACCTGCACGACGGCACGGTACAGACCCTCTCCAAGGCCGTGGACGTCATGGGCACCTATCTCTCCGGCATCAGCATCGACGAAGAGGACAACGCCCTCATCGTCGCCTTCCTCCGCACCCTCACCGGCCAGTATCAGGGCAAGCCCCTGACCGGCGTGGTTTCCAAGTAAATCCGGCGAAAGAACATTGGGGAGGGGGAAGGGGAACCTTTCTGGAGAAAGGTTCCCCTTCCCCC
>CABKMN010000140.1 GCA_902373525.1 uncultured Bilophila sp. | reverse complement strand
GGTGTGGGGGAAGGGAGGAGGGCCCTTTCTGGAGAAAGGGCCCTCCTCCCTTCCCCCACATTTTCTACTTCTCCCTTCCGATTTCCAGCGCGGCGGGAGCTTCGCCGTGGACGCGGGAACAGGCGAGTACGCAGGCCCCGCAGTTGGTGCACTCCAGCGGCGAGGCGGAACGCGGACTCCGGGGATCGAGCCCGAGCGGGCAGGCGGAGCGGCAGGCTTGCGCGCCGGGCTTGCAGGTGCAGCGGTCCAGCCTGCGCCGCAAACGCGGCGCGAGCGGCAGACGGGCCATGAGCGTCAGCAGGACGGACTGCGGGCACACCCAACGGCACCACAGACGCTTGCCGGTGACGACCTCGGCGATGAGCACCGCCAACACGGGCAGGAAAGGCAGGACGAAAAAGAACACCTGCTGCGGCAGGGGATGGACCGTTTTGGCGGACAACGGCGCGGAGGCCGTGATGAGGCCCAGCGACAGGCCGCCGGGCAGGGAAAGCTGGTTCAACAGCGGGATGCCGAGCAGGGGGACGAGCGCCAGACCCACGGCGGCGACGGCGGCGCGGGAACGGAATCCGCCGGGTTTCCGGGCGTCGTTCCGGTGGAGCTTGTGGACCAGCTCGGACAGGAAGCCGAAAGGGCAGAGCCACGAGCAGAAAACCCGGCCCAGACAGAGGGCCAGCATCAGGGCGAGCAACGCTCCGCCGATGAGCCGCCAGCCGGGAACGATGCCCGAGAGAAACACCTGCACCGCGCCGAGCGGATCGGCGAAGGGGAGCCCGAAACAGTCGAAGGCGAACAGGCTTCCCTTCATGCCGGTGAAGCCGCTCCGGTTGAGCCACGGCAACGCCGCGAGAAGGAGCAGGACCGCCGCCTGCACGAACCTTCGGAGACGAAAGAGGCGGTTCATCGTTCCTCCTGTTTCCGCGCGTCGGGAACCACGGCGACGGCGTTCTTGGGACATACGTACTCGCACATCCCGCACCCCACGCATTCCTTGCCCACGGTGGGCACGTAGCCCATGTCCAGCACCATACCCTCGCCGCGCAACGGGCAACGGTCATAGCAGGTCATGCACATGGTCCCGCTCTCGATCCAGTTCAGACACCGGTCCTTGAAGATCACGGCCTTGCCCATACGCGCCTTTTTCATCGCCGCCACCGGGCGCAGCGCGCCGCTCGGGCAGGCCGGAGGGCATTTCAGGCACAGCCAGCAGGGGATTTCGTTCGGACGGATCACCGGAGTATGCCGTTCCGGCCCTGCCGTTTCCAGCATGCGGATACTTCCGTAGGGGCAGGCCGCCGCGCATTGCCCGCAGTGGATGCAGGCTTTCAGAAAGTCGGACTCGGGCAGGGCTCCCGGCGGACGCAGAAACGGCACGATCCGCCTCCTCAGCTCCGCGAGAGCGGGTTGGGGTTCTCCTCGAAGCAGGCCGCGCCGTGCTTGCGGGGCTTGTGCTCGGGACAGGCGATATGTCCCGTCGCTTCCAGCTCGTCCTCGTAACTGACCGAAACCAGACCGACGTTGATCACGCCGTCCCAGTTGCTGAGCGCGCCCAGTTCGCCTTCAATCCGATCCGCTTCGGCTTCCAGCACGGCGGCCAGAATGCAGGGCGTACCGGTTTCCCGCGAGTCCGCCACGCCCGGCGCGCGGCCCAGACGCTCGCGTACGCGTTCATACGCCTCCGGCGTCGTTCGTATGGTGATGCCCGCTATGGCCATGAGTGCTCCTTTGATGGAAAAAGTGCGGGGGGAAATGCCCCCGGAACGGTGTTTTTCGAAAGGCTGCGTCATAGAAAAGGGTTGATGCTTTGAAATTCCAAAGGAATAACCAATAAAATGCCCCAAACATGGATTCCGCCAAGGGAAGAACTGGAGAAAAAGGTTGTATTTTACCGTGCTGTGGAGATGAAACAATCACATACTCTGACAGAGCCTTTCGAAAAAGAGGCCGCCCGTCCGGCGTCGGGAAGAAAAACGGACCGGACGGACGGCACGGGAGGCTTCATCCGGCCGGGCAATGAGGAACCGCTTGCCGGTGAAGAACCCGATCCGCGCCCGGACGGCGCGGCGGGGAAGGCGGGGGAGGGTCGGCCGAAGCGGACGTCTCCCCCGCCGGGGGTACGTGTGTTACGCCTTCCTGATGCGCGCGGCGCATATCTTGTATTCCGGCTCTCGGGAGGCCGGATCGGTGGCGTCGAGGAACAGCTTGTTGACCAGCTTCTTCTTGTCGAAGAACGGTACGGCGACGAGGCCGGGCTTACAGGTATCGTTGACGTGCGCGGGCAGGGTGAGCGCGTCGCGCCGCGTTTCCACGACGACCTGATCGCCGTTCTTGATGTTCAGGCGGGACGCGTCCTCGGTGTTCACTTCCACGAACGCCGAGGGGTTGGCCTTGAGCAGTTCGGGCACCTTGCCCGTCATGGTCGCGGAATGCCAATGGTCGATGACGCGCATGGAGGTCAGGTAGAGCGGGTACTCCTGATCCGGTTCCTCAGCCGCGCCCTTGTAGGGCCGCATCCATATCTTGGCCTTGCCGTCCGGGTTGCCGTAGAACCATATCTTGTCGGGATGGTTTTCCGGGACGTTCGGGTCTTCGCCGCGCACATAGCGCAGGTTGGTGCCCGGATGCGTTTCCGTGGGGCAGGGCCAGATCAGGCCGGATTCGCGCTTCATGCGTTCGCGGGTCATGCCGCCGAAATTGTAGGGGCCCTTCATGGACAGCCTGCGCCATTCGTCCCAGACGTCGGCGGAATTGCGGAAGTCCACCAGCTTGGGGTCCACTCCGGCGCGCTTGGCGAACTCCACCAGCGTGTTGACCGTGGGACGGCAGTCCGCCGGAGGTTCCACCGCCTTTTCGATGAGCGAGTAACGGCGCTCGCCGCAGCCGTAGGTCCCGTCGCGTTCGCACCAGAAGGCGGGCGGCAGGATGAGATCGGCGTATTCCAGCGTCACCGCGTCGGGGAAGGCCTCGATGACGGTGATGAAGGTGTCCGGATTGGACATGGCCTTCTGGACCTTGTTCAGGTTCGGCAGGGTGTGCGCCGGGTTGGTTTCGCAGATGAGGATCGCCTTGACGTCCGCCTTGCCGAGGGCTTCGAACAGCGCGATGGTGTGGTAGCCCGGCTTCGGGGACATGGAGTCCTGCGGGATGCCCCAGAACGCCTCCATCTGGTTGCGGTGCGCCTTGTTGGCGACCACGCGCCCGGCGGGGAGCAGGTGCGAGAGCGAACCCGTATCGCGCACGCCGCCGCAGGCGTTGGGCTGCCCGGTCAGGGAGAACGGCGTCGCGCCGGGGCGGCATATCTGCCCGGTGATGAGGTGCAGGTTGTGGATCAGGTTGTTGGCCCACACGCCCCGGATGCGCTGGTTGATGCCCATGCACCACAGGGACATGGTGGCGGGGGATTCCGCAAACAGGCGACCCGCTTCCCAGACCTGCTTTTCGGGGATGTTGCAGAGCTTCGCGACCTTGTCCGGCGTGTAATCCTCAAGGAAGGCGCGGTAGTCGTCGAAGGTGGCGTCCTTGCCGTCGTTGGTCTTGAACGTCGCGTACTTGTTCCAGAAACGCGGGTTGTCCAGTTCTTCGTGCAGGATGACCCACGCCATGCCGTTCATGAGCGCGAGGTCCGTTCCGGGGCGGAAGGCGATGTGCAGGTCCGCGATGCGGGACGTGTTCGTCCTGCGCGGGTCGGCCACGATGATCTTGACGCCGGGCTCGCTCTGCTTGCGGCGGGCGATGCGGCGGAACAGGACGGGGTGCGCCTCGGACGTGTTGGAACCGATGATGAAGAAGGTCGAGGCCCGGTCGATGTCGGCGTAGGTGCCCATCGGCTCGTCCTTGCCGAACGTGGTGGTATAGCCGCCCACGGCCGAGGCCATGCACAGGCGGGGATTGCCGTCCACGTTGTTGGTCTTGAACCCGGCCTTGAAAATCTTGTTCGCGAGGTAGGATTCCTCGGTCAGGCACTGGCCCGAGCCGTACCACGCCACGGAATCCGGGCCGTGCTCGTCGATGGCGGTGCGGAACTTCTTGGCCATGAGGTCAAGCGCCTCGTCCCACGTGATCGGTTCGAGCTTGCCGCCCTTGGTTCGGCGGATCATGGGCTTGGTCACGCGGTCGGGGGAGTTCAGCACCGGGATGAGGAGCGCGCCCTTGAGGCACAGGAACCCCTGATTGTGGTTGTTGGGGTCGCCCTTGATGGCGACCGCCTTGCCGTTTTTCACGCCGACCAGCACGCCGCAGCCGGTGCCGCAGTAGCGGCAGACGCCCTTGACCCACTTTTCGGGGGTGTTGGCTTCGGCGGCGCGGGCGACGCCGGCGGGTCCGGCCACTGCCGCCAGGGCGGCGCTCATGGCGGCGGAACGGAGAAAGTCACGTCGAGTCATTTGCATTGTCATTCCTCCTCGTTCAGCACCGTCTTGGTCGTGGCCTGACGGTTTTCATACACCTTTCCGTGCATGGGCCGTGCGTGATAGGGGTGGCAGGTGGAGCAGTCGTCGCGCTTGCCGTAGAGGGCGGTCATCTTGTCGATGGCGACGCCGTGGCAGGCGGCGCAGACCTCCACGCCGGGGATGCGCTTGAAGGGGACGGCGCCCTTGCCGTCCGGCTGCCCGTGACAGACCTGACAGCGGACCAGCGTGACGCCGTGCTTGCTCTCGTACCAGTCCTGAGCGATCTGCGGCGTGACCTTGAGGTGACAGCCGTAACAGTCGCCGATCATGGCTTCGGCTTCCAGATGCTTCGCGCCTTCGCAGCGCGTTCCGGTGAAGGCCGTCTGGATGTACACGAAAAACCCGATCACCAGCAGGATCACTGCGGCTAACGCGATGACAAGGGGCTTTTTCAGCAGTCTGGCCATTATCTGACCTCCTTGAAGGTGAGCTTGCTGGCGAACGCGGCGTTGGAATCGTAATGGCGATCTTCCGGAGGCAGATGCGCGATGTTGCGGTGGCATCCGACGCAGCCGCTGCGGGATATGCCGTTCTTGCCCAAGTAGTTTTCGTGCGCGAGGCGTCCGTATTCGGAGATCGCCGCGTCGTTCTTGGCGTTGCGGTACAGGTCCTCGTGACAGGCCCGGCAGTTGGCGTCATCCATAAAGCGCCGCGCCTCCGGCTGGATTTCCCGGCGGTCGAGCGTCACGCTTCCCCCGGTCGTGGCGTGTACCCACAAGTCTTTGGTCCCCAGCCACACCTTGGCCGACAGCATCCGGACCACGTTCGTGCTCGGAATGTGGCATTGCACGCATTCGATGGCGTTGCCCCTCGCATCCTGCGCGTGGGCGGAAAGCGCCAACTCCTGCTGATGCACCCGCATTTCGTGGCAGGACAGACAGAACGACGTCGAGGACGTGATGTGTACCCCGATTGCGCCGCCGACCAGCACGAGCACAACAAGAACCGTTGCCGCGATCCAGACTTTCATGGAGCGAAAGAACATACGTTTCATCCCGTTCGCGGTTGTAGTGCTTTTTTTCACACCGTTGTCACGCAATCAGCAAAAAGAGTGCCAGCGGCACGTCTTTCTAACGGTCCGAAATCATGGCTCCCCACCGTTACGTTGGCGGACCGCGCTGTCAGTTTTTTCTGACAATTTGTCACGAAAACATGACCTGAACGATTTTTCGGACAAACGGAGTGGAAGGGGCCGGGGAAAAACGGGAGAGGAGAGAAGGGCACCGTATCCCATTCAAGCAGGAAGCCTTCCTCATGCGGGGAAGGCTTCCTGCTTGAAGAAAGGACACTCTTCCGGCAGCGTAAAAACAGGGAACGCTTTCGGGAGGGATTCGATAAGGACGAAAGTCTTTGAAGGGAAAGGGGTGGGGTTTGGGG
>CABKMN010000139.1 GCA_902373525.1 uncultured Bilophila sp. | reverse complement strand
CTCCCTCCCCTCCCCAAACCCCACCCCTTCCTCTCCCAAGACTTTTGTATGCGGGCGAAAGGCGGAGCCCGAGCAACGGGAGAGGACCGCACAAGAGTTTTCCACAGACAACAATACACAGAATTATCCACAAGAAAACGAATGCAATCAGGAAACCGAAACCTTCCCCAACGCGACGGGGATTCCTTCCGGCATCGCCTCCCCACCTGTCGAAAGTCTTGGGAAAGGCGGGGGCGTGGGGGAGGCTCCCTTCTCCAGAAGGGTTTCCCTCCCGTATAGTTCTCCTCCTCTCCATTTTTTCCGCCGGGCGCGGGGATTCGTGCCGCGCCCGCTGGAACTGCCGCGCGACGCGGGCCGCTGCGTGCTCGCCACGGGCGCGGAGCTGAAGAACACCCTCTGCCTCACGCGGGGCAGGGACGCCTTTCTCAGCCAGCATGTGGGGGACCTCAAGAATCTTGAAACGCTGGCGTTCTTCCGGGAAATGGCCGAACACCTGAGCGGCCTGCTGGAAGTCCGGCCCGAAGCGGTCGTCTGCGACCTGCACCCCGACTACCTTTCCACCGGCTACGCGCTGGAGTCCGGCCTGCCCGTCCTGCGCCTGCAACACCACTTCGCCCATATCTACGGCACGCTGGGGGAAAACGGCCACGACGCCCCCGCGCTCGGGCTGGCGCTGGACGGCACGGGCTACGGCACCGACGGCACCATTTGGGGCGGGGAACTGCTGTTCGTGGACCCGAGGTCCGTCAGCGAGGAACGCTGCGGCGGGCGCATCGGACGCCTCGCCCCGTTTCCCTTGCCCGGCGGGGAGGCCGCCATCCGGGAACCGTGGCGCATCGTCAGCGGTTTTATGGGATTGCCGGAAGCGGAAGCCCACCGGGACAGATTCGCGGAACGCATGGACGAACTGCTCGGTACCGAGAGGAAACAAGCCGTCCACACAGCCATCATGGAGATGGTTCGCCGCGGCGCGACGCCCCGGACCTCAAGCTGCGGGCGCCTGTTCGACGCAGCCTCGGCGCTGTTCGGCCTCTGCCCCGCCATCAGCTATGAAGGACAGGCCGCCATCCGGCTGGAGTCCGCTCAGGACCTTTCGGCAACAACGGTTCCGCCGTTCCCGATCCGTGAACGGGCCGGGCTGCTGGAGCTTGACACCGCAACCTTTTTTCTGCACCTGCTGGAACTGCGGCAAGCGGGCGTTCCGGTCTCGTCGCTGGCCCGCCGGTTCCATCTCGGCCTCGTGGAAGGGCTTGCGGAACTGGCGCTTTCCGGCGCGCGGCGCTGCGGCGTCCGCACCGTGGCCCTGTCCGGCGGCGTGCTCCACAACCGAACCGTCGCCCTGCTCTTGCCCGGCGCGCTCGAACGGCGCGGACTCGTTCCGCTCACGCACCACGCCCTGCCACCCGGAGACGGCGGACTGTCCTTCGGGCAGGCCGCATGGGCGTGCCGCATTCTCCGTTGATCCAACCACTGAAAAGGAGTCGCATCATGGTTCGTCACATCGTCTGGTGGACGCTGAAACCCGAAGCCGAAGGCCGTACCGCCGCCGAAAACGCCAAGCTGATCAAGGAACGTCTCGAAGCCCTCGTCGGGCAGATTCCCTCCCTGAAATCCCTTGAAGTTTCCTGCGATTTTCTGCCGACCTGCACCCTGCCGGTCAACGTGGTCCTGATGACCACCCACGACGACGCCGAAGGGCTCAAGGCCTACGCCGAGCATCCCAAGCACGTCGCCGTCGGCAAGGAACTGATCAAGCTCGTCACCGAGTCCCGTCAGGCCATCGACTACGTTTTCTAGTGTTGAGCGGGGAACCTTGTTACGATACGGTTCCCCGCGCTTCATCACTTTCTTGAAGGCAAGGCTTATCGTGCACCGGGTTGCCGTGTCGTCCGAAGCCGTCACGGCGGCGCGTCAGGCGTTCCCCAGCGGACTGGAACAACCGGAAGGCCGTTTCCGGTTCAGCGTGGACGCGCTGCTGCTGGCCGCATTCGCCGCGAACGACAAAGAAGTTACCGAACGGTTCGTTGATCTGGGAACCGGCTGCGGCGTCGTTGGGCTTACCTACTTGTTACTTACAAGAAACAACAGCACAGGATTCGGTATCGACCGTGATGCCGGGCTGATAGACGCCGCCGCGAACAACGCCGCGAAACTCGGTCTGTCGGAACGCTTTGCGCCTCGCGTCGGGGAACTCGCGGACGGCCCTTTTTTGAAAGGCTTGCGTCGGGAGGCCGCACCGGTCGATCTGGTCATGGCGAATCCTCCGTGGCGACTGCTCGGTTCCGGGCGTCCGCCCGAAACGGAGGCGCGGCGCGGGGCCTTGTTCGGAGACGCCGCGACCTTCCCGCTGTTCGCGTCCGCCGCGTCGTCCCTGTTGGAGCCCGGAGGGCGTTTCGCCTGTGTGATCGGCACGGAACGGCTCCCGGACATGCTGTCCGCCCTGTCCGTCGCCCGGTTCGGCATCACCGTGTTACGGTTCGTTCACACAACGGCAAAGGCTCCGGCGACGTTTGCGCTCATCGAAGCCCGCAGGGGCTCGCGCGCCGCCATGACCGTCTCCGCACCGCTCTTCCTGTACGGGCCGGATCGGGTCGCCTCGCCGGAATCGCTGGAGTTCTGCCCCCTTTTGGGCTAGACTCGGCCCATGAAACACTTTCGCGCAGACCTCCACGTCCACTCGCGCTTTTCCCGCGCCACCAGCGGCAGGCTGAATATCCGCAACCTCGCGGCATGGAGCATGATCAAGGGCCTCTCGGTCATGTCCACGGGCGACTTCACCCATCCCGCGTGGCGGGACGAACTGCGGCGGGACCTCGTATTCGACGAGAACACCGGCCTGTACCGCGTTCGCGAAGAGACGCCGGTGGAAGACGAAATCCCCGGCTTTTCCCGCCCGGACGGCGTCCGCGATCCGCTGTTCCTCATTCAGGCGGAAATCAGCTCCATCTATAAAAAGGACGGTGCGGTCCGCAAGGTCCACAACCTCGTGTTCATGCCCACGCTGGACAGCGCCGACAAGCTCTCCAGCAAGCTCGCGGCCATCGGCAACATCACCTCGGACGGACGCCCCATCCTCGGGCTCGACTCCGAACGCCTGCTCGAAATGGTGCTCGAAACCGACGAACGCGGCGTGCTCATCCCGGCCCATATCTGGACGCCGTGGTTCTCGCTGTTCGGCTCCAAGTCCGGCTTCGACGCGCTGGAAGACTGCTTCGGCGCGCTCTCCCAACACATTTTCGCGCTGGAAACCGGCCTTTCCTCCGACCCGGACATGAACCGCCTCTGGTCCGCGCTGGACCGCTACGCGCTCGTTTCCAACTCCGACGCCCACTCCGGCGAAAATCTCGGACGCGAGGCCAACCTGTTCGAAGGCGAACCCTCCTACGACGGGCTTTTCAACGCCCTGCGCCGGGCCGCGCGCGGCGAGGCGGCGGACGGCTGCGCCTTCCGGGGCACGGTGGAGTTCTTCCCCGAAGAAGGCAAGTACCACCTCGACGGGCACCGCGCCTGCAACGTGGTTCTGGAGCCCGAAGAATCCATGAAGCTCGGGAACATCTGCCCCGTGTGCGGCAAGCCCCTCACCATCGGCGTGCTCCACCGGGTCATGGCGCTGGCGGACCGCAGGGAACCGGTCGTCCCCGCAAACGATCCCGGCTTCGTCTCCCTCTTCCCCCTGCCGGAAATGATCGGCGAACTGCTCGGCGTCGGCCCCAAGAGCCGCAAGGTACAGGCGAAACAGTCCGAACTCGTGCGCCTGTTCGGTTCGGAAATGGACATCCTGCACTCGGTCCCGGAAGCCGACCTGCGCCAGCACTGGGACGCCCTCGGCGAGGCCGTGGCCCGCATGCGCCGGGGCGACGTCATCAAGGAAGGCGGCTTCGACGGGGAATACGGCGTGGTCAAGGTGTTCTCCGAAGAGGAGCGCAAAGAATTTGTGACCGGAAGGTATCGTTCCTCGTCCCTGCTGGACGTCCAACCCGAGCGCAAGAAGCCGGGCCGCAAGCCCAAGGCGGACGCCCCCGCGAAACCCGCCGCGCAGCAGACCTCCCTGTTCGCCGCCGTGGCCCCGGCGCCGGAAACCCCGCCCGATCCCAAGGCGTTCCCGTATTCGGAAGCCCAGTTGAAGGCCATCAACGCCGGTCCGCATGCCGTGCTCGTGCTTGCGGGTCCGGGGTCGGGCAAGACCCGCACTCTCGTGGGCCGCGTCCAGCGGCTCATCCGCGACGGCGTGCCCGCGCAGCGCATCCTTGCGGTCACCTTCACCCGCCGCGCCGCCGCCGAGCTCAAGGAACGTCTGGAACCCGCCCTCGGCGCGGGCGTTCCCCTGCCGCAGGCCGACACGCTGCACGCGCTGGCCCTGTCCCAGTGGTGCGCCTCCGAGGACGAGACGCCGCCCGCCGTCCTCCCCGAGGAAACGGCCCGGAACGTCTTCGCCAGGGCCAACGGCCTTTCCGCCTCCGACGCCAGACGTGCGTGGGACGCCCTGTCCCTCGCCCGGGAACGGCGTGCCGTCACCCCGGACATGGCGGAATCGCTCGAACGCTACCATGCCGCCAAGCGGGAACGGAACCTCGCGGACTATACCGATCTTCTGGAACACTGGCTGGACCGGCTGCAAGCCTCCCCGGAACGCCGCTGGACCGACGTGCTGGTCGATGAAATACAGGACCTTTCGCCCTTGCAGGTCGCGCTGGTCAAGGCGCTGGTACCGGCGGACGGGCACGGCTTTTTCGGCATCGGCGACCCGGATCAGGCCATTTACGGCTTCCGGGGCGCGCATCCGGACGTTCAGTCCGCCCTGCGTGAAGCGTGGCCCGATCTGGAGAGCGTCACCCTTGCCGCGAGCCATCGTTCGGCGGCGGGCATCCTGACTTCGGCCTCCGCGCTCCTCGGACCGTCCTCAGCCTGTGGAAAACTTGTCCCCACCCGTTCCGGCGAAGCGAGCCTTCACCTTTTCACCGCGCCGGACGCCCGCAAGGAAGCCGCGTGGATTGCGGATCAGGCGGCCGCGCTGCTCGGCGGCACCTCCCACACCCTCGAAGATTCCCGCAGCCGGGACGCCCTCCTGCCCACGCCGTGCAGCCCCGGCGAGGTCGCCGTGCTGGTCCGCATGAAGGCCCTCATCCCGCCCCTGAAAACCGCGCTGGAACGCCGGGGCGTCCCCTGCGCCGCGCCGGAGTCCGCCCCCTTCTGGGCCGATCCGTCCGCCGCGCTGATCCTCGGTCTGGCGGGCCTGCGCTTCAACCGCCCCTTCGCCGTACCCGAGGGACCGGGAACCCTTTCCGTAGACGTGCCCGAACTCGCGGCTTCGCTGCCCGACTCGCTCTGGCTGGCCGGGCCGTCCGCGCTGGTGACGCACCTTGAGGCCGCGAAGCTCCTCGCTCCGCTGTTCAAGGATTCCGTGGCCTGCAACGGCCTGCTCCGAGCGTTCCGCGAGCAGGGGAAGACGTGGGAGGCGCTGCTCGACTGGGTCTGCCTGCGTCAGGACCTCGACCTTGTGCGCGAGCAGGCGGAGCAGGTGCAGATCATGACCCTGCACGCCGCCAAGGGGCTCGAATTCCGGGCCGTGTTCCTGCCCGCTCTTGAGGAGGGGCTGCTTCCCTTTGCCGGAGCGGACGCCCTGCCGCACATCCGACAGGAAGTCGCGCTCGTTCCCGATGCGCTCGCGGAAGAACGCCGTCTGCTCTACGTGGGGCTTACCCGCGCACAGGACGCCGTTTTCGCCAGCCACGCGCTCCAGCGGCACCTGTACGGCAAGGCGTTGCAGTTGCCGCCGTCCCGCTTCCTCACGGCGCTGCCCGACCTCTTCCGTCACACCCGGCTTGTCCGGCATGTTCAGAAGACGACTACGCAGATGAGCTTGTTTTAAATAAAAATTGGAGGGGGGAGGGGGAAACTTTCTGAAGAAAGTTTCCCCCTCCCCCCTCCAAACC
>CABKMN010000138.1 GCA_902373525.1 uncultured Bilophila sp. | reverse complement strand
GGTTTGGAGGGGGGAGAGGGAACCTTTCTCCAGAAAGGTTCCCTCTCCCCCCTCCAATCTTTCATCAACTCAAACGCCAACTACATGACGTCGCGGAAGCGCTGCTGGAGGGCGGTGAGCTTGACGCGGGCGTCGGCAAGCTCGGCCACGCGGGCGCGCTCGCGCTCGACGATTTCGGCGGGCGCACGGCTGACGAAGCCCTCGTTGGCCAGCTTCTGGTTCAGTCCGCCCATTTCCTTGTCGATCTTGCCCAGTTCCTTTTCCAGACGGGCCAGCTCGGCGGCGAAATCGACCGCGCCGGACAGGTGCACGATGACCTCGCACCCCTGCGCCACATGGCTCGCGGAAGCCTTGGGCGCTTCGCCCTCGGCGTCGATGATCAGTTCGCCGAGACGGGCGAGGGTCACGATCACTTCGCGGTTCGCTTCGAGGATGCCCTTCTGGTGGTCGTCCACCGGACGGAGCAGCACCGTCAGCTTGTAGGACGGCGCGATGTTCAGCTCGGCGCGGATGGTGCGGATCATGCCGATCACTTCCTGCACGAACTCCATGCGGGCGGCGGCTTCGGGCTTGAGGCAGCCGGGGCGCGCTTCGGGCAGGAGCTGGAGGGCCACGTCGGAACCCGCGCCGCCGGGCAGGGCCTGCCAGATTTCGGCGGTCACGAAGGGCATGATCGGGTGCATGAGCACGAGGAATTCACGCAGCGCGGTCCAGAGAACATACTGGGCCTCGGTCTTGCGGGGGCCGTCTTCCTTCATGTCCGGCTTGATCAGTTCGAGGTACCAGTCGCAGAACTCGTTCCAGAGGAACTTGTAGAGCGTCTGGGCGGCGTCGTTGAAGCGGTAGGCTTCGATGGCGTCGTCCACATCCTTTTTGACCTCTTCGAGGCGGTGGAGCAGCCATTGATGGTGCAGCCCCCGCACCTTGTCGAGATCGACCGCCGCGGGCACCTCTTCGGGCAGGTTCATCAGCGCGAAGCGGGAGGCGTTCCAGAGCTTGTTCACGAAGTGGCGGTAGCCTTCGATGCGCTCTTCGGACAGGCGGATGTCCCGGCCCATCGCGGCGAAGGCCGTGAGGGTGAAGCGCAGGGCGTCGGTACCGTACTTCTCGATCATCACCAGCGGGTCGATGACGTTGCCCGTGGACTTGGACATCTTGCGGCCCTGCGCGTCGCGCACGAGGGCGTGCAGGTAGACGTGCTTGAAGGGCACCTGATCCATGAAGTGCAGGCCCATCATCATCATGCGGGCCACCCAGAAGAACAGGATGTCGAAGCCGGTCACGAGCACGGACGTGGGATAGAACGTGGCGAGGTCCTTGGTCTTGTCCGGCCAGCCCATCGTGCTGAAGGGCCACAGGGCGGACGAGAACCACGTATCGAGCACGTCGGATTCCTGCACCAGTTCCGTGGAGCCGCAGTCAGGGCAGGTCGTCGGGTCCTCCTCGGCCACGATGAGCTTGCCGCACTTCTGGCAGGTCCACGCCGGGATGCGGTGACCCCACCATATCTGACGGCTGATGCACCAGTCGCGGATGTTGTCGAGCCAGTTGTAATAGGTCTTCATCCAGTTTTCAGGGAAAATCTGGGTCATTTCCGGCACGGCGGCGCGGGCGCGGGGCGCGAGCTTGGTGGAGGCCACGAACCACTGTTCGGACATGTGCGGTTCCACCACGGTCTTGCAGCGGTAGCAGTGGCCCACGCTGTGGTCGAGGTCCTCGATCTTCACGAGCTGGCCGGACGCCTGCAAATCCTCAACGATGCGCTTGCGGCATTCTTCCTTGGACAGACCCGCGTAGGGGCCCGCCTCGGCGGTCATGTTGCCGTCCTCGTCGATGCACTGGATGAATTCGAGGCCGTGGCGCTGGCCGAGCGTCCAGTCGTTGGGATCGTGGCAGGGGGTGACCTTGAGCGCGCCGGTGCCGAATTCCTTGTCCACGTAACGGTCCGCGAACAGCGGCACGGCGCGGCCGATGACGGGCACGACGACCTTCTTGCCCACGAGGCCGGTATAGCGTTCGTCCTCGGGATGCACGCACACGCCGGTGTCCGCCATGATCGTTTCGGGGCGGGTCGTGGCGATGATCACCGAGCCGGTGCCGTCCTCGAAGTCGTAGCGGACGTGGTACAGATGGCCCTTTTCGGGCAGGTGGTCCACTTCGTCGTCGGCGAGGGCGGTGTGGCAGCGGCTGCACCAGTTGATGATGTACTTGCCCTTGTAGATGTAGCCCTCTTTGTAGAGTTCCACGAACACCTTGCGGACGGCTTTCGACAGGCCCTCGTCCATCGTGAAGCGTTCGCGGGTCCAGTCCACGGAGTCGCCGAGCATGCGTATCTGGTTGAGGATGCGGTTGCCGTAGTCCTCCTTCCATTGCCAGACGCGTTCGATGAACTTTTCGCGGCCAAGGTCGTGGCGGGTCTTGCCTTCCTTGGCGAGGGCGCGTTCCACCACGTTCTGGGTGGCGATGCCCGCGTGGTCGGTGCCGGGGAGCCACAGCACCTTTTTGCCCTTCTGGCGGGCGTGGCGGCAGAGCACGTCGATGAGGGTATGGTTCAGGGCGTGGCCGATGTGCAGCGCGCCCGTAACGTTCGGCGGAGGAATGACAATGGAGAAAGGTTCGCCCGGACCGTCGGGATCGGGGGTGAAGGTCTTGTTCTTTTCCCAGTGTTCGCGCCAGTGGTCTTCCACGGCGTGGGGCTCGTAGCCCTTGGGTAGCGCGTTTTCGGACATTGCCTGCTCCGATGAAAGGGTTAGCTTCTGCCAGCGAGGGATGCCGGGGTGTTGTCAACGGCGTCCGGTTGTTCTATGCAGAAAGGACCATGACTGACATAGCCATATTTTGGGATGCCTCACAGCTTTGGGGCCTGCTCGTGTGGCGGGCCGCCGAGGCGTTCGGGCTTCCGTACCGTCTGGTCAAAGCGAAAGAAATAGCTCAGGGAGCGCTTTCTGACAAGACGTCTCTCCTGCTTGTACCCGGCGGAACCGCGAGGCACAAGTCTGCCGCGCTGGGCGAAGACGGGCGCGAAGCCCTGCGCGCGTGGGTCGGGAACGGCGGGCACTACCTCGGCTTCTGCGGCGGCGCGGGCCTCGGGCTTTCCGACGCCGACGATCCCGTGCGTACCGCCGAAATCGGCAAGGGGCTGCGCCTCTGCCCGTGGCACCGCGCCGAGATCACCGAGCGCGTCCAGCATTTCGTGTCCGGGCACGTCCGCGTCCGCTTTGAGGGCGGGCATCCGCTGATCCCCGAATGCTTTTCCGGGCCCTGCGCGCCCGGTTCGGAGCCGTCCATCCCGATCTGGTGGCCGGGCCGTTTCGCGGCTCCGTCCGGCCCCTTCGACGGCGTGGACGTGCTGGCCCGGTACGCCGGGTCCGATCCCCGGACCTGCCCGCCCGATCTCTGCGTGGCCGATCTGCCTCTCTCCTCGCTCTCTCCCGCCGTGCTCGAACAATGGATCGAGCTGTACGGCGTCTCGCTGGCTCCCTCCTTCCTCAACGGGCAGCCCTGCGCGCTGCACGGCAGGTTCGGCAAGGGCACGTACACCCTGAGCTACAGCCATCTGGAAACGCCGGGGTCGCCGGACGCCAACCGCTGGTTCGCGCACATCCTGCGTACGCTGACCGGCTTTGAGCCGCGCACGGACGTCGTTCCGGCGTGGCGTCCCGGCGACATGCCCGTCCGCTGGAACGATCCCGATCTGCTCGAAGCCCGGAACGGCATGGGCGAACTGCTCCGGCTCGGCGTCGCCCACGATCTGCTGTTCGAGCGCGCCCCGTGGCTCACGGGCTGGCGTTCCGGGGTGCCCGGCTCGGGTCTGAACGCCTTGTTCATGGGCCTGTGCGTCCTTGCCAACGCCTCCCCGCCGCCCGAGGCCGAAGCGCTCTGGGCCTCGCTGCGCGTCCGGTTCGGAGAAACCTTTTCCCTGTTCCGGCAGGGCGTCGAGGGGCTGTTGCTCGGCCTGCGCCTCGCCACGATCATGCCGGAGGAGGTGCCGCGTAAAATCCTCGCCGAGCAGCGGCTTGCGCTGTTCGGTTCCGCCATGCAGGGCGGCGGCCTGTACAAGGAACTGATGGACATGGTCGATGCGCTGCTGTTCCTGAGCCTCGGCAAGGGAGGGCGCGATGGTTCCGCCTGACGCGGGCTCCCGCATCCTCTTTTTCAGCGGCGGCACGGCGCTGGCCCCGGTGGCGGCGGAACTGTCCCGCCACACCCGCAACGCCGTTCATGTGATCACGACCTTCGATTCCGGGGGGAGTTCCGCCGAGCTGCGCCGGGCGTTCGGCATGCCCGCCGTGGGCGACATCCGCGCCCGGATCATGGCGCTGGCGGACCGGTCCCTTGAGGGCAACCCGGAAACCGTGGCCCTCCTCGGCCATCGCCTGCCCAAGGACGCGGCCCCGGAAGCCCTGCGCGCCGAGCTGGCCTCCTTCGCCTCCGGGACGCATCCGCTGGCGGCGGCCATCCCCGAGCCCATGCACGAGGTCATCACGCAACATCTTTCCGCGTTCCGCGCGCTCATGCCCGCCGATATGGACCTTGCCGGAGCGAGCATCGGGAATCTCGTCCTGACTTCGGGCTACCTGTCCCTCGACCGCCAGCTTGAGCCGGTGGTGCGGGTCTTTTCCGGCATGGTGCAGGCGCGCGGCGTGGTCCTGCCCGTCGCGGACGCCTGCGCCCACCTGTGCGTGAAGCTGGAGAACGGGGAGGTCATCGTGGGCCAGCACCGTTTCACCGGCAAGGCGGCTGGGCCCGTCACCTCGCCCATCCTCGACATGTGGCTGACCGCTTCGCTCGACGATCCCACGCCCGTCACCGTTCCCGTCCATCCCCGGCTCCCCGCGATCATTCACGGCGCGGACCTCATCTGCTACCCCGTGGGCAGTTTCTTTTCCTCCGTCATGGCCAACCTGCTGCCCGACGGCGTAAGCCGGGCGATCCGCGAAGCCGCCTGCCCCAAGGTCTTTATTCCGAATCTCGGCACCGATCCCGAACTCTTCGGCCTGTCCGTACAGGATCAGGTCGCCTATCTCCTGCGTCTCGGCGGGGGCGGCGGAGGCCGTTCGCTCGACTGGCTGCTGGTGGACGAGGACGAGTCCCGCTACCCCGGCGGCATCCCCTCCGTATGGCTCTCCCGCCTCGGGGTCCGTGTCCGCAGGGCCCGCCTCGTCGCCGAGCCCCCTTATCTTGACGCGGGGCTGTTGTGCCGGGAACTGTTGGGAGTATGGAAGTAGGGCCTTGGGAGGGGCGCGGTCTTCCTCCCGTACCGCCGGAAAACATTTTTTATTGGAATCAGCGAAGGTTGTCTTCCCCGGAAGAAAAACCCTGTTGCGCTTTTGGCCTACATTTGGGAAGAAAGGACGTTTGAGAGCACGGAGTGGGGGATTCCCCGCCGAATCCGGGGGGCATCCCCTGTCTTTTACTCAAGGGACTGATATGAAGACTGAACTGAAGTGTCCGAAATGCGGCGCAATCGTTGAAAAATACCTGAATCCCACCCCCACCGTGGACGTCGTGATCCACGACCGCGAGCGCGGCCTCGTGCTGGTGGACCGCAAGAATCCCCCCTACGGCAACGCGCTGCCGGGCGGATTCATCGATCTGGGCGAATCCGCCGAGCAGGCCGCCGTCCGCGAAGCCTTCGAGGAAACGAACCTCCGGGTCCGTCTGACCGGGCTTCTGGGCGTCTATTCCGCGCCCAACCGCGATCCGCGCCAGCACACCATTTCCACCGTGTTCATCGCCGAGCCCCTGAACCCCGAACAGCTCCGCGCCGGGGACGACGCCGCGAAGGTCGCCTTCTATTCGATGGAAGCCCTGCCCGCCCTCGTCTTCGACCACGCCAAAATCCTCGCCGACTTCAAGGGCGTTCTTTACGGCGGCCGCCACGCCGCCGGGTTGACGACCGCTTGGGAGAAGTAAGATCGGGGAGGGGGAGGGAGAAACTTTCTGAAGAAAGTTTCTCCCTCCCCCTCCCCAAACC
>CABKMN010000137.1 GCA_902373525.1 uncultured Bilophila sp. | reverse complement strand
GGTTCGGGGAGGGGAAGGGGGGCCTTTTTCAAAAGGCTCCCCTTCCCCTCCCCGATATCAGTCTTCTTCGCCGTCGAAGGCGATGTTGGCGCCCATGACGGGGCCGTAGTACATGGCGGCGTCGTCGAGGTCTTCCTCGATGCGGAGCAGCTGGTTGTACTTGGCGAGACGGTCGCTGCGGCAGAGCGAGCCGGTCTTGATCTGCCCGGCGTTCACGCCCACGGCGAGGTCGGCGATGAAGCTGTCCTCGGTTTCGCCGGAACGGTGGGACACCACGGTGGTGTAGGCCGATTCCTTGGCGAGCTGGATGGCGTCGAGGGTCTCGGTCAGCGTGCCGATCTGGTTCACCTTGATCAGGATCGAGTTGGCGATGCCTTCCTCGATGCCTTCGGCGAGGATGTCGGGGTTGGTGACGAACAGGTCGTCGCCCACCAGCTGGATGGTGTCCCCGAGTTTGTCGGTCAGTTCGCGCCAGCCGTCCCAGTCGTCTTCGGCGAGGCCGTCTTCAATGGAGATGAGCGGATACTTGGCGGTGAATTCGGCCAGCCATTCGATCATTTCCGGGCTGCTCAGCGCGCCCTTTTCACCGATCATGTACTTGCCGTTCTTGTGGAACTCGGAAGCCGCGGCGTCGATGGCGAGCACCACTTCGGAACCGGGATTGTAGCCGGATTCCTCAATGGCCTTCAGGATGTAGCTGAACGCCTCGTCGTGGTTCTTGAGGTTCGGGGCGAAGCCGCCTTCGTCGCCCACGCTGGTGATGTGCCCGTCGGCGGCGAGGATGGTCTTCAGGGTATGGAAGATTTCGGAGCCCATGCGCAGGCCGTCGGCGAAGGAGTGCGCGCCGATGGGCATGATCATGAATTCCTGGATGTCCAGATTGTTGGGGGCGTGCGCGCCGCCGTTGATGATGTTCATCATGGGCACGGGCAGCACCTTGGCGTTGACGCCGCCGATGTACTGATAAAGCGGCAGGGCCAGCGATTCGGCGGCGGCGCGGGCCGTGGCGAGGGACACGCCCAGCATGGCGTTCGCGCCGAGGCGGGACTTGTTGTCCGTCCCGTCGAGGTCGAGCATGGTGTTGTCCACCTGCACCTGACGCAGCGCGTCGAGGCCGACCACGGCTTCCGCGATCTCGGTGTTGACGTTTTCGACGGCCTTGCTCACGCCCTTGCCTTTATAACGGGCCTTGTCCCCGTCGCGCAGTTCCAGCGCCTCGCGCGTGCCCGTGGAAGCCCCGGACGGCACGGCGGCGCGGCCAACGTGACCGGAATCAAGGGAAACTTCTACCTCTATGGTGGGGTTGCCGCGCGAATCAAGAATTTCGCGGGCCCAAACCGAAGCGATCGTGCTCATGCTGTTCTCCGTTTTGCCCCTGAACAGTGTGTGACCTTGGGGACAGGGGCAAGCCTCCCGGTCACGGAACATCTTTTTTCACATACCATCAATCGCGTAACCCTGCAATGAGCCGCCGCGCCGCCTCCCGGCACCGTGCCGTCATCACGACCCTTTTTCCTCGGGCACGCATCCCCGGACGGCGGACGAAGCGGCGGGGGCTTGACCTCCCGCCGACAATGCCCCATACTGAACAAGCGATTGAAGGTTGCAAGAGAGAACTTCTCCTCAAGGGAGAGGTCGCCGAAGGGGCAAGGCGCAAGCCAAAACTCTCAGGCAGCAGGATTGCGACTGGACGCACCTCTGAACTATACCCCCCTTGGGTCATACAACAGAGCAGCCCTGAAGAAACGGACGCTGTGACGGTTGTGTGATCCTTTCCCCCGGAACGTTTCTTCCCTTAGTGGCCGCAGCAAAACGGTTTTCCTCCCCCGAAAACCGCTTCGTTTCGTCGCGTGCCGTTGGCGGACATGCCCCAACATGCCCGAACGGATAGCGCCGGAACCTCTCCTTGTGCGGCCCGCCGACGGAATCCGGCTCTCCGAAAGGCGTCGCTTCAGCAGGCTTTCCCTCCCGCGCTCTCCCCAAAGGGCGCGGGAGGACTTTCCGCGCCTTGAACCGCTCCGCCAAATCGGGTACCGTCCCCCGAAAAATCCCGGCCGCATGGCCCGCCTTCGTTCAGGAGGACCTGACATGAGGAAACCTTCGTTCGCCGGATCGCGGAGCTTCTCCGTGTTGGCGATCCTGCTCGCCTGCCTGCTGGCGTCCCTTCCGGCGGCGGCCAAACCGCGTCCCGCCGTGGCCCTCGTCCATCTGTTCCTGCCGCCGGACGACGAGCGGAGCACCGCGCTCATGGGCTGGGTCCGCAGCCTCGACCACGCCCGGGACATGCTCGAATCCCGGCGCATCCCCACCGTCGTCTCCGCCGTCCCCCCGGACGATCCGGCGGAACTCCACGACCTCATCGCCCTGAAGCCCGAAGTGCTGATCTCCACCAGCCCCCTGCTCTACCCCCTCGTCCGCGACGAGGCGGAACGCCATCCCGATACGGTCTTTTTCGCCTGCACGGACGAAAAGACGGAAGGCTCCATGAGCGGCTATCAGGTCCGCACCTACGAAGCGCATTACCTCGCGGGCCTTCTGGCGGGCTCGCTGTCGGGCGGGGCCGTCGGCTATCTGGCGAACGATCCCTACCAGTCAGAAGCCTCGCGCACCCGCAACGCCAACGCCTTTACCCTCGGCGCGCAGGCCGCCAACCCGGCCATCCGGGTGCTGTACGCTCCGGGCAAGACCCCGGACGACGAGATCAAAACCCTGATCGCGGCGGGCGTGGACATCATCGACATGGAACGGACGCGGCCCTCCCTCATCAAACTGCTGCGGGAACACTCGGTGCGCTTCATCGGTACGGCGCTGCGGGTCGAAGACCCGCTGTTCCTCGCCGCACCCGAATGGGACTGGGGCAAGGCCTTCGGCGATCTGCTCGCACAGGTCCGCTTCGGCCTGTGGCGTCCCCGGAACGTCTCCTACGGCATCAAGGAAGGCGTCGTGCGGCTTTCGGCCTTCGGGCCGTCCGTCCCCGACGATCTCCAGTCCCGCGTGCGGGATGAGGAAAAGGCCATCCGCAACGGCCAATCCCCCTTCCGGGGCCCCGTGCGCGACACCGCCGGAGCCGTCCGCATCGCGGAACGCCAAACGCTCACGGATGCGGAGCTCCGCTCCATGAGCTGGCATGCGCAAGGGCTCGAACCGCTTCCGCCCGTCGTATCCGCGACGCCGGACGCCGACAACGCCCCGGACGCGGCGACTCCTCCGAAAAACGCCCTCCAGCCGGTTCCCGCGTCCGATTGACGCCTCGGCGCGGCTGCCGTATGCCTACGACCATGTGCGACAAACGGGAAATATCGGCAACGCGGAGAGCCCGCGCGGGCGGCGTTCGAGAGCTGCGCCCGAAACTGACGCTGTGCGCCGGCGCCCTCGTTCTGGGGGCGGCGGGCTGCCTGCCCGCGTTCCGCGACGCCGTTTCCCCGGCCTTCCCGCTGCTCCCCTACCTTCTCGGCAAGATCGGCGTCGCCGGGCTCGCCGGGTTGCTCTCCTTCCTCTTCCTCGGCCTCTCCCCCGCCCATTGCCGCCTCGGAGGTTCCGTACGCGCCCAGAGCCCCGCCTGCTCCGAAAGCGCCGCCGCCCTGTTTGCGGCCATCGACGCCGACATGCGGGAGCACGGAAAACGGTTCGGCGATCTGTATCTGGGCAGGGAGTGGGTACTCTTTCTGGAGGCCATGCGGATTTCGCGCATTCAGGGCATCTTCACCGCCGCCGTCGATCCCGTGCGCGAAGGCGGAGCCAGAACCTACACCCTGTGGCTGGCGGACGTGGACAACAACCTTCTTGAAGCCTCCCTCCCTTCATGGAAGGCGCTGGAGGAAGCCCGCGCGTACCTGCTCGAACGGGTGCCCGACGCCTACACCGGCGGTGAAGCCGATCTGGATTGCTTCTTCACTCTGGACGGCGCGGACAGGCGGGAAATCAACCGCCGGGTGCGGGCCCGCCAGGCCGCGCAGGCTTCGCCCGGCCCGGTGGCGTTCGCCTATGCGGGAGCCGACGGCGTCCCCACGTCGCTCGCCACGGAAGCGGTCATTGAAGCCGATTTCGCCGCCCATCCCGACGGCGCGGCGGACCTCGTCCCGCTCTCCCCGCTGTTCCTGCCCTCGGGCGAAGAGTGTTTCTCCCTCGCCTGCGAACCGGACGGGAAGGGCCGCTTCCGGTTCGTGGCCTTCCTGCGGCGCGGCGACGACTACCGGCGCGCCGAACGGAGCATGGAACGCGCCGAAGCGCTGGCCCTGTTTCTCGACTGCTTCCGGCGCGGCGTGCCGCCGTCCCTCAGCGGCTGGGAAGAACGGGCATGGGAACAGCCCCTCCCCCCGGAACGGCAAAGCCTGTTCGTAGACGAAGAACGCTTCGACGACACTACGTTCGAGGATGTGGAAGCCGCCCTCGACGGCGTGGACGCGGGCGTCTGCGGCTCATTCCTGCTGATGCCCGGCGACCTCGGCTACCTGTCCCTGAACGGCAAGCAGGGCCGCGACTACATCGTGGAAACGGCTTTCCCCGCCCCCGACGGCGATTTCGAATATTACCGGATCACGACGCCGCGCCGCGATCAGGTGCTGTTCTGGTTTTCCGCCTACTACGAACACGCGCAGCCGCCCTATGTGGACGGCTGGAAAGACGTCACCAAGGCGATGCGGCGCAGGCACAAGGCCTGAAACGGCGGCACCGTCCGGCCGGAAGACGTGACGGAGAACGTGACATGGAAAAGGCTTTTTCGGACAAGACGGACGCGGGCATCCGCCTGATTTGGATGCGGTTCGATTCGGAGAGCATCCGCGAAGGCGTGCGCCTGCTGCACGAAGCCTCGGACGCGGGCGATCCCGACGCGCCGTGCTTTCTCGCCCGTACCCGCATGGGCGATCCGTACATCCGGGACTACGCCGGGCAGGAGGCCGACTTCAGGGAAGCCGCCTCGCTGCTCAGGGAAAGCATCCGCCGGGGCAGCGCCTGCGCCGTGCTCGTCGCCCGGCGATGCGGCCTGCTGACGCCTTCCGTACGCCGGGACATGCCCCTTTCTTTCAAGCAGGCATGGGACGCCGTACTGGCGCGGGCCTCCGAAGACCCGTTCTGCCAATATTTCATCGGCAGCGCCCTTTGTTACGGAGACGCCCCGGAACACGGCGGCCCCGCACCCCATCCCTCCAGTCCCGAAACGGACGCGGACAACGCCCTGCGCGCCATTCCGTATCTGGAAAAGGCACTGGACGCCGGCCTGCTTGATGCGGGCGATCTCCTGTACAGCCTGTACGCCGGAAACCGCGAACGCCAACGGACCATCGTGCGCCGGTGCGCCGCGACGGGCAGCCCCTACTGGGAGGCGCGGTGCGGGAGCCTCTGCTACGAGGACGGCCGGGACGCCGAAGCCCTGCGCTGGTTTGAAAAGGCCGCGCGACACGGGCAGATCGGGAGCTGGTTCGACGTGGGCCTTCTCTACGAGCGGGGCCTCGGTGCGCCCAAGGACCTCAGCAAGGCCGCCGAAGCCTACCGCAAAAGCGCCGAACAGGGGTTTTCCGACGCCCAGCAGGCACTGGGTATTCTGACGTTTTTCGGTCGGGGCGTGCCGCGTGACCCCGCGCGGGCGGCCTATTGGCTCCGCGAGGCCGCCGCTGCGGACCTGCCGCTGGCCTGCGGCCTGCTCGGCCTGTGTTTTCTGCGCGGTTTCGGAGTACAGCAGGACGACGGCGAAGCCTTCGCCCTGCTCACGCGGTTCGCGGACGCCCGCAACGAAGAAGACTTGAGCGACGAGTCGGGCTTTTTTGCGGAACTGGCGGGCATGCTCCTCAACGGGCTTGGCGAACTGTACGCCGAAGGCCGCGCGGGCCCGGAGAATCTCAAGGAAGGCGTAGCCCTGTTTCAGGAGGCCGCCGCGTTCGGGGACGCCGACGCCCGCCGCGCTCTCGTCCGGTTCAAAAAGAACTGGCTCGGCAAGTGGGTGCGCGTGTAGAAGGGAAAGGAAAAGGAGGATTGGGGAAGGGGGAGAGAACCTTTCTGGAGAAAGGTTCTCTCCCCCTTCCCCAAACCC
>CABKMN010000136.1 GCA_902373525.1 uncultured Bilophila sp. | reverse complement strand
TCCCCAAACCCCATCCCCTCCTCTTCCAAAGACTTTCGACGTTATCGAATCCCCGTTGGCGGGATGGGGCGGGTATGCCCGTCCGGGCTGTTTGATGGGAAGCAAAAAAGGAGAAGAGCATGGATACGTGTTTTGTGACCGCCGTGTTGACGGCCAAAAAAGGCATGGAAGCGCAGCTTGAAGCGGAAGTGGTGAGGAACATCCCCAACGTGCGTGCCGAAAAGGGCTGCATCCGGTACGATTTCCACAAGAACCGCGCCGGGGACGGCACCTTTCTGTTCTACGAAATCTGGGAAAGCCCCGAAGCCCTCGACGCGCACGCCAAGTCCGCGCACATGCAGGCCTACAGGGAACGCACCAAGGAACTGTTGGCCTGCCCTACCGTCGTGACCGTATGGTCGCAAGTGGACTGCCGATAGAGTTTCCTTCCACCGATACAGTATTTTTTCCGCACCGAACAAAAAGCCGTCCGAGTCTTCGGGCGGCTTTGATCGTTTTGGAGAGACAGTCCTTAACGTCTCTCTCTCTCTCTCTCTTCAAGCCGCCGGGAGACGGACGCCACGGTCCGGCCTCGGTGCAGTCCGTCCCGCCATCAGCCCATACGAAGGTCTTTGAAGAGGACGGGGGGGGACGGGAGCCGCGCCGGCAGGTTTGGGGAGGGGAAGAACTTTCTCCAGAAAGGTTCCCCTCCCCAAACGTAATCTACCCTCTGCCTCGGAACTGCCGCTTGTCGCCTACGCGGATGGTGACGCGCTCGCGGTCGAAGTATTCGAGAAGGGGGATGACGTATTTGCGGGAGAGGCCGCCGGACAGCTCCTTGAATCCGGCGGGGTCAAGATCGTCGTGCGAGGCGAACCACGCCTGCATCCGTCCCTTGAGCTCCTGAATGATCGGGCCGTGGAAGTACAGGCCGTCCTTGACCTTTACGAGGCTGCCGTCCTCGCAGAGCAGCTTGAGCACCGGAGCCGCGGACTTGGCGTCCACGTTCAGCTCCTCAAGGACATCCTTGAGATTCGGCGGCGTGAATCCGGCGTCGGCGTGCGCCTTGAACAGCGCGTCGCGCAGGCCCGCCTGATCGGACTTGAGGGAAACGGTGTGCGTGGCCGTACGGATGACGTCGCCCTCGGAGACGAGCGCGCCCGAACGGAGCAGACGCTCCACAATGAAGAACGCCAGCTTGGGCGGGATGTCCTTGCTCCACGCGTCGCGGGCCGTGTCGCCGGACAGGAGCGCGCCTCGAGCCATACCCTGCTTGAGCGGCTCCTTCTTGTGGAAGGCTTCGGCGACGGCGAGACAGCGTTCGGAAAGATCGGCCGCCGCTTCGGCGGAGACGTAGCCCTTTTCCTCACGGTCGAAACAGAAGATTTTCCCCTTGCCCGAAAGCGTCTGCAACACCTTGTCGAGCCGTTTGGAGTCAAGGTTGGTCAGCACGGAAAGCTGGGCGAGGTTCGCTCCCCGGTTGCGGGAAAGCTCGATCTGGGCGCGCACACGGTCTTCGTCGGAAGCGTCCTCAAGGCCGAGCAGCAGGGCGACGCGTTCCGGGGTGGCGTCCTTGCGGCGCAGGCCCGCGCTGATCGGGTCGAGCACCACGCCGCCCGCCACGGTCCGCAGCGGGGAGAAGGCGCGCACGACGCAGTGGTCGCCGAAGACGCCCACAAGCGGCTCTTCAAGCCGGACTTCGCACAGCGCGGATTCCCCCGGAGCCAGCCGGTCGCGGTCGAGGAAATACAGCCTGGCCGCAACTTCGCGGGCTTCGTGGTGGAAGTGGACTTCCGCACGGTGGCGCAGGGCGCGGGGCGCGGAGGCAAGGCAGGTCAGACGGACCAGCCAGCGGTCCGAAGGGAACAGCGTCCCCGGCAGGGCCAGCACGTCGCCGCGCGTCACGTCCGCGACGTCCACCCCCTGCAGGTTGACGGCGGTGCGGTGTCCTGATTCCGCAACCTCCACGGAGGCCCCGTGGCTTTGCAGGCTGCGGGCGCGGGTGGGGAGTTTCTTCGGAAGCAGTTCCAGCGCGTCGCCGACCTTGACGGAGCCGGAAATCATGGTGCCGGTGACGATGGTGCCGTGTCCCCTGAGGGTAAACACGCGGTCCACGGGCAGGCGGAACAGGTCGGTTCTGCGCCGTGGCGCGAGTTCCTTTTCCTGTTTGACGATGTAGTCTCGGAGCTTGTCCACGCCCTCGCCGGTCTGGGCCGACACCGGGAACAGGGGCGCGCCTTCGAGGAAGGTGCCTTGCAGGAACTCGGAAATGTCCTCAATGGCGAGTTCGAGCAGTTCCGGGTCCACCATGTCGATCTTGGTCACGGCGACGAGGCCGTGTTTGATCCCGAGGAGGGAGCAGATTTCGAGGTGTTCCCGGGTCTGCGGCATGACGCCTTCGTCGGCGGCCACGACGAGCATCACGAAGTCGATGCCCGACGCGCCCGCGACCATGTTCTTGACGAATTTTTCGTGTCCGGGCACGTCCACGATGCCGAGCCGACCGCCGCCGGGCAGGTCGCAGAACGCGAAGCCCAGTTCGATAGTGATGCCCCGGCGTTTCTCTTCTTCGAGGCGGTCGCAGTCGATCCCCGTCAGTTTCCGCACCAGCGAGGTTTTGCCGTGGTCGATGTGACCCGCCGTTCCCATTACGATAGCCATGTGTGCCTCCGGCGGCCGGGCTGCCGCCCGGACCTGCGCCTCCCGGCGGGCTGGGGGGCATGATGCCCCCCAGACCCCCTCGAAGCCGCCGCAATGGGGTTTCAGCCGAAGCTGCGCTTCGCCAGAAACCCCATTGCGGCGGTCCCGTGGGCGTCAGGTGTTTTTTCTTAGATGGTCCGTGAGCGTGGTAAACATGGAATGGTTTTTCGTTGAAATGACATACGCCATGCAGCAACAGGAAAAAGTCATTCAATATCCGACACGTTTGTTCTCTGAAAGTGGGAACAACTGAAAAGCATACGAGAAGGCGTTTCCGGGAAACGTTCGGCAAGGCTGAGGCAGCCGCGTCCCCGCAGCCGTTTCCCGCCCCGTTTACGAACGTCTTGGGAGGGAAAGGGGAGGAGTTTGAGGAGGGGAAGGGGAACCTTTCTCCAGAAAGGTTCCCCTTCCCCTCCTCAACTTCTTGCTTGCTACTTGCTCAACACGTTGCCGATGCCGAGGATGCCCGCCTCGTTGAAGTCCCTGCCGATGAGCTGCATGCCGACGGGAAGGCCGTCCGCTTCGCCCACGGGGAAGGCGAGGCCGGGAAGCCCGGCGAGGTTCAGGGACACGGTGTAGATGTCCATGAGATACATCTTCAGCGGATCGTCGATGATGGAGCCGAGCTTCCACGCGGTGACCGGGGACACGGGCCCGAAAAGGGCGTCGCAGGAGCCGAGCGCCGTCAGATAGTCCTGACGGATGAGGCGGCGGACCTGTGCGGCCTTCTTGTAATAGGCGTCGTAGTACCCGGCGGAAAGGACGTAGGTGCCGAGCAGGATGCGGCGCTGCACTTCCTGCCCGAAGCCTTCGCTGCGGGAACGGCAATAGAGGTCGTCCAGATTCTTGGGATCGGCGGCGCGGTAGCCGTAGCGGACGCCGTCGAAGCGGGAAAGGTTCGAGCTGGCTTCGGCCATCGCCACGATGTAGTAGGCCGCGATGGCGTGGCGGGTGGCGTGGGGCAGGGAGACGTCCACGATGGTCGCGCCGAGGTCGCGGGCGCGGTCGAGGGCGTCCCGGCACGCCTTGGCGACCGGGCCGTCGAGGCCTTCGGCCATGAACTCGCGGGGCACGCCGAGGCGCACGCCCTTGAGATCGGTGCGGGACAGGTCGGCGTAGTCGTCCACGGGACGCGGCGAAGACGTGGAGTCGCGCTTGTCGTGCCCGGCGATGACCGAGAGCATGAGCGCGGCGTCCTCGACGGTGCGGGTCAGCGGGCCGACCTGATCGAGCGAGGAGCCGTAGGCGATGACGCCGTAACGGGACACGCGCCCGTAGGTGGGCTTGAGGCCGACGCAGCCGCAGAGTGCGGCGGGCTGGCGGATGGAGCCGCCGGTGTCCGTGCCGAGCGAGGCGTAGCACTGGTTCGCGGCGACGCTGGCGGCGGAACCGCCGCTGGAGCCGCCGGGGATGCGTTCGGGATCGCGGGGATTGTGGGTCGGGCCGAAGGCGGAGTTTTCCGTGGACGAACCCATGGCGAATTCGTCCATGTTGTTCTTGCCGACGATGATCGCTCCGGCTTCCTTCAGGCGTTCGACCACGAAGGCGTCGTAGAACGGGGTGAACCGGCCGAGGATTTTGGACCCGGCGGTGGTGCGGGTGCCCTTGGTGACGATGGCGTCCTTGACGGTGACGGGCACGCCCCAGAGGGGCTTGGAGGCGTCTGGGCCCTGCGCGTCCATCGCGCGGGCTTCTTCAAGCGCCTGTTCGCGCACGGAGATCAGGGCGTGGATGGTCGGCTCGGTCGCGGCGATGCGGTCGAGGCAGGCTTGGGTCACGGCTTCGGCGCTCACCTCACGGCCCGCGAGGCGGGCGCGGATTTCGGCAAGGGAGGACTGGGTGAGATCGGACATGAAACAACGCCCTCCTAGACGATGCGGGGCACGACGAAGAACTGCCCGTCGGTTTCAGGGGCGTTGGCGAGAACGTCCGCGTGCATGTTTTTCTGGACCGGCTCGTCGGCGCGGTAGGGCGTGGAGTGCTCCACGGGGCTGTACAGCGGTTCGACGGCGCTGGTGTCCACTTCAGCGAGAATATCCATATACGCAATGATGTCGGCGCACTGTTCTCCGAATTTGGCGAGCGTGCCTTCTTCGGGGGCGAGGCGGGCAAGTCTCGCGAGGTGCGCCATGCGATCCTGGGTGAGCATGAGGAGAACCTTTCGGCTAGAGGTTGCGAAAAGGAAAAACTACCATCGCCGGTTACGGGTGGTCAAGGCTCGTCCGCCGCAATGGAACGACGCCGGGTTACGGCGTTTTCTGTTGTGGACGGAACCGTTTTTCCTTACCATCGTTCCAATACGTTTTTCCGGAGAGCAGACATGACGGAGCGCAGAGCCGGTTTTACCCTCATCGAGATCATCTCGGTTCTGGTCATCCTCGGCATTCTTGCCGCGGTGGCCGTGCCGAAGTATTACGATTTGCAGGAAGAGGCGGACAAGAAAGCCGCTCTTGCAAGCGTAGCCGAAGCGCAGGCCCGCGTGCAGCTTCGATTTGGCCAGCTCATTCTTCAGGGAAAAACATGCGACGAGGCGGCGAAGACGGTTTCGGTCCTCTCCGAAACTTCGGATGCGACCGAGGGTGGCGGTGAACGTTTCGGCGATTTCCTGCTCACGGTAGCCGACGGCACAATTACGATCGCCGGAAGCGCAGCCTCCGCGAAACGCGCCGATGCAACCGGAAATTTTGAAGACACCGGCGCGAAGCTGTACCTCCCGCAGTGCGAGGAGAGCGTTTCCGGCAATGGGATGGGCGGGCATGCCTATTTTGATTTCGCGCCTGCGCTGCTTTTAGCACTGAGCGTAGAGAATACTGAGACAAACAAGAAAGCGCTAGAAGTAAATGTAGATTCAACTGCACCTGAGGGAAATAACTATACGACTCTTGTAAAAGAAGCACTTGCTGCGGCTAGTATTGATCCTTTATTGAGTAATATTCAAAGTTGGAGCTATTTTCCTAATGGGCAGAACATGTGTTGGTCTGAAACAGATGTTTCAGATGTTCAAGAGGGAACAGAGGTTCTCGTTATGCGATATAACAATACTAAAAAAACATACACAGTTGGAACTATGAAAGTACAAAAAGTAACGAATGAGAAAGGAGTAACGTACAATCAGCTTGGCGCTGACTTTTCTTCGAACGTATGGACAGAAAGTAAAATTTCCAATGACAACATTCAAACAAACGAAACAAAGAAATCTTTTGAGAGCGCGATGGCCTATTATAATCAAGTAAAGGCAGCTCAAAATAAATAGTCTTTCATCTCTTGAAAATAAAAAAAGGAACGCCATCAGCGTTCCTTTTGCGTTGGGAAATCCTTCCATCAGGGATTCGATAAGGTCGAAAGTCTTTGGAGTGGAGGGGGAGAGGTTTGGAGAGGGGG
>CABKMN010000135.1 GCA_902373525.1 uncultured Bilophila sp. | reverse complement strand
GGTTTGGGGAGGGGAGGAGGAAGCCTTTCTTCAGAAAGGTTCCTCCTCCCCTCCCCAATCTTCATAAACGCATTTTTTACTTGATGAGGTCTTTGCGGTAGCCGCGGATGCGGAGGCTGTTCAGCTTGATGAAGCCGGCGGCGTCCTTGTGGTCGTAGGTGGCGCATTCCTCGAAGGTGGCGAGGTCGGCGCAGTACAGGGTGTTCTTGGACTCGCGGCCTACGGGCCACGCGTTGCCCTTGTAGAGCTTCAGGCGGACGGTGCCGGAGACGCGCTCCTGCGACTTGTCGATGAAGGCCTGCATGGCTTCGCGTTCGGGAGAGTACCAGAAGCCGTTGTAGATGGCCCCGGCGTAGGAAGGCATCAGCATGTCGCGGACGTGCATGGTTTCGCGTTCCATCGTGATGCCTTCGAGGTCCTTGTGGGCCACGTAGATGATGGTGCCGCCGGGGGTTTCGTACACGCCGCGGGACTTGATGCCCACGAAGCGGTTTTCGACCATGTCCACGCGGCCGATGCCGTGCTTGCGGCCGAGGGCGTTCAGCTTCACCATGATCTGGGCGGGGCTCATGGCTTCGCCGTTTACCGCGACCGGATCGCCGTGTTCAAAGGTGATGGTGATGTATTCGGGCTCGTCGGGGGCCTTTTCAACCGGCACGGCCATGATGTGGGAGGCTTCGAGGGGTTCTTCCCACGGGTCTTCCAGCTCGCCGCCTTCAAAGCTGCAATGGAGCATGTTGCGGTCCATGCTGTAGTGCTTCGCGCCGGAGGAGATCGGAATGCCGTGCTGTTCGGCGAAGAAGTTCAGGGCGGTGCGGGACATCAGGTCCCATTCGCGCCATGGAGCGATCACGCGCAGATCGGGAGCGAGGGCGGCGGCGGACAGCTCGAAGCGGACCTGGTCGTTGCCCTTGCCGGTCGCGCCGTGGGCGAGGGCGTCGGCGCCTTCGGCGCGGGCGATTTCCACGAGGCGTTTGGTGATCAGCGGACGGGCCACGGAGGTGCCGAGCAGGTAGCGGCCTTCATAGAGCGCGCCGGAACGGAGCATGGGGAAGATGAAGTCCTTGGCGAACTCTTCGCGCAGGTCTTCGATGTAGGCCTTGGACGCGCCGGTCTTGAGGGCCTTTTCGTCCACGCCGTTCAGGTCGTCTTCCTGCCCCACGTCGGCGGTCATGGTGATCACTTCGCAGCCGTAGTTCACCTGCAACCACTTCAGGATGACGGAGGTGTCCAGCCCGCCGGAATAGGCGAGCACCACTTTCTTGATGTTTCTCTGCTGAGCCATGAGGTCTCTCCAATGAGATTGAGGAATATGCTTTCGGGGGCGTTTTCCGCGAAGGAAGCGTTCCCGTTAGAGCCAGAGGTACGGGTTGTTGGCGAGTTCTTCACCCACGTTGGTGTTGGGGCCGTGGCCGGGATAGACCTCGGTTTCCTGCGGGAGGATGAAGATTTTTTTGTGCAGCGACTTGCGCAGGGCTTCCGCGCTGCCGCCGGGGAAGTCGGTACGGCCCACGGAGTGGTAGAACAGCAGGTCGCCGGTCATGACGGCGTTCTGGTCGGGGAAGTGGATCGAAAGGCTGCCGGGCGTATGGCCGGGCGTGGCGAGCACCTCGCATTTGATGGAGCCGAACGTGTGCGGGCCTTCCTTGAGGTCTTCCCATTTGAAGGGAGTCACGGCGGGGAAGCCCCACGCGCCGCTGCCGCCGAGCTCGCCGTCGAGCAGGGAGGCGTCCCCGGCGGGGCCGTAGACCGGCGCGCCGGTCGCTTCGTGCAGCGCCGCGACGCCGTACAGGTGGTCGAAATGGTAGTGCGTGCACAGGATGGCCCGCAGCGTGAGCTGGCGTTCCTTGAGCAGGGCGAGGACTTCGCCGAGGCCACCGTTCAGATCGCCGCCCGGATCGACGGCGACGGCGTCGGAACCGTTGATGACGACGTGACAGTTGGTTTCCAGCGGCCCGAGAGGAAACGTTTCGATGGACATGGTTACTCCCTCTATGGACAAACGATCCTGAAACGCGGCGCGCCTTCCCGCTCGGGCGGCGTACCGGAACAGGCCGGTTGCGGCTGTAGGTTCGGGATATCCTTGGTAAACAGGATAAACTGGATGACTATAGCCCGAAGCCGTGATTCCTGCAAATCCCCCCGCCGGTCCCGAAAAGGACGCCCCGGCGGAGGTTTTGAAACGCTATTTCCAGCAAAGACGGCATATTGAAGCGGAATGCTCCCGAGGGAGACGGCGCGCGCCGACGGCTTCGCCGCACGCCTCCCCCGAAAGTTTGGGAACGTCTTCTTTTTCCCGAA
Organism: uncultured Bilophila sp.; assembly: GCA_902373525.1. Classification (GTDB taxonomy): domain Bacteria; phylum Desulfobacterota; class Desulfovibrionia; order Desulfovibrionales; family Desulfovibrionaceae; genus Bilophila. Next base: position 3,786 of record CABKMN010000135.1, on the reverse strand, counting down.
ACGCTATTCCGCGTCGTCCCCGTCCGTCTCCTCAATGGAGCGGCTGTATTTGCAGGTCTTCTCGGGACAGGCGATGTGCTTGCCTCTGGCCTTGGTGTTTTTCAGCACCAGCAGCGGGGAACCGCATTCGGGGCAGGATTCCGCGATGGGCCAGTCCCACAGGGCGTAGTCGCACTGGGGGTAGTTGCTGCACGAGTAGAAGATTTTGCCGCGCTTGGAACTTTTTTCCACCAGAACGCCGCCGCAGCCTTCGCGGGGGCAGGGCACGCCGGTGGAGTAGGGCTCCGCGTGTTTGCAATCCGGGTAACCGGAGCAGGCGATGAACCGGCTGCCGGTGCGCGAACGCTTGAGCACGAGGTCCTTGCCGCATTCGGGGCAGGTGCCGACCTTTTCGAACTCCGGCTTCACCTTTTCCTGAAGGTGTATCCGCCCCTGCTCGTCACGGGTGTAGTTCGAGGTGTAGCGGCAGGCGGGGTAGCCCGTACAGGCGAGGAACTGCCCGGTCTTGCCGAACTTCACCGCCAGCGGCTTGCCGCATTCGGGGCAGGGGATGTCCGTGACCGTGTCGGCCTTGGCCTTGCCCATACTTTTGGAGGCTTCGAGCAGGGTGGGATCGAAATCCTTGTTGAAGTTGCGGAGCAGGGCCACCCAGTCCTGCTGCCCTTCGGCCACCTTGTCGAGCAGTTCCTCCATGTGCGCGGTGAAGCCCACGTCCATGAGCGTCTTGAAATGCTCGCGCAGGCGGTCGCAGACCACGCGGCCCAGATCGGTGGGCGCGAAGTGCTTTTCCTCCAGCGTCACATAGTCGCGGTCCTGCAGGGTGGAAATGATGGAGGCGTAGGTCGAGGGACGGCCGATGCCGAGTTCTTCCAGTTCGCGGACCAGCGAGGCTTCGGTGAAGCGCGGGGAGGGCTGGGTGAACTTCTGCTCCTTGGTCAGGCTGTTGAGCTTGAGCGTCTCGCCCTTGGAGAGGGAGGGCAGCTCCACGCTTTCCTCGTCCTTGCTCTTGGGCATGGCGGCGAGGAAGCCGGGGAAGAGCATGCGTTCGCCCTTGGCGCGCCATTGCGCCGGGCCGTTGTCGATGGTCACGGTGGTGTCGTGGAAGCGGGCCGCCGCCATCTGGGAGGCCACGAAACGCGACCAGATGAGCCGGTAGACCTGATACTGATCCGGGGCGAGGAAGGGTTTGGCGTCCTCGGGGGTCAGGGTCACGTCGACGGGGCGGATGGCTTCATGGGCGTCCTGCGCGTCGGATTTGGTCTTGAAGTTCCGCTTGCCGCCGGGCGCGAGGTAGTCCTTGCCGAAACGGTTTTCGATGAACGCGGCGGCGGCCTGCTGCGCTTCGTCCGCGATGCGCACGGAGTCGGTACGCATGTAGGTGATGAGGGCCACGGTGCCGCGATCCCCGAGTTCCAGACCTTCGTACAGACGCTGGGCGATGTTCATGGTACGCTTGGCGGGGTAGCCGAGACGCTGGTTGGCGGCCTGCTGGAGCGTAGAGGTGATGAACGGCGGCATGGGGGCGCGGCTGCGTTCCTTTTCCTCAATGGCGCTGATCGTGAACGGCGCGCCCTTCATGGCCTTTTCCAGCGCGTCGGCGGTGGCCGCGTCGGGGATGACGGGCTTTTTGCCTTCGACTTTCCAGAGTTCGGCCTTGAACGGCGGGGGGACCGCGCCTTCGAGGATGGCCTTGAACAGCCAGTACTCCTCGGGCACGAACGCCTGCCGTTCCTCCTCGCGTTCCACGATGAGGCGCAGGGCCACGGACTGGACGCGTCCGGCGGAGATGCCGCGCTTGACGTTCTTCCAGAGCAGCGGGGAAATCTTGTAGCCCACGAGACGGTCGAGCACGCGGCGGGCCTGCTGCGCGTCGAACAGGTTGACGTTGAGGTCGCGCGGGTGATCCAGCGCCTCATGCACGGCGCGGGACGTGATTTCGTTGAACTGGATGCGCTTGATGTTGGGATTCTTGTCCTTCACCAGTTCGGCGACATGCCACGCGATGGCCTCTCCCTCGCGGTCCGGGTCGGGAGCGAGGTAGACGGTGTCCACCTTGGCGGCCGCTTCGCGCAGAGCCTGCACGACCTTTTCCTTGCCCTGAATGATTTCGTAGTCCGGGGCGAAATCGTTGGCTTCATCCACGCCGATGCTGCTCTTGGGCAGGTCCCTGATGTGGCCCACGCTGGCCTGCACCAGATAGCCGGGGCCCAGAAATTTCTTGATGGTCTTCACCTTGGCGGGAGATTCGACGATAATGAGACTTTTGCCCATGTGCGCATCCTTTTGACTGAATCCGCCACGGGAAACAAACCCGTGGCGCAGGACAACATACGACACTGGCGCGTAACGTCAAGCCGTGAGGCGGGGGAGGGGAGAGCGGAAGGAGGGCTTTTCGTCCAAAGGGCCTTCCCCCGGCTCCTCACCCGCGAACCCGTCAACCGGTGGAAAGGCGGCGCGGGAGGTCCCCGCCGGACGGAGGAATTCCGTGGCTTTTTCAGGAAAACGCAGCCGGGTCCGGCGGTTCGTCAAAAGGGAAAGGTCCTGCCGGAAAAGGATGGCCATTTTTAAAGGAAACGGATCACTCGGGAGCGGCGCATTTCTCTTCAGGCGTCCCACGGCAACGGCGAGGTACGCCCGCCCGTTGCGGTCGCCGGCAATCGGATTCCGCGACAAGGCCGAAAGAACGCCGGCGATTGGATGCGCCGAGGGTGGAACTATCCGGGAAGGAAGGGGAAGGGACTTTTTCTTCAGAAACGTTTTCTCGCCCTTCCCCCGCCTCGGTTTACGCTTCAAGCCGTTTCAGGGCGGCGGCGCATTCGGGACTGCCGAGGTCGGCTCCCTTCTTGTACCAGAATATGGCCTGCGTCTTGTCGGCCTTCACGTCCGTGCCCTGTTCGTACATCTGCCCGAGGCGCAGGCAGGCGTCGGCGTCTCCGGCGGTGGCGGCCTTCTGGTAATATTCGAGCGCCTTGTCCTTGCTCTGCTCCACGCCGTAGCCCTTGGCGTAGAGGTCTCCGATGGCGCTGTAGGCGAGGGCGTAGCCCTGATCCGCGGCTTTCTGGAACCAGCTCATGGCGGAGGAATAGTCCTTTTTGCCTTCCATATGGAGCTGGCCGAGCTTGGCCTGCGCGGCGGCGTAGCCCTGACTCGCGGCCGAGGTGAACAGGGCGAGCGCCTGTTCCGTATCCTTCTTGACGCCGTGGCCCAGCTCGTACATCCGCCCGAGCAGGTATTCGGCGTCGGGGTGGTTCAGTTTGGCGAGCGGTTCCACGATGATGAAGGCTTCCTCATAGCTCCCGGCGTCGTAGGCTTTCTGCGCGTCCTGAACCGTAGGCGCGGGCGCCGTCTTGGCTTCGGTGGTTTGAGCGTCGGAAGCCTTCGTTTCGCCGGGCGCGGCGTCCTGCTTGGCGGGAGCGGGCTGCGCCTTGGCTTCCGTCTTGGTCCCTTCCTTGGTCTTCGTGCTTTCCGTCTTGGCTTCCGCCTTGGTTCCGGGTTTGGCGTCGGCGGTTTTTTCCGTCGCCGCAGCCGGGCGGGCCGCCTCTATCGCCAGCGCTTCCGCGGCGGGGGCCAGCGAGAGCAGGGTGACGGCGACCAGTGCGGGAACAACCTGTTTCGTATTCATATGCAACCTCCTGTCGGCATACAGGGCGAACCGCAGACCGGAGTCTCCGGCCTTTTTCAGATCGGAGGCGTTTCAACCCTTGGAGCCCATACGAAACCGGCTCCCGCGCTAGAGGTCAATGATTTACGGCGGGATGAGGCCGGGGAAAAGCGGGTGGGGAAACC
>CABKMN010000134.1 GCA_902373525.1 uncultured Bilophila sp. | reverse complement strand
GGGGAAGGGAACCCTTTCTCCAGAAAGGGTTCCCTTCCCCTCCCCACCTTTGCTCTCTCCACACTTCCGTCCACCACTACGAGGTCTCTATGCCGAAAGTTACGGTTATCATGAACTGCTACAACAGCGCGGAGCACCTGCGCGAAGCGATGGACTCGGTATTCCGCCAGACGTGGGGGGACTGGGAGATCGTCTTCTGGGACAACTGCTCCACGGACGACAGCGCCGCCGTCGCACGGAGCTATGGGCCGCGGGTGCGCTACTTCCTCGCGGAAAAAAACGTCCCGCTCGGAGCCGCGCGCAATCTCGCCATCGCGAAGGCCGAGGGCGAACTGCTGGCCTTTCTGGACTGCGACGACGAATGGCTCCCCACCAAGCTGGAGAAGCAGGTGGCGCTGTTCGACGCCAATCCCAAGGTCGGGCTGGTCAGCACCGACACCGAGATGTTCAACGGCAGGGAAACGTTGTCGCGCATGTTCGAATCGACTCGGCCCGCGCGGGGCATGGTGTTCCGCGAGCTGATGACCCGGCAGTGGATTTCCATGTCCTCGGCGATGATCCGCAAGTCCGCGCTGGACAGTCTGGGCGAGTGGTTCGACGAATCGCTGAACGTGTGCGAAGAGGCGGACGTGTTTTACCGCATCGCCAAGACGTGGGAGCTGGACCATGTGGACGAGCCGCTGACCCGGTGGCGCATTCACGGTGTAAACACCACCTTCCGCAAGTTCGGCCAGTTCGCGGATGAAACCCTGCGGATTCTCGACAAGCACCGCGGACTCTATCCCGGATATGATCAGGCGTATCCCGATCTGGTGGACATCCTGACGCGGCGGGCGGCGTTCCAGAAGGCCGTGACCCTGTGGCGCGAGGGCAGGGGAGCCGAAGCCCGCAAGCTGGTGGCGTCCTATACGGCGTCGCCCAAAATCCGGCTGTTCTGGCTTGCGTCGTGGCTGCCGGGAAGCCTCTTCGATCCGCTTTCGCAGTTGTACTTCAAACTTCCCGGTTTCCTGAGAAAGTAGCCTCTCCCGCTTGCGCGAAACCTGCGTCGGGACGAACTCCCGACGAAGCCCCTCCACACCAGTCGAACGCCATTGGAACGGTGGGGGAACCGTTCGTCGGAAAGGATTCCCTTCCTCCAATCGGCACGTATCCTTATGAAAAATTATACGCTTACGGTAGAAGAAGGGCGCACGCGCCTTGACCGGTTCCTCGGGGAAGCCCTGCGGGAACAGGATGTTTCACGTGAAAAGATCAAGCGGGCGATCCGTGACGGCGGCTGTCTTGTGGACGGGAGCACGTGTACGGACGTGTCCGCCAAGGTGGGGCCGGGACAGCGCGTCGAGCTGCGTATGGAAGCCGAGCCCACGTCCGTGCAGCCGGAAGAGGGCGATCTCGAAATCCTGTATCAGGACGAATGGATCGCCGTGCTCAACAAACCGGCGGGCATGACCGTACACCCCGCGCCGAGCTGCCCCGAGGGAACGCTCGTGCACCGGCTGGTGGCGCGGTTCCCGTCGCTGCGGGCGCAGGAGGGCTTCCGGCCCGGCATCGTGCACCGGCTGGATAAGGACACTTCGGGGCTGATCTGCGTGGCGCTGACGGAAGAGGCGCGGCTGCGGCTCTCGGAAGCGTTCGCGGAACGGGAAATCCGCAAGGAGTATCTGGCGCTGGTGCAGGGCGTACCCGCGCCGACGGGCGAGGTTGACGCGCCGCTCGGCAGGCATCCCACGGTCAAGGTCAAGGTCGCCGTGGTGAAGAACGGCAGGGAAGCCCGGAGCGCGTGGCGCGTGCTGCGCAAGGGGCGCGGCTATGCGCTGCTCGGGGTGCGGATTTTTACGGGCCGCACGCACCAGATTCGCGTGCATATGGCGCACGTCGGGCACCCGCTCTGGGGCGACAGATTGTACGGCAGGGGCGGGCAGACGCTTTCGCCGCCGGTTCCCGGCGTGCTCCTGAAGCACGATCCCGCGCCCCGGCAGATGCTGCACGCGTGGCATTTGTCCTTCGTGCATCCGTTTACGGGCGAACCGATGGCCTTTATCTGCCCGCCGCCGGAGGATTTCGTCCGGACGGCGCTGACGTTGGAACGCCATATGCGGCGCGTGGTCGTGACCGGCGTGGCGGGTTCGGGCAAGTCGTTGTTCATGCGCCTTCTGGCGGAGCGGGGCGTACCCGTATGGAGCGCGGACGCGGCGGTGATCCGGCTGTACGAGCCCGGACAGGAGGCGTGGCTGGCCCTGCGTCAGCGGTACGGCGACCGGTTCGTCCCGGACGACCGCTCTCCCGTGGACCGCAAGGCGCTGGCCGCCGCGCTGCTGCCTTCCGCCGAGTCGGGCGTGGACGTGCGGGAACTGGAAAACCTGCTGCACCCGTTGGTGCTGGACGATCTGGAACGGTTCTGGAGCGGACAGGAGGAAGCGGGGCGGGGGTATGCCGTCGCGGAGGTTCCGCTGTGGTTCGAGTCCGGCTGGAGCCGGAAGCTCTGCGGGGAAGGGAAGCCGTATGTAGTGGGCGTCGCCTGTGAGCAGGGCGAACGCTGCCGCCGCCTGCTGGATGTCCGGGGTTGGTCGGATGCGTTCATGGCCCGGATGGACGGGCTGCAATGGGCGCAGGAACACAAGATGGCGGGATGTGACCTCGTGATCCTCAATTCCGGTACGGAAGCGGAACTGAGGGACAAGGCGGCGGCCTTTGTCAGGGAAATGGACAACTGGGAGTCCGAAAGCCGGTCCGCGTTCCTCACCGAATGGGCGTCGCTGGTGAACGAGCCGTGTCCCGGAGTGGACGAGTCGTTGGAGCCTTTTCGGCGGCCCTGTTTTTAGGGAGACGACCTCGGAGCAAACGGGAAACAACGCCGCCTTCGGCTCGGAAGCGTTCCGGAACGGGGGCGTGTCAGCCGGATCGCACACGGGGACAATCGTTCCCATTTCCAGAGCGGAAAGGGGAGAAGAACCTCGTCCCCCACTCTTTTTTTCAGCGTTCGGCAGTACGCCGCCTGCGGCGTGCTCTGCCGATCCGCCGTTTCGTCCACTCCGGGGCGGCGTTGGCGGGGCGATGTTTCCATTGCGTAACATCGCCCTCTTTTATTCTTTCTCGTCAGTCTCTTGACGCGGCCTGTCACATCTTCTAGAGAACGGTAAGGGAAACCGTGTCTGTTTCCCGTGAAACAGTAATGAGGGACTTCATGGCTCGAATCATTGCCATTGCCAATCAGAAGGGCGGCGTGGGCAAAACCACCACCGCCATCAATCTGGCCGCTTCGCTGGCGATCATGGAAAAGCGCGTTTTGCTTGTGGATTGTGATCCGCAGGCGAACACGACCAGCGGTCTCGGGTTCGGTCAGGACGCCCTGCCGTGCAATCTGTATACGTCGTTTTTTCAGCCCGAGCGCGTCAACGAAGCCATCCTGTCCACGGTTTCCCCGTTCCTGTTCCTGCTGCCTTCCGGTACGGACCTCGCCGCCGCCGAGCTGGAACTCGTAGACAAGATCGGGCGCGAATTTTATCTGACCGAGCTGCTTGAGCCGCTGGAAAAGCGTTTCGACTACATCATCCTCGACTGCCCGCCGTCGCTCGGCCTGCTCACGCTCAACGCCCTGTGCGCCGCACGGGAAATCCTCGTGCCGCTCCAGTGCGAGTTTTTCGCGCTGGAGGGCATCGTCAAGCTCCTGCAAACCTACGAACAGGTCAAAAAACGCCTCAATCCGCAGTTGGGCCTGCTCGGCATCGTGCTGACCATGTACGACGGCAGGAACCGATTGACCCGGCAGGTACAGAGCGAAGTGGAGCGCTGTTTCCCCGATCAGGTCTGCAAGACTCTCATCCCCCGCACCGTGCGTCTCTCGGAGGCCCCGAGCTTCGGCAAGTCGATCCTTCATTACGACATCAAGTCCAAGGGCTCGGAAGCCTACCTGAACCTTGCCAAGGAAATCGTCATGCGTAAGCCCGTCGTCAAATCGGCGAAGGACTGACTCGTGTTTCACGTGAAAACGCCGGCAGGCCGCTCCTGCCCGGAACGACAGTGAGGTTTTCCCATGTCCGCGACTGAACGTGGTCTGGGGCGTGGTCTGGACGCCCTGTTCCGCAACACCACCCAGACGGTCGAGCGGCCTTCGTCCGCAAAAGGTGCGCCCGTGGAGGATTCCACGGCGTCGACGCCCCGGCAGACCACGACCCTGCCCATCGCCGCGCTGACGCCGTGCAGGAATCAGCCCCGCAAACATTTTGACGAGGCCGCGCTTGAAGAACTGGCGGCGTCCATCCGCAGTCAGGGGGTCATTCAGCCTTTGCTGGTGCGCCCGCGCCGGACGGAAACGGCGACCGTATACGAAATCGTCGCCGGGGAACGCCGCTGGCGCGCCGCGCAGCGGGCCGGACTGACCGAGGTCCCCGTGCTGCTGCGGGAAATGTCCGATGAGGACGCCCTGACCGCCGCGCTCATCGAAAACCTCCAGCGCGAAGACCTCAATCCTCTTGAAGAGGCGCAGGCGATCCAGTCCCTCCGCGAGCGCCTGCCGTTCAGTCAGGAAGAACTGGCGCAGCGGCTCGGTAAAAGCCGTTCCGCCGTGGCCAACTCCCTGCGCCTGCTCCAGTTGCCGCGCCCCATGCAGGAGGCCCTCAGGGAAGGCTCCTTTACGCCGGGGCACGCCCGGGCCGTGCTGGCCCTGCCCGAACGGGCGTTGCAGGATGTGCTGTTCGAGGCGATTCTGAGCCGCCGTCTGTCCGTGCGCGACGCCGAGGAGGCGGTCATCCACTGGAAGCGGCACGGCCTGCTGCCGTCCTCGCTCGCGTCCGCCGCGCCCGTGGCGAAACGTCCCCGCGCTCCCAAACCGGCGAGCATCAAGCTGGCGATCCGTCAGCTTCGGGAAACCGTCGCCGCCAAGGCGTCCATTTCCGGGAACGACCGTGCGGGCCGGATCACGCTGCCCTACGAATCGGAGGAGCAGCTTGCGGACCTCCTACGCCGTCTGGGGCTGGACCCCGCCGCTTCCGGGCAAGACTCCCAACCAAAGGATTTTCATGTCTGACGCGTCTCCTGTCCTGCTGACGCCCGACGTCGTTGACGGGCTGGTCGGCAAACGCGTGCTGGTCGTCGGCGACGTCATGCTGGACGCCTATCTCATGGGCGATGCCGATCGCATTTCGCCGGAAGCGCCCGTGCCGGTCGTGCGGATCGAGCGCGAACGCTATCTGCTCGGCGGCGCGGGCAACGTGGCCCGCAACATCGTGGCGCTCGGCGGCGTGGCGACGCTCATCGGCTCGATGGGTGAGGACGCTTCCGCCGACCGCATCCGCGCCCTTGTCCGCGACGAGGGAATTGGCGGCGCGTTCGTCACCTTGCCGCTCCGGCCCACCACGGTGAAGACGCGGGTCATGGCCCGGCGGCAGCAGATGCTGCGTCTGGATCAGGAGGATGCCAGCCCGTTTTCCGCCGCCGAACAAGAGGCCGTTCTGTCCGTCGTCGCCGCGCAGCTTCCCGAGCATGAGGTGGTGATTCTTTCGGATTACAGCAAGGGGCTGGTTTCAGCGGCGTTCATGGATCGGTTCCGGGCGTTGCTGGCGTCCTGCCCGCATCCGGTCAAGGTTCTGATCGATCCCAAGCCGAGCAACGTGGGGCTGTACGGCGGCTCCTTCCTGCTGACGCCGAACACCAAGGAGACGGGCGAGTGCGCCGGGATGCCGGTACGGGACCGGGAGGAGATTCTTGCCGCCGGTCGGGCCATTCTGGGCAAGGTCGGCTGTCCGCATCTCCTGACCACACTTGGGCCGGACGGCATGGCCTTGTTTTCCGGCGCGGACGTCTGGCACGTGCCCACGATGGCGCAGGATGTCTTTGACGTCACCGGGGCGGGCGACACGGTCATCGCTACGCTCGGGCTCGGGCTTGCCGCCGGAGTGCCGCTGCTCGCCTCCTGCGTGCTCGCCAACTATGCCGCCGGGCTTGTCGTCGCGCAGGTCGGCGCTGCCGTCGCCTCGCCCGAGGCGTTGCGCGAGGCTATCCGGGATTTGCCGGTTGCCATCACGAAGTGGTGAAGAGAAAATTGGAGGGGGGAGGAAGGGACTTTCTCCAGAAAGTCCCTTCCTCCCCCCTCCAAG
>CABKMN010000133.1 GCA_902373525.1 uncultured Bilophila sp. | reverse complement strand
CCTTTCTTCAGAAAGGTTCCCTTCCCCCTCCCCAATCTTCAGTTAGAATACCAGCACGCAGGCGATGGCGCCGACGATGATGCCGTAGAGGAGGAAGGGCCAGAAGGTGGTCTTGATGATCATGCCTTCGCGGCCTGAGAGGCCCACCACGGCGCAGACGGCGACCACGTTGTGGATGCAGACCATGTTGCCCATGGCGCCGCCGACGGCCTGAGTCGCCACGATGATCTGCTTGGAGAAGTTGAGCTGCGTGGCCATATCCCACTGGAACTGGGAGAACAGCAGGTCGGACACCGTGTTGGAGCCGGTGATGAAGGCGCCGAGGCCGCCGACGTAGGAGGCCAGCGCGGGCCAGGCTTCGCCGGTGAGCGAGGCCAGGGTCTTGGCGAGGGCGAGGGGCATGGAGTCCATGCCGCCGTCGTTCACGCCGGAACCGCGGAAGATGGAAACCAGCGCCACGGCGGCGAACAGCGCGATGGTCGGGGCCTTCATCTTGGCGAAGGTCGTGCTCCAGGCTTCCTTCACGTCATCGGCCTTCATGCCGTGCAGCGCCACGGTCAGGATGGCGACCAACGTAAAGGGAATGGTGCCGGGCAGGAACAGGTAGTCGATGGACGCGTTCACGCCCTGATAGCCGAGGATGTCGGTGAAGTTGAGCTTGAAGGAGGCCAGCCACGCCTTGAGGCCGAGTTCCGGGATGCGGGTCAGCACGAGGATCAGGCCGATGAGGGCGTAGGGCAGCCACGCGCGGAACTGGGTCATGTGCGGGTGGAACTCGGTCTTGCCGCTGGCGGCGATGCTGCCGGTCCAGGAGGCGTCCCACCTGTCGTGCGGGCCGAAGTCCCAGGTCTTTTCAGGCACGCAGAAGCCGCGCTTGGTGCCGTAGATGAGAACGCCGAGGCCGACGAGCCCGCCGATGAGGGACGGCAGCTCGGGTCCGAGCGTCCACGCGACGATAAAGTAGGGAACGCAGAAGCATACCCCGGCGAAAATGCAGTATTTCCATGCAGCGAAGCCTTCGGACCAGCTGCGCTTTTCACCGTAGAAGCGGGTCAGGAAGCCGAGCATGACGATGGGCAGGACGAAGGCCATGGGGATGTGCATCATGGTGCAGTACTCGCCCACGATCTTGCAGAAGGCCGCATAGGTCATGCCGCCGTCCGCGACGCCCGCGTCGAGGATGGGCTTGAGCGGCGTAAGGCCCATCACGATGGGCGTGCCCACCGCGCCGAAGCTCACGGGGAAACTGTTGAACACGAGGCAGATGACGGCGGCGGCCATCGCCGGGAAACCGAGGGCCAGCAGGAGCGGAGCCGCGAGCGCCGCGGGCGTGCCGAAACCGGCCGCGCCTTCGATGAAGGCCGCGAACATATATCCGATGATGATGGCCTGAACGCGTTTGTCGCGGCTGATGTTCTGCATCCCGTACTGGATGGTTTCCATGCCGCCGCTCTTTTCCAATGTAAAGAGGATCAGAATGGCGCCGAAAACGATGATGAGCACGCCGATGGCGGTGACGATGCCCTGCAACGTCAACGCCGCGACATAGCCGGGGGACAATCCCCACACGAGTACGCCGCTGATGGCGCAGACAAGCCATGCAAGAGGCATCGCTTTGGTTGCTGGCCACCTCATGCCGACCATCAGGATGAGCGCCACCAGAATGGGCAGCACCGCCACCATCGCGAGCAGTTCAACGGACATAATGACTCCTTTACCCTGGGCAAAATGTGAAAGAGGAAAAGAAACCTTCCCGAAAAGTTAGCGTATACTATGTTGTGATTTTTTCATGATTGCAAGCGTTGGCGACTGTTTGATCGAAGAGTCACAAATGAGATTGCGGCGTCCGAGTATCATTTGGCTTTTCTTGAGAGTATGTTAGAGGGAAAAGGAGCCGATTGGGCGGCGTTGGAGAACGAAACGTTCTTTTTTTCCGAAACTCGTTTGAGCGAATAAACAATCCGAAAGGGCTATCCCGTTGTCCTCATGGCATAAAGGAAGCGGGGATCGACCCCGCCCGGAGGCTTCCGCGAGCGTGCGGAATGAGGTATGCTCGAAACTATGGACATACAGACGCAATCCGCCCGGCGGCAGAAGGTTTATTTCGTCGTTGGGAGAAAACATCTCCGTAAGAATTGGCCGGAACTGGTTGTGGACCCGAAACCTTTCGTTCCCGAAGAACGCCCGGAACGGATCGTGTGCGGCCTAGACTGTTGGGTATTGTTGACATGGGCGAGGCTTTGTTCCGCCGATTGTCCGTTTGAGCCGGTACTGGTCGACAGGGCCGTTGATGGCGAGGTGTGCGTCTTTCATTGGGATGATGCCTCGCCGGGTATGGGGGTTCATCGCTGTTTCGCCGTGGTGGTACAGGCGGACAGGCCCGTTCCGCCGCTGGCTGATATTACTGTGGTGCAGAACGGCCTTTCGGGCGAGACGGCATCGCGGCGTTGGATACCGCTCTGGAAGCAGCCGGGGCTGATCCCGCGTAATCCGGACCGAGGGACACGCCTTGAAACCGTAGCCTATTTCGGCAGCGATCAGTACGAGCCGCAATTCGTCAAGACCGAGGCGTTCCGGGAAGCTCTGCACCGGCGCGGCGTGAGGTTTGTCAACCGTTTTCAGGGCCATTGGTACGACTACAGCGAGGTTGACGCCGTGCTGGCGCTTCGCCATTGTCCGCCGATCGTGCTGGAAACCAAACCTGCCTCCAAGCTGGTCAATGCGTGGGCTACGGGCGTGCCCGCCATGCTCGGTCCGGAACCGGCTTACCGGGAACTGCGTACCACGTCGCTGGACTTTCTGGAAACGCCGACGGCGGAGGCCGTGCTGGACGCCATCGACCGTTTGCAGGGAGAACCGGGACTGTACGCTGCGATGGTGGAAAACGGACTGCGCCGGGCGGAGGCTTTTACGGATCAACGGATCACGGATAGATGGATGAGCCTGCTCACGGAGGCGTTGGAACGGAACGGTCGGGAGCGGCTGCACCCCGCGCTGCGCTATGGGCGTTGTTTGATCAATCGTCTGAAAAGCCGTATCGCCCGGCGGCTTCTCGGCTGGCGTGACTGACGCTTGTTCGGCGGGGCGGCCTTTACGCCTACCTACAGGAGGAGACGCATGACCACGGACAGCCTGAAGCATGCCGGAGGGCACGACGGGCAACCATTCCGTTCCGTCCGCCCGGTTGGTCCGGCGGGCTTGGCGCTCGTGCTGTGCGTGGCCCTGATCGGGGTTATGGGCGTTTCCATTACGCTGCCGATTTTGCCCAAGCTGGCCGGTGTCTTTCGGTTGGACGCCTCGGGCGTCGCGCTGCTGATCACCTGTTTCACCCTGCCGAGCGCCTTTATGACGCCGATAGCGGGCGTGCTCGCGGATCGTTTCGGGCGCAAGGCCGTCCTGCTGCCGGGGCTCGTGCTGTTCGCCTGCGGCGGGGTGGGGTGCGCGTTGTCCAAATCGTTCGGCATGTTGCTGGCGTGCCGCGCCGTGCAGGGGCTCGGAGCCGCGCCGCTGGGCATCCTGTACGGGACGCTTGTGGGTGATATGTATGAGGAATCCGAACGCCCCAAGATGATGGGCATGATCGGGGCGACCATCAGCCTCGGTACGGCGCTGTATCCGGGCATCGGCGGCCTGCTCGGGGAAATGGACTGGCGGTGGCCCTTCTGGGTGTCCCTGTCCGCGCTGCCGGTGGCGTTGCTCGCCCTGCGCGTCCCGCTGGAGCGTCCCCACGCCGACATGGACTGGGCGCGCTATGCCCGGGAAAGCAAGGCCATCATCCTGCGCCCCGCCGCTCTCGGCCTGTTCGCGCTGACCTTTTTGTGCTTCTGCATTCTGTACGGTCCGACCATCACCTATTTTCCGCTGCTGGCGGACCTTTTGTATAACGCCTCGCCTTCCCACATCGGCGGCGTGTTCACGCTGGCCTCGCTGGGCACGGCGCTCATCGCCATGAATCTCGCGTGGCTCGGCAAGAAGCATTCCCACCGTCGCCTCCTGCTCGCGGCCACGGGCTGCTATCTGTTGGCGCAGGGCCTCATGCTGGCGCTTCCGGGCGTGGCGCCGTCGCTGTGGTGGCTGACCCTCCCCATTTTTCTGGGCGGCGCGGCGCAGGGGCTGACCTTCCCGCTGCTGAACGCGCGCATGACCACGCTCGCCCCTACGCGCAACCGGGCCATCGTCATGGCGATGAACGGCACGGTGCTGCGCCTGAGCCAGAGCCTTTCTCCGCTGGTCTTCGGCATCGGCTGGTCGGTCATCGGCTGGCGCGGGCCGTATGCGATGGGCATCGGCGTATCCCTGCTGATCGGCGCGCTCGTGCTGTATGTTTATCCGACTTCTTCCGGGAAGGAGTGAATGGGGACCCCGTTTTTTCGATTAGGGAAAAAAAGGATGCATTTTCTTCTTCAATGCGCTAAAAACGCCCTCCACAAAGAGCGCACTTTTCCGTTGACGTCCGGTATGCGGTAGCTTACTGTTTTGATTGCGCGACTAAACAGCATCAGCTTTTTGGGGGAAACGTATGACCATGACCAAGAAGGAGGCCTTGCTGAAGGCCGCCAAAGAGCTTTTTGGCGAATGCGGCTATACCGAAACCACGTTCAAGAAGATTTCCGAACGTGCCGGCGTAGCCCTCGGGCTGTTGACCCATCATTACGGGAATAAGGAAAAGTTGTTCCTTGCCGCAGGGATGGACGTTCTGGAACACTTCCTTGAGGTGCTTCAGCGGGCCTGCGACGAAGGCAGGAACGGTCGTGAAAGCGTTCTGAACTTCTGCCGGGCCTACCTTGACTTTTCAATCGATCCCGAATCCAATTGGCTCGTGCTCGTCCGTTGTTCGCCGTACAGCGACATGAAGACCAACGACGACCGCGAACTGATGTTCGAAAAATTTAATGAAATCCACAAACTGTTGGAACAGCAGTTGTGGCGCGGCATTGAGGACGGGTCCATTCGCGAACTGCTCGTGAAGGAAACGGCGCAGATTCTGATGTCGCTGGTGGTCGGCGCCAACCGTACGAAGGTCCTCACTCCGTATGCGCCGCCCCACCTGTACCGCGAGGCCGTGGCCTTCGCCGCCAGGGCCATAACGCCGTGCAACGCCTGCGAGTAACACATGGATTGGTTTTCCACCGGCCTCATCATGGGAGCGGTGCAGGGATTGACCGAATTCCTGCCCGTGTCCTCTTCGGGGCATCTGGTCATCGCCGGGGACCTGCTCGGGTTCACGGGGCCGAAGGCCAGCACGTTTGAGGTCGCGATCCAGCTCGGTTCGATTTTCGCCGTACTGCTGGTGTACTGGGATCGCTTCATGGGGCTGCTGGTGCCGGGGCGGGTCCGTTCGACGGCACCGAAGCCGTTTGCGGGCCTGCGGGGCATCTGGCTTCTTTTCCTGACGACGCTGCCGCCTTCGGTGCTGGGCCTGCTGCTGCATTCGTACATCAAGCAGTTGTTCACCCCGCTCAGCGTCTCGCTCTCCCTTGCCGTGGGCGGGATACTCATGCTGCTGGTGGAACGGTACTGCGCCAAGCGTCCTCCGGCCTACGTCAGCATTGATGAGGTGACGCCCAGGCTGGCCCTCGGCATCGGCATCTGCCAGTGCATGGCGCTGTGGCCCGGCTTTTCCCGTTCCGGCTCCACGATCATGGGCGGGATGCTGCTCGGCGAGAAGCGCGCCCTTGCCGCCGAATATTCCTTTGTCGCCGCCGTGCCGATCATGTTTGCGGCGACCGGCTACGACGTGCTCAAGTCGTGGTCGAGCTTTACGGCGGCCGACATTCCGCTGTTCGCCACGGGGCTCATTTTCGCCTTCATTTTCGGCTGGCTCGCCATCAAGACCTTTATCGCCCTCGTCGGGCGCATTACGCTGCGGCCTTTCGCCGTCTACCGGCTGCTCCTTGCGCCGGTCGTCTATTACTTTATGGTCGGGATGTAATTTATTGTAGGGGAGTGAAGACTGGGGGAGCGCTTTTTTAGCGTTTTCCCCCGGCCCTCCCTGCAACCGGTTTGAGCGTATTGAATCCCTGTTTTCAGGATTTCCCACGTTCCATTTGAAAAACCGATGTCCTCAGGATGTCGGTTTTTTTCGTCGGCGTATCCGGGAGACGGGCGCCTCCGAAGACGGATTTCACGCCGCTCCGGTCCCCCGTTGACCCAGAGGAACGTCTTGGGGAGGGCGGGGGAGGTTTGGAG
>CABKMN010000132.1 GCA_902373525.1 uncultured Bilophila sp. | reverse complement strand
CCCTTCCCCCAAACCCCCATCCCTCCTCTTCCCAAGACGTTCGACCGTATCGAATCCCTCTCGGCGGTTTTCCCCTCTGACCGTATCGACCGGCGTTGAGGCCGTTTTCCATAAGCAGAAAGGCCCGGATAGGTCCGGGCCTTTCTGTTTTTTTCTTTTGGCTGCGTCATAGGATGTGGTTGAGGCTTCATTGCTTGAAGTTTCAAAGGAATAACCGATAAAATGCCTCAGTCATGGCGTCCGCCAACGGAAGAATGGATAAAAGGCTGTCTTTTCACCATACTGTGGAAATGAAACAACCGCATCCTATGACGGCGCCTTTCTTCTTTGACTGCCCGGCCGGGAGACGGATGCGTCCGAAACGGCCCTGCGCGTTCCCCCATTGCCTTCGTTGACCCAGAGGAACGTCTTGGGAAGGGGGGAGGTTTGGAGGGGGCGGGGAACCCTTTCTCCAGAAAGGGTTCCCCGCCCCCTCCAATCTTTGCCTACCCTGCGAAATAATACTTCCAGATCAGGGAAACGAACAGGATGATCAGCGAAAGGAGCAGGAAGCGGCGTACGATGGTGGGGCCGGTGCGGATGGCGAGCTGGCTCCCGGCGAGGTTGCCGAGCACGTCGGCGACGGTCATGGGAATGGCGTAGAGAAAGAGCACGTCCCCGTGGATGAGAAACACGATCAGCGAGCCGACGTTGGACGAGAGGTTGAACACCTTGGTCAGTGCCGAAGCCTGAATGAGATTCATCCGCAGGCAGACGTTGAAGGCGATGATGAAGAAACTTCCCGCGCCCGGACCGAAAAAGCCGTCGTAGAAGCCGACCCCGAAACAGATCAGCGGCGTCAGAAGAAAGACGTCCAGCGCGGTGAAGGCGTCCTTGCACGACTTGGAGCGGCGGGGAATCAGGGTTATGATCGCCGCCACCGGCAGTAGGGCGATCAGGATTTTCCCGGCGGTCTGGGGATCGAAGGCGAGGATGCACTTGCTGCCCGCCGCCGAACCGAGCAGCGCGCACGGAACGCCGACGAGCGCCAGCTTCCAGAGGATCAGCCCCTTGCGCGCAAAGTTGAGCATGGCCGCGCCGGTCCCTATCGCCCCGACGAACTTGTTGGTGCCGAGGGCCTGTTGCGGGGGGACGCCCGCAACGAGCAGGGCGGGAAGCCGGAGCAATCCGCCGCCTCCGGCGATGCTGTCGATGAGGCCGGCCATGAAGGTGACGACGCAGAGGATGGAAACGGTCAGGAGCATGAATCATTCCCCGGAGCTGGTTGACGTGTTGTTGAATGTCGACATAGGGTCATATCCCGTTCGCCTTGCCTGCGAAACGGAAAGCCTTTCAAGACGGGAGCGCGGCGCATGATCTGGCGGCTGCATCCTGATTACCCGGAACTGTTCCCCGATCCGGAAGAGGCCGATCCCGAAGGGCTGGTCGCGGTCGGCGGCGATCTGTCCGTCCGGCGGCTGCTTGCGGCGTACCGCTGCGGCATCTTCCCGTGGTACGGCGAAGGACAGCCGCTGCTCTGGTGGTCCCCCGATCCCCGGTGCGTGATCGTTCCCGAGCGTTTCCGCATCCCCCACACCGTCCGCAAGGAGGTTCGGAAGTGCAGCTTCACCGTCACCATCGACCGGGCGTTCCGCGAGGTCATGCTCCGGTGCGCGTCCACCCCGCGCCCGGATCAGGACGGTACGTGGATCATGCCCGAAATGGTGGACGCCTACGTCCGGCTGCACGAGCTCGGCCATGCCCACTCCGTCGAAACGTGGGACGGCGACGAACTTGTCGGCGGCCTGTACGGCGTCGGCCTCGGAAGGGCTTTCTTCGGGGAATCCATGTTCCACCTCCGGCCCCATGCGTCCAAGCTGGCGCTGGTCCGGCTGATGGAATGGCTGGAAACGCGCGGCTGCCGTCTGGTGGACTGCCAGATGGCCACGAACCATATCATGCGGTACGGGGCGGAATGTATCCGTCGGCATGTGTTTCTGCAACTCCTCCGCCGCGCTCTCGGTGAAGAGATATGACAAAAGGCCCGTTCTTTCGAACGGGCCTTCGTTTGTCCGGGCACAGGAGACGGGAAACCCCGCGGGGATCAGTGGAACGTTCCGTTCATGCCGTCATACACGGTTCCCAGAAAATCCGCCGCGCGCTTTTCGGACCAGTACAGTTCGTGCCCCGGCGAGACGAAGCCCACATGCCCGCCCCAGTGGGGCATTTCCAGCGTCATGGCCTTGTTGGCTTCCGCGACGCGGAGGGGGTAGCACTCCTCCGACAGGAAGGGGTCGTCCGCCGCGTTGATCAGCAGGAAAGGGACGTCGATGTTTTCCAGCAGCCGCAGGCACCCGCTTTCCCGCCAGTAATGGCGCGCCGAGGTGAAGCCGTGCAGCGGGGCGGTGTACCGGGTGTCGAATTCGAGGAAGGAACGGACGTGCTTCAGCCCGCGGATGTCGATAAGGTCCGGGAACCGCGCGTGCTTGGATTCGATCTTGAGACGCAGCGTCCGCAGGAAATAGGCCATGTACGGCGCGCGCGAAGGTTGGGCCAGCACATGCGCCGCGCCTTCCAGATCGCAGGGGACGGAAACCGCGACGGCGGCGCAGACCTGCGCGGGAATGGTGCGTTCGCGCTCCCCGAGGTACTTGAGGGTCTGGTTCCCGCCCATGCTGAACCCGACGAGCACGATATGGAGGTAGCCGAGGGCGACGCAATGTTCCACGACGAGGTGCAGATCGTCCGTTTCGCCGCTGTGGTAGAGCGACGCCTTGCGGTTCGGCTCGCCCGAACAGCCCCGGAAGTTCCGGGCCACCACGTCCCAGCCCCGGCGGTTGAGGGCCTTGGCCATGCCCAGCATGTAGCGTCTCCGGCTGTCGCCTTCGAGCCCGTGGGACAGGATGGCGACGCGGTTTGAACGAATCCCCGCGCAGGCCGGGATGTGATCCACGTCCACGAAGTCGCCGTCCGGCGTTTCGAGGCGTTCGCGCCAGAGAGCGGGCAGGGAAGGATTGCGGAACAGGACGGGCCAGATGGTCTGTAAGTGACCGTTCCGTAACCATATGGGAGAAACATAGGAAGAGTGATCGACGACGGGCATGGTTTCCTCGCGTTGTTCTTGTGCCGGATTCTTTTCAGTGTACACGATGCCCCGCATCCTGCCCACCCGTTTAGAAATCCTTTTCATTACGGCAAGGTGGGCCTCCGCTGCGCGCCGCGCCGGGAGCGTCTCCTCTTTCGCGTCCATAGCCGCGAAAGAAGAGCGCGGGTGACGTTGCGCCGGAGTTCGCCGCCGATCCGATTTTTTCCGACAAACGCTGTGTAGTTACAACTTGGCGTAATAACAACTTATTATCATACGCATGGCGGTTCCCTCAGGCTATCGTGGAGGCAATCGCGTTCACGGGGAGGAATCCATGCCATACGAACCCCACGGCAACAGACGTTCGGGAACATCCCGGAACGGGTTTACCCTTATCGAGATCATTACCGTGCTCGTCGTCCTCGGCATTCTCGCCACGGTCGCGGGCGTCAAATACTACGACCTGCAACGGGAAGCGGAAATCAAGGCGTTGCTGGCGGTGAAAAGCGAGGCGCAGGCCCGGATCAACCAGCTTTTCGGGCAGTACATGTTGCGGGGGAAGGCATTTGAGCACGGCGCCATCCCCGCCGAGAACCATTGCCAGAAAGTCTGGTTCGCCGCCTATGACGAGTTCAATCTCGCGTCCGGGAGTCTGGAGAACGCGGGAACCAACGCGACCATCGGCGGCTACCGGGTCTGGCTGTCCCCGCTTTCCGGCACCGATTACGGTACGTTGAAGATCGACTTCATGCGGGATGGGAACTTCGTCGATCCCGAAGGCGTTGATCTGACGCGGGACCCGTGGCTGATATACGGCCCCTGCGAACGCGGGAAGCGGTAATCCGGCAGTGCCCCGGCGCAGGGCATGACGGTCCCGCGAACAGGAGAAACGGCGGGTGCGTCGTTTGATTTTCGTCCGCAGCCGTGCGCCGTTTTGGCGACCGGACAGGCTCTTTGCTAGTCCCGTCCGGTCTTTCTCCAAAGTCCTTCAAGTCGGCTTTCTTCGTTCAGGGCTTTGAACGGGAAAGACGTTCTTCACGCTTTGATTCCTTTGGAGTTGAAATGAAGTTTTGCGGCTGATATTCTATAAATATATATGTAGTAGTCTATTTATTTTTGTTTCCTAGACAAAAAAAGACCCAGCGATTACCCTTTCCGAATATCTATGCCCTCTGTTCGGGCATTTATTCAGGAGGAATTCATGAAGGGTAGAAAAGGCGAGATGGGCTTTACGCTCATCGAAATCATTTCCGTACTGGTCATTCTGGGCATCCTCGCCGCCGTCGCCGTGCCGAAGTATTACGACTTGCAGAAGGAAGCCGCCAACAAGGCCGCCGCTGCCGTCGCCGCCGAAGCGATGGCCCGGTACAACCTGACGTTCGGGAAGGCGTTGCTGGTCGGTACCGATGTTACCACCGGGAAGGCTTCAACTTCGTGTACGGCGGCCAAAGCCGAGGCTAATAAGGAAGCTTTTGGTATAGGTAAAGATGCTACTGCACCTGACTATGGTACCGGCTGGACGGTAGAATACGCCGATTCCAAAATCACGGCGAAAAACAGCAATACGGGCGGAACTGCTACAGTAAGCTTTACTGAACCAGTGTGCCCAACTGATGCCCCTGACTAAAACGTTGCGAAAAGCCTCCCCTTCTCTCGAAGCGGGAGGCTTTTTTTGCGTCTATTCGCCGCCGATGCACAGCACCTGCGCGTAGCGGCCCGACTTTTTGCCGGTCGTTTCGACGAGGCGATGGGCAAGGTCGCGGCAACGTCGGCAGGCGTTGCGGGGGAGGAGCAGACACAGGCTCTTGGCGACGCGGTCGGACGAGGTTTCGATGCAGGTCAGGCCGGGGCAATCGGGGCAGAGGCGGATGCCTTCGTTCTGGTGTTCGCTGAGTCCGTCGGTGTCGTAATAAATGTCCCGTTCACGCCGCCACCATTCGCCGTCACGGCAGCCTTCGGACGGCTGCGAGGGCGGGGTACGGTACTGGGCCAGCACGTCGTCGCACAGGCGGGAGATATACTCCGTAACCTGCGGGCGTTGCTTGAGCGCGCGGGCGTCGTGATCCGGCTCGTGGACGTGCTCGAACGGCAGGCCCGCCAGGGCAAGGCAGATTCCCAGATTGACGTAGGGCAGCGCGCCGCGGATGGAGTAGCCGCCCTCAAGCACGGCGATGTGCGGATTGAGGAGGGCGTTCATGGCGGCATAGCCGTGCGCGGAAAGCTGCATGTTGGTGAGCGGATCGGTGTAGTGGTTGTCCTGCCCGGCGGAGTTGATCACGAGGTCGGGCTTGAAATCCTCCAGCAGCGGCAGGACCACGTTTTGCGTGACGTACAGATAGCCCTCGTCGCCGGTGCCGGGGGGAAGCGGGATGTTCACCGTGCGCCCGAGCGCACCGGGGCCGCCGCATTCGGGCACAAAGCCGGTGCCGGGATACAGGGTCCTGCCGTCCTGATGCAGCGAGATGAACAGCGTATCGGGATCGTTCCAGTAAATGTCCTGCGTGCCGTCGCCGTGGTGGCAGTCCGTGTCCACGATTGCCACACGCAGCGGGCCGAAGCGGCGGCGCAGGTTTTCGATCATCACGGCTTCCATGTTCACGTTGCAGAAGCCCCGGTTGCCGTGGGTGACGCGCATGGCGTGGTGCCCCGGAGGGCGCACCAGCGCGAAGGCCCGTTCCCGTTCGCCGGAAAGCACCAGTTCCCCGGCCCGGATGGCTCCGCCCGCCGAGGCGAGGTGGGAGGCCGAGCAGACGCGCTTCACGTCCGGGAGGCAGAAGTGGACGCGCTCGATGTCCTCATACGCCGCGACGCCGGGCTTGTACTCGGTGATGCCCGGCAGGTCGAACAGCCCTTCCTCGCGGAGCTGGTCCTGCGTGTACAGCAGCCGCTCCTCGCGCTCCGGGTGCGTCGGGCTGATCGCCCAGTCGAACGCTGGGAAGAACACGACCCCTAAAGTTCGTTTGTCCATATGGGTTCCTTTTGTGGTGAACCGGGGGAAGGGAGAAGAAACCCTTCCCTCATCTTCCTAAACGTTTCGACCTTATCGAATCCCTCTTTTCAGGCGTGCCGCACCCGAAGGACGGTTTCTTTCTGTGCTTTCTGTTTTTTTGAGAAAACGCCTGAACGGATTCCGTTCAGGCGTTCAGGATTCACAGGGAAAACCGACGGCAGGGATTCGATAAGGCCGAAAGTCTTTGAAGGGATGGGGTGGGGTTTGGGGAGGGGAAG
>CABKMN010000131.1 GCA_902373525.1 uncultured Bilophila sp. | reverse complement strand
GGGGGAGGGGAAGGGGGACCTTTCTGGAGAAAGGTCCCCCTCCCCTCCCCCGATTCTTTTACCCCAGCGCGACGTCAAGACACATCATGACGACGAAGCCGATGATCACGCCGAGGCTGGCCGCGTCGCCGTGGCCGGAGGCGTGGGATTCGGGAATCACTTCCTCGACGACCACAAAAATCATGGCCCCGGCGGCAAAGGCCAGCGCAACGGGCAGTACGGGCTGGGCGATGCCCACGGCCAGCGCGCCGAGTACGGCGGCGATGGGCTCGACGATGCCGGAAAGCTGCCCGTAGAAAAAGGCCCTGCGCTTGGAGAAGCCTTCCCGCAGCAGAGGCACGGAGACGGCCACGCCTTCGGGCACGTTCTGGAGACCGATGCCGAACATGAGCGTCAGCGCGCCCGCGATGCTGGCTTCGGGCGAACCCGAGGCCGCCGCCCCGAAAGCCACGCCGACGGCGAGCCCTTCGGGAATGTTGTGCAGGGTGATGGCGAATACCAGCAGGGCGCTCCGGGGCAGCTTGGAGGGCGGGCCGTCAGGCACGTTCTCCGTGGGATGGATATGCGGCAGGATGATGTCCATCAACCGCAGGACTCCGGCCCCGGCAAGGAAGCCGAGCGCCACCGGCACGCAGGCCAGACGCCCAAGGTGCGCGGTCATCTCCAGCGCGGGCGCGAGCAGCGACCAGTAGGAAGCCGCGATCATCACGCCCGCCGCAAAGCCGAGCATGACGTCGAGGCTCCGCCGCGAAAAGGACTTGGCCGTGTACACCATAGCCGCGCCAAGCGCCGTGAATCCCCATGTCGCGCACCCCGCGAGCAGGGCCATGCCTGCGGGCGATGAAAAAAAGTCGGTCATGTGCAAATGCCTCCGGCGGGCAGGGCGCCGCCCTGCACCCGCAAGGGGCCGGCGGCCCCTTGACCCGGCGTAGGGGTCGATGACGGGAGGGGCGCGGCACGGCCCGTACCCTGCCGCCCGTCTCCCGGAAGATGCTTCCAGAAGAAGCACAAAGCCGGAGAAAACGCCAGTGTTTTAGACCCGCCCACACAAAAAGCCGACCACCCCGAAGGCGGAACGGCATTTTCCCTTCACTCTTTCTCCCAACCTATCGAGAACCTTTCACCCACACCCGTCGCAATCCGGCTTCTCTTCGGAAAAACGCTTCCCCGGCGTATCCTTTCAGCATCAGGGAACGCCGCCAACAGGGATTCGATAAGGTCGAAAGTCTTTGAAGGGAAAGGGAAGGGGGTTTGGGGGAGGGGAGAGGGAAACTTTCTGAAGAAAGTTTCCCTCTCCCCTCCCCCAATTTCATTCAATTCCTACAGATACTCCACAACCTTGTCGCCCATGGCGGTGGTGGTCAGCGGGGTCTTTCCGGCTTCCATGATGTCGCCGGTGCGGAAACCGTCGCGGAGGACCTTGTGGACCGCGCCTTCGATGGCGGAGGCTTCGACGTCCATGTCGAAGGCCAGACGGAGCAGCATCGCGGCGGAAAGAATGGTCGCCAGCGGATTGGCCTTGCCCTGTCCCGCGATGTCGGGCGCGGAACCGTGGATGGGCTCGAACAGGCCGGGGTTGCCCGCGCCGAGAGAGGCGGAGGGCAGCATGCCGATGGAACCGGTGATCACCGAGGCTTCGTCGGACAGGATGTCGCCGAAGAGGTTGCCGGTCACAATCACGTCGAACTGCGAGGGATCGCGCACGAGCTGCATGGCGGCGTTGTCCACATAGAGGTGGGAAAGCTCCACATCGGGGAACTCCTTGCCCACTTCGATCATCACTTCGCGCCACACGCGGGACACGGCCAGCACGTTGGCCTTGTCCACGGAGCAGACCTTCTTGCGGCGCTTGCGGGCCGTGGAGAAGGCCACGCGACCGATGCGGGCGATTTCCTCTTCATTGTAGATCATGGTGTTGAAACCGGTACGCAGGCCGTCGCGCACTTCGGTCCCGGCGGGCTGGCCGAAGTAGATGCCGCCCGTCAGCTCGCGCACGACGATGAGGTCGAGGCCCTTGGCGGAAATGTCGGGACGCAGCAGGCACGCGCCCGCGAGTTCGGGGAACAGCGTGGCGGGACGCAGGTTCGCGAACAGGCCGAGCGCCTTGCGGATGCCGAGCAGACCGCGTTCGGGACGGATGGCGGGATCAATCGTGTCCCACTTGGGACCGCCCACAGCGCCGAGAAACACCGCGTCGGCGGCCTTGCAGGCTTCCACCGTAGCGTCCGGCAGCGGCACGCCCACGGCGTCGATGGCGGCGCCGCCGAGCAGGGCTTCCGTCATGGTGAACGAATGTCCGAATTTCTTTTCCACGGCACGAAGCACTTTCACGGCTTCGGCTACAATCTCGGGACCAATGCCGTCACCCGGCAACAGGCAGATCGTCTTCTGCATTCTTCAATCCTTGCGGTCAGGTAAAAGGGTTGTATGAACGAATGTCAGACGCGCTGACAGTTCGGGCAAAACACGGTGGCCCGGCCCGCGATGCGGCAGCTCTCCAGCGAGGCCCCGCATTCGAGACAGGTCCGGCCTGAACGCCCGTACACGCGGAACGCATTCTGGAAGGCTCCGGCGTCGCCCCGCGCGGTGCGGTAATCACGGATGGAACTGCCGCAGGCGTCGATGGATTCGAGCAGGACTTCCCGCAGCGCGGCGTGGAGCCGTTTCAGGCGGTCGGGAGATACGAGCTGGGCGTCGGGGCGGATGCCCGCACGGAACAGGCTTTCGTCCGCGTAGATGTTGCCGCACCCGGCGACGACGGACTGGTCGAGGAGCAACGCCTTGATCTTGCCCCGCCGTCCGGCGAACCGGGCCGCGAAAGCGTCGGCGTCCATCTCCAGCGGCTCCGGGCCAAGCGCGTTCCAGAAAGGCCACGCCGCGACGGACGCGGGCGAAAGCACCCGCGCGTACCCGAACTTGCGGGCGTCGTCGAAAAACAGGCGCGAACCGTCGTCGAGATCGAACAGGAGCCGGGTGTGCTTTTCGGGAGGCGTGCCCTCGGGATAGACGAACAGGCGGCCCGTCATCTTAAGATGGAACCCGAGGCCGGTGATCCGCTCGTCGCCGGAGGCCAGATGCCGGGCCAGCGAACCGGAAGGACGGACCGGGTCCGGGAGCGGAACCGGCTCTCCGTTGAAGGCGAGAGGAAGCAACAGGAGCTTGCCGCGCCGTCCGGGGCGACCGATGGTTCCGCCTATCGCCTTGCCGAGCAGGATGGGCCCTTCAAACGTGGAAGGATTGAGCAGTTCACAGGCCACGATGCGCCGCCCCTCGACCTGCGGGGCGAGGGTTCGGGCGATGGTTTCCACTTCGGGCAATTCAGGCATGGCGGCTCCGGGGGCGGAAGCGGGAACAGGGTCTTACACTTGCCCGCGAAGCGACGAACGGACCGGGCCGCCCGCCGCAATGCGGCGTGGATGTCGCCGGAGACGGCGCTCCGGCAGAGACCCCTTTGAAAGATGAAACAATCCAAAGGGAATCCGCCTAGTCGGCGGCGTTCGCGAAGGCTTCCGTCAGAATGGCCTCGTCTTCGGGACGGGCCGCGACGCCCAGTTCCGCGTAGCCGCCGAAGCAATGGAACGCGCCGTCGCGCAGTTCCACATATCCGGCCCCGAGCACGCGCCCATAGGGGAGCTGTTCGCGCATGTCGCCGTGATCGACCCGGCGGGGGAACACGAAGCTGACCGGCTGGCCCGCAAAATCTTCCATGATGAGATATTTCATACCGTGATCCTTTTCTTCAAAGCGTAGCGCCTTTTCCCGCAAAAATCCAGACGATTGCCCGGCCCTTCCCCAGACCCTCCGGGCGCATAAAATCCTTGACAGAAAGGGAGGATTCCGCTTATCAGGAATTGTTCCTGAAATAAATACGGCGGCGCAGCCGCTTTACGGAGGTCCACTATGGCAGTTACGGCGGAACAGGTTCTCAAGGCCATGCAGGACGCGGGCAAGCCCGTCCGTCCCGGCGACGTCGCCAAGGCGCTCGAAGTCGATTCCAAGGAAGTCTCCAAGGCCATCGACGAGCTGAAAAAGTCGGGAAAGATCATGTCGCCCAAGCGTTGCTACTACGCGCCCGCCGAGTAGCGTTTCCTCACCATAACTCTTCACTTCCACCCCCCGGAGCCCGCTCCGGGGGGCTTTCGGGTTTTCTCCATTTTTCAGCAATGCTCCGAATTTGCAGGATAAAATTTCTTTTTCACCCGTTTTTCCAATGATCACGGGAGAAGAAGGCTTCCCCGCCCCGTCGAGCGGGATGGCCTTTTCCCGCCCGAGCGATTATCGTGGCAGGCCCTACCAACCTCAGTCCATTCGGTGCCATCATCATGCAGCATACGCCTCTCAATCTGACGCCTCCCGTCGTCAATCCCAATGCGGAAAAAGTCCTTTCCAAACGCTATTACAAAAAAGACGAAAACGGCGCCTGCATCGAGGACGCGACCGGCCTCTTCTGGCGCGTGGCCTCCTCCGTCGCCGCGCAGGAAACCCTGTACGAACAGTCGCCGTGGAAGCCCGACGCGCTGGCCCGCGCCTTTTACGACATGATGACGGACTGGCGCTTCCTGCCCAACTCGCCCACGCTGATGAACGCCGGTTCCGAACTTGGGCAGCTTTCGGCCTGCTTCGTGCTTCCGGTGGGCGACTCCATCGAAGAGATTTTCGACGCCGTGAAATTCGCCGCCATGATCCACAAGTCCGGCGGCGGAACGGGCTTTTCCTTCTCGCGGCTGCGCCCCAAGAACGCCCGCGTGGGCACCACCGGCGGCGTGGCCTCCGGGCCGGTGTCCTTCCTGCGCATCTTCAACACCGCCACCGAACAGATCAAGCAGGGCGGCACCCGGCGCGGCGCGAACATGGGCATCCTGCGCGTCGATCACCCGGACATCATCGAATTCATCCGGGCCAAGGAACAGGACGGCGAATTCAACAACTTCAACCTGTCCGTCGGCATCACCGAAGCGTTCATGCAGGCCGTGGACGAAGGGCGCGACTACCCGCTGATCAACCCCGCCAGCGGCAAGGAACAGGGACGCCTCAACGCCCGCGAGGTCTTCGACCTGCTCGTGGACAAGGCGTGGCAGAGCGGCGATCCCGGCATCATCTTCCTCGACCGGATCAACCGCGACAACCCGACTCCCGCGCAGGGCGAAATCGAAAGCACGAACCCCTGCGGCGAACAGCCGCTCCTGCCTTACGAAGCCTGCAACCTCGGATCGCTGAACCTGTCGCGCTTCTTCGTGCCGGGGCACCTCGACGAAACCAACCCCGCCGACCGGGGCATCGACTGGGCGGCGCTGGAGCGGACCGTCGCGCTGGCGGTCCGTTTCCTCGACAACGTGGTGGACGCCTCGAAGTTCCCGCTCGACCGCATCGCGGAACAGGTGCGCCGGAACCGCAAGATCGGCCTCGGGGTCATGGGCTGGGCGGACCTGCTCTTCCAGCTCCGCATCCCCTACGATTCGGCGGACGCCATCGCACTGGCGGAACGGGTCATGGACTTCATCGAGACGCGCGGCCGCGCCGCCTCCATCCAGCTCGCGGCGGAACGCGGCCCCTTCCCGGCCTACGAAACCTCGATCTACCCCACCAAGGGCATCCCGCCCCTCCGCAACGCGACGATCACGACCATCGCGCCCACGGGCACGCTGTCGATCCTCGCCGGGTGCTCCTCGGGCGTGGAGCCGCTCTTCGCCCTGAGCTTCGCCCGCAACGTCATGGACGGCGAACGTCTCGTGGAAGTGAATCCGCACTTTGAGGAAGCGTTGCGCGAAGTCGACTGCTACAGCCAGCAGCTTCTGGAAGGGGTGGCGGAACTCGGTTCCATCCAGAGCCTCGACCATCTGCCCGAGGACCTGCGGCGGGTGTTCGTGACCGCCATGGACATCGCGCCCGAGTGGCATCTGCGGATGCAGGCGGCCTTCCAGCGGCATACGGACAACGCCGTCTCCAAGACCGTGAACCTGCCCAACTCCGCGAGCCGGGACGACATTTTCGCCATTTACCGGATGGCCTATGAGGAAGGATGCAAGGGCGTCACGGTCTACCGCGACGGCAGCAAGTCCACGCAGGTACTGACCACGAGCGCGACCTCCGCCAAGCCGTCCGAAGAGCCGCAGGCACGGGTGCGCAAGCGGCCCGATTTCGTGACCGGGTTCACTCAGAAGGTACAGACCGGGCTCGGCGGGATGTATCTCACGGTCAACGAAGTGGACGGCAAGCCCTTTGAAATCTTCGCGACCATCGGCAAGTCCGGGCATTCCGTGACCGCCAAGGCCGAGGCCATCGGGCGTCTGGTGTCCCTCGCCTTCCGTTCGGGCATCGACGTGGCCGACGTGGTGGGCCAGCTCAAGGGCATCGGCGGGGAGCATCCGGTCTTCCAGCAGAAGGGGCTCCTGCTCTCGATTCCCGACGCCATCGCCTGGGTATTGGAAAACCGCTATCTCAAGGGCCGCAATCCCGTGCCCACGCACACCGTCGCCGCCTTCGACCGTCAGCTCTGCCCCGAATGCGGGGGCGAACTCGTCTTTCAGGAAGGCTGCCACCGCTGCCCGAACTGCGCCTATACCAAGTGCGGAGGGTGATGGGGAAAAGATTGGGGAGGGGGAAGGG
>CABKMN010000130.1 GCA_902373525.1 uncultured Bilophila sp. | reverse complement strand
GGTTTGGGGAGGGGAGGGAGAAACTTTCTTCAGAAAGTTTCTCCCTCCCCTCCCCAATCTTCATTCCCCGTTCCCTACTTCACCTGCCCCAAAAACGCTTCCATCTGCTCGACGTCCTTGTCGCCCCGGCCGGAGAGACAGACGAGGATCGCGGCGTCCTTGGGCAGGGCGGGAGCCATCTTGAGGGCATGCGCCAGCGCGTGGGAGGATTCGAGGGCCGGAATGATCCCTTCGGTGCGCGAGAGCAGGAAGAAGGCGTCCACGGCTTCCTTGTCGGTCACGCTGACGTATTCGGCGCGCCCGATGTCCTTGAGATAGCTGTGCTCGGGACCCACGGAGGGATAATCGAGACCGGCGGAAATGGAATAGACGGAACCGGGTTCGCCCTTCTCGTCCTTGATCATATAGGAGCGGAACCCGTGCATGACGCCCGGCTCGCCCTTGCACAGGCTGGCCGCGTGATCGCCGTAGGTCAGGCCGCGACCGGCGGGCTCCACGCCGACAAGACGCACGTCCGCATCGTCCACGAACCCGGCGAACAGACCGATGGCGTTGGAACCGCCGCCCACGCAGGCCAGCGCCGCCACCGGCAGCGCGCCGCATTCGGCGAGCATCTGCTCGCGGGCCTCACGCCCGATGACCGCCTGAAAATGGCGGACCAGCGTGGGATAGGGATGCGGGCCCACGGCGGAACCGAGCACGTAAAAGACTTCGGGATCGGCAATCCACGCGGCGAGCGCCTCATCGACCGCTTCCTTGAGCGTACGCTGCCCGGAGAGCGCGGGAACCACCTTCGCGCCGAGCATTTCCATACGGATGAC
The DNA here is from genome assembly GCA_902373525.1 of uncultured Bilophila sp. Taxonomy (GTDB): domain Bacteria; phylum Desulfobacterota; class Desulfovibrionia; order Desulfovibrionales; family Desulfovibrionaceae; genus Bilophila. The sequence continues at coordinate 5,869 of CABKMN010000130.1, read as the reverse complement.
GTTCAGGCGCTGACGCTTCATGTCCTCGGCACCCATGTACACGGTGCATTCCAGTCCGAGCAGGGCCGCCGTCGCCGCCGTCGCCACGCCGTGCTGACCCGCGCCGGTTTCCGCCACGATGCGCTTCTTGCCCATCCGCTTCGCCAGCAGGCACTGACCGAGAGTGTTGTTGATCTTGTGCGCGCCGAGATGGTTCAGGTCTTCGCGCTTGAGGTAGATTTTCGCCCCGCCGAGGCGCTCGCTGAGATTGGCGCAGTAAAAGACCGGATTCGGACGCCCGGTGTAGTGCGTGAAACAGGCGTCGAGCTCCTCCATGAACTGGGGATCGTCACGGTAGCGCTCGAAGGCGTCCGTCAGCTCGTCGAGACGGGCTTTCAGGTCCTCGGGCACGAACTGCCCGCCGTAGGCGCCGAAGAAACCGGTGGAATCGGAAGTGGGGAGAGAAGCGGAAGCGGTCATGGCAGGTTCCTCATCTGGGACGGGGTACCCACCACAAAAAACCGCGACCAGTACCCCGGCCGCGGTTGAATGTTACGCTCTGTAAGAAAAAGTCGACAACCCGGCACTCTTTAGCAAGAGCGCCACCACCAGTTGGAGGAGAGGATGTTGAGCGACTGAATGTTCATGGACGGCACTATGCCCCCATCCCGCCTTTCTGTCAATCGTGTGACGGTATTTTTCTTTTGCCAGCAAGGACGGCACGTTCGAAAAACGGGCGTCTTCCGGGTCTTGATGTGCGCCTCCGTACACGCTATGTTCCTTCCCATGTTGACGGAACGCCAAAAACACATCGCCGAGGTTCTGGGGTGTCTGACCCTGGTCTATATTTCGTGGGGCTCCTGCTTCATCTCGATCAAGTTCGCCATCGAGAGCTTCCCCCCGTTCATGATGTGCGGCCTGCGCATGGGGCTGGCGGGCATCCTCCTGTTCCTGTGGAGCTGGATACGCGGCGAACGCAACCTGCCGACGCGGCGCGATCTGATGTCCAGCTTCATGCTGGCGTTCTTTATGGTCTTCGTCGCCAGCGGCTTCCTCGCCAAAGGGCAGGAATCCATTTCTTCGGGCACGGCGGCCATGATCCTCGGCGCGGTGCCCATCTGGATGGTCCTCGGCGGCTGGCTGTTCTGCGGCGATCCGCGGCCGTCGCTCAAGCAGTTCTTCGGGCTCGGCATGGGCTTCTCGGGTCTCATCCTGCTCAGCGTCAACCAGACTTCCACGGGGAGCGACTCGGGCTGGGGCATCCTGCTGGTGCTGCTCGCCGCGCTCGGCTGGGTGACGGGCTCGTTCTACTCCAAGAACCACGCCAGCGACACCAAACTCTCTGTCATGCAGAACAGCGCCCTGCTCATGTTCCTCGGCGGGCTCCAAAGCCTCGCGGGCGCGGCCTTCCTCGGTGAATTCACCACCTTTTCAATGGATTCCGTCACGCTCCTGAGCGCGGGCGCGTTGCTCTATCTGGTCTTTTTCGGGGCCATCATCGCCTATACCTGCTATTTCTGGCTGCTGCTGCACACCCGCACCGTGGTCGCCATCTCCTACGAGTATGTGAACCCGGTCATCGGCGTGTTCCTCGGCTGGCTGCTGGCGGGCGAACATGTAGACGCCGTCATCGTCACGGCCTGCTGCCTGACCGTCCTCTCGGTCTTCTTCGTCGTCTCCCACAAGCGCGGATGAACGCCCCGTACCCCATCCGGGGCAGGCTCGCGCCGAGCCCCACCGGCTTCCTGCACCTCGGCAACGCCTGGGCCTTCCTGTTGGCGTGGCTGGCCTGCCGCAAGGACGGCGGTACGCTGATCCTGCGTATGGAGGACATCGATCCCGACCGTTCCCGCGCGGACTACGCCGACGCGATCATCCGCGATCTGCGCTGGCTCGGGCTCGACTGGGACGAAGGCCCGGACGTGGGCGGCCCGTGCGGCCCCTACGTGCAGAGCGAGCGCCTGTCCCTGTACGCCGAGGCGCTGGACCGGCTGGCCTCCGAAGGGCACACCTATCCTTGTTACTGCACCCGCAAGGAGCTGCGGACGCTGGCGGGCGCGCCCCATGTGGGCGACGCCGGAGCCGCCTATCCCGGCACCTGCCGCACGCTGTCCCCGGAACGCCGGGCCGAGCTGGAAGCCGCCGGGCGGCGTCCCTGCGTCCGGCTCCGCTGTCCCGAGGCGGCGTACGCGTTCGAGGACGCCGTAGCCGGTCCCCGGTCCGCGACGCTCGAAGCCTGCGGAGGCGATTTCGCCCTGCGCCGTTCCGACGGCGTGGTCGCCTATCAGCTCGCCGTGGTTGTGGACGACGGACTCATGGGCGTCACGCAGGTGGTCCGGGGCGAGGACCTGCTGGTATCCACGCCGCGCCAGCTTGCGCTGTTCGATCTGCTCGGCTTCCGCCGCCCCGCCTACATGCACCTGCCCCTGCTCTGCGATCCCGAAGGCGAACGCCTCGCCAAGCGCCACGCCGGGCTGACGCTGGCCTCCCTGCGCGACGCGGGCGTCGCTCCCGCCGCCGTCGTCGGCTACCTCGGGCACAAGGCCGGACTGCTCGAAGCGGCGGTCCCCGTCCATCCCCGCGATCTCCTCCCCGCCTTCGCTCCCGCCCTCCTCCGCACCCTGCCCGCTCGCGTACGCATCGAAGCCGGGCTTGCCGACACGCTCCGCACCTAGAAGGCCGTGCGGAGGGCCGCGCCGCCTCGGACGGGCTTAACCCCGCAACCCGAAAGACCCTTTGACCGCCTCCGCCGCGTCCGGCGTGTTGCGTCTTGGGCCGATGGATGGTACCTTTCGCGCTGTTGTCCCGTGTGCGCCGTCCGGCGCGCTTTCTCAGGCTTCCAACGCAAGGAAGGTTTCTTTCATGGCTGTATGCGACGTCTTTACCCCCGAGTGTCTGACCGACCTGTTCCCTCCGCAGCGCACCGACGACTTCTTCGACGCCCTGTTCGGCGACGCGGAGGAAGGAGCCTACGACATCCGGCTCACGCTTGACCCCGAAGAAAGCGACGACGGCGAACTCCACTTTTATTTCGAACTGCACCAGCGCGCCGGACGCTGCCTCGTGTGCAGCCTGACCTACGGCCTGCCGCAGGTCTTCGAGCGCCACCCGATCATCAATCTGAAGGGCCTCGTCGGCGACATCGCCCAGCGCGCCGGATGGGAACTCGACGACGTCTGGTGGCGCATCGGCACCACGGAAAGCCTTTCCAGCGCGCTCCACCGCATTCCTCTGGTGCTCATCCAGAATAAAGGAAGCAAATAGTCATGGCTGATCTTTCTCCCGTGTCCGCCGAAGGCGGAGACGCCGTCGCGCGTCTGCTCGCCGCCACGGGCCCGATCCTGAGCCTCGACATCGGCAGCGGGACGCAGGACGTCCTGCTGGCCCTGCCCGGCGAACGCGCCGAAAACTGGCCCCGCTTCGTGCTCCCCTCCCCCGCGCTCGGCATCGCCGACCGTATCCGCCGCCACACCGCCGCCGGACGCCCCGTCTGGCTGTACGGGCACAACACGGGCGGCGGATTCGCCCCCGCCGTACAGGAGCAGGTGAAGGCCGGTCTCGCTCCGGCCGCCTCGCCGGACGCGGCCCTCGCTCTGCACGACAATCCCGAACGGGTGAAGGCGCAGGGCGTGGACATCGTTCCCGCCTGCCCCAAGGGCTACGCCGCCGTGCCGCTTGCGGACTATGAACCGGGGTTCTGGGAAGGCTTCCTCGGTGCGGCGGGGCTGCCCAAGCCTTCCCTCGTGGTCGCCGCCGCACAGGATCACGGGCACCATCCCGAAGGGAACCGCGTAGGCCGCTTCAAGCTCTGGCGCAACCTGCTGACCGAGACGCAGGGCGATCCCGCCCGCTGGCTGTACGACACGCCCCCGGCGGCCTGCACCCGGCTCCTCGCGCTCCAGCGGTGTACGGGCGGCCCCGTGGCCGATACCGCGACGGCGGCCGTGCTCGGTGCGCTCGCCGCGCCGGAAGTCGCCAAACGCAGCCGCCGTCAGGGCGTCACCGTGGTCAACGTGGGCAACAGCCACGTTGCGGCGTTCCTCGTGTTCCGGGGCCGCATCCTCGGCGTCTACGAGCACCACACCGGGCTGCTGGACACCGACGCCCTGCTGTTCGATCTCAAGGAATTCGGCTTCGGCTGGCTCCCGGACGAGCAGGTGCGGGCCAAGGGCGGACACGGCTGCGCGTTCCTCGCGCCCCTGCCGCCGGAAGCGGAAGGCTTCGCCCCGGTCTTCGTGGTCGGGCCGCGCCGGGACATGCTGCAAGGGCACGGGCAGTTCATCGCCCCCCACGGCGACATGATGATCGCCGGCTGTCACGGCCTCCTGCACGGCCTCGCGCTGCGTGAGGAATCGTTTTAAAGGGAGGGACGGAGGCCGTCTTCACGGAAGGCTCCCGTCCCTCTCTCCACAGCCCACCCCCTCCGAACGTTTTCGACCGATGGGGAGACCGCGCGGCGGGAGTTCCGTTGGACAAGGACAAGCCTTTTCGGACGGATCGTTAACCGTTTTCAAACAAGTACGGATACAAAGATGGATTACTTCGACAGAGCCGAAACATGGGACCGGGCCACGCTGGAAGCTGTTCAGCTGACCCGACTGAAAACGACCATCCAGCAGGCGAGCCGCGCGCCCTTCTACGCCAAGCGCCTCGCCGAAGCCGGGGTGTCGGCGGACAACCTGCGTTCCCTTGAGGACATCCGACGCATTCCGCTCACGTCCAAGGACGATCTGCGCTCTCAGTATCCGTACGGGCTCGCCACCGTGCCGCACGAAGACTTCGTGCGCATGCACTGTTCCAGCGGCACCACCGGTACGCCGGTCGCCGTCTGCTATACCCAGTCCGACATCAACAGCTGGGCCGATCTCATGGCGCGTTCGCTGTACATGGCGGGCGTACGCAAGAGCGACGTATTCCAGAACATGTCCGGCTACGGCCTGTTCACGGGCGGGCTCGGCATCCATTTCGGGGCCGAGCGTCTCGGCTGCATGACCATTCCGGCGGGCGCGGGCAACTCCAAACGCCAGCTCAAGCTGGTCAAGGATTTCAGGACCACCGTGGCGCACATCCTGCCCTCCTACGCTCTGCACCTCGGTACGACGCTGATCGAGGAAGGCGAGGACCCCCGCGCCCTTTCCCTGCGCATCGCCTGCGTGGGCGCGGAGCCCTACACCGAAGAAACGCGCCGCCGCATTGAAAACATGTTCGACATGAAGGTGTACAACTCCTACGGCCTGTCGGAAATGAACGGGCCGGGCGTGGCCTTCGAGTGCGAGTACCAGAATGGCCTGCACCTCTGGGAAGATGCCTACCTGCTTGAAATCATCGATCCCGAGACCGGCAAGCTGGTCCCCGACGGCGAAGTGGGCGAGCTGGTGCTCACGACCTTGTGCCGTCACGGGATGCCCATCCTGCGGTACCGCACGCGCGACCTGACCCGGATCATCCCCGGCGACTGCCCCTGCGGACGCAAGCACCGCCGCATCGACCGCATCCTTGGCCGTTCGGACGACATGATCATCGTCAAGGGCGTGAACATCTACCCCATGCAGGTGGAGCGCGTGCTCATGGCCTATCCCGAAGTGGGCCAGAACTACCTCATCGTCCTCGAACGCGACGGCCTCAAGGACACCATGAAGGTACAGGTGGAAATCCGCGAAGAGAGCTTCGTGGAAGACATGCGCGTCCTGCGCGGCCTTCAGGAGACCATCGGCCGGGCCCTCAAGGACGAAATCCTCATCACGCCCAAGGTCGAGCTCGTCCAGCACAACTCGCTTCCGCGCGGCGAAGGCAAGGCCAAGCGCGTCATCGACAACCGCACGAAGAACTAACACATTGGAGGGGGGAGGGAGAAACTTTCTGGAGAAAGTTTCTCCCTCCCCCCTCCAAA
>CABKMN010000129.1 GCA_902373525.1 uncultured Bilophila sp. | reverse complement strand
GGGATGGGGTTTGGGGAAGGGAGGGAAAGGCTTTTCTTCAGAAAAGTTTTCCCTCCCTTCCCCAATGCCTCCGTAACCCGGTCATGTTATGCAAAACACCGTAGCGGATTATATACGGGCGCTGCTGGCGTCCGAGCGGTTCGCGCGGCAGGTGACGCACCACCGGGTGCTGCCCGCGCGTGAGGCCCGCTATGGCGAAACGCGCCGCCCGTGGCCGCGGGCCGTTGCCGAAGTGCTGCGCGAACGGGGCATCGCCTCCCTGTACAGCCATCAGGCGCTGACGGCGGACAACATCCGCGCCGGACGCGACGTGGTCGTCGCTACGCCCACGGCCAGCGGCAAGACGCTCTGCTACAGCCTGCCGATACTGGAAAAGTGCTTGCAGGACCCGGACAGTCGGGCGCTGATGCTGTTCCCGCTCAAGGCGCTCGCGCAGGATCAGCTGGCGGCGTTCGGTGAACTGACGGCGCATTGGCCCGAAGCCGCAAGGCCGTCCATCGCCATCTACGACGGCGACACCACGGACCATTTCCGCCGCAAAATCCGCAAGAACCCGCCCAACGTCCTGATCACCAACCCCGAGATGCTGCATCTGGCGATCCTGCCGTACCATCAGCAGTGGACCACGTTCCTCGCCTCACTCTCGCTCGTGGTCGTGGACGAGGCGCACATCTACCGGGGCGTCCTCGGGTCGCACATCAGCCAGTTGTTCCGCCGCCTGAACCGCGTGTGCGCCCGCTACGCCGCCCGCCCGAATTTCGTGTTCTGCACCGCCACCGTGGGCAATCCCGAGGAACTCGCGGCCAATCTGCTGGGCAGGGAATGGGCGGAGGAAGGGACGGCCCTTTCGGAAGGGGGCTTTTCTCCTTCGGGGCAGCCCCTTTCTTCCAAGGTGTCGCTCCCGGAGACGGACGGAGGCGCCGGGGCGACGCCCACGAGCCGAAACGCCCCCCCGCGAGAGGTTTCGGAAAAGGCGGGGGATGCGCCGGGCACAGGTTCCGGGAAAGCAATCGAAAGCGGGCCCCCGGAAACGGTTTTTTCGGCAGCCGGCGGCGTTCCTCCGTTCCCGGCCATCCCCGTCATCCGCGATTCGGGCGCGCCCACGGGCAGGCGGCATATGGTGTTCATCGACCCGGAGGACAGCCCGTCCACGACCGCCATTGCGTTGCTCAAGGCGGCGTTGGTGCGGGGGCTGCGGACCATCGTCTATTGCCGTTCACGGCGCATGACCGAGCTCATTGCTCTGTGGGCGGCGGACAAGGCCGGAAGCTACGCGGGCCGCATCAGCGCCTACCGGGCGGGCTTTCTGCCCGAGGAGCGGCGCGAGATCGAGGCCCGCATGAGCGACGGGCAGTTGCTCGCCGTGGTGACGACCAGCGCGCTGGAACTGGGGATCGACATCGGCAACCTCGACGTGTGCATTCTCGTGGGCTACCCCGGCACGGTCATTTCGACGTTGCAGCGCGGGGGCCGCGTGGGCCGTTCCGGGCAGGAGTCCGCCGTGTTGCTCGTGGCGGGCGAGGACGCGCTGGACCAGTATTTCATCCACAAGCCCGAGGCGTTTTTCGAGCGCGAACCCGAGCGGGCGGTCGTCAATCCCGACAACGACGTCATCGTCAAGCGGCACCTCGAATGCGCGGCGGCGGAACTGCCGCTGGCCTGCGGCGACCCGTGGCTGCGCGGGCCGGGCGCGCAGGCGGCGTTGCGCGAGCTGGAACGGGAAGGGCTGCTCCTCAAATCGGCGGACGGCGGGGAGTGGATCGCGGCCCGCAAGCGTCCGCAGCGGCATGTGGATTTGCGGGGGTGCGGCGCGTCGTGCACCATCGTGGACGCCGAGGGCAAACCCATCGGCAGCGTGGACGGGCATCAGGCGTACAAGGAAACGCATCCCGGCGCGGTGTACCTGCACCGGGGCAAGACCTATGTGGTCAAGAGCCTCGACATGGCGGAACGCCTTGTCCGGTGCGAGGTCCCGGAGCAGCGCGTGAACTGGCACACGCGGGTCAGGAGCCACAAGGAGACCGCCATCATCGAAGTGAAGCGCACGGGTACGGCGTTCGGTTCGCCCGTGGCCTTCGGGCGGCTCCGGGTCACGGAAACCATCACCGGCTACGAGCGGCGCAGCGTTTCCGACAACCGGCTGATCTGCGTCGTGCCGCTGGACCTGCCGCCGCTGGTGTTTGAAACCGAGGGGCTGTGGTTCTGCGTGCCGGACGGTCCGCGCCGGGAGACGGAGGACAACCTCATGCACTTCATGGGCTCCATCCATGCGCTGGAGCACGCGAGCATCGGGCTCATGCCGTTGATGGTCATGGCGGATCGCAATGATTTCGGCGGCATTTCCACGCCCATGCACGCCCAGCTCGGCCTGCCCGCCGTGTTCGTGTACGACGGCCTGCCCGGCGGCGCGGGGCTGTGCCGGTCGGCGTTCCCGCGTCTTGCGGAGCTGTTCGCGGCGGTGCGCGATCTGTTGCGGCGTTGTCCCTGTGAGCTGGGGTGTCCGTCCTGCGTGCATTCCCCGAAGTGCGGTTCGGGCAACCGGCCCATCGACAAGGCCGGGGCGTTGTTTTTGTTGGAACGGCTCATCGCGGCCCCGCCCCCGGAAGGGGACATGCTCGTCAGCGGTCTTGAGCCCGAAACGCGGGAGAAGGAAACGATGGCGGTGGATGTGATGATGGGAGAAGCATCGGGCGTGTCCACGGCGCGCGTGCCCGCGCCGCTTCCGGGCCGGTATATGGTGCTGGACGTGGAAACGCGGCGTTCGGCCGCCGAGGTGGGCGGCTGGAACCGTGCGGACCGTATGGGCGTCAGTGTGGCCGTGCTGTACGATTCGCAGGGCGATGGTTTCATCGAGTACGAGCAGGATGCGCTTCCCGATCTGTTTGCCCGTCTCCGGGAGGCCGATCTGGTGATCGGGTTCAACTCCTCCCGGTTCGACTACGCGGTATTGCAGCCGTTCGCAGGGTATGATCTGCGTTCCCTGCCCACGCTGGACATGCTGGTGGAGGTCAAGAAGCGGCTTTCCTATCGGGTGTCGCTGGACAATCTGGCTCGGGCCACCCTGAACGCGCCCAAGAGCGCGGACGGCCTGCAAGCCCTGCAATGGTGGAAGGAGGGCAACCTCGCCGCCATTGCCGAGTATTGCCGCAAAGATGTCGAGATCACCCGTGACGTATACCTCTTCGGCCATCGGGAGGGCTATCTTCTCTTCACCAACAAGGCCGGACAGGCGGTGCGGATCGCGGTGGAGTGGTAGAAAAAACTTGGAGGTGGCGGGGAACCCTTTCTGGAGGGTTCCCCGCCCCTCCAAACCTCCTCCGCCTCTTCCAAAGATTTTTATATGGGTCGGTGAAAGACGGAGGAGGCTTGCGGGCCTGTTTCGGAGACGTTCGTCTTCCGGCGGAAGAGGGGGCTTTGGGTCGTATCGGGCCGGTGTGGCCGGACGGCGTTGGAAGCGGGCGCACGGTCCGGCAAAAGCGGCTCAGGGCGTTTTCCCGTTTTCCGCTTCGGAGGGGGTACGGGCTAGCCGTCCCGCCGCTCGTTCCGTTCCGTGGGGGGCGCGTTCTGTCCGGCGGGGTCCGTTGGGGCGGAATGTCGTCCGTCGTTTTCGTCAGTCATTGACGCCTTCTGACCGAGGGCGTGGGCGTCGGGGCATCAGCCGGGGACGGAGCGGCGGTTTTTGCCGATCATCCATATGAAGCCCCACGCGATCCATACGACGAGCAGGATGACGAAAAGGGCGCTCTTCACAGAAACAGCCCCATGATTTCCCTCGGCGTGATGTCCGGGCGGATGTCGCGCAACGCCAGATTGATGAAGTCGTCGGCGGTGTCCATGTCCAGTTTGAGTTCCGGGTGGTGCAGCGCCGGATCGAGCGGATCGAAGGTGCGGATGCGGAACAGGTCCGGGTTGTCCACGATATAGGAAAGGCAATGTTCGCGGTGGGCGGGCAGGGTGGCCTCGTTCATGGCCTTGGTGAACAGTGCGAAGGACACGATTTCCGCGCCGAGACCGTCGGGGTAGAGATTGTTTTTGGGGATGTGGTTGTAGGCGTAATCGCAGGTTCCGGCGGCGTGTTCGCGCTGGTAGAAGCGGATCAGGTTGTCGATTTCGCCGCCCCAGATCAGCGGGTTGTCGGCGCACACGCGGACCACGAGATCGGCTCCGTGCGCGGCGGCGGCCCCGTGCATGCGCGAGAGTACGTCCTGTTCCGAACCCCGGAAGGTGTTCACGCCCTGCGCCCGCAGGTGCCGGTCAAGCACTTCGTCGCGTCGGGTGTCCGGCAGGGCGACGACCAGATCGTCGGCGAGTTCCGAGCGGGCGCAGCGGCCCACCACCCAGTCGATGACGGGTTGCCCGTGCAGGTTCAGCAGGGTCTTGCAGGGCAGGCGGCTTGAGCCCAGCCGGGCCTGAATCACGATCACTGTTTTCATGGCAATATCCTTTGAGGGAGGGAGAGAAGAGAAATCGGGGGAGGGAACCCTTTCTGAAGAAAGGGTTCCCTCCCCCGCACCCCCTCCCTTCCCAAGACTTTTGACGTTATCGAATCCCTGTTCGGGAGTGTTTCCGAGCGTTGGCGGCTGTCTGGAATGCGACGAAATACGTTCCGTTCCGTATCAGCCGGGAGACGTATCGGCAAGGGGAGAAAGGTCGAAATCGTCCCGCCCCCATCAACCCCTGTGCGAACTTCGAGGGAGGCGAGGGGGAGACGATCCGCACCGGCGGATTGAGCGGGGAGAAAACGTTTCCGGGAAAGGGTTCTCTTCCTCAACCGTTCAGCTTTCTTTTTCCTTTTTCAACAATTTCAGGATGCCGCCGACGACTTTGGCCTTGTTCTTCTCGAAGTGGATGCGGGACTGGCGCTGATACAGGCGTTCGCGTCGGTCGGGTTCATCGACGAGCTGCAAGAAGACTTTGCGGAGGCGTTCGGCATTGAATTTCCGCATGACGCCCATGTACGCGAACCCGTGGTTCGCGCGGGCGAAGGTGTGCCGCGCCTCGCGTTCGTGCTGCGCCAGCACGATGCTGGGGATGCGCATGTGCGCCAGCTCGTAGACCGTGCGTCCGGCGGAACAGACGGCGAGGTCCACGCCTTCCATCATGCGGGACATGATGTTGGTGGCGTACTCGAACCGGAGCAGCGGGTTGTCCAGCGTCCTGATGTGCCTGACCAGTTCGTCCCGGTGCGCGTAGCCCGGCCCGGTCACGATCCGCACGGCGATGCCCCGTTCGCGGCAGAGCGGTTCCACCGCGTCGAGGGTCCGGCGGGTGTAGTCCGGCATGTCCGTACCGCCGAAGGTGATGAGGATGCACTTCGGTTCGGGGCGGAAAACGTTCTGTTCGGCCTGTATGAACTCGTCGCGCAGGCAGAAATACTTGTGCCCGTACAGGAAGTTGGCTCCGGTTCCGTCCTTCGGCCCCTTTCCGGCCTCTTCGTACAGGGCGTTGACCACCTGATCCGCCAGCACCGAGCCGGGGCCTTCGTCCTCGAAGTTCACCACCGGGATGTTCGCGGCCTTGAGGTGCTCCATGTACTCGCGGGAGGTATCCAGCATGTCGTTGATCACGAGGTCCGGGGCGAGTTCCAGCACGTCTTGCCAGAGTTCGCCTTTCTGGATGGTGGTCTTGTAGTCGCGCGCGGCGATGTTGGAGGCGGCGAGTTCGCTTTCCCTTGTGCAGATGAAGAAAACCTTGTGATTGGAGATTTCGTGGGCCAGCATGAGCGAGCGGAACACATGCCCCATGCCGATGGCGGGATAGCCCGCGACCACGAACACCACCCGGCGCTGCGTCAGCAGGCGTTCGCACAGCCACCAGTCCTGATAGCTGTTGATCTCCATCGAGCGGTCATTGAGGAAGTACGGCACGGTATGGCGGATGTTGCCGCCGTCCAGCGCCTCGGACTTGATGATGATGAGTGCCTTGCTCTCGACCACCAGTTCGGATTCGTCCTCGGCGAGGAACGATTCCAGCCGTCCCTGATGGACTTCCCAGATGCGGTGCCGGACGCTCTTGACGGTGACGAGGCAGTCGGCCTCGTCTTCCAGAAAGCGGCGGTAGGCGTCGTCGATGTCCACCCACGTCAGCAGGGGGCAGCTTGCGCGGTACACGATGATGTGTCCGTAGTCGTTGCCCAGTTCGCGGAGGATGGACTTCATTTCGGTGATGATGTCCAGCGAGGTGAAGCGCAGTCCGGCGTTGTAGTGGGAGCGGACGCCGTTGCGTTCGCAGATCAGGCTGATTTCCTGACTGTCCGTGACCACGATGACGTCCTGCGCCGGGACGACGCCGCGCGCCGTGTCGATGGCCCGCTGGATCAGCGTGATCCCCGCGAGGCGCTTGACCAGTTGGTCAGGGATGACCGCGTTTTTCTTGATGGCCGGGATGACGATGCAGCGTCGCGTTTCTGTCATGGTGATGGTGCCTCCGGCGGCAAAGGGGCTACCGCCCCCTTGACCCCTGTCCGGGGGGAATGATTCCCCCCGGACCCCCTCGAAGCCGCCTTGAAGCCGCGCAGCCGAAACGCTGTTTCGCCTGCGCGGCTTCAAGGCGGTCCCGTGGGCGTCAGGTGTTCCCCTGTGAAAGCCGGTTCCAGAGCCGTTTTCCTCTGAAACGTTCCCTTTTCCAACGACTCATTTCTAAGGATGAAGGGCCTTAAAAGGATAACCGGGGAACTTGCGTTAAAAGAACAAACCGGTGCGAATCCGCAACCGTTTCCTGACCCGTTTGTGAACGTCTTGAGGGGAGTGGGGTGGGGTTTGGGG
>CABKMN010000128.1 GCA_902373525.1 uncultured Bilophila sp. | reverse complement strand
CCTTTCTTCAGAAAGGTTCCCCTTCCCCCTCCAATCTTTCAATCCACACGCCTCGGAAAATCACGGACAGGGTACGGCGTTGGGTCCGCCGCAACTGCCGGTGGTTCCCATGTCGAAAGGCAGGCCGTGATCCTGCGGGGCCGCTCCGGGGAGCATGGACTGTCCTCCGAACAAAGGTTCGGCGGGCGCGGACGGCGCGGCGGGACGGGCGGGCGCGGCGGCGGGGGACTTCGCCTTGATGAGCGCGGAAGGTACGCCCATAAATTCGACGAGCGGCAACTGCCCGTTGCTGGCGGTGATGACCCGGGCCGCGTTGCACCAGAGCCGGAACTGTGTCAGCAGCACCTCGGGACGCAGCATGTCCCACGCCGTCAGCGGCGGCGTCTCCAGAGAAGGCAGGAAGGCCCGGTTCAGCGGCGCGCCCATGCCGATGCGCTGATTGAGATTCAGAATGACGGCGAGATCGTTTTCCTCGTCCGCGACGGGGCACCAGATGACCTTGCGGGCGTCGGCTTCGGACATGCCCATCACCAGTTGGCGGCAGGCGCTGCACGAGGGGGAGAAGAAGACGCGCGCCACGGATTCGTCCTCGGCGGCGGGGGACTGGACCGCCCAAGGCTGGATTTCGCTGCGCACCAGCCCGCCGATGTTCAGGATGAACAGGAGCCCCCAAAGCGCCAGCAGCGGAGAAACGCGCCGTACGCGCCGCGTCTCCGCGGAGGAGGCCGCCGACCGAAAGGCCGCGTAGGACAGCGCGAGCAGCAGCGCCGCCGCCATGCAGGCCATGCAGGGCAGCGTCAGCACCATGATCCCCAACAGCACGCAGTCCAGCAGCACCGCGAGGCCCGAAAGCCAGCGGCCCGGCCCCGCGTGCCCGGTGAGGGCCAGCAGACCGAGCAGGGTAAAGATGCCCACGCCGCCCCACCAGAGCGAGAAACCGTTGACGGTGAAGCTCTGATACAGCGTGCACCCCGCCGAGATGCAGGGGACGGACGCCGCGTCCTGTGCGTTCCAGATGGAAAAGAGGACCCCGCAGACGGCGATCAGCAGGGGAAGGTACAGCGGGCCGTGGGAACGGTTCGTAAGCATTCCAATACCTCGATGGTGCGGTGCGTGGGGCCGGGGCGGGCATGCCCCGGCGACGGACGCTCTTTCCCGCTTTCTCTACCGGGTTTGATAGGCAAGGTAAAGCGGACCGGGTGGGCGGCGGAAAGGCCGCTCCGGGCCGCTACTTGCAAAGTTTTTCCCGCCGCGCCGCGTCGATGGCGGTGCAGTCGCCGTTCGAGCAGGCCTTCTCGAAGGCGTCGCAGGCTTCCTGATCCTTGCCTTCCTTGAGGGCGACGGCTCCGAGAATGTTCCATGCCCGATACGAGGCGTCGTCGAGGCGCAGGGACTCGTCGAGGTCCTTGCGCGCGCCGACGGTGTTCCCTTGCTGGAGCAGGCAGATGGCCCGCGACAGATAGGCCTCGGCGGACGGTTCGAGCCGGATGGCTCTGGTGAGGTCGTCGAAGGCGTCGTCCGCGTAGCCGAGCTGGCTCAGGGCCAGCCCCCGGCGGATCAGCGCCTGCGGATAATCCGGCTCCAGTTTCAGCGCCTCGTCAAGAGAGTCCAGCGCGGCCTCGGGATCGGAACACGTTTCCCCGTTTTTCCACAGCACGCGGGCCTTCCCGAAAAGCTGCTCCGCCTGCGGGTTGTATTTGCCGGACACCCCCGTAGGATTAGCAGGCTTGGGAGGCTCTTTCGCGGGCTCCAGCAGAGAGCAGCCCGGCAGAACGAGAACGGCCAACAACGCCAGATGCGCCGCCGCGCGCCTGAAACGGGAAGGATTGATTTTATTTATTAGACTATATAGAAGACGATTACTAATGTTAAAACTTTCTATATTTATTATCATATAAAAAGACTCCGGAGGTAGTGATGTTTTCACAAAATAAACAACGTATTGAAGCCGCTTCTGTCCGTTTGCTCGACATGCCCGTGGAGCGCGCCCGCATCGGATGCCTCGTCATCAACGGGTTGCGCCGCGTTGCGGAAATGGCGTCCACGCTGGACGCTTGCGTAACGGAAGATATGCCCTTTTCAAAGCATTTTTTCAACGAGTTGGCAACGCTTCCACAAGATGACGGAAGCCACTGGATGAATCTGCTTGAAGACCTGGCGCTGATTTTCCGGGCCAAACAATTGGCGTTCCCGGCGGAAAACGTTTCCGAAGGGGAAGGCGCCATCCTCGGATTCTTCGAACATTCGGGAGAATGGCACGCGGGTTCGCTCGTCTACGACTGGTATTGGAAAGCGCTTCCCGAGCGCTTGTCGTCCTAGTCCGCACCGGGCCGGAGGAGCGCCCCGGTGCGAACCTCCGGCAACGGTCGATTGCGGGCGCGGGCACTTTTCCGTATGATGTCTTTCCTGCCTTTTTGCGGGGATAGCCCCGTCGGGCAAGCTGCCCGGAACGGGACGGGAGGCATCATGCGGCGTGTTGGAGTTCTCGTTCTTTGGTTTCTCATCGTGCTGTCGGCCTTGCTGACGGCCGGGTGCGGCACCCGTATCGCCGCTACGGTACAGGCCAATGCGAAGGCCGGCCCCATCCCCAAGGGCGTGACGTGGGCGGCTGTGCCGGGGGTGTCCGGGGCCGACGCGGAAACGCTCGCCGGAGTTGAGCAGTCGGCGGTCCCGTTGGCCAACGTCCTTTCCCTGTACAACTGGAAATGGCTGTCGAATCCCGATGACGCCGCCGATGCGGACGTGCTGGTGCGTATCTGGTGGCTGACCGAAGGCCCCACCTATGTGGTGGAGCGGGCGGACCCGTTCCTGTACGGTCCCCGCATGAGCGCCGGAGTCGGTTTCGGGCGCTCGCCGTGGCGGAGAGGGCCGTTCGGGTATGTCCGGCAGGGGTTCTATTATCCCGAGCCGTCCGTTCAGGCCGTGTATTCCCGAGTTTTCATTGTGGAGGCCCTGCTCGCGGACGCCTTGCCGCGCGCCACGCTGGAGGCTCTGGCGCCCGGCGTGCGGAAGGCGGGTTTCGCCTCCGCTCCCCCCGTTCGGAAGAAGGCCGAGCCTTCGGACCTTTCCAAAGGACCGTACGCGCCGCCGCTTTCGCTTGACGGGAGCGCCCTCGGCAAACCTCCCTACGCCGCGCCGTTGAAGGCGACGGGGGCCGATCCCGACAGGGAGCCTCCCTACGCCCCGCCGCTGTTCGGGCCGGGCGCGGAGGACGTGCCGAGCGAGGCCGTCCTGTGGCGCGTCGTGGTGACGAGCGGCGGTTCCAAGGCCAACACTCGCGCCATCTTGCCGCAGCTCGCCGCCGCGGCGGCGCAGGCCGTGGGCAAGAACATGCAGGCCGTCTTTTTCGTCGATGACGAGCTGCATGTGACCTATGGGCAGTAAGTGAAATGAGGAGGGGGAACTTCCAGAACGTTTCCCCTCCTCCCCAAACCTTCCTTCTCTTCAAAGTTCCCGGCCTTATCGGGCCTCTCTTCCCGTTTCTTCCTATGGGCCGTTGGCGGAGTTTTACACGCCGTACTTTTGTGGAGCGGCCTTGTTTGGGGAAAGCGGCGGGCCGCATGCCGTGAAGGCGCGGAGGCGTGAGAAGGTGCGCCATTCGTTTGACAGGTGTTCCGAAACCGGGCATGCTCATTCTACAATCCCGCGCTTGCGGGTTTTTTCTTGCGTTTTCCCCTGACCATTCATCCTTTCTGGAGGATTCAGCATGTCGAACACGTTTGACGTCATCATCGTGGGCGGCGGCCCTGCCGGGCTGTTTGCGGCCTGGTGGCTCGCCGATCACTCGGACCTTTCCGTCTGTATCGTGGAGCGCGGCAACATGGTGAAAAAGCGGGGCTGTCCGCTCGGCAAGACCAAGAAGTGCATGAAGTGCGATCCCTGCCACATCCTCTCGGGGATGGGCGGAGGCGGGCTCTTTTCCGACGGAAAACTGAATTTCATCCATAAGCTCGGCAAGACCGATCTCACGCAGTTTTTGCCCCGCTCCGAAGCCGAGGCGCTCATCGGGGAAACGGAGGCGATTTTCGACCGTTTCGGCATGACCGCGCCGGTGTTCCCCTCGGATATCGAGAGCGCCAGAGCCATCCGCAAGGAAGCGAAAAAGCACGGCGTCGATCTGCTCCTCATCCGCCAGAAGCATCTGGGCAGCGACTGCCTTCCCAATCATATCGACGGGATGTGCGAAGTGCTTCAGGAGCGGGGCGTCGTCATCCGTACGGGTGAAACCGTGGAGCGGGTCGAGGTTGAAGACGGCGGGGTGCGCGGGCTGATTACGGACAAGGGCGAGCTGCGCTGCCGGGCCGCGATCCTTGCGCCGGGCCGAGTGGGCGCGGACTGGATGGGCGAGATGGCCAAGAAGTACGGCATGGAGCTCCAACAGCGCGGCATCGAGGTGGGCGTGCGCGTGGAAACGCACAACGACGTGATGTCCGATCTTACCGACGTGATTTATGATCCCACGTTTTTTGTGCAGACGCAGCGGTACGACGACCAAACCCGGACATTCTGCACCAACCCCGCCGGGTTCATCACGCTTGAGAACTATCAGGATTTCGTATGCGTGAACGGGCACGCCTACCGCAACCGCAAGTCCGACAACACGAACTTCGCCTTCCTGTCCCGGGTTGTCCTGACCGATCCGGTATCGGACAGCCACGGGTACGGCGTCGCCATCGGCAAGCTCGCTACGCTCATCGGCGGCGGCAAGCCGATCCTCCAGCGCCTCGGGGACCTGCGGCGCGGGCGGCGGTCCACATGGCAACGCATCCACAACGGCTACGTCGAGCCTACGCTCACCGAAGTGACGCCCGGCGACATCGCGATGGCGCTTCCGGGCCGCATCGTGACCAATCTCGTGGAGGGGCTAGAGCAGCTCAATCTGGTCGTTCCGGGCATCGCCGACGATTCGACGCTGTTGTACGCGCCCGAGATCAAGTTCTTTTCCACGCAGGTCGCCACGTCCAACGATCTCGAAACCTCCGTTTCCAACCTCTTCGTCGCAGGCGACGGCCCCGGCGTCTCCGGGAACATCGTTTCCGCAGCCGCCACCGGCATCATTCCCGCCAAGGCCATTGTGAAGAAGTTTGGAGGGGCGAAGGCAGGAAAGGAATAGAAGATTGGGGAAGGGAGGGGGAACCTTTCTGAAGAAAGGTTCCCCCTCCCCAAAGCGTCTATCCCCGCCTCCTCCGCAGGCACAGAGCTTGGGGCATGAACAGCTTGGCGAGAACGAGATAGGGGACGGCGAACACGATCCCGGCGATGCCGCAGATGACCGCATGACGCAGGGCGGCGGGGAGCCATGCGTACAGGGACGGCAGCCAGAGCGGCAGACGCGCGGGCAGTCCGTAGACGGCGAGGAAGGCCAGCGCGGTGCCCGGCAGGGCGAGCAGGAGCCCCTTGGCGATCAGGCGGGCCATGCCGTCGAACGCGCCGGAGCCGTGCTTGCGGACCCAGAACCACGACAGGACGACGGTGTAGACGAACAGGCAGAGCGTGGTCAGCATGGCGACGCCGAAGGCTCCCCAGAGCCTTACCGCCAGCGGATAGACCGGCAGGGCCGCGAGCGTGGCCACGGTTCCCACCACGGCGGGAGTGAGGGTGTTCTGCCGAGCGTAGAAGGCCCGGCCTATGACCTGCTGCACCACCCAGAAGGGCACGGAGAGCAGCAGGATTTGCAGCAGCGGCGCGGCGAGGACGGTTTCCTCGGCGGAGAAGCGCCCGCCTTCGAAGATGAAGCCGAGCGTGGGCAGGGCCACGGCCATCATGTAGGCCGTGAGCGGGATGACTACGAGCATGCTCCCGCGCAGGGCCGAGCCGAGGGTCGCGTCGAAGCCGGTTTCGTCGCCCCGCGCCGCCAGTGCGGCGAGGAACGGGAAGGAGGCCACGCCCGCGGCCTGCGCCACCACGCCCACGGGCACGAGCATGATGCGCCGGGCGTAGCTCAGGAGGCTGACCGCTCCCTCGCCCGCCATCGAGCCGAAGATGCGCACGAACTGTTCGTCCATCGCCACGATGGACACGCCGAGCATCAGCGGCAGGGCCAGCAGGAGGAGCCGCTTCAGGAGCGGATGCCGCAGGACGAGGCGCAGACGCAGGCCGGAAGGGACGCCCTCGGGCAGGACGCTCCGGGCGCGCGCCGCCATGACCGGCAGCAGGAACGAGCCCGTGGCCGCCCCGAACAGCACGCCCCAGCAGAAGCCCTCCATGCCGCGTCCGGTGACGAGCAGGCCGCCCGCGATGATGCATCCGTTGTAGATGAGCGGGGTGAGCGCGGGCGCGAGGAACTGCTTGCGGATGTAGAGCAGGGCGGACACGCACGCGCCGGGCAGGAAAAACACCTGCGCCGGGAGGATGATGCGGAGGAAATGGGCCAGCCGTTCCTGCTTTTCCGGCGTGAAGCCGGGGCCGACCAGTTGGGCGAGTTCCGGCGCGAAGGCCCACGCGATCACGGTGAGCGCCGCGATGCCGATGGCCGCCCACCAGAACACCGCCGAGAAGAACCGCCAGCCGTCGGCCTCGTCCTCTTCGAAGCGTTTGGAGAGCAGCGGGATCAACGTGATCGAAATGTAGCCGCCCGCCAGCAGGTAGTTGAGAAAGTCCGGCACCACGAACGCCGCGAAATACACGTCCGATTCCGCGCCCGCTCCGAATTGCCACGAGACCACCTTGTCCCGCACAAGGCCCATCAGTCGGGACAGGAACACGCTGCCCGCCATGATCAGGGCCGCTATGCCCATTTTATGCGTCGCTGTCAGTCGCACCGGGAATCCTTCGGAGGCGGGGCGTCGGGGAGGGGAGGAACCTTTCCGAAGAAGGGCTTCCTCCCCTCCCC
>CABKMN010000127.1 GCA_902373525.1 uncultured Bilophila sp. | reverse complement strand
TTGGGGAGGGGAGAGGGAACCTTTCTCCAGAAAGGTTCCCTCTCCCCTCCCCAATGTTTTATTCTTCCACGCTCGCCTCGGCCCGTTCCACTTCTTCGCGGATGAAGGCGACGAGATCGGCGGGCGCGCCGTTTTCGAACCACGCAACCCAGAGGGCGGCGTTGTCGTTGTAGTCTTGCAGGGATTCGTAAAACCCTACGGCGCGTTGCGAGGCCACGGCGAAACGCAGTTCCGGGTGGCTGGTCTCGAACGCCCGTTCGGCGTCCTCAAACGGCGCCTTGTCGATTTCCTTGACGTGCAGCATGGGCTTCTCCATTCGTGGGATGCCCCTGTGTAGCCTTTCCCGCGGGCGGCGGCAAGACGCGTTCGTAGCGTCCCCCCATCGCCTTGTAGATCAGGTTCTCGTACCGGATGGTCCGGTATTTGGCTTCGAGCGCCGAAAGCATGGAGTTGTCCGCCGTGTTCAGGGCGTCCAGATAGTCCTTGAGTTCGGCGGCTCCGAGATCGTAGCGGATGCGGTAGTAGTCCCCGATGCGCACGTCCTTTTCGTGTTTTGAAACGGTGTTCTCCAATATCCTTTGGGCGTTGGCGTAACTGAAATACGCGGCGTCCACCTCGTTCAGCGCCGAGGTCACGGCTTCCGTGAAGTCCAGTTTCGCCGTTTCGAAGTCCGCTTCGGAAATTTTGATGTTCCAGCGGATGGTGTTCCATTGCAGGAAGGGGAAGGTGACCCGTACCGTGCCCGCCAGCAGCGGGACGTCAAAGACGTTGCCCGAAGTCGAAGAGCTCGCCCCGAGCGTCGAGCCGATGGTGATGCCCGGATACCAGCTCGCCTGCATTGATTGCAGGTCCTTGAAGGCGTTCTGGAGGCGGGCTTCCGCGGCCCGGATATCCGGGCGCGCTGACAGGGCCGCCACGGGCACGTCGAGATCGACCCCGACCGTGGGGAAGGCCATCAGGTCCGCGTTCCCGATGACGGGATTCTCGCCGGGCCGGGCGTTGAGCAGATCGCGGAGCGTCTGCTGCGCGGCGTTCCGCTGTTCCTGAAGATCGAGCAGGCTGTTCCGGGCCGCCAGCAGGGACTGCTGCGCCTGCAACGGTTCGACGGAGGCGACCTTGCCGAATTCGTATTTCGCTTCGATGAGCCGGAGCAGCTCCTGATAGCGCCGCACGCTGGCTTCCATGACCCCGATGGCGTCGTGGAGGTATTTCAGATCGAAATAGGTGTCCACCACGTTGTTGACGAGGGCCAGCCGCGCGGCTTCGCGGTCCTCCATCGTGGCCGTGTATTCCCATTCCTGCGCGGTGGCGGCGTTGCGGAGCTTTTGCCACAGGTCCACTTCGTAGCTGACGCCGAATTCGCTGTTGTAGGCCCGCGCGGCGTTGCCGTTGTCGATGTTGTGCGAGGTCGAGGCCGAGGCGTCCGCCGAGAACGTGGGCACGAGATCGGCGGACAGGAGCTTCGCCTGATACAACGCCCGGTTGACCGCAACGGCGCTGCGGGCGAAGTCCACGTTCCGTTCCAGCGCCGAGGCCACGAGCCGGTCGAGGTCCGCGTCCCCGTAGCCCTTCCACCACGCGGTGTTCAGGCTGTAGCGCGCCGCCACGTCCTCCGCCGGGAGCAGGTCGGTTTTCAGGTCGCCCATCGGGTAGTTGGCGCAGCCGGTCAGGCAGGCCAGCAGCAGGGCGACGGTCAGTCGTGTGAGGTTCATGGTCATTCCCTTGAAAGCGCTTCGATGGGGTTGAGGCGGGAGGCGTTCCGCGCGGGCATGAAGCCGAAGACGATGCCGATGGCCGACGAGCAGACCAGCGCCAGCAGCATGGACCCGGCGGAATAGGACATGGCGAAGTTGGTGACGAGCAGGCCGAAGACGATGCCGATGGCGTACGAAAGGGCGATGCCGAGCGCGCCGCCGATGACGCAGATGAGCACGGCCTCGATCAGGAACTGTTCCATGATGTTGCCCTGTTTCGCGCCGATGGCCATGCGCAGCCCGATTTCCCGAGTGCGCTCCGTGACCGACACCAGCATGATGTTCATGACCCCGATGCCGCCCACGACCAGCGAGATCAGCGCGATGCCGGAGATGAGCAGGGCCATCGTGCCGGTGGTGTTTTCGATGGTCTTCTTGATGCTGTCCGTATTCACGGTGAAGAAGTCCTCCTTGCCGTGCCGGGCCGTGAGCAGGGCGGTGAGGTTCTTTTCCGCCATGAGCGGCATCACGCTGTCCTTCACCTTGACGATGACCGACGAGATGTGCTTCTGCCCGGTGATCTTGCGCATGACCGTGGTGTACGGGGCCCACAGGTTGAGCGTGTCCGTGGGGCCGAACACGGTGTCCTGCTTTTCGGCCACGGCGATGATTTCGAGCGGCTGGCGGTTGAACAGCAGCACCTTGCCCACCGGATCGCCGCCCTCGGGGAACAGCTTCTTCCACGTGTTGTCGTCGATGACCACGTAGGAGGCGTTGGCCTTCACGTCGTCGGCGTTGAAGAAACGCCCCATCGCGGGCTTGAGCCCCTTCACGTCGAAATACTGTTCGCCCACGCCGCTGAGCTGCGCGTTGACCGAGATGTTGCGGTAGACCAGCGTGCCGGTGGTCGCTGTGCTGGGCGTGGCGCTGGCGATGTAGCTCTGTTTGCCGAGGATTTCGGAGTCCGCGACCGTGAGGGTCTTGACCTTGTCCGATTTGCGGTCCCCGAAGCCCTTGCCGGGATAGACGTTGATGGTGTTCGTGCCCATCGAGCTGATGTCCGCGATGATTTTGGCCTGCGATCCCCGCCCGAGCGCCACCACGGACACCACCGAGGCGATGCCGATGATGATCCCGAGCATGGTCAGCACGGAGCGCATCTTGTGCGCGAGGATGGCCTGCACCGACATCTTGAACGCCTCGACGAACTGATCCTTGCGGAACAGGAGCGAGGGCCGGGAGGCCGTGCGTTCCTCGCGTTCCGGGGCGGGTTTGAGGGGACGGCTCCGGGTGTCGGAAATGATCGCGCCGTCCTTGATCTCAATGATCCGGCTGGCGAACCCCGCGATGTGGTGGTCGTGGGTCACGACGATGATGGTGTGGCCCCGCCGGTTGAGCTCCGTGAGGATGTCCATGACGTTTTCGCCGCTTTTGGAGTCCAGCGCGCCCGTGGGTTCGTCGGCGAGGATGATGCTGCCGCCGTTCATGAGCGCGCGGGCGATGGACACGCGTTGCTGCTGGCCGCCGGACAGTTCGTTGGGCCGGTTCTCCAGCTTGTCGTCCAGCCCGAGGTCCGTGAGCAGTTCCCTAGCGCGTTCCAGACGCGTCTTGCGGTCGGCTCCGGCGTAGATCGCCGGGAGCGCGACGTTTTCCGTGGCGGACAGCGTGGACAGGAGGTTGTAGCGCTGGAAGATGAACCCGATGCGCTTGCCCCGCAGTTCCGCGAGCCCGTCGCCGTCCAGCGTCCCGATGTCCACGCCGTCGATGCGGCAGACGCCGGAGGACTGGGTGTCGAGACAGCCGAGGATGTTCATGAGCGTGGACTTGCCGGAGCCGGACTGCCCGATGATGGCGACGAAATCGCCCTCGGCCACGGAGAAGGTCACGTCCTTGAGCACATGGACGCGGTTCTGTCCGCTCCCGTAGAACTTGTTGAGGCCTTCGGCTTCAATGATGTTCATAGGCGCGGTCCCCGATGGCGCTGTTTCAGCTCGGC
This sequence comes from uncultured Bilophila sp., assembly GCA_902373525.1. Taxonomy (GTDB): domain Bacteria; phylum Desulfobacterota; class Desulfovibrionia; order Desulfovibrionales; family Desulfovibrionaceae; genus Bilophila. Next base: position 3,165 of record CABKMN010000127.1, on the reverse strand, counting down.
GTCGCGTTCCTTCTGGGTCAGTTGGGCCGTGATCACGTCGTCCCCCGCCTTGAGTCCGGAAAGGATTTGGATATGGATGCCGTCGGAGAGGCCGGTGGTGACTTCTCGTTCCTCGGGCTGTCCGGCGGCGTTGAGCACGCGAACGTATTTTTTCCCGTCCCGCGCGGTCACGGCGACGACCGGGGCGAGGAGGGCGTTTTCCGCATTGGCGACGGTGATCATGGTCTGGGTGGTCATGCCGATGCGGAGTGGCCCGCCCTTGTTGTCGATGAGCGCCTTGCCGTAATAATACACCGCGTTGTTCGAGGACGAGGAGGCCGATGAGGAGGCCGAACTCCCCGTGGATGAGGTCGTCTTGTAGCTGCCGTCCGTGAGCGTGGTCAGGCCGGGGTCGATGGAGGTCAGGATGGCGTCGTAGACCGTCTCGGGATCGGACAGGATGGTGTACCGGATGGGCATGCCGGGCTTCACGGCGGTGATGTCGCCCTCGGAGATTTCGATCTTGAGTTCCATCTTGTCGAGGTCCGCGATCTGCACGATGGTCGGCGTGGTCTGGTTGGCGTTGACCGTCTGGCCCTCGTCCACGGGCACGGACACGATGGTCCCGTCGAGCGGCGCGGTGATGCGGGTATAGCCGAGGTTGACCTCGTCCGTGTTCACGGCGATCCGGCTCTGCCGGATCAGGGATTCGAGTTCGGTCACTTCGGCCTTGGCGAGGGCGTAGGCGTTCTCCGCGTCCTCAAGGCTTTCCTTCGAGGAGGCGTCGCGTTTCTTGAGCTGAAGTTCGCGGTCGTATTTGGTCTTGGCGATTTTGAGGGCGACCTTCTTGGCGGCGAGCTGCGATGTGTAGGATTCGAGCTTGGCCTTGTCCGTTTCGAGCTGGTTGAGCTGGGGCACCGAATCGATTTCGGCGATGAGATCGCCTTTTTTCACGTCCTGCCCGAGGACGACGTGCAGTTTCTTGATCTGCCCGCCGACCTGCGCGCCGACGCTGACCAGTTGGACGGCTCCGACTTCGCCCGTGGCGTTGACGGTCTTTACGAGGCCGCCGGTGATCACGGGTTCCGTCAGGTAGGCGATGCCGTCGCCCTGATCGGCGCGGAGCGCGTACCAGACGACGGCGGCTGCGGCGACGACGAGCGCCGCGATGAGGAACAGTTTCTTTTTCATCAACGTTTCCGATGGAAAGCGCTCCGTGGGAGCGTGTTATGCCGCCTGTCGGCGGTGTGGAATCTTCCGGCGCGTCCGGGCGCGGATTCCCTTTGAAACGTTTCATCTTTCAAAGGTTCATCCCGCCGAAGAACGCGGCCTCCGGCAGCCTCCGCGCCGCGTTGCGCGGGCCGCTCGTCGCCTCGTCTTTCGGCTTGTCCTGCCGAACGGCGCGCCGGAAGGGAACAATCCGCTATCCCTTATTCCTGTGGGGGAGGCGGCATGACGTCCTTGTTTCGATGCTTACTCAGATGGTTGTCCAGGAATTCCCGGGCCACGGCCTTCTGGCGTTCGTCGAGGATGGGGGCCATTTCGTTGAAGTGCTGGATCATGAACTCCTTCCGAAACGCCCGCGCCCGCTCGGATTCCTTTACGAACTGGGGATGGAGCCGGACGAAGACCTCCCGGACCCGTTTCCGTTGTTCCGGGGAGAGGTCCAGCATGCCCGTCAGATGGTCCACGGCGCGCTCCGGTCCGGGGGGCTGCCGGAAGCTCCTGAACCAGCCGGGCTGGCTGACGGCGACGGTCACGCCGACGAGGCACCCCGCAACGAAGGTCAGGGCGAGGGCCAACAGGCTCTTAAGGCGGGTACGCATCAGAAAAACACCTCGTAGCTGGAAACGGCGCTCTGCTCGTAGTCGGCAAGGGCCGGGGTCGGGTCCCCGGCGTGCCAGAACAGCAGCAGCGTACAAAGGATAATGGCGACGTTCGCCAGCGCAAGGGGCCGGAAGCGTTCCGCCAGCCAGTCGGGCACTTCGGGGTCCCGTACGGAGCGGGCCCGGACGGCGAACATCACCCGCTCCTCCCAGTCCTCCCCGAGAGGAGGCAGGTCGGGCTTTCCCGCGATCCAGCACCGGCGCGCCGCTTCCAGCGGGTCGCCGCCCGCCGCGTCCCTGTCGCCGGACACGGCCCGTATCAGCTTCTGCATCAGGCTCATTTCGTCCTCCCGAGGTCGTCCGGGCCGAGCAGTTGGCGCAGGCGCGCCTTGCTCCGGTGAACCCGGACCCGGACGTTGATTTCGCTCATTTCCATCATGGCCGCCGTTTCCGCGACGGAATGCCCTTCCAGAAACGTCAGCGTCAGCAGCATGCGATCCTTCGGCTCCAGATGCCGCAGGGCGGCTTCGAGGTTTTCCCGGAGGTCCCGGCGCGCGCTTTCCTCTTCGTAGAGACGGAGCGACGCCCGGTCGGTCAGCCCTTCCTCCGGGCTCTCCTCGTCGGCGGACAGGGAGCTGAACGTTTCCTCCGGCCTGTACCGCTCGCGTAGCCGCTCGTAACAGCAGCGCAAGGCGATGGTCGCCAGCCAGCGTTCAAAGGAACGCCCCCGGTAGGACCGCAGGCTTCCGTAGGCGCGCACAAAGGTTTCCTGCGCCACCTCCGGCACTTCGTGCGGCAGAACGTGCGCCGCGACGAGGCGCTGCACGCGCGGCCCGTAAAGCCGCAGAACGTCCCGGAACGCTTCCGTGTCGCCGTCCAGCACGGCCCGCAAGGCGGCTTCGCCCGCATCCTTCATGAACTCTCGTCCTTTTGACATGGCTCCGTCCCGCCTTACGCGGAACGGGCGCGGGAAAAGCCCCTGTATATCCTGAGTGTGCCGGTGAAGCCCGATTTGTTACACTCCGGGAAAAATATTTTCGTCAGCGCCCGAATACTCTTCTTTCCGTCAAACGGATTCCGGCCCCGCGTCGTTCATCCTCCGACCGCATGCCATGCTACGCGAAAACGGACCCGCCGCGTATTGTTTTTCCTGTCCCGTTCTTCTCAAACAATTTCATACCAATACCTTAAAAATATTCCTTCGTTTCAAATCAATGGACCTGGATGTTTTTTCATGACATTTCCTCTTCCGACAAAAACGCGGCTTTCCCCCTCGGACGACGCCGACGGAGAAAGCCGCGAACAGGGATTCGATAAGGCCGAACGTCTTGGGAAGAGGAGAGGAGGGGGCGCCGGGGGC
>CABKMN010000126.1 GCA_902373525.1 uncultured Bilophila sp. | reverse complement strand
GATGAGGGCGGACGCATCTCCGCCGCAGACTACGCCAAGCTCGTCGGCTGAACGGACCGAAAATCCGGCTGATCGCACAACAGGCCTCCTTACCGAAGGGCGGGCTGGGAACGTTTCCCGGCCCGCCCTTTTGATTGCGTAGCGAAAGGCCGTGTTCACTCTTCGGAAAACGAAAAGGCGGCCTCGTACAGCGCGGCGATCTCCTCCGGTGAGGCGAGACGCGGGTTGTTGTCCGGGCTGCCGCTGGCGATGGCCTCGCGCACCATCGTGGGCAGTTGCGCCTCGAACGCCTCCCAGGACAGCAGGTCCCGGAGTTTCGGGATATGCAGCTCCCGCACGAGGTCATGCACGAGGCGAAGCCCGGCTCGGGCCGCCTCCGGCGAAAGCCCGTCCGCGTCGGCTCCCATCGCCCGCGCCAGACGCGCGTACCGTTCCGGCGCTCCGGGAAGGGAAAAGCCCATGACCGTTTCCAGCAGAACCGCATTGCTCACGCCGTGCGGGACCCCGAACTTCGCTCCGAGCGGGCGGGCCATGCCGTGTACCAGCCCCACGGAACTGTTGGTAAAGGCGATCCCCGCCTCCAGCGAACCGAGCAGACACTCGCCCCGCGCCTCGGCGTGATCGGGCGCCGCAAAGGCCACGGGCAGGAACCGCGCCAGCCGTCCGGCGGCCCGCAACGAAAACTCGATGGTCAGTTCGGTGGCCTTGCGGGAAACGCAGGATTCGATGGCGTGGGTGAGCGCGTCCACACCGGTGGCGGCGGTCAGCGCCGGAGGCATGCCGAAGGTCAGTTCCGGGTCGAGGATGGCCGCTTCCGGCATGAGGTACGGGGAAATCACAAGCAGTTTTTCGTGGGCCGCCGTATCGGTGATGATCGTGGTGCCGGACACCTCGCTCCCCGATCCCGCCGTGGTCGGGATCGCAAGGATCGGAACGCCCGGTTTCCGCACCCGGCCCACCCCCCGGTAGTCGCGGATATGCCCGCCGTTGGCGTGCAGCAGGCTGACCGCCTTGGCGACGTCGATGGGGCCGCCGCCCCCGCAGGCCACGATGGTCCCGCAGCCTTCGTGCCGGAACAACGCCAGCGCCTCGTCCACATGGCGATCCGTGGGTTCGGAATCAATGTCCGAATAGATCGGCCCGAGCAGCCCCGCCTCGCGCAGCGAACGGAGCACGGGGTCGACCGTGCCCGAGCGCAACAGATACGGTCCGGTAACAACAAGCGCCCGCCCCCTGCCCCACTGCGCGGCGAACGCGCCGGTTTCGGAAGCCTTGCCTTCCCCGAAGGCGATGCACCGGGGCGAAAAACAGTTCCAGTTCCGCATAGGGCCACCTCGTCCGGTTACGGTGTTCAACACGGCGATCAGACGGGAAACAACAGCCGTACCAGCAGCCCGCCCTCGGGGCGGTTGGCCAGAACCACATGCCCGCCGCTTTCCCGCACAAGATTCCTGACGATGGACAGGCCGAGCCCGTGCCCGCCCGTGCCGGGATTCCGGGACGTTTCAAGCCGCACATAGGGCTCCAGCACGAGTTCGAGCTTGTCTTCGGGAATGCCCGGCCCGTCGTCCGTGAAGTCGATGTGCAGCCACGTCCTGTTCTGCCCCCTTTCAAGAGAGACGCGGATATCCGCCCTTCCGGCATAGCGCAGGGCGTTGTCCACCACGTTCTCGAAACAGCTTCTGAGGCGATCGGGCCAGCTCATGAGCACCGCATCCGTGTCCCCGGCGAGGGTGACGGGCTGCCCGATGCCCTGCCTGTCCTCCACAAGCGCCCGCAGGAGCGGCATGACCGGCACCGCATGCCGTACTTCGTCCTTGCTCCGCGTACTTCTGAGAAACGTGATGGTTTCGTTGAGCGTATTCTTGAGGTCGTCCACGTCGGCGCAGAGCTTTTCCCGCAGTTCGTCCTGCTCTACCTGTTCGAGCCGCAGCCTCAGCCGCGTGAGCGGAGTGCGCAGATCGTGCGAGAACGAGGTCAGGAACCGTTCGCGCTCCACAAAGGCCTGCCGGATATTCCGAAACAGGCGGTTGAACGCCGCAGCGGCCTCCCGCACCTCCACCGGCCCGACATCGACCCGGAGCGGTTCCACGTCCTTGTCCTTGGCGAAGCGTTCCGTGGCCGCCACCAGTTCCCGCAGGGGCCGCAGCAGCCACTGCAACGCCAGCACCACCCCGCCGATGACGAGGAAAAACTCCAGCGCGATGGAGGAAAGCACCACCCACAGCCGGTTTTGCGGCATGATGTCCACACGGTGGATCGCGTATATCCATGTGCCGTCGGGTCGCTCAAGGGCGATTTCCACCCGCATGTAGCGGTAGGTCAGAAACGGGGCGAGGTCCGCGTACCAGCGCTTCACCTCCGGGTCGGAAGGCGGGACGGAAAAGACCTGAATCCGTGCGGAAAGGGCCGCGTAGGCGATCCCTTCCTGCCGCAGGGCCTGTTCCAGACGCTCCCGCAGTCCCTGCGAATACGCGCCTTCCGTCCGAACGCCGGGGTCCTCCCGCGAAACATGGATGGAAAACACGTCGTCGTGGGGATTGAACAGATCGTCCCGCTGCGGGATCACCGGGAGCTTGTCCAGCAGCCGGATATGGGTCAGGAACAGGCGGCTTTCGTTGAACGTCACCGCGCGGAACAGGGCCTGATTCTTCCAGTAACTGATCAGGGGGAAGACCAGCGCCCAGAACAGGAGCAGGCTGATCACGCTGATCAGGAAGAACCGCCCGAAAAGCGTTCTGGGGAGCAGGCGGGAGACGTTCACGCGTGCTCCACGTCGGCGGAGAGCATATAGCCGCCGCCCCGCACGGTCTTGATGATCCGGGTCGTGCCCGTGTCCCTGAGCAGGGCGCGCAGGCGGCTCACCTGAATGTCCACGCTGCGGTCGAACACGTCCGCATCCCGTCCCTGCGTCTGGCGGAGCAGGTACTCGCGGCTCAGGACGGCGAACGGCGCGTCGAGAAAGACCATGAGCAGGCGGTACAGGGCGTCGCTGAGGGTGATCCGCTCGTCGTCGCGCGACAGCTCGCGGGAACGGACGTTGAGGGTCCAGCCCGCGAACGTCCGCAGGTCCGACTGGGGAGCCTGCCCGACCTCGGACGTCCGCCGGAGCACGGTACGGATGCGGGCCAGCAGTTCGCGGGGATCGAAGGGCTTGACCACATAATCGTCGGCCCCCAGTTCCAGCCCGACCACCCGGTCGGTGGCGCTGTCCAGCGCGGTCAGAAAAATGACCGGAATCGAAGAGGTGCTCCGCAGACGGCGGCACAGGCTCAGGCCGTCCTCGCCGGGAAGCATGATGTCCAGAATGATCAGATCGAAACGCGCGTGTTCCAGCTTGTCGAACAGGCTCGCGCCGTCCGCCGCCGTCTCCACGTCCATGTCGTAGCGGGCGAGATAGGCGGAAAGCAGTTCGCGGATGTCGGCGTCGTCGTCAACGACCAGAAGACGGATTTGCGCCACGGTTCCCCTCCCGGAAAAAAGCCGCCGGAAGAACGCCCCCGGCTCGGGACGAAGGCCCCCTCCGGCCTCCGTTTCAAAGATGCCCCACTTGCGGGTAAAAGAAAAGGAGAGGCGCGGCTCTCCTTTTCGGCCTCCGCGTTACTTGCAGATGCCGCAGGTCTGAACATCATGGTGGGGCCCGTCGGGATGCCGGGAGACGTCCTTGCCCGCGCCCGCCCAGTCGATGACGCCGGGCCGCTTTCCGGTTTGCGGATCGACCGGATACGTGCCCGTGTCGCCGGTGGTCCCGAGGGAAACCCAGGACGCCCCGGCCATCAGTTTGTCGGTGTTGTCCGCGAGCGCCGAACCGGCGGAAAGGCTCAGAACCATAACCCCGGCCACGAGCATACATGCAGTCTTCAACATGGTATTCTCCTTTGCAGCGCAGTACCGCGCTACAGGAAGAACCCTAGCCCGCGAATGTTTCGTCAGCGTGTGGCGAACGCAGCGTTTTGTAACAGAACGTATCCGGCCTGATCTGATATATAACGGAACAGACATGCCGACAAAACGACCGGAAGTCGTTGAGAGAAGGCCCGGAGCCCTAGTGCTCGTGCGGATTGTCGCCGAGCGGATGCACATGGAAATGCGCGTGCGCCAGCGAGGGCGCGGTGTCCGTCAGCCGCCCGTCCACGACCGTCAGATACTCCGAGGAGGTTTCCGCCAGAAAATCCCAGTCGTGCGAAATGATGATCCGGGCCGTGGGGATGGTCTTGAGGACGCCGATGATCCGCTTCCGCGCTTCAGGGTCCAATCCGTTGGTGGGTTCGTCGAGCAACAGGGCCTCGGGCTCCATCGCCAGCACGGTGGCCAGCGACACCAGTTTCTTTTCCCCGCCGGAGAGACGGTGCGTCAGCCGGTTCTCGAACCCGCCGAGGCCGAGCCGTTCCAGCGTCGCGACGGCGCGGGTTCGGGCTTCGTCCTGCGAAAGCCCCAGATTGAGCGGCCCGAAGGCCACGTCCTCCAGCACGGTGGGACAGAACAACTGGTCCTCGGCATGCTGCAACACCAGCCCGATCCTGCAGCGCAGTTCCCGGAAGTCCTTTTCGGACTCCACCGGCCTGCCGTGAAAGACGATCCGGCCCGCCTGCGGCTTCGCCAGCCCCATGATCAGCCGGAAAAACGTCGTCTTGCCGCTGCCGTTGGGACCGTACAGACCGATCCGGCGGTCGGGGTACAGGGCGAAGGACATGTCCTCGAAAACCCGCCGCCCGCCGGGGTAGGCGAACGAAAGACGCTCAAGCGCGAAAAGAGGCGAATCAGCCACGGAAAAACTCCAGATACAGATCGAAGGCGACGAGCCCGACCGCCCCCGCGAACGCCGCCACGGCGAACACGGCGTCGCGGGACGTCGCCCGGAAGGCGGTCACGGACCGGAACCGTCCGGAAAACCCGCGCAGCAACATGGCCTCGTACACCCGGACGGAACGGTCGAAACTCTGCACAAAGACCATGCCCAGCATGTTGCCGATGGCCCGGTAGGTGTGCATGTTCGTTCTGGGGACGAAGCCCCGCAGGCGCGCCGCCACATGCAGCTTGCGCCATTCCTCCGCGATGACGTGCAGGTAACGGTACGTGAACAGGAACAGAAAGACCAGCTTGGAGGGAAAGCCCAGCCGCTCCAGCGCGTAGCCGACCGTGGGCGAATCCATCGTCGCCACCAGCGCGAGGAAGGTCAGCACAATAGCGTTGGCCTTGACGGTCACGAGCAGGGCCAGCCGCACGCCCTGCCGGGTGATCTCCAGCGGCCCCCACGCCGCCAGGACGTCGCCGGGCACGGAAAACGGGACCGTAAACCAAAGAAACAGGATGAAGACGTTGACCGCCGCCAGCCGCCAAAGGACGGCCCCCATCGGCGGCCTGCTCAGGGCGAGCAGCAGCGCCGCCATGACCAGCCCGGCACCGGCCGCTTCGGGACGACGCACCACCGCCAGACAGGCGGCGCACGCAAAGGCCGCCGCAAGACGGATTCTGGGGTCCAGCGCGTGTATCAAAGACCGGCCCCGTGCGAACGGTTCGTCGAACATCAGCCGCGACGCCTGAAATACGCCGCCACGCCGATCAGGCCGAAAATCCAGCCGATGCCTCCGATGACGTCCCGGAGGTTCGGGCCCGCTTCGACCTGCTCCGCGAGCAGGTGCTTGATGGGGGACAGCTTGGCGTCGAGCGCGGCGTTGACGATGCGTTCGACCTCTTCGGGCGTCGCGCCGCCGGAAACGGCGGGCGCGGGCGTCCCGGCGGGGACGGCCGGAGCGGCACCGGAAACCGCCTCGCCCGCAGGGGCGGAGGCTGGCGCGGACGCGGGCGTGCCGGAGGTCAGGGCCGCGGAAGTGCCGGAGGCGCCGGAAACCGTGGCGGCCTTGAGTTCGTCGGCGGCGACGGTCCACTCGTTCTGATGGCCTTCTCCGGCGATGATGCGGACGGTCAGGTCATGCCCGGCGTCGCGGAGGGCCTCCGTCACCGGGAAGCGGAACACGCCGTTGCCGTCCGTGGTTCCCTGCAACAGCTTGCCGCCGGTGACCGCGTCGAACACCTCAACGGTCCCCTGCCTGACCTTCTGGCTTCTGTTGAAGCCGCATTCCACCTGAATCTCGCCGCCGTCCACATACGCGAAGATGTTGACGCGGTGCGCCGACGCGAACGTGGCCGACGCGAACAGCAGGCACAGGGACAGACACACAAGACGAAACATGCGCATACGCGTTCCTTACTTGGAAAATTGCAGGATTTCCGGGCGGACTCTGGCGATGAAGGAAACCGCCAGCGAGGTGATCACGCCTTCCACGATCATGACCGGGATGTGCGCCAGAAACAGGATTTCCGCCGTGCGGAAGAACCCTTCGTCGCTGAAGCTCAGGGAAAGGGCCGTCAGCAGGCCGGCCCCCGCGACGGACAGCGCCCCGCAACAGAATGCTCCGATGGCCCGCCGCCGGGCGGACTCCGTCAGCATGGGCCGGAAAAGGTAATAGCAGACGACCGCTGGGAAGGCCATATTGAAGGTGTTCACGCCCAGTACGGTGATGCCGCCGTACTGAAACAGGATCGCCTGAAGCATGAGCGCGACGAAGATGGACGGGAACGCCGCCCACCCGAGGAGCATTCCGAGCAGCCCGTTGAGGATGAGGTGGACGCTGCTCGGCCCGACGGGTACGTGGATGAGCGACCCTACAAAAAAGGTCGCCGCCAGAATCGCCACCGTCATCAGCCGATCGTAGTCCAGTTTGCGCAGCCCCACCGCGATGCCCGCCGCAGCCAGCACCGCGCCCGCGCCGAGCACCGCCGGAGAAAGGACGCCTTCCGATATATGCATGGTTCATTACCTTCCGGTTTGAATTTTTACATTGGGGAAGGGGTTTCCCTCCCTTCCCCAAACCCCATCCCTC
>CABKMN010000125.1 GCA_902373525.1 uncultured Bilophila sp. | reverse complement strand
GGGTTTGGGGAGGGGAAGGGGGCGCTTTTTCAAAAGCGTCCCCTTCCCCTCCCCAATCTTATCCTTCCATCACCTTGATCCGGTCAAACCCCGACAGAAGACGACGCTCCAGCACGCGGACACGGAAAAACAGCAGGACGGCGGCGATGGATACGCCGACGATGAAGGCCGTCCAGAACCCCTGCGGGCCAAGGGGCGCGCCCCAGAGATGCGTCCTGCCGAGCGTGTAGCCGAGCGGCAGGGCGAATACCCAATAGGACACGAGCGTCACGCACAGGATCGCCCGCGTGTCGTTGTACCCGCGCAGGATGCCGACGCTGACCACCTGAATGGCGTCGGTCAGTTGATAGGTCGCGGCGAAAAGAAGCAGATGCGACGCCAGACCGAGCACCGCGGGATCGTCGTTGTACACGGCGGCGATCTGCCCCCGCCAAAGCGCGGTCACGGTCGCCGTACACACCGCCGCCATGCAGGCCAGAAGCCAAGAGGACCGGCTCGCCGTGCGTACGCCATCCACGGACTTGCGGCCGATGGCGAATCCCGTGCGGATGGTCGCCGCCGTACCGATGGACATGGGCACCATGAACAACAGGGAGCTGAAATTCAGCGCGACCTGATGCCCCGCCACCTGAATGGCCCCGAGCGGCGCGATGAGCAGAGCCACGGCGGCGAACAGCGTCACCTCGAACAGCATTGCCAGTGCGCCGGGAAAACCGATGCCCACCAGTTTTTTGAGCGTCGCCCATACCGGACGTTCCCACGCCCGGAGCACCATCAGCGCGCGCAGATGCGGCTGCCGGAACACGTAGACCACCATCGTAAAGAACATGACCCAATAGACGATGGCCGTCGCCACGCCCGTCCCCGGCCCGCCGAGCGCGGGCAGGCCGAGCTTGCCGAAAATCAGGACGTAGTTGCTCGGGATGTTGATGAGCAACCCCATGAATCCCGCAAACATGGCGGGACGCATGAGCGCCATCCCTTCCATGCCGCAACGCAGCGCCACGAACAGCAGGTAGGCCGGAGCCCCCCAGACAATCGCCCGCAGGTACTGCCCGGTCATCACGCCGAGGTCGCCTTCCACGCCCATGTCCGCAAGATGATGGGAAAGCAGGTTCACGATGAGGATCAGCGGCACGGAAATGGCCAACGCCATCCAGACGCCCTGCCGCATGACGTGCCCGACGCCCTGCAAATGATCGGCGTTGCGTACGGCTCCGGCGCCCCGAAGCTGCGCCACGCACGGCGTGACCGCAAGCAGCAGCCCCTGCCCGAACAGGACGAGCGGTACCCAGAGCGAACCGGCCAGCGCCACGGCGGCCATGTCCACCGGCCCTACCCGACCGGTCATGACCATGTCCACAAACCCCATCGAAATCATCGCCACCTGCGCCAGCAGCGCGGGGACGGCGAGAGAAAGCTGGGTTCGCATTTCTGTAAGATAGGCACGGCGTCTGGTCGACATGAAACACCTCTGCAAAGGAAAAAAGAACGAGAGAGGAACAACCTCCCCCTCCCGGAAACATGTTTCCGAGAAGGACGGCAGACTATAACCGGAACAAATAAAAAGGCAATGCTCTGAAAACGCCCCGGAAGCGATCCAAGGGAACCTCCGCTCCGGCACCCCGCGTCCTCCAAAGGCGGACGGGCGACGGGCCGGAACGCCTGCCGGGCCGGGGAAACGGGAACCATCCGCTTGACCAAAAACAAACCGGCAGACCGGGGCGTACCCGATCTGCCGGAAAGGGAGGCGTCCACGAGGGAACGCCCGTTTCGTCAACGTTTAGGCGTTCATATCGTCGGAAGGCTGAATCTTGCGGCCCACGGTCACCAGCAGGATGAAGCAGATGATGGTGATGCCGATGCCCACGATGTTCGACATTTCATAGGACATGCCGAAGCCCATGCTCTTTTCGTAGCAGATGTACACGGCGCTCACGGCGGTCATGAACATGGCGGGCACGGAAGCGATCCAGTGGAACTTGCCGCGGTGCAGAAGGTACGCGGCGGCGGACCACAGCACGATGGCGGCGAGGGCCTGGTTCGCAAACCCGAAGTAGCGCCACAGCATCCCGAAGGGAATGAAGTTCAGCGCGACGCCCACGACGAACAGCGGGATGGCGAGCATCAGACGGTTCTTGTGCGGACGCTGGTCAAAGCCGAGGGCGTCGGCGATGGTCAGACGAGCGGCGCGGAACGCCGTATCGCCGGAGGTCACGGGCAGCACCACGACGCCGAGGACGGCAAGGGCGCCGCCGAACGCGCCGAGCAGTTCCACGGAAATATTGTTCACGACCAGCGCGGCGTTGCCCTTGGGACCGAGAGCGGCGGCGAGAGCGGCGGTATCGGGGTAGAAGGACATGCCGAGCGTCACCCAGATCAGGCCGATGACGCCTTCGGCGATCATCGCGCCGTAGAAAACCTTGCGGCCATGCTTTTCATTGTTGATGCAACGGGCCATCAGAGGCGACTGCGTAGCGTGGAAGCCGGAACAGGCACCGCAGGCGATGGTGATGAACACCAGCGGCCACGCGGGCAGACCGGCGGGGCTCTGCGTCGTCCATTCGATGTTGTTGTAGAAGGTATAGCCCTTGAAGATGAGGGCGCTCAGCAGCCCCACGGCCATGAACACCAGCAGGACGGCGAAGAACGGATAAATACGGCCGATGATCTTGTCCACGGGCAGAATGGTGGCGAGGAAATAGTACGCGAAGATGATCGCCACAAAAATCATGCTGTTCATACCGGTCAGGTGAGCCATCAGACCGGCGGGACCGGCGACGAAGACCACGCCCACGAGAACAAGCAGAACCACGGCGAACACGCGCATCAGCTTCTTGATGGCGTCGCCGAGGTTGTATCCGACGATGTCGGGCACGGACTTGCCGCTGTACCGGACGGACAGCATCCCGGAGAAGTAGTCATGCACGGCTCCGGCGAACACGCAGCCGATAACCACCCACAGCAGGGCGATGGGACCGTACAGAGCGCCCAGAATCGGACCGAACACGGGGCCGAGACCGGCAATGTTCAGCAACTGAATCAGAAAGACCTTGGCGGGACTCATCTCCACATAGTCCACACCGTCGGGCATCTTGCAGGCGGGCGTAGGCCGATTGGGATCAGGGCCGAACACCTTTTCCACAAAAGCCCCGTACACGAAGTACCCACCGAACAGACCGGCAAGCGCCAGCACAAAATACATCCATGAAGGCATATCAAATCCCCCCTGAAAGAGTTTCTCTCAGGAACAAGCCTTCTTACGGCAAAGGGTTGTTCCTCTTTTGCGCGAACTCTAATCCCTGCGTGATTGTCGAGTCAAGGGGGGAAGGTGCTTTTCCGCTAACAGGAGGCAACGCTTTTTAGAAGACAATATGCTTTTTTCGTTTTCTTTTTTTGGTGAGAAATCTTTTTTCCATCCAAGGCGGGCCGTTTATCCGCCCAAAAATGAGAAAAAAAGAACAAAATCAAAAAAAGAGAGGGAGAAGGCCGAAGCCCTCTCCCTCTCTCAAACGAATCTCAACTTACAATTAGAACTTGTAGTTCAGGCTCATAGCAGCCTTGAAGTTGTTTTCGTGGTAGGCGTCGGTACCCCACAGGTTTTCGTCGTAGTCCAGGTTGATGTAACCCAGTTCGAAAGCGAGGGTGAGGTCCTTGTAGATCTGGTACTGGGTGTCGAGGTTGACTTCCCACATACGGTCGTGATGGGTCAGGTACAGGTCGTTGCCGACGCTGGTCATGCCAGAGACAAAACCAGACTTGAGCATTTCAGAGTTGTTGGTACCCTGAATGAAGCCGACGCGGAACACATGGGTCAGGTCTTCCATGAAGGAAATGTCCTTCAGTTCGGCAACGATACCCCAAGTACCGGAAAGGCTGGTGCCGTTGAAGGTGGAAGAACGGTTGTAGGTGCCGCCATCGAAGCCGTAAGAGGTCAGAGCCACGTCGGTGTCGATGATAGGCATACGTTCGGAGCCGTCCAGCGCGTTGTCGTCATCACCGGAAGCATACCAACCGGTCAGGGCGGGGGTCAGGTAGTCCAGCTTATACTCGGCGGACAGAGCGGCATACCAACCGGCACGCTTCATATCAAAGTTACCAACTTCACCCATATCAACACTACCATACGCGAAGTCGGCGGCGATGCGGAAGGGATCAAACATGGTCAGTTCGCCGGTGATGCCACCCCACCAAGCATTACCATGGTCATCATTCACACCACCCACGAGATCAGCGCCACCAGCGGGCAACAGGCCAGCGGCAACACCGTTGGTGTTGTTGGCACCAGCACCGAATTCGGTATCCTTACCAATGATGCTGTACATGGCGAAGGGAGTGACCTTCACGCCATCGAAGGTCAACGGCACGGTCAAGCCCACGACGTCCATGGCGTCATGGTTGTTGTCGCCGTACGTGTTGTCCAGACGATCGCTATAGTTGTTGTAAGGACGCAGCCAGAAGAGGGCGGCACCCACGTTTTCGGTGAACTGACCGGAAACGGTGATACCGGCACCGTCGGTGTCGAGCACGGCCATCGGCACGGCGAAGGTCGGAACACCGAAGGGCTGGAGACCCATACGGACTTTGGCGTCGGTCTGGGGGATAACCCAGTCAACATAGCTGTAACGGACCTTCACGTCCTTGCCGTCGTTGCCCAGAGCAGCGCCAGACTTGCTGTCGCCCCAGTTCTGATGGCCGATTTCGAAGAACACGACGCCCTTCAGGGATTCGGACGCGATCACGTCGATCTGGGTACGCAGACGGGTGGAGGCGCGGAAGAAGTCGGCGTCCTGGTCGGCGGTAGCGGCATGGTTGGCCCAAGACAGGTTGTTCTGCCAAATGCCCTTGGCCTTGATATCAGCAGCCTGAGAACCAGCAGCCGCGCCGAGCACGAGGCCGGCAGCAAGAAGCAGAGTCACGATGCGCTTCATTTGTATTCCTTCCTTCTTTCTTTAATGAAATTCCCTAATCAGAAAACAGGACAATCCTGTGTTCAGGTGTCTTTTCTCATACCTCTAAATCAAAATCAAGCCATTTTGTAAAAAAATTTAAACTCTCCACCCCCGAGTCTCAGCAAACGAGCCTTTCAGACCAAATCCCTATACCCGCCTCCAGCCTGCGGAACGGGCGACGCGCCTCAAAAACCGGGACTTGACGGGACGGCGCAAGTACGCAAGAAAACGGATCGTACGCGTGCCCGACATTTCCGTTTCACACGCAGACTTTATGTAAGGATAGACAGCATGGGTTTCTTCTCGAGCATCAAGCGGCTGTGGTCGTCGAACAAAACTTCCGAGGCTCCGGAAACGCCGCAGACTCCGGCGCAAACGTCCGATTCGCAACCGGCGGAGTCCCCTGCCGAATCGGCTCCGGCAGAAAAACCGGAAGCACCGGTTCAAAAAACTGAAGCCCTCACTCCCGAGCCCGCCCCCACGCCGGAACCGGAAGCCGTCGTCGAGCTTACCGAACAGGCGCGTTCCGAAGCCGATCCCTTCGAAGCCGCACCGGAACCGACAACGGAGCCGGTGTCCGACGCCGCTTCGGCCCCCGCTCCGGAAGCCGTTCCCGTACAGGCTCCCGCCCCGGCACGGGAACAGCGTCCTGTTCAGAACGCCGCTCCCGCCTCCAGCCCCGCCGCCCCTTCCGGCTGGCGCGATACGCTGCTGCTCACGCTCCGTGAGGCCGAGCCCCGCCTGTCCGTCTGGCTGTCCATCGTTCTGGAGGACCTCGGCCCGGACGCACGCACGGGTGACGAACTCTGGGATCGCATCCGCTTCCTGCTGACGGCTCTCGGAGCCCCGGAGGACGAGGCGCGGGCCTTCGTGGCCGACTTCGCCGCATGGGCCGAGCGCATGGAATATGAAGAGGTCGCGGATTTCCGCTCCGAACTCCAGTACCGTCTGGCGCTTGCCCTCGATCTTGAGGACGAGGAGGACGAACGCAACCGCATCTTCCTCAAGCTCCATCAGGGGCTGGAGCGCACCCGCGAACAGCTCGGCAAAGGGCTCTCCACGCTGTTCGCCAGCCACGGCGACCTGTCCGACGATTTCTGGGACGAACTGGAGGAACTGTTCATCATGGCGGATATGGGCGTCGAGGCCGCCATGGAACTCTGCAAACGCCTCAAGGCCCGCGCGCGCTCCGCTTCCGCCACCACGCCCGAAGAACTCCGTCCCCTGCTCGCCGCCGAACTGGAAGCCATTTTCCGCATTCCGCGCCGCGTGGTCGCGGTGAATCCGCCCGAAGTCGTGCTGATCATCGGCGTCAACGGCGTAGGCAAGACCACGACCATCGCCAAGCTGGCCTATCGCGCCCGGATGCAGGGCAAGAAGGTCCTGCTCGCCGCCGCCGACACGTTCCGCGCCGCCGCCGTCGAACAGCTCGGCATCTGGGCGGAACGGACCGGCTCGGGCTTCCACTCCAAAGGACAGGACGCCGACCCCGCCGCCGTGGCCTGGGAAGCCATGGACATCGCCATCCGCGATCACTACGATGTCGTCTTCGTCGACACCGCCGGGCGTCTGCATACCAAGAGCAATCTTATGGACGAGCTGCACAAAATCCGTGAGATCATCGCCCGCAAGCATCCCGGCGCGCCGCACCGCAGCATCCTGATCATCGACGCGACCACCGGGCAGAACGCCCTCCAGCAGACAAAAATCTTCAAGGAGGCCGCCGGGATCGACGAACTTATCCTTACCAAGCTCGACGGTACGGCCAAGGGCGGCGTCGCCGTCGCCGTATCCATGCAGTACGGCATCCCCATCACCTACGTCGGCCTCGGCGAAAAGATGGAGGACCTCCGCCCCTTCAACGGCGACGACTTCGCCAAGGCCTTGCTGGAGCAGTAAAAAAAGAGGAAGGGAAGGGAGTTATGAGATTGGGGAAGGGGAGGGGAACCCTTCTGAAGAAGGGCTTCCCCTCCCCTTCCCCAAACCC
>CABKMN010000124.1 GCA_902373525.1 uncultured Bilophila sp. | reverse complement strand
TTGGGGAGGGGGAGGAGAAACTTTCTCCAGAAAGTTTCTCCTCCCCCTCCCCAATCATCTTTCCCGTCCTACTCGGGCGACTCCTCGCCGTCCTGAAGGAACAGCTCGATGCGGTTGCTGCCGGGGGCGATGCGGATGTCTACGCCGAGGTCGAGACAGGAAGTCCCTTCCTTCTTCTCGCGGCATTCGGGCGTGTCCGGCTCGAAATGCGCGTCGTAGGGATCGGCGTTCGGGGCGGCAAGCTGGGAGAGCGTGTCCCGGACGGCCTGCGCGCGGACGCCGGGATCGTCGCTGAGGATCGGATCATCCGCGTACACGGGGCCTTCGTCGCCGAGCATGGCGTGCTTATAGTCCTTGGCCGCCAGCTCGCCGAACAGCCGATGCAGCGTCCCTTCGCTGAGCGGCGCGGTGAGGGAAAGGCCGACGATGCTCGACTCCGTGTCCCGGTAGAGGGAAATGACGCCCTGCCAGAGCACGCCGCCGCTCGACAGCGAGGTCTTGAGCGAAATGTTCTGGCTGTCGTTGTAGCTCTCGCGGCGCAGGAGAATCCCGTACCTGAGGCAGGCCGCCTCGTCCATGTCGCCCCGGAACGTGTCCAGCAGCGGCCCGATGGAGACGGTTTCCGGCGGGTTCCGGTCGGGATCGCGGGCGAGGTCGCGATCCTTTTCCTCGCCGTCCGCGATGAACAGCGGTTCGCTGCCGCGAAACACCTCCAGCGTCGGATCGGGCATGCAGCTCGTGTCCAGCCGGTCTTCGGGCCGGAGTTCCTGCTTCACCGGGAAGCTCAGCAGATAGTCCCCCATGTCCGCCTCAAGGAAGAAACACGGCTCTTCGGGAAGCGTGACGGAAACCTGCTGCTCCATGTCCAGATGGCCGCTCAGCTTGCGCTCGACCCACTGTTGATGGGGGTCCTGACACCACAGGGAAAAGGCTTCGACGGGGTAGTCCATATGGTTGGCGAGCTTCGCGGCCCACGCGGCAGGCGGCCCCGCCAGAAGGACGGCCAGCGTCAGCAGCGTTCCGAGGAACACCCTGCCTTTGCATCCCGGATCATGCGGCCCCGCCGGCTCCTCCTCCGTGCGGGCGCCGGACAGGCGGAAAGGCACATTCATGGAACCTCCTGTATGTGGAACGGTTGTTTTCTTCAAAGCCATGCGGCGTATATACCACAAAGACGGGCCGTACCGAAAACCGATTTTTCACCCTGTCCCGTCAGCCGGAGGATGTGTTCCGGCGTTGAAAGGTCCTCATCGCCTGCGGTGCGGACGAGGCCGACGGCGCGTCTTCCGACTGAAAAGGCCGCTGCGGAGGGCTGTCGCTGCGGTTGATGCGCCCCATTCGTACTCTCCATTCCCGTTTGCAGAGTCCGAAGCGCGCCCCGCTTCGGGATACGCGGGGCGGCTTTTCGGCCTCCGCCGCATCAACCGTTTGTTTGAACGCAGCCTTGAAAAAACGCAACCGTTCAAAGGTGATCCGTGTTGGCCGATCCCGTTTGGCCGATCCCGGCTTTTCGGAGGCCTTTTTGCGGAATCTGCGGTGCGTCTTTTGCCCCCTGCCGGAAGCGTGGGCGCTCTAGCGCAACAGGAGTTCCACCTGCGCGGTTCCGGCCCGGACGAGCGGCGAACCGCCCTTCACCGCGACGCTGACCCGTTTCGCCAGCCCCGGAGACTGCCGCAGCAGGAAGGCGCGCACCTGCTCCGCGCGGCTGCGGGCCAGCGCCTCCAGATCGGCCTTCCCCACGTTTTCGCGCGCCTGAAGCCGTTGTTCCATGACGTCCGGTTCTTCGTTCCCGTTTTTTCCGGCGGACGACGCCTTGTATACTTGCCGCAGCAACCGTTCGTACTCGGCGGGCTTGAGGGACGCCTCGGCGTTTTTCCCGGCTCGGGCCAGCACCTTGCGGAGTACGCGCTGACGCTTGAGGCCCCGCGTGTCGCTGGCCGGTTCGTACATGCCGATCAGTTCGATTCTGATCTTGGGACGCGATTCCAGCGCCTTGGCGATGCGCTTGAGGCGTTCCTGCGCGGCGGGATTGAGCCGCGTTTCCCCCGGTGCGAAGGCGACGAGCTGCACGGCGGGATCGTCGGGCGTGACGAGGCCGACGATGCCTCCGATCAGGGCGAACGGCGACGTGACGACCTTGGCGAACAGCCCGCCCACGGCCTTGCCCACCAGTCCGCCCACCTGCACCGCCGAAGCGTCCAGCCGTCCTGAGACGGGGAGGTCCAGCGTGACGTTGCCGCGCAGGTCCTCCAGAAGCGCGAGGCCGAGCGGCAGGGGGTAGTCCGGCGTGCCGGGGCGGGTGTCCTTGGGGCCGAGCACGGGCTTTTCCAGTCTGATGCGGTTGTCGAGGGTGAAGTTCCAGCCGGACGTGCGGAAGGCGCTTTCGAGATCAAGCCTTCCCTGTAGGACGGGATAGCCCAGATAGGCTTTGGCATAGGCGGAATAGCGGGCGAGGTCCACGCCCTTCGCGGTGAAGTCCAGTGCGGCGGCGGGCGGCGTCGAAAAGGGATTGAACTTGCCGGACAGGGTGATCGGCGCGCCGCCGAGCTGCCCGGTCAGAGAGACGTCCGCCATGCCGGAGGAAGTCAGGTTTGTGAACGTCGCGTCGATGTCCTGTACGGCGGCACCGGCGGCGTGGAGCCGATCCCGGAACAGCAGAGCCGCGTCCTGTAGGTGCAGCTTGGCGACGGCGAATCGGAAGGACGCGCCGCCGTCCCGCTTGCCGGTGGGCAGGCAGGACATGATGTCCAGCGTCCCCGACGGCGTGAGGGCCACGTCCAGGCGGAGGCGATCCAGCAGCACGTCCTCGGCCTCGAACGTCCCGGCGGACGAAAACCGGAGCTTGTCCACGGTAAGCCGCCGGAACGTCGCGTAGGTCTTGTTGCTGCGGGCGTCCCTGACCGTCGCGTCGCGCGCGGTGAAGGCCCCGGAAGCCCGTACGCCGAGTTCCTTTCCCTGTTCCTCCACCACGACGTCGAGGCCCGCGTCGAGGGTCCCCAAGGGGGCGAGCCCGCTCAGGACGCCCAGAGGACGGAGCAGATCGAGGGGCAGCCCCGAGGCGTCGAGCCGGGTGGAAAGGTGCAGCGGTACGGGCCGCAGCGTGCCCTTGGCCTTGAACGCATTGCCGGGAGCGGCGCTGCCGCCGAGGGTAAAGCTGACGGGCCGGCGCAGGTCCTGCGTGAGCGGCCCCGTTTCGAGGCTGAGGTTGTCCACGAGGATTTGTTTCGTATCCCGTACCGTGCCTTTGGTCAGGCTGAACGCGCCGGATGTGAGTTTCCAGCCGGAGAGAACCGCCTTGGCGGCGTCGGGCAGGGCGGACGTGAGCCGTCCGGCGGGCAGGTCCGTCCTGACGGCGGGCGTTCGTTTGACGGGCGCGGGCTTTGCGCCGGGGATGGCGAGCTCCACGCCGTCAACGGTGGAGACGCGCAGGACGGGCGCGGTGACGGACAGTTTCCTGACGGAGGCGGTCCGGGCCCGCGTATCGAGGTTCAGGCCGCCGCAGGCGAGGAATTGCACTCGGACGGCGGGCGTACCCGCGTCCTTTCCGGCCTTGCGGTCGGCGGCGGACAGGCTGTTGCCGCGCCCGAAGGAAAGGTCTTTCAAGGACGCCTCGGCATCGGTGACGGCGAGGAAGGGAACGCCGGGCCGTTGCGCCGCGTCGCTCGTCTCGCCCGTTCCGAAGCCCACGCCGCCCTTGACCGCCACGCGCCCGAGGATGTCGCTGAAGGGCGTCCCGCCGAGCAGGGGGCGGAGCGCGATCAGGGGCAGGTCGTCCACCCACAGGGAGGCGTGCAGGCTCGGCGGATTGAGCGTGCCCTCTCCGTCCACGGCGAGCACGCCTTCGCTGCCGATGCCGAAGGACAGCCGCATGGCCGTCCGCGTGCCGGGCCGGGTGGAGAATTCGGCGATGCGCCCGTCCACGCCGGTGATCTCAATGACCTGCGTGTCCGCGAGCGCCGCGTCGGCCCATGTGAAATCGGAATTGCGGAGGATGAGGTCCGCGCCTTCCACCACGAAGGGCGTATCGTCGGGCTTGCCTTCGGGGCCGAGCCACGCCTCCCAGTCGATGCGGCCCGCCTCGTCGCGGCTGACGCGCAGGTACAGCCCGTCCAGCTCCATCGCCTCCAGCCGGATGCGGCGTTCGGACAGGGTGAAGTCGTCCAGCTTCGCGTGCCCCTGCCGGAGCCTGCCGATGATCGCGCCTTCGGGGCTGGCGATCTCCACGTCCGCGACCCGCACCGTGCCGGAGAGGCTGGTCGCTACGAGGCCCGGACGGGGCTGCGACAGGGTGAAGGCCATGTCCGCCTCCACGGTGCCGCTGTTGAGGCGCAGGGGCGTGAATTCCGCGAGGTAGCGCCGGAAGTGCTCCATGTGCAGCGGTGCGGTGCGGATGGCGAAGACGGTGCGGACCGTGTCGGCGTCGGGCTCGATGCGACCCGTGACCTCGATGGGCGTTCCGTTGACCCGCGCCGTGAGCGTGGGGGCGAAGGGGGTATCTTTGGAGGGCAGGAGCGGGGCGTTGAAATCCACGTCGCTGATGGTGTGGGAGATGTCCACGGGGCCGTCGCGCAGGATGATGGTGCCGCCGCGCAGGTCCAGATCGCTGAGGGCGAAGAGCGGCACGCCCGGAGCCTCGGGCGCGGCTTCGGCGTCGGGCAGGAGCTTTGAGAAGGAGAAGGCCCCGTTGCCGAGGTAGGCGATGTCGAGTACGGGCTTGAAGACGCGCAGCGACGCCTGCACCGGAGCGGCGTCCCCGAACAGGCGCAGGTGGGGGATGAGTTCCAGCTTTTCGATGGTCAGGAGCGCGCCGTCGCCGCCGTCGAGGTAGGGGACGCGGACGTCCCGCACGGAGATGGCGAGCGTGAAGGGATTGACCCGTACCGCTCCGAGCGTGACCGGCGCGTTGACCGCGTCGGAAAGCTGGCTTTCGAGCACGCCCCGCAGCACGGTGGGCGGCAGGGCGGTGACGAGCGCGACCCACAGCGCGCACAGGATCGCGGCGGCGAACAGGCAGACGCGCGGGCCACGGGCGAAGCGGCGGCCCTTGCGCCGGGCCTTGTCTTCCTCGGCCTGTTCGACGATGGGGGGGAGCGGCGCGGACCGGCGGGCGGCCTTGTTCGCGCGGCGGCGTTGGGTGCGCTTTTTTGAAGCCATGAGGGCCTGCCGTGGGAGCCAGCCCCTCCCGTGGGAAAGGCTACGAAAAAAGGGGGAGGTTGCCCTCCCCCTTGGAATTGTTGCGGTTAGCGGCGGTCGCCGAGGAGGCGGAGCAGCATGAGGAACAGGTTGATGAAGTCGAGGTACAGGGTCAGCGCGCCGAGCAGCGCGCCGCGCCGGATGGCGGTGGCGTCGCCGAGCGGGGCGTTTTCCCCGAACGCGCGAATCTTCTGGGTGTCGTAGGCGGTCAGGCCGGTGAAGATGATCACGCCGATGGCGCTGATCACGAAGGCCATGGCCGAGCTCTGGAGGAAGATGTTCACGATCATGGCGATGATCAGGCCGAACAGGCCCATCATCATGAAGCTGCCCATGCCGGTGAGGTCACGCTTGGTTACGGTGCCGTAGATGCTCATGCCGCCGAACATCGCCGCGCAGGTCACGAACGTGGACATGACGGACGTCTGCGTATAGACGATCAGTACGGAGGACAGAAACGCGCCCATCAGCGCGCTGTAGACGATGAACAGGGCCGTGGCCGCGAAGGCGGACAGGCGGGAGATCATGCCGCTGAGGACCATCGGCAGGGCGAACACGGCGATGGCGAGGATGATCATGCCGAACATGTTGCCGAAGATGGCCGAGAGCAGGACCGGGGAGCTGGCGACGAAAAAGGCGGTTCCGGCCGTGACCAGCAGGCCCACCGTCATCCACTGGTACACGTGGCGCATAAAGACGGATGCGACGCTCAGGTTGGTGGCCCTGGTGGTATCGCGCAAACTTTCCATTGAAGAAACCTCCGAAAAAAGGGGGTTGACGTTCTGAAATACCTTAGGGGATCATAGTCATTAAAAGGCCGATACGCAAGGGCGCGGCCTTCCAGTCTCAGCGGATTTCCTGCCGGTACTGCAACGACTGGCGCAGGGTTTCGCGGTCCATGAACTTGACCTCCGCGCCGAGGGGAATGCCCTGCGCGAGCCGCGTGACCGTGACGCCGGGGAAGCGGCGGTTGATGAGGCTTCGGATGAGCGCGCCGGTGGTTTCGGCCTCTACGGTCGCGCCGAGGGCGAGGATGACTTCCCTGACCCGCCCCTCGTCCAGCCTCCGGGTGAGACGGTCGAGTTCGAGGCTTTCGGCGCTCAGGTTGTCGAGCGGGGCGAGCAGGCCGCCGAGGATGAGGTAGCGGCCCTTGTAGAACGCGCCTTCCTCCATCGTGAGCATGCTGTCCCATTCGGAGACGACGCACAGGAGTTCGTCGTTGCGGTCGGCGTCCGAACAGACCGGGCAGGGATCGGTTTCGGTCAGCGCCCCGCAGCGGGAGCACAGCCGCAGGTTGTCCCGCAGGTCGTGGATGCCCTTGCCGAGCCGCCGCGTTTCGGCCTCCGGCCACTTCAAAAGGGTCATGGCGACGCGCATGGCCGACTTCGGCCCGAGGCCGGGCAGCCGCGCCAGTTGTTCCACTATCGCCTTCAACGGTTCCGGTATTCTGTGGTCCATGATGCCTCATTTGGGTGGAGAGATTGGGGGAGAGGGAACCTTTCTGAAGAAAGGTTCCCTCTCCCCTCCATCCCCTCCCTCTCTCCCTCCCAACACTTTTGATTTTATTGAATCCCTGTTCCGCGTATCGCTTCGGAACCGAAAAGCCTTTGGGAAAGGATGGAGGTGGGGATAGGGGAGAAAGACCGTCCTTCAGGGACGCGACAACCCGCCATCCACGGCTGGACGACGGGCAGTTTGCGGCCCACCGGGGGGCGAAACGTATGGCCTTCGCGCCTCCCGTCTCCAAAACACGAACGTTTGAGGAGGGAGAGGGTGGGGTTTGGGG
>CABKMN010000123.1 GCA_902373525.1 uncultured Bilophila sp. | reverse complement strand
GGGGGAGGGGAAACTTTCTCCAGAAAGTTTCCCCTCCCCCTCCCCAATCTTACTTCTTGCTCCGCCCGAATCGGCGCACGGCCTTCCAGCGCTTGCGGAGGGGGACGGTGCGGGCGTAGCCGACGGCGATGGCGAACACGAGGAGCGCCTCGGCGGTCAGGGTGCGGAACAGCCGCGAGGAGTCGGCGGTGTATTCGGAGGTTGTCCAGAGGGCGGGATCGTAGGGATCGAGGTGGTACAGGAGCAACCCCAGCCCCGCCGAGCAGACCAGCACGCTGGAGATGGCGAACAGCCAGCTGAACGTGATGTGCAGCTTCCACAGGGACGAGGAACGGCAGCACTTCCGGCACAGGGACAGGACGCAGAGCAGCACGACGAACATCATCAGCGACACCAGCCAGCCGAGAGCGTGCAGCAGCGGCCCGATGACCCCGATGCACAGCATGGCGATGGTCAGGCGGAAGGCGATGCGCTGCCTGTGCTGGATGCCCCGCGCGAGGAACAGCAGCATGACGCCCGCCGCGCCCGTGGCCATGCTTCCGGCCTCCACCACGCCGAGGGGAATCCATTCCCGAAGCTGGGCGAACCGCTCCGGGCTGATGGGCAGCACCACCGAGAAACAGAGGATCGCTCCGGCCCCGAACACCGCGCTGGCCATGATCGTCGGAGCGAAGGCCCGCATCCAGCGTCCCGCGTCGTGCAGCGCGCCGGAGGCCTGCACGGTCTGCTGCCGGATTTCGTAGACGGCGAAGATCACCGCCGCCAGCAGCAGGGGCAGCAGGTAGTAGATGACCCGGAAACAGAGCAGGGCGGCGAAAACCGCCTGCGGCGAGGCCGTGGTCAGGTGGAGGATCACCACTTCCAGCACGCCCGCGCCGCCGGGGACGTGGGTGAGCACCACGGCGACCATCGCCATCAGATAGGTGGGCAGGAACTGGAGGAAGGAGACGTGCGCGTCCGGGGGCAGCAGGACGTAGAGACAGGCCCCGGCCGCGACGAGGTCCGCGCCCGCCACCAGCGCCTGCGCGACGGCGATCTTGAAGGGCGGGAAGGAGAATTCCCTGCCGAAAATGTGGATCGGTTTGTGGATGAACTTGCAGACGACGAGGTAGCTGGCGGCGATGAGGAACAGGATCACCCCGAGCGGCCTGATCTCCATCGGCATGTGCATGCCGAGCTCCGGCGGGATGTCCGGGGGCGCGATCATGAAAATCGCCCCCACGAGGCCGAGCGCGCCGACCCAGAAGGTGATGGCGAGCATCAGGACGAGCCGGACGATGTCCATAGGGGAGAAGCCCCAGCTCGAATAGAAGCGGAAGCGCACCGTGCTGCCGCCGAGCAGCGCGCCGAAGTTGTAGCTCACGGCCTGTCCGACGAAGGAGACGAGCGACACGCGGGACACCGGGAGGGTCTTGTGGATGCCCTTGAGCGCCAGCCAGTCGTAGCCGATCAGAATGATGTAGTTCACGACGGCGAGGGCGACGGACAGGATGATGCTTCCCGTGGAAATCTGGGCCAGACTCATGCGGATGTCGGCCAGGCTGTACTTGCTGATTTCCTTGTACAGGAGGTAGACGGCGCCCAAAAAGATGCAGCCCACGATGACGGGGCCGAGAGCGCGCAACAGGCGTTTCAGAGCGGATAAAACATTCTTGAGCATCATGTCTCCGACGTAAACGGTTTGCGGAACAGAGACGGCGCCGGAACCGGCGCAGGGCTCCGCGCTCTCTTGATACCTGCTCATTCCCCTCGGCGCAAGGCCGCTGTTCCTGAAATAAGGGAGATTTCCCGGCCTTGTTTTCCCGACGGCTTGACCTCTTCCCGGCGATGGACTACCTTGCAGCGTGGCAATCGCACCGAAGCTCCACCCGCCGCGCAGGCGACGGGGGGTGTTTTTTTTTGTGTCGGACGGTTTCCGCAAGAATATTCAGGAGATTTCGACATGAGCAGTATCCCCATTTCCAAAGAGGGGTTCCAGGCACTCGAGCAGGAACTGGACCGTCTGAAGAAAGAGCGTCCTCACGTTATCCAGGCCATCAAGGAAGCCCGCGAAGAAGGCGACCTGAAAGAAAACGCCGGCTACGACGCAGCCCGCGAACGCCAGGGGATGCTTGAAGCCCGTATCAAGTATATCGAATCGCGCATGGCGGTGTTCAACGTCATTGATCTGTCCACGCTTTCCAGCGAGAAGGCCATCTTCGGCGCGACCGTGACCGTGGAGGATGTGGACACCGGCGAGGAGCGCGAGTTTACGCTGCTCGGCCCGGACGAGGCCGACTACGCCAAGGGCACCATTTCCATCCAGTCCCCCGTGGGCGTGGCCCTGCTCGGCAAGGAAGTGGGCGACGAGATCACCGTCAACGCCCCGCGCGGCCGGATCAACTACGAGATCATCGACATCCAGTTCAAGAAAAAGACCGCCTGATTCCCATCCCTGCCAGGGGACTGGTGTTTCCCCCGTGCGAGCTGCCGTCCCGGCCCCGTGCCGAGGCTGTTGCCGATTCGGACACGCGAACCGGAAACCGGCAGGCGCTGCGGGGGAGACCCAAGATGCACTACGAACCCTGGTCCTTCTGTATTTTTACGTTCGGCTGCAAGGTCAATCAGTACGAATCGCAGTCCGTGCGCGAGGCGTGGCGGCGCATGTCCGGCGTCGAGACGGATGCGCCCGCCGAAGCGGACGTGATCCTGCTCAACACCTGCGCCGTCACCGCCAACGCCGTGACCGACGCGCGGCAGGCCGTGCGCCGGTTGCAGCGCGAGGCCCCCGGCGTGCCCATCGTGATCGCCGGTTGCGCCGCCGAAGTGGCCCGGCGCGAGCTGTCCGCGCTGCCCGGCGTGCTCCGCGTACTGGAGCAGGATCACAAGTCCCGGCTGCTCGACGCGCCGCCGCTCGCGCAGTTCGCCCCACTCGCGGCGGAAGAGATTCCCGAAACGCCGTTCCCCTCCACGCCCGACGAGGCCCGCGCCCGCGCCGCCACGCGGGACCGCTCCTTCCCTCCCTTTCATATCGACGGGTTCCGCCGCGCCCGTCCCGTGCTCAAGGTGCAGGACGGCTGCTCGCACGGGTGCGCCTACTGCATCGTGCCGCTGACGCGCGGCCCGGCCCGCAGCCGCGATCCGAAGGAATGCCTTGCCGAACTGCGCCGTCTGCTGGAGGCCGGGTACCGCGAGATCATGATCTCCGGCATCAACCTGCGCCAGTACGCCATGCGCGACGCGGGCTGCCGGGACTTCTGGGAACTGCTCCGCTATCTGGACCGCGAACTGGCTCCGGAATGGGGAAGCGGCGCGCGTCCCGATCCGGCGCGCCTGCGCATCAGCTCGGTGGAGCCCGCCCAGCTTACGGAACGCGGCATCGGCGTGCTCGCGGAGACGCGCATGGTCTGCCCGCACCTGCACCTGTCGCTCCAGAGCGGGAGTGCGGACGTGCTCAAGGCCATGCGCCGGGGGCACTATACCCCGGAAGGACTGCTGGAGGCGGTAGGCGCGGTCGCGAAGCTGTGGCCCCGGTTCGGGCTCGGCGCGGACATCCTGATGGGCTTCCCCGGCGAAACGGAAGCGAACGTTTTGGAGACGCTGGAAGTCGTGCGGGGCCTGCCGCTGACCTACGCCCACGTCTTCCCCTATTCCGTGCGCCCCGGTACCGTGGCGGCGGGGTTGCCGGGGCAGATCGGAAAGGCGGAACGGCAGGAACGTGCGGCGCGCGTCCGGGCGATCATCGAAGCCAAACGAGAGGCGTTCTGGAAAGCGTCCCTCGGCGGCGATCTGCTCGTGGCGCTGGACTGCAACGATGACGCGGGAACTTCCGAAGGCGGGCAGCACGGCGTGGACGAATGTTATGCGCCCTGCCGCCTGCGTACGCCGTTGCAGGGCTCGGGGCATACGCTGATCCCGGTGCGCCCGGTCGCCGTCACCCGGAAGGGCCTGCTGGTGGAGCCGATCCTTCCGTAAGGAACCCGCATCGTCATTGATTGAATGACCAAACCAAATAAAGGGCGCCGAAGAAAGGCTCATTATCTTTTTGAGCAATTCCGGGGCGGGTATTAGTCGTTTTTCTCGATTTGAAAGGAAAAACTTGCATACGGCGTGCCGTTTCCTTTGAGAGCCCATACAAAGAAAACAAAACGTTCAAGGCACATTGCTTGCATCGTCTTTTTCCTTTCAGAAAAGTCAGAACGGATCGGGGGAATTTTTTATCCGCGGAAAGAGAAATACGCCATAAGGCATTGACTTCCACTGTCGTGTCGGGCATGGTTCACCCATGAGGAACCGCGTCATTTCCAAGGTGTTTTGGAGGTGGCCAAGCGCGGGCATACGGTGTCTTTTTTGATGAGGTTTTTTTCATGGCTAAGTCTATCTATGTCGGCAACCTTCCCTGGTCCGCTACCGAAGAACAGGTTCAGAGCCTTTTTGCCGATTACGGCCCGGTCGTTTCTGTGAAACTCGTGAGCGATCGTGAAACCGGCCGCGCTCGTGGCTTCGGTTTTGTGGAAATGGAAGAGCCCGGTGCTTCTGCCGCTATCGAAGCTCTGGACAATGCTAATTTCGGTGGCCGCACCCTGCGCGTCAACGAAGCCAAGCCGCGTGCCCCGCGTCCTCCGCGTTACTAGTTTGGCTTGATCGTTAGCGCCTCGATGTTCGCATCGGGGCGCTTTTTTTTATGGGCGAACCGGAACATCCCGCCGTGCGCGACGGAACGGCCCGAACCCGGAACGGCCCGTTGTGTTTCCTTTGGGGCGGGAGACCTTCCCGCCGGACAGGAACGGCATCGGACGGACCGTAAGCCGTTCGCCGGCGTCTTTATCATCATTGCAACTTGGGCTTGTCGCCTCCATCGCCTCCTGCGGCTGTCGTTCCTCTTCCCGCCGTGCGCGGTGTCCGATGAACCGTAGAACGTTCTTTGGGCGGTTTTCCCTTGGGAGATTGCGCGGAGCGAATCGATCCGTCTTGGACGGGAAGCCGTTCCGATGCGTTCGAAGCCATGAACCGGACGTTCCGTATCGTCCGGGAGTGTGCGGCATGGTTTTTCGTTGTGCGGAGAGCGTTGTCGTGAACTGTGGTCCGCCGTTCCTTGGGCTCCGGCATGGGGCGCATTGAGAAAATCATGTCTTCCTGATGCGGCGGGGATTATTTTAGGGAAACGGGTTTCTGATGGGGGGGGCGGCGTACGACGACGCTTCCCGCGCCGTAACGGCCCGTCCCGTATGGCTTGAAAGTGCCTGAAGCCGGGGGGTGTGCCGGACGTCCGTTTTGCCGGTGGAGAGCTTTCTTCCTCAGGCGGGTGCGGCGACGGCGTTGAAACGCAGCATGCTGTGTGAAAAGAAACGGCGGAGGGTCGCCCCAACTGGTTCCCACGCTCTGAGCGTTTGAGGGGCGTTACGGAAATGGGGACGGCAGCGTGTTCCCGTGTGGGGCGTGCGCCCGGCCCCGTTCCTGCGCGGCTCCCCGGAGAAAACGGCGTTTATGCGGGGGGAATTGGGGGACGGGGTATTCCGGCTGGCTTTTTTGTACAGGTTTTTCGGCTTGTTGGCTTCGAATGTCCTATCGTGAAAAAAGGTGCTTTTAGGGCTAGCCAACCGGCGGCATTTGAGATAGTAAGGACAGGCGTTTGGTTGAGCAAACAGGCTTTCCGGCGAACCATGCCGGGAGTTTGCGGAAACGCGCCGAAGGCGGCAGGTCGTCCTCCCGAGCGAACGCTCATGGAGAGGGCTTCTTTTTCACTCTTCTGATTTCTAAGGATTGAGCATGTCTGTTCCTGGAAAGATGCACAGCTTTTTTGTTCCGGGCATTTCCCTGATCGGCGTCGGCGCCTGCCACGGCATCCCGCACTATATCCATACCTACCATATCACCAAGCCCCTGATCGTCACCGACAAGGGCATCGTGCAGACCGGCATCCTCAAGATCATCACGGACATTCTGGACGGCGACAACATCCCGTACAGCGTCTACGACAAGACCGTGCCGAACCCGACCGACGAGAACGTGACCGAAGGCGTGGCCCAGTACAAGGCCGACGGCTGCGACGGGCTCATCTCCATCGGCGGCGGTTCCTCGCACGACTGCTGCAAGGGCATCGGCATCCTGTTGTCCAACGGCGGGGCGATCTACCAGTACGAAGGCGTGGACAAGGTCAACCACATGTTGCCGCACTACATCGCCATCAACACCACGGCGGGCACGGCTTCCGAGCTGACGCGCTTCTGCGTGATCACCGACAAGGAACGCCATGTGAAGATGTCCATCGTGGACTGGTTCCTGACCCCCAACGTCGCGGTCAACGACCCCGTTCTCATGGTCGGCATGCCGCCGTCCCTGACCGCCGCGACCGGCATGGACGCCCTGACCCACGCCATCGAAGCCTATGTGTCCACGAACACTACGCCCATGACCGACGCCTGCGCGGAAAAGGCCATCCGGCTCGTTTCCAAATATCTGCGCAAGGCCGTCGCCAACGGCAAGGACATGGAAGCCCGCGAGGGCATGGCCTACGCCCAGTACCTCGCCGGGATGGCCTTCAACAACGCCGGTCTCGGCTATGTGCACGCGATGGCGCACCAGCTCGGCGGCTTCTACAGCCTGCCGCACGGCGAGTGCAACGCCATTCTCCTGCCGCATGTGGAGGAGTTCAACCTGATTTCCCGGCTCGACCGTTTCGTCCGCATCGCGCAGATGATGGGCGAATGCACCGCCGGGCTTTCCGAGCGCGCCGCCGCCGAGTTGGCGATCTCCGCCATCAAGACGCTTGCGCAGGATGTGGGCATCCCCACGACGATCTCCGAGCTTGCCGCCCGGTACGTCAAGGCCATCGATCCCCGCGACATCCCCGAAATGGTCGGCTATGCCCAGAAGGACACCTGCGCCGCCACCAACCCCCGCATGATGAGCACGCAGATCATCAATGATCTGTACAAGAAAGTATTTTAAAGGACGCGCGACGGAACGATTGGAGAGGGGGAGGAGAAACTTTCTGGAGAAAGTTTCTCCTCCCCCTCTCCA
>CABKMN010000122.1 GCA_902373525.1 uncultured Bilophila sp. | reverse complement strand
CCTTTCTCCAGAAAGGTTCCCCTTCCCCCCTCCGATTTTCATTTCTCCCCCTTCTCCAGTTCCTTGACCTTCCTGAAAATCGTGCTGCGGTCGACCTGAAAATGCTTGGCGACCTCGGTGATGCTGCCGTAGCGATCCATTGCGGCGGTGAGCACCCTGTTCTCAAGGTCCTTCATGATCTCCTTGAACGTCTTCCCGTCGAGATCGAACTCCGCGGCGTCCTTGCGGGCGGAAACGACGGCCTTGGAGGCCACTCCCGTGATCGGTATGTCCGCAGCCCGGATGACGCTGTTCTTGCAGGTCACGGCCAGCCCCTGCACCAGATTCTCCAGCTCGCGGACGTTGCCGGGCCACTTGTAATCGAGCAGCAACCGCTCCGCCTCCTCGGAAAAAGACAACTGCCGATGGTACTTGCTGCCGTAAAACCGGAGGAACATCCGCGCGAGGGGCAAAATATCCGCCTGCCGATCCCGCAGGGGCGGAATGGCGATCACCGCCACCTTGAGCCGGTAATAGAGGTCGCTGCGGAACTCTCCGCGCGCAATGGCCCGCTCCAGGTTCTTGTTGGTCGCGGCGATGATCCGCACATCAACGGGCTTGGGCATGGTGGACCCCACGCGCATGATCTCCCAGTCCTGAAGAAACCGGAGCAGGCGCGTCTGCATGCTCATGGGCAGCTCGCCGATTTCGTCGAGAAAGAGCGTCCCGCCCGAGGCCGCTTCGATGAGCCCGATCTTTCCGGCCTTGTTCCCGCCGGAAAACGTGCCCGCCGCATACCCGAACAGTTCGGTTTCAATCAGGTTCTCGGGGATGCTCCCGCAGTCCACCTTGATGAAGGTCCTGTTCTTGCGCGGGCTCAGGGAATGGATGCGCCGGGCGATGACGTCCTTGCCCACCCCCGTTTCACCGAGCAACAGCACCGTGGCGTCCGTCTCGGCGATGGTGTTCACTTCGCCGTAGAGCTTCATCATGGCGCTGCTGGTAAAAATCTTGGGCGTCTTGCGCGAAAGCTCCTGCTCCTCGCCCGCCGTGCTGAGCTGCTGGAAGGCTTCGAGCAGCTCCTTCTGCACGCTGAGCTGCTCGCGCATCTCCGAAAGCATGGTCACGTCGCGGAGGAAGGTCACGCACAACACCGGCCTGCCCTGCGCGTCGAAAACGGGATTGGCCTCAAGGATGAGCTTCCGGCCGTCGGAAACGGTCTGCACCCGCGTGGCCGGCTGCCCCGTCCGCATCACTTCGGGGTTCAGCACCACGTCCATCCTGCCCCGCCGGACGAATTCCATCACGGAATGCCCGAGCATCTCCTCGCGCGGAATACCGGTGATCTCAGCGTGACGCCGGTTCAGATGGACGACGATGCCGTCCGAATCGGAAATGCAGATGCCTTCCTTGAAGGCGTCGAAAAGCTGATCCAAATATTCTTGCAGCATGGCGTGTCCGTCTTTGTATCGTGAAATGTTTCCCAAAATAATTTCTTTTTATGCCGTATTGCGGGTCAAAAAGCAAACGGGCGGAGGGAAGACGAAAAGGCCCCGCCCGGAATCGAGCCGGACGGAGCCACTGGGGGAAGAGAATGCGGAGGCTACTGGCCGTACCCCATGAGATTGGGCAGGAAGGTGCTGATCGCCGGGACGAAGGTGAACAGCAGGATGCACAGAGTCAGGGCGATCAGATAGGGGATGACCGCGACGGAGATGCGCTCCACCGAAAGCCCCGCTATCCGCGACGCCACGAACAGGTTGACCCCGAGCGGCGGCGTCAGCATGGCGACGTTGTTGGTCACGACCAGAATGATGCCGAAGTGGATCGGGTCGATGCCGAGCTGGAGGATCATGGGCAGCAGCACCGGGACCAGAATGATGATGGTCGCCAGCGTTTCCATGAACATGCCGAGGACGTACAGCACGCCGATGATCATCAGGAGCACGAGGTGCGGATCGTCGGAGATGCCGAGCACGATGGCCGCCAGACGCTGCGGGGCTTCCTCGAAGGTCAGTATCTTGCCGAACAGGGTGGACGCGCCCACGATGAGCAGCACCGCGCCGCAGGTCATCGCGCCTTCGAGCAGGGCCTTGTAGATGTGCCGGGGCCGGAGCGCCCGGTTGATCACGACGCCTACGAACAGCGCCCACACGATGGCGACCACGGAAGCCTCAACGGGCGTCGCCCAGCCGGTGTAGATGGAACCGAGGATGATGAAGGGCGTCGCCAGCGCGAACCCGCACTTGCCGCAGCTCTTGAGGAAAATCTTCAGGTCGAAGGGCGCGGCGTTCACGTCGCCCTTGAAGCCGTTCTTCTTCGCCAGCAGATACGCGGTCATGATCATCGCGAAGGCGACGATGAAGCCGGGAATGAATCCCGCCGTGAACATGGCGGTCACGGACAGGTTGCCGAGGATCGCGTAGATGATCATCGGATTGGACGGCGGGATCAGGATGCCGATGGTGCCGCCCGAGGAGGCCGCCGCGGCGGCGTAGTCCTTGGAGTAGCCGTTGCGGGCCATGGCGGGGATCAGGATCGTGCCCACGGCGGCGACGGTTCCCGGCCCGGAGCCCGAGATGGCGGCGAAGAAGGTGCAGGCGAGAATGGTGGTGATGCCGAGCCCGCCATAGACGCGGCCCACAAGCTGCTTCACCACGTCCACGATCTGCTGCGTGATGTTGCCGAACTCCATCAACGTGCCCGCGACCACGAAACAGGGGATGGCCAGCAGCGGGAACAGGTTCAGGCCGTCAAAGAGCGAGTTGTGGATGACCGACAGGGGCAGGATGTCGCCCCCGGCGAGGATGGCGACCACCGAGGAAATGATCAGGGACATGAAGATGGGCAGTCCCAGCAGGAACATGGCCACAAGGACGATAAGGGCAATGGCTAGGGGCGTCATCAGGCTGCCTCCTCGTAACGGACCAGTTCGCTCAGGGTGCCGTTGCGCCAGCGCACGACGTATTCCTCAACGATGCGCCAGCTGACCAGTACGAAACTGAACGGGATGATGCATTCCACCCACGCCTTGACGACGCCGAGGGTGGGGGACATTTCGGGGTAATACAGCCCTTCCTCGATGCACTCGACGCCGATCCAGGCCACATAGAGGGAAAAGCCGATCCAGATGATGTCGCCGATGACGCGGAACACCAGCCGCCAGCGGGTGGAAAGGCACATGAACTGCGCGGTGATGCGGACATGCCCGCCGCGTTTCACGGCGAGGGCGGCCCCGACGTACACGGCCCAGAGAAAACTGTAGCGGGAAAGCTCCTCCGTCCAGGCTATCGACGAGCCCACGGTGATCCGCATGAGCACCTGAAGGAACAGGCAGATGACCATGACCGCCACGAACAGCGCGCAGGCGCCTTCTTCGAAGTAGTCGTAGATGTTCTTGAGCAAAGACATAATGCCTCCGAAACCGCGGCGCGCGGGGCAGCCCGCGCGCCGGACGTCCTGTTACTGCCGCATGATGGCGAGGGCTTCATCCACAAGGGCCTTGCCGCCGACCTTGTCGTAGAACTGGGGCCACACGGAGCGCGCGGCTTCGGTCCAGGCGGGTTCGTCGGTCACGTCGCTGATGACCATGCCGTGATCGAGGCATTCCTTGAGGGCGATTTCATCCTGCTCGGCGGACCACTTCCATTCGTAGGCGGCGGCTTCCACGGCGGCCTTTTCCACGAGGGCCTTGGTCTGCGGGTCAAGCTTGCGGAACCACGGGTCGCTCACGAGCATGGGGCCGACCCAGAGCATGTAGTGGATGTTGGTGATGTACTTCTGCACTTCCCAGAACTTCTGGTCGCGGTTGATGGCGTGCGGGTTTTCCTGACCGTCGGCGACGCCCTGCTGGAGCGCGTTGAAGGTTTCGGACCACGCCAGCGGGTGGGGTTCCACGCCCCACGAACGGAAGGCGGCAAGCTGGAGTTCCACGGCGGGGACACGAATCTTCAGGCCCTTGAGGTCGGGCATGCTGCTGATGGGCTTCTTGGAGTTGGTGATGATGCGATAGCCTCCGGCGAGCCAGGCGAGGGGCCGGGTGCGGCTCTGCTTGGCGATGGCGTCGGCGGTCTTCTTCATGAAGGCGTCATTGCTGAACAGCTTTTCGGCATCGGAAATCTTCGGGAACATATAGGGAAGGATGAACACCCCGGCCTGCGGAGCGAAAGGGGTCAGGTTCCCGGCGGCGAGCACGGCGAGGTGGATTTCGGCGTTGCGGAGCTGCTTGACGTTGGCCTGCTCGTCGCCGAGCGAACCGCCGTAGAAGGTCTGCACGGTGATCGCGCCGCCGGATTCCTTCTCGACAATCTCCTTGAACTTGTCGATGGCGACGACGTGAAGGCTGCCCTGCGGGTTGGCGGTGGCGGCGCGGATGGTCATCTTCTTGTACTCGGCGGCGTTGGCCGTGCCGAGCGACAGCATCAATACGGCGGCTGCGAAAGCGGTCAGAAAACGTCTCATACTGTTTCTCCTCTCTGCATCTCCGATACGGAGATTGATTCCGATTGGGGCGGATGCCCCTCTCCCCCTTATGGGAACGGCCTCTGCATCCCGCCGCGCCGGGCCCCCCGGCCCGATGCGGCGAAGCGGCTTTGCCGGGCCTACAGCCCCAGCAATCTCGCCGCGTTGTTGTAGAAAATGTTTTCAAGGACCTGCGGGCTGAACGGCAGCTTCCTGTACAGGGCGATCTGGCCCTTGAAATCGAGGAACGGGTGGGCGCTGGCGAACACGATCTTGTCGCCGATCATGGTGTTCGCGGCCTGAATGTAGCCTTCGGAGAAAGGCGACTGCTCGTATTCGGAAAGTTCAAGGTAGACGTGACGGTTGCGCTGCACGACCATGATGATCTCGTTGACCCACGGATAGCAGCCGTGGCTGACCACGATCCTGAGCTTGGGGAAATCCCGGGCCACCGCATCGATGCAGCGGGGATGACAGTGTTCGGGATCGGCCCCGTCCACCAGCGTCGCCATGCCCGTGCTGATCACGACCGGAACGTCCAGTTCGCAGCACTTGGCGTAGATGGGGTAATACTTGGCGTGATTGGCGGGAATCTTGGCGAGGAAAGGATCGATGGCCGCGCCCCGGAACCCGTGCTCCACGACCATGCACTTCAGCTCGTCCACGGCGTCCATGCCCTTGTGCGGATCAAGCCCGGCCATGCCGATGAAGCGGTCGGGATACCGTTCGAGAAAGGGGATGACCCCCTTGTTGCCCGAACCGATGCCGTAGGTGGTTTCCGCGTCGCGGCTGGTGATCACGCCCTTGACCACGTTCTGCGCCTCCATGTCGCGCACGATGTCTTCGATGGGCTGGGCGTGGGCGCGCTCGTGGAACTTGAACAGCGCGTGCATTTCGCCGAAGACGGGATGATCGATCATGCCCTGCACGGTGGAAGGGATGTTCGGACGGAAACGAAAGTCGATGATCTTCACGGTATGGTCCCCTGTTGTCATTACGGTTTGACGCATCGCCTCGGGCGAGCGTTACTCGTGATAAAGCAAGAGGGGTGCCATTTGTGAAACAAAAAACAATTAATGATACCCTTTACTGAAGAAAACGGTCCTTTTCTCCGTAACCCGCCTTTTTTTCACTTTTTCATTTTTCGGTTCCGCTTCTCCATACCCCTCCTCCGGGCCCGTTTTCCGGCCCCGTCCGGCCCCCGCGTCCTTCCTCCTCCCACCTGCCGGGGCGCTCCCATCAAGAGGACGCCGGACGCCGTTTTTCCCGTTCCGGCAACTCCGGGAAATAACACCTTTTTTCTTAGGCCCGCTCTCCCCTCCTTCGCGAACCGCCGCCGCGCCCTTCTCAGCATTGCAAAAAAACATACTCTCCCTTTCCGCTTTAACCGCTCAATATCACATATGATAAGAAAAGAAAGAAACGCGTTCTATGCATTTTTGCACAGTTCCGCCTCTCAGCAATGCAAAAAAACACAGCTTCCGGCTTCGCGGCCTTTCCGGTCCCGTCAAAGACGCCAAAAAGCCTCCGGTCCTGTACGATACAGGACCGGAGGCACCGGAAAAACGCCTCTCGGGGGCGGGTGAGGAGGAGGGAATGCCTAGGATTCGTAGGCTTTCAGCATGGCGTTCAACCGTTTCATAAACGCGTCGTCGGCCTTCACGCCCTCCAGTTCGTAGCGGCGTCCGAGGTAGCCGTATTTGGGCTGCCCGAGACGGTGGTAGGTCAGCGCTTCGTAGCGGACGTTCGGCCTTTTGGGAATCATTTCACGAATACGGAGGATATCCTCTTCCGTATCGTTGAAGCCGGGGATCACCGGGGTGCGGATGAGGACGGGAAGGTCCGGAAGATGTTCGAACACATGGTTGATGTTCTTGAGGATAAGCTCGTTGCCCACGCCGGTGAACCGCTTGTGGCGTTCGGAATCCAGACATTTGACGTCGAAGATCAGGGCGTCGAGGGAACGGCAGGCCTCGTCGAGCACCTCCGTAGGATAGTGCCCGCAGGTTTCGATGGTGGTGTGGATGTGGCGGCGGCGGGCTTCGCGGAGCAGGGCCAGCGCGAATTCCGGCTGGGTCAGCGCCTCGCCCCCGGACAGGGTCACTCCGCCGCCGGACCGGGAATAGAACACGCCGTCCTCCTCCACGCGCCTGAGGATGTCGTCCACGCTCATGGTTTCGCCGTAGACCGTCTGGGCACCGCTCGGACAGGCCCGGACGCAGGCGTTGCAGCCCGTACACTTCGCACGGTCGAAACGAATCATCCCGTTGACGACGCTCACCGCGCCGGTCGGGCACGCCTTGGCGCAGCGCCCGCACACGGCGGCGGTCAGGCAGCGCGAGGAATTGTAGGCGCGCTCCGGTTCACGGCGCTGCGATTCCGGGTTGCTGCACCACGGGCAGTGCAGCGGGCAGCCTTTCAGGAACACCAGCGTACGGATGCCTTCGCCGTCGTGGACGCTGAATTTCTGTACATTAAACACGATGCCCGTCCGTTGCCTGTCCAGCATGATGGATACTCCTGACGTAACAAACTGGGGGAAGGGAGGGAAAACCTTTCTGGAGAAAGGTTTTCCCTCCCTTCCCCCAGTTTGTTACGTCAGGAG
>CABKMN010000121.1 GCA_902373525.1 uncultured Bilophila sp. | reverse complement strand
GATGGGGGTCCGGGGGAAGGGGAGAAGGAAGCCCTTCTCCAGAAGGGTTTCTTCTCCCCTTCCCCCGGTTCCACGCCCATATCATCATAAGGATTTCATATGAAACGAAACATCTACCTGAAAACGATTCCTCCGGCTGAGGCGGTGGCACGGGTGAAGGCGTCCATCGACCGTGAAAAACTGATCCGCGAAGAAACGATCCCGGCGCACGAGGCGTCGGGCCGGGTGCTGGCGCACGCGGTGCATGCCCGCTACTCCGCGCCCACGTTCCATTCGGCGGCGATGGACGGCTACGCGGTCAACGCGCGGGCCACGTTCACGGCGCGGGAAGGCCACCCCCTGACGCTCAGGGCCGGGGAATCCTGCTTCGCCGTCAACACCGGACACCCCATGCCCGAAGGCTGCGACGCCGTCATCATGATCGAACAGGTCGTGCAGAACGGCGACGAAATCACGATTGAGGCTCCGGCCTTCCCGTGGCAGCACGTCCGGCGCATCGGAGAAGACATCGTGGCGACGGAACTGCTGTTTCCGCGCAACCACCACCTGCGCCCGTGGGACGTGGGCGCGCTGCTCTCCGGCGGCATCTGGGACGTGCCGGTCTGGGAGCGCATCTCCGTCCGTATCATCCCTACCGGCGACGAAGTGCTGGACTTCACCGCCCACCCCGATCCCGGCAAGGGGCAGGTCGTCGAATCCAACTCCCAGATGCTCGCGGCGCTGGCCCGCGAACTGGGCTGCACGGTCGAACGCGTGACGCCCGTGCGCGACGACCCTGAGGCATTGCATCAGGCCCTCCGGGACAGCCTCGACGCGGGCACGCACCTGACCATCTTCTGCGCCGGATCGTCCGCCGGGTCCAAAGACTTCACCCGCGCCACGCTGGAAAAGGAAGGCGAAATCCTCACCCACGGCATCGCCGCCATGCCGGGCAAACCATCCCTGCTCGCCAACTGCCGGGGCCGCCTCGTGGCGGGCGCGCCGGGCTATCCGGTGAGCGCGCTGGTGTGCTTCAAGGAATTGCTCGAACCGCTCGTCTCATGGCTCTCGCACCGCGAACCGCCCGCCAAAACCGTCGTTCCCGTGGAACTGACCCGCACCGTCCCCTCCCGCGCGGGCGTCGAGGAACACGTACGCGTCTCCATAGGCCGCGTCGGCGACAAGCTGGTCGCCACGCCGCTCGGACGCGGGGCCGGGAACATCACCACCGTCACCCGCGCACAGGGCGACGTCCGCATTCCCGAACAGGTGGAGGGGCTGACCGAGCACGCCGTGGTCCCCGCCGAGCTGTCCGTTTCCGAAGCCGAGCTGGACCGCATCCTCGTCTGCGTGGGCAGCCACGACAATACGCTGGACCTGCTTGCGGACGAGCTCATGGGCCTGCCGGAGCCGTTCCGCTTCGCCTCCACCCATGTCGGCAGCATGGGAGGCATCACGGCGCTGAAAAACGGCTCGTGCCACCTGTCCGGCATGCACCTGTTCGACCCGGAAACCGACGACTTCAATTTCCCGTTCCTCAAGAAGTTCCTCCCGGACGCGGACGTCACGGTGATCAATCTCGCCATCCGGCATCAGGGCCTCATCGTTCCGCACGGCAACCCGCTGCACATTCAAGGCATCGACGACCTGACCCGCGTACGGTTCATCAACCGCCAGCGTGGGGCCGGGACGCGCATCCTCCTCGACTGGAAGCTAAGGCAGGCGGGCCTCAAGCCCACCGACATCAAGGGCTACCAGAAGGAAGAATTCACGCACATGGCGGTGGCGGTGAACGTGCTCACCGGCGCGGCGGACTGCGGCATGGGCATCCACGCGGCGGCGAAGGCGCTCGGGCTCGATTTCGTGCCGCTCGCCCTCGAACGCTACGACCTCGTGATCCCCACGCGCTTCCTCGACGATCCGCGCATCCGCGCCGTCCGCGCCCTGCTCGATTCCCCGGACTTCAAGGCCCGCATCGAAGCGCAGGGCGGCTACGACACCCCCCTCACCGGGCAGATCATGAGGGCAGGCGAAAAAAGGATGTGAAGGAAGATTGGGAGGGGAGAGGGAAGCCCTTCTTCAGAAGGGCTTCCCTCTCCCCTCCCAACCCCTCACCTTCCTAAGACTTTTGTGTTTTCGGTTGGTTCCACTCTCAAACGCAGAGGCGCGAAACGATGATCCGTCCGGCTACGGAATCCGATTTGCAGGCGATTCTGGACATCTACAATGATGCCGTTCTGAACACGACGGCGGTGTACACCTACAAACCGCACACGCTGGAGATGCGGAAGCAGTGGTTCCGGGAGCACCGCGAAGCCGGACTCCCGGTATTCGTGGCGGAAGAGGACGGCGC
This sequence comes from uncultured Bilophila sp., assembly GCA_902373525.1. Classification (GTDB taxonomy): domain Bacteria; phylum Desulfobacterota; class Desulfovibrionia; order Desulfovibrionales; family Desulfovibrionaceae; genus Bilophila. Next base: position 4,715 of record CABKMN010000121.1, on the reverse strand, counting down.
GGTAGCGGGATTCGCGACCTACGGGCCGTTCCGCCCGTGGCCCGCATACAAGTACAGCATTGAACATTCGATTTATGTGCACAAGGACTTCCGCCGCCGCCACATCGCCACACGGCTGATGGAAAAGCTGCTCGAAACCGCCGAGGAACGGGGCTACGCCACCATGATCGCGGGCATCGACGCCGACAATGCCGCCAGCATCCGCATGCACGAGCGGTTCGGCTTCGTCTTCGCCGGAAAAATCGTCAAGGCGGGCTACAAGTTCGGTCGCTGGCTCGATCTCGTGTTCTACCAAAAGCTCCTCTCCGGTCCCGAGCGGCCTGAGGAGGACAGGTAAAAAAGATTGGGGAGGGGAAGGGGAAACTTTCTGAAGAAAGTTTCCCCTTCCCCTCCCCAATCTTCTATTCCACCAATTTTCCGATCCGGTTCAGGCGGATGTTGCTGAGGCCCTCGGCGGACCAGTAGATGCGCCACGCCTTGCCGCGGATGTCCTTGCGGTCGAGGAAACCCCAGAAGCGGGAGTCGGCGGAGTCGTCGCGGTTGTCGCCGAGCGCGAAGAACTTGTCTTCTGGCACGGTGATCGGCCCCCAGTTGTCGCGGCCGGGGATCATGACGAGAGGCTGCGAATGCTGCGTGTACGGCTCCTTCACCTCGACGCCGTTGCGGAACAGGACCTTGTTCCGCATTTCCAGCGTGTCGCCGGGCACGCCCGCGATGCGCTTGATGTAGTCGAGGCTCCGATCCTTGGGATAGCGGAACACGATGATGTCCCCGACCTTGGGCTCCACGCCCCGGATCAGGTAGTCGTCGTTGAAGGGATTTCGCAGGCCGTACAGGAACTTGTTGACCAGCAGATGATCACCGATCTGGAGCGTCTCCAGCATGGAGCCGGAAGGAATCTTGAACGCCTGCACGACGAACGTCGTCAGCACCAGAGCCAGCGCAAGCGCCCAGATGAGCGCTTCGGCGTATTCCCCGATCACGGTCTTGCGGAACCTCTGGAGAAAAGAAAGTTGTTCGGTCATAGGGGGGAGATGTCCGTAACGTGCCGCCCCGGCGACGGCATGCCGCCGGAAAAGTCCCTTTGAGGAGCGGTACGGAAGTCGAGGTGGAGGGGGCTCCGCGGGAAGGGGGACGGGCGGCGGACGGCCTGCCCATCCCCTCCGCACGGTCAATCAGTACAGTATTTCTGTTCCATCGTGGCGCCGGCGGCGATCACGTCGGCCTTGAAGCGATCACGCGAAATGCGGATGCGATGGGCGAGATCAGGATCGTGAAGCGCGAGTATCTGCGCGGCCAGCCACGCGGCGTTCCGGGCTCCGGCCTTGTCGAGGGCGACGGTGGCGACGGGGAATCCGGGAGGCATCTGCACGGTGGAGAGCAGCGCGTCCATGCCGCCGAGCGGAGAGGCCGCGACGGGAATGCCGATGACGGGTTTCATCGTGCGCGCGGCGACGGCGCCCGCGAGATGGGCGGCAAGGCCCGCGGCGCAGATGAAGACTTCACAGCCCGCCGCTTCAAACGAATCCACGAGTTCGGCGGTGCGTTCCGGCGTGCGGTGGGCGGAGCTCACCGTGAAGCAGAACGGAATTCCGAGCTTCTTCAGGATATCGGCACAGGGGGCGACGGTGGGCTCATCGGATGCGGAACCCATGAGCACGACAACCTTGGCTTTTTCCATACTACAGTCTCCTCAAGCCCTTCGCACCGATGTCGGAGCGGTGCTGGCTCTTGTCCATGTCGATTTTCGCGACAGCTTCATACGCACGCTTCTGGGCCTCGACAAGCCCATTGCCGAGCGCGGTCACGCACAGTACGCGACCGCCGCTGGACAGCGTCCGGGAACCTTCGCGCTTCGTGCCCGCCTGAAACACCTTGGTGTCCGGCAGGGCGTCCACGACGTCGATTCCCTTGATTTCCATTCCCTTCGGGTAGCCGCCGGGATAGCCTTCGGCGGCGATCACCACGCCGAGCGCGGATTCGGGCCGGAGAGCCAGCTTCACGTCGGCGAGCCGTCCGTCGATGCAGGCCCCCATGACGTCGAGCAGGTCGCTCTCAAGACGCATGAGCAGGGGCTGGCATTCCGGGTCCCCGAAGCGGACGTTGTATTCAAGCACTTTCGGGCCGTCCTCGGTCATCATGAGCCCGGCGTACAGGATGCCGGTGAACGGATGCCCCTGACGGGCCATTTCCTTGAGGATCGGACGGATGGCGATGTCGGCCATCTTTTCGAGATCGGCGTCCGGCAGGATTGGAGCGGGGCTGTACGCGCCCATGCCGCCGGTGTTGGGGCCGGTGTCGCCGTCGAACACGGCCTTGTGGTCCTGCGCCGAGGGCAGCGGCAACGCCGTGGTCCCGTCGCAGAAGGCCAGCAGGGACACTTCCTCGCCGACCAGAAATTCCTCAATGACCACCCGGCTTCCGGCTTCACCGAACACGCCGCCCATGATCCGGTCGAGCGCGTCGAGCGCCTCTTCCTTGGTCTGGGCCACGATCACGCCCTTGCCCGCCGCGAGGCCGTCGGCCTTGATGACGATGGGCGCGCCCTTCTCTTCCACAAAGGCTCTGGCGGCTTCCAGCTCGGTGAACACGCCGCAGGCCGCCGTAGGCACTCCGGCCTTCTGCATGATGTCCTTGGCGAAGGCCTTGCTGCCTTCAAGCTGCGCGCACCACTTGCTCGGGCCGAAGCAGCGGATGCCCTCCTGACGCATGGCGTCCACCACGCCGAGGGTGAGGGGAAGCTCCGGTCCGGGAATCACGAAATCAATGGCGTTCTCTTTGGCAAAAGCCACCAGACCGGCCACGTCGCTGTCCTTGAGGGGGATGTTTTCGCCTTCCTGCGCGGTGCCGCCGTTGCCGGGAGCGCAGTAGATTCGTTCGGCTTTTCCGCCTTTGGCGATCTTCCAGGACAGGGCATGCTCACGCCCGCCGGACCCGATGATGAGTACGCGCATGTACTTTCCCTCCAAAATATTTTCTGCTAAATAGCAAGTTTTCGTTTGTTCGGATACAACGGACACTAGCTGTTTACCGTCGAAAAGACAACCGGCACACCGTTGCCGCCACCCGCTGGAGAGACGCCATGTCACCTGCCAAGCCCCGCTTCCTTCCCCATCTTCCCGCCGATTTTCTTGTCGAGCACCAGCTCGCCGGGGTCCGATGGTCGGTGCGGCAGGCCATGAAAAGCCCCCAGTACCGCGCCAAGCTCACCGCCGCGGGCATCGCCTCCGGCGAGGACATCAAGACGCTCGACGACATCCGCCGCCTGCCCTTCTCGGACGTGACCGACCTGCGCGACGGCTATCCCCTGCCCCTGCTCTGCGTGGACCCGTCCGAAGTGGTGCGCGTACACGCCTCGTCCGGCACCACCGGCAAGCGCAAAATCCTCGCCTACACCCAGAAGGACGTGGACACCTTCGCGCTCCAGATGGCCCGCTGCTACGAACTCGCCGGACTGACCACGGAAGACCGCATGCAGATTGCGGTGGGCTACGGCCTGTGGACCGCGGGAGCGGGTTTCCAGCTCGGGAGCGAACGCTTCGGCGCGCTGACCATTCCGGTCGGCCCCGGCAACCTCGACATGCAGCTCCAGCTCCTCGTGGACATGCAGACCACCTGCATCGGCTGCACCTCCTCAATGGCCCTGCTGCTGGCCGAAGAAGTGGAGCGCCACAACCTGCGCGACAAGATCGCCCTCAAAAAAATCATCTTCGGCTCCGAGCCGCACAGCCTCAAAATGCGCCAGAGCTTCACCGAAAAGCTCGGCCTCGAAGCCAGCTACGACATCGCGGGCATGACCGAGATGTACGGACCCGGCACGGGGCTGAACTGCGAAGTCGGGGAAGGCATCCACTACTGGGCGGACCTGTTCTACATCGAAATCATCGATCCGCACACGCTCCAGCCCGTTCCCGAAGGCGAAGTGGGCGAAATGGTGGTGACTTCGCTGTCCAAGGAAGCCGTGCCGCTCATCCGCTACCGCACGCACGACCTCAGCCGCCTCATCCCCGAGCCCTGCCCCTGCGGCCGGGCGATCCCGCGCCACGGGCACATCCGGGGCCGTTCGGACGACATGATCATCTTCCGGGGCGTGAACATCTATCCCGGCCAGATCGCCGACGTGCTGAATCTCCACCCCGACGTGGGCGGCGAGTACCACGTCGAGCTGACCCGTTCCGAAGGGCTCGACTACATGCGCCTGCGCGTGGAACGTCAGGCGGGCGTCAGCGCCGACAGCGACGCCGGGCTGGCCCGCGCCATCGGCGAAGAGATGCACAAGCGCATCATGGCCCGCATCAACGTCGAAATCGTCGATCCCGGCACCCTGCCGCGCACCTTCTCCAAGGCCAAGCGCATCACCGACCTGCGGTTGAACGACTGACGCGCGAATGAACGCCTCCGGCGGGCAGGGCGCCGCCCTGCACCCGCCGGGGGGCGAGCCGGCACAACGCCCGAACAAGGAAGCGGTTCCGCATCCGGCACAAGCCGGGCACGGAACCGCTTCCTTGTTCGGGCGTCCTGTCGCACGCGGGGAAGCTCCCTTTCCCGTTTGCCAACAGACTCAAATAGCTGCAAAAAAATGCGCCCAAAATACGAAAAAGGCGTCACCGGGAAACTTCCGGCAGGGTTCGGACCATCACCGCGCCGCAACCGGCACCCGCCCCGTTTACAAAAATCTTTGAAGAGGAAGGGGGGAGGTTTGGAGGGGGGAGGGG
>CABKMN010000120.1 GCA_902373525.1 uncultured Bilophila sp. | reverse complement strand
GGGAGGGGGAACCTTTCTCCAGAAAGGTTCCCCCTCCCTTCCCCAATCTTCTAGTTCTTCAAACTGTGAATAGGCGCGGGGATGCGCCCGCCGAGGCTGATAAAGGAGCTGGCGTCGCCGCCGGGGACGGGGATGATGTCCGCCTCGCCGAGCAGGCCGCCGAAGCAGGCCTTTTCGCCTACCCCCTTGCCGGGGACGGGGATGACGCGCACGGCGGTGGTCTTGGAGTTGATCATGCCGATGGCCATTTCGTCCGCGATGATGCCGGAAATGGTGGCGGCGGGCGTGTCGCCGGGGATGGCGATCATGTCGAGGCCCACGGAACACACGCTGGTCATGGCTTCGAGCTTTTCGAGAGACAGCGCGCCGGAACGGGTGGCGGCCTCGATGCTGGAGTCCTCGGAAACCGGGATGAACGCGCCGGACAATCCGCCCACATGGGACGAGGCGAACGCGCCGCCCTTCTTCACCGCGTCGTTGAGCATGGCGAGCACTGCGGTCGTGCCGGGCGCGCCGATGGAGGACAGGCCCACGCTCTGGAAGATTTCGCCCACGGAGTCGCCCACGGCGGGCGTCGGAGCCAGCGAGAGGTCCGCGACGCCGAAGGGCAGGTCCAGACGGTTCGCCACTTCGTTGCCGATGATCTCGCCCACGCGCGTGACCTTGTAGGCCGTGCGCTTGATGACTTCCGCAACGTCGCCCAGCGTGAACTGGCCGTTGTGGCTCGCCATCGCGCGGTCGATGGCCTTCTTGACCACGCCGGGGCCGGAGACGCCCACGTTGATCACCACGTCCGGCTCGCCCACGCCGAGGTAGGCCCCCGCCATGAAGGGCACGTCCTGCGGGATGTTGGCGAAGACCACCAGCTTGGCGCAGCCGAGGCCGTCGCGGCTGCGGGTCGCTTCCGCCACGTCGAGGATGCGCTGACCGAGCAGGGCCACGGCGTCCATGTTGATGCCGGAACGGGTCGAAGCCACGTTGATGGACGAACAGATGCGGTCCGTGGTGGCGAGGGCTTCGGGCAGGGCGTCGATGAGGTTGCGCTCGCCGGGGGTGATGCCCTTTTCGACCAGCGCGCCGAAGCCGCCGAGGAAATCGACGCCCGCGTCCTTGGCGGATTCGTCGAGCACCTGACAGGCCCGGACCATCTGATCGCGGGTGAAGGACGCGCCGACCACGCCGATGGGGCTGACGCTGATGCGCTTGTTGACCACGGGGATGCCGAACCGGTCGCCCACCTCGTTGCAGGTGGCGACGAGCTTGGCGGCGTATTTGGCGATTTTGGCGCGCACACGGTAGGCGAACACGTCGAAGTCGTGACTGGCGCAGTCGAACAGGCTGATGCCGAGGGTCACGGTGCGCACGTCGAGGTGCTCGTTGCGCAGCATATTGAGGGTGCTGAGAACTTCACGATCTGTAAGCATGAAAACTTCCTCCGGGAAGCGTGGATGGAGAACTAAACCGGCTGGACGCGGTGCAGGGCCTCGAAGATGTCGCGGTGCTGCATGCTGAGCTGGAGGCCGAGGGTGCGGGCCTTGTCCTTGAGGGTCCGGCGCAGGGCGTTGCGGTCGATTTCCATCGGCAGGGCGATTTCGAACACCAGCAGGGCGCGCTTCTCATCCTCGGGCATGAGGGCCTTCAGGTTCTCGATGTTGACCTTCTGGTCCGCGAAAATCTTGGAGAAGGCGGAAATGATTTCAAAGCGGTCCTCGCCGTCCACGGTGACCACGAAGGGTTCGCTTTCGACAAGGGCGTATTCCTCGCTTTCCTCGAAATCGCGGATCGTGACCGAAAGGTGCATGCCCCGGTCTTCGATGGCTTGGGAAAGGCGGTCGTGGATGAGGTTGTTGTCCAGATTTTCCGGCTTGTTGGCAACGAAAATCGCCGCGAACTGGTTTTTCAGGATGGTCTGGCTCACTTCTTCGATGTTGCATTCAAGGGCCGAAAGCGTGCTGGACACGGCGTACACCACGCCGGGGCAATCCAGCCCGATGACCGAAACGACGATCTTGCTCACAGATACCTCGTAGAGAAGTCTTTGGCTTTCCCGCGACAGGGAGGGGGCCGGGAAAGCGAACGGAAGAAGTCCGTGAGTTTCTTTTGCCAGTCCTCCCCCGCTGTTAGCAAGCGAAAAGTTTGGTAACGACCGATGGTTCCGCTTTCCGAAAGAGGTTTTCCGTTTGGAGGCAAGATAAAAATTGCGCTGGAAACTTTGCAAAAAAGGTTATAAGGGGAATCAATATTGACGATGCCGACAGACTTTTTCCGTTTTTCTTATTAAATGATAAGGGAGGCACATGATGGTGCTTGATCCGAAAAAACACGCGGACTGGGAGATCGCCCAGGATGCCGAATCCCGCATGAAGACGGTGTATCAGCTTGGTCACGACCTTGGCCTCCTTGATAAGGAACTCCTCCCCTACGGCCATGTGATGGGCAAGGTGGATTATCGGGCCGTGCTCGACCGCCTCGGCGACCGCCCCAACGGCAAATACGTCGATGTTTCCGCCATCACGCCCACGCCCCTCGGGGAAGGGAAGTCCACGACCACCATTGGCCTCGTGCAGGGGCTTGGCCGTCGGGGCAAGAAGGCTTCCGCCGCCATCCGCCAGCCTTCGGGCGGGCCGACCATGGGCGTGAAGGGGTCGGCTGCGGGCGGCGGGCTTTCCCAGTGCATCCCGCTGACCCAGTATTCCCTCGGCTTCACCGGCGACATCAACGCGGTGATGAACGCCCACAACCTCGCGATGGTGGCTCTGACCTCCCGCATGCAGCACGAGCGGAACTACAACGACGAAAAGCTCCTCAAACTGTCCGGCATGCCGCGTCTGAACATCGACCCCACCAACGTGAACATGGGGTGGGTGATGGATTTCTGCTGCCAGTCCCTGCGCAACGTCATCATCGGCATCGACGGCGTGAACGGCCGTTCCGACGGCTTCATGATGCGTTCCCGCTTCGACATCGCGGTGTCGTCCGAAGTCATGGCGATCCTCGCCATCGCCAAGGATTTGAAGGACCTCCGCAAGCGCATGGGCAAGATCATCGTGGCCTATGACCGCGACGGCAAGCCCGTGACCACCGCCGATCTCCAGGTGGACGGCGCGATGACCGCGTGGATGGTGGACGCCGTCAATCCGAACCTCATCCAGACCATCGAAGGCCAGCCCGTATTCGTGCACGCCGGGCCGTTCGCCAACATCGCCATCGGGCAGAGTTCGGTCATCGCGGACCGCGTCGGCCTCAAGCTGAGCGAGTACCACGTCACGGAATCCGGCTTCGGCGCGGACATCGGCTACGAAAAATTCTGGAACCTCAAGTGCCATTACAGCGGCCTGACCCCGGACGCCGCCGTGGTCGTGGCGACCGTCCGCGCGCTCAAGAGCCACGGCGGCGCGCCCGTGCCCGTGCCGGGACGCCCGCTCCCCGAGGAATACCGTTCCGAGAACGTGGGTTACGTCGAGGCTGGCTGCTGCAACCTGCTGCACCACATTGAGACGGTGAAGAAGTCCGGCGTGTCGCCCGTGGTGTGCATTAACGCCTTCGTGACCGACACCAAGGCGGAAATCGCCAAAATCCGCGAACTCTGCGAAGGGGCCGGGGCGCGCGTCGCCCTGTCCACGCACTGGGAGCACGGCGGCGAAGGCGCGCTGGAGCTTGCCGACGCGGTCATGGACGCCTGCAATGACGTCAACGAGTTCAAGCCGTTGTATTCGTGGGACATGCCGTTCAAGGAACGCATCGAGCTGGTGGCGCGCGAAGTCTACGGCGCCGACGGCGTGGAGTTCTCCGCCGACGCGGCCCGCAAGCTCGCTGATCTCCAGAAGCGCGACGACGCGCATGAGCTCGGCCTGTGCATGGTGAAGACGCACCTGTCCCTGTCCGACGATCCCGGCGTCAAGGGCGTGCCCACCGGCTGGAAGCTGCGCATCCGCGACGTGATGCTTTTCGGCGGTGCGGGATTTGTCGTCCCCGTCTCCGGGGCCATCACCCTCATGCCCGGCACCGGCTCCAACCCCTCCTTCCGCCGTGTCGACGTGGACGTCGAAACCGGCAGGGTCAAGGGGATATTCTAAAACGGAAAGGCCCTTCGCCGGCCCGCAAGGGAAACGGCGGAGGGCTTCCCTTTTCCTCGTCATCCCGTCGCCCGCAGGCCCGAACCGGCTGCACGGGCATCCGCCGGAGCGGAGCCCATGCTCGTCTCCCGTTCGCATGGCCTTCCGTTTCGGGGAAAGGGGATTCGCCTCTCCTTTTCGTACCGGCAATCGAGGCGGCGGGGCGGCGCAACGCGGGCCTTCGCCCTTTCCGGCAGGAAAAAGCGATGGGCGGCGCTTGCTTTTCCCTCGAGTGATTTTTATATGAAGGGCTTCCCGGGCACCGTTCCGAGGGAACGGATGCCGCGCACGGCAGCAACCCTTATTCAGGAAGTCACCTTCCAGGTAGTTATGGTCGTTGACCCAAGCATTCGATTGCGCCCGCTGGAGCGGGAGGACCTTCCCTTCATCCATCAGCTCGACAACAACGCCAGCGTGATGCGCTACTGGTTCGAGGAACCGTACGAAGCGTATGTGGAGCTGACGGACCTGTACGACAAGCACATCCACGATCAGAGCGAGCGCCGTTTCATCGTCGAACACGACAAGACCAAGGTTGGTCTGGTCGAACTCGTCGAAATCGACTACATCCATCGCAGGGCCGAATTCCAGATCATCATCGCCCCGGCCCATCAGGGGCTCGGCTATGCGGCGCGGGCCGTTTCGCTGGTTATGGACTACGCGTTTACGGTCCTCAATCTGTACAAGCTGTATCTTATCGTGGATACCGAGAACAAAAAGGCCATCCACGTATACGCCAAGCTCGGCTTCGAGATAGAAGGCGAGCTGAAACACGAATTCTTCAGCAACGGGGAGTACCGCAACGCCTTGCGGATGTGCCGGTTCCAGAACGACTATCTCGCGGAGAAGCGGGAACAGGCGGCGCAGGGCTAACACTTTGACCCAAGGACAGCACATGGCGGAAATCATCAGCGGCACGGAAATGCGGACCGCGATTCTTGAAGAATTGCGCGGGGAAGTGGAAGCCATTCGGAAAAAGCACGGCACCGTGCCGGGGCTTGTGACCATTCTGGTCGGGTCGAATCCCGCTTCGATCAGTTACGTGACCCTGAAGGTGAAGACCGCGCTGTCGCTCGGCTTTCACGAGATTCAGGACAACCAGCCCGAAGACATCAGCGAGGCGGCGCTGCTCGAACTGATCGAGAAGTACAACCGCGATCCCTCCATTCACGGCATTCTCGTCCAACTGCCCCTTCCCAAACACATTGATGAGAACAAGGTCATCTACGCCATCGATCCCGACAAGGACGTGGACGGCTTCCATCCCGTGAACATCGGTCGCATGGTCATCGGCGGGGATGCGGTGCGTTTTCTGCCCTGTACGCCCGCGGGCATTCAGGAAATGCTGGTGCGTGCCGGAGTCGAGACGGCCGGGGCCGAGGTCGTGGTGGTGGGACGTTCCAACATTGTGGGCAAGCCCATTGCCATCATGCTCGGGCAGAAAGGGCCCGGAGCCAACGCCACGGTCACGATGGTGCACACCCGCACCAAAGACTTGGCGGAGCACTGCCGCCGCGCGGATATCCTGATCGTTGCGGCGGGCACGCCCGGACTCGTGAAGCCCGACTGGATCAAACCCGGCGCCACGGTCATCGACGTGGGCGTCAACCGCGTGGGATTCAACGATAAAACGGGCAAGCCCATCCTCTCCGGCGACGTGGCCTTCGAGGAGGCCGGCAAGGTCGCCGGGAAGATCACACCCGTGCCCGGCGGCGTCGGCCCCATGACCATCGCCATGCTCATGAAGAACACCGTCCGTTCCGCTTGGCATCATTTGGAAAATTAGCGGAGGAACGGCACGGGGGCGTTTGAAGAACGCTCCTCCTCCGTCCCCTGAGATGCCGACTGGTGAGGAGGCCGCGCAACGGGAGTTCCGTTGTGCGGCCTTTCTTTTGGCGTATGAAACCGCCGCGTGGAAATTTCGGGCGCGAATTCGTTCTGTTCAGCGGTGAAAGGAGAGGGGGATTCCTCCGTTTTCCGGCAGGAGGCTTACGGACGCAGGAGTTTCTGGACAAGTTGCCTTTCGGTCACATGCAGCCGGGACAGGCCCTCGGCGTCGAGTCCCGCGCCGAGGGCCGCGGCCTTGCGGAGCGCCTGCGTGACCTCGGGCGATTCGAAGTCGGAGGCCGTCGAGGCGTCGGAACCGAGGACGAGGCCGCAGCCGAAGCGTTCGGCCATGCGGGCGACGTGTCCGTTGGCGAGGCAGTGGCGGGGGGCCGTGCTCAGTTCGAGCAATACGCCTCTTTCGGCGGCGAGTTCGGCGTCTTCCGGCGTGATCAGGCCGGGGTGCGCAAGGATGTCCACGCCCGCGCGGACGGCGGCGAGGTTCGTACCCGTCTCCACCACGTCGGTAAGGTGGCGGGGAACGCTTTCCCCATGCCCGAGGACCAGCGCGGCCCCGAGTTCCCGCGCCCGTTCCACGGCGTCGGGCAGCAGTGCGGGGGGGACGTGGACCAGTTCCGCTCCGGCGAAGGCTTCGATGCCCGCGTAGAGCGAGGCGGTTTTGACCAGCGGCACGAGCGTGGGCAGCAGGATGGGCAGCGTCGAGACGTCCGCCCGGACGATCAGCCCGACCGCCCGGTAGCCCGCGCATTTCGCCAGCCGCATGGCCTCGGAAGGCAACAGCCCGTCGCGTCCGCCCGAGCAGCTTACATGAATATGAAAATCGAACATGGGATTTCCCTTTTGAGAGGGAGGAAGGCACGGGGGAGGGAGCTTCTTGAAAAAAGCTCCCTCCCCCGAACCCCCACCCGCAAAAATTTTGACTGGTGGAGAAGCGGCTCGCAGGGAGTTCCTGTCGGGCGAAAGAGGGTGTTACGGCGAGGTCAAAGGACCTTTTTTCGCCTTTGTGCGACCGTTCCGGGAGACGTATGCCGCACGGGAACGCCTCCGCACCCCCGCGTCTTTCATTGACCCATGCGAAAATCTTTGAAGAGAAGGGGGTGGGGTTTGGGGA
>CABKMN010000119.1 GCA_902373525.1 uncultured Bilophila sp. | reverse complement strand
GGGAGGGGGAGGAAGAAGCCCTTCTCCAGAAGGGTTCTTCCTCCCCCTCCCCAATTTTAACGCTCTATTTCCCTTCGGCTTCGAGCTGCTCGCGGGCGTAGTTCACGAGGCCGCCCTTGTCGATGAGGTTCTGCATGACGGGGGACAGCGGGGGGACCTTGATGGTCTCGCCGGTGGTCAGGTTCTTGATCAAGCCCTCTTCGGGGCTGACTTCGAGCTTGTCGCCGTCCTTGATCTTGTTCACGTCGTCACCGATTTCCAGCAGCAACAGCCCCATGTTGAAGGCGTTGCGGTAGAAGATGCGGGCGAAGCTGTGCGCGATGACGGCCTTCATGCCCGCGCCGAGAATGGCGATGGGGGCATGCTCGCGGGAAGAACCGCAGCCGAAGTTCCGCTCGGCCACGAGGATGTCGCCGATCTGCACGCGCTTGACCCAGCCGTGCTCAAGACCTTCCATGCAGTTCTCACCGAGCTTCTTGGGATCGGTGGTCACGAGAAAGCGGGCCGGGATAATGGCGTCGGTGTCGATATGTTCGCCGACTTTATGCGATACACCAGTGAAAGGCATAGGTTTCTCCTGTAGTCATCAGGCTAGAAAATCCGAATCGTTGCTCCGCTCCCGAGGGCCGGACCCCTGCGGGAGCGACGGGAATCATTGCCGCGGGCGGACCGGGCGGCCCGCCGGGAACCTTACAGCTTTTCGGGGCTGGTGATCACGCCGGTGACGGCGGAAGCCGCCGCCGTGCAGGGGCTGGCGAGATACACTTCGGCTTCGAGGCTGCCCATGCGGCCGCGGAAGTTGCGGTTCGTCGTGGCGATGCAGCGTTCGCCGTCGCCGAGGATGCCCATGTGCCCGCCGAGGCAGGGGCCGCAGGTGGGCGGGCCGACGATGCAGCCGGCGTCGGAAAAGACTTCGAACAGGCCTTCCTTCATCGCCTGACGCCAGATGGCGGGCGTCGCGGGCAGAACGATGCAGCGCACGCCCTTGGCGACCTTGCGGCCCTTGAGCACGGCGGCGGCGTCACGCATGTCGGACAGGCGGCCGTTGGTGCAGGAGCCGATGACCACCTGATTGACGGCCACGTCCTTCACTTCGGACACGGGCTTGGTGTTTTCGGGCAGATGCGGACAGGCGACCTGCGGTTCCATGTTGCTCACATCAATGCGGACGATTCTTTCATACGTCGCCCCGGCATCGGGAGCAATGAGTTTCGCATCCGGGTTGTGGTGCTCCCTGCAATAGGCGAGGGTCACGTCGTCGGACGGGAACAGGCCGCACTTGCCGCCCGCTTCGATGGCCATGTTGGAAATGCAGAGACGGGCTTCCACGTCCAGCTCGGCGAGGGTTTCGCCGCCGAATTCGAGCGCCTTGTACAGCGCGCCGTCCACGCCGATTTCACCGATGAGGCGCAGGATCAGGTCCTTGCCGCGCACCCATTTGGGCATTTTACCCGTAAATTCCACGCGGATGGTCGGCGGCACCTTGAACCACAGCTTGCCGAGGGCCATGCCCGCAGCCACGTCCGTGGAGCCGAGGCCGGTCGCGAACGCGCCGAGGCCGCCGTAGGTGCAGGTGTGGCTGTCCGCGCCAATAACGAGGTCGCCGGGCTTCACGAGGCCGAGTTCGGGCAGCAGGGCGTGCTCGACGCCGCAGTCGCCGCCTTCATAGTAGTGGGTGATGCCCATTTCCTGCGCGAACTTGCGGCTCACCAGCACCTGATTGGCGGAGTCGATGTCCTTCTGCGGGGTAAAGTGGTCCATCACCAGAAACACGCGGTCCTTGTCGAAAACCTTGGTCGCGCCCATCGCACGGAACGATTTGATGGCGAGCGGACCGGTGATGTCGTTGGCGAGCACGCCGGAGAGGTGGCAGTTGACGATCTGCCCGGCTTCACGGACGTCTTCGTCCGTGTGGGCCTGAAGGATTTTCTGGGCAAGAGTATGGGGCATGGGACGGCTCCAGAAGGTAAAAGGTTTCCCGACCGGCGGGGGAAGCGCCGCGCGTTCCCTCCCTATCAACCGGAATCTTTAGAACATTTTTTTGGCGGAAAGGCCAGTGTCCGACGGTTTTCCGTTCCGGGCCGAGCCCGCGGGGAAAGCCGCGCTGCCCTCGCCGCCAGTAAAAACGCGGAAGGGACCGGAGAGAGGCTTGGGGAACGCCCCTGCGGGGGCCGAAACGGCGCGTTCTTCCCGAAAGGCGTTCTCCCCGGCCTTCTTCCCGTTCAAGCTAGTTGCACGTGTTGATGGGCGCTTCGCCGGTGGCTTCCTGCGTGCGGACGGCGTCGCGTTCCTTGTGATCGAGACGGTTCAGGGCATCGACGTAGGCCTTGGCGCTGGCGACGATGATGTCCGGGTCGGAACCGCGGCCCGTGGCGTTGTAGTCGCCCTCGCGCAGGCGCACGGTCACTTCGCCCTGCGCGTCGGTGCCGCCGGTGATGGCGTTGATGCTGAACTGCTCCAGATCGGGAGCGCGGCTCACGAGCTGGGAAATGACGTTGAAGGTCGCGTCGATGGGACCGGCGCCGAATCCGGCGCGGCGCATCTCCTCGTCGCCGGCCTGAATGACCACGGCGGCGGTGGCGGGCATGGACGAGCCCATCGCGGTCTGCACGGACACGTTGTGCAGGCGGTAGCGATCCGGGAGACGGTAGACTTCGGAGAAGACGAGGGCTTCGAGGTCTTCGTCATGCACGTTGGCCTTCTTGTCGGCAAGGTCCTTCACGGCGGCGAACACCACGTTGACCTGCTCGTCGTCCAGACGGTAGCCGAGTTCCTCAAGGCGGGTACGGACGGCATTGCGGCCCGAATGCTTGCCGATGACGAGGTCCGTGGACTTGCGGCCGATGGACTGGGGCGTCATGATTTCGTAGGTTTCGCGGTTCTTCAGCATGCCGTCCTGATGGATGCCGGATTCGTGCGCGAAGGCGTTGCCGCCCACGATGGCCTTGTTCGCGGCGATGGGACGACCGATGATGAGCGAGAGCAGGCGGCAGGCCGGGTACAACTGCTCGTTGTCCACGTTGCAGTCCACGCCGTAGACGTCGGAACGCACCTTCATCGCCATGACGATTTCTTCGAGCGAGGCGTTGCCCGCGCGTTCACCGATGCCGCAGAGGGTAACTTCGGCCTGACGCGCGCCGTTCTGGATGGCGCTCAGGCTGTTGGCGACGGCGAGGCCGAGGTCGTCGTGGCAATGCACGCTGAAGACGGCCTTATGGGAATTCGGGGTGTTTTCGATGACGTATTTGATCAGCTTGCCGTACTCTTCCGGCTGGGCGTAGCCCACGGTGTCGGGCACGTTGATCGTGGTGGCCCCGGCGTTGATGACCTCGGTGAACACGCGGACGAGGAAGTCGGGATTGGAGCGGGAGGCGTCCTCGGCGGAAAACTCCACGTTGTTGGTGTACTTCGCGGCGTGGCGCACGGCGGCGACGGCCATTTCCACGACCTGATCGGGAGTCTTGCGGAGCTTGTACTCCATGTGGATGGGCGACGTGGCGAGGAAGACGTGGATGCGCGGGTTGCGCGCGCCGTTCAGGGCCTGCCACGCGCGGTCGATGTCGTTCTTGTTGCAGCGGGCGAGCGCGGCGACCTGCACGTCGGTCACGGCGTTGGCGATGGCGTGTACGGCCTCGAAGTCGCCCACGCTGGAAGCCGGGAACCCGGCCTCGATGACGTCCACGCCGAGGCTTTCCAGCTGACGCGCCATGCGGAGCTTTTCCTGGAGGTTCATGGTAGCGCCGGGGGACTGTTCGCCGTCACGGAGAGTCGTGTCGAAAATGATGACGCGATTGGACATGGTTTTCTCCTTGGAGTCTTTCAGCCGGAAACAGCAGGCCACAGCGTTGAACCGTCGGGAGGACGAATTATACAACTATGCGGTTTTATTGCTATTTCTCGTAAAAAAGCTCTCATATACAGAAGGGAGGGACAGAGAACCGCTCTAATCAGGTTCCCTTCCCTCCCCTGGATCAAAGCGCCATCGACCGTTAATTCTGCGTAAGGCTCCCTAGGAGCTGCCGGTTGCGGCGGGGCAGAATGACATAGGTGTAGATGGGGCCGGACAGAATGTAGATCGCGCCCAACGTAAACCCGAAGACCACGGGCTGAGACAGGATGAGCACGAATACGAGCAAGGCGGAGATCATGGAGCTGAAGGCATGCGTCTTCAGGAAGCCGTATTCCTTGAACGAGAAATAGCGCACGCGGCTCACCATGAGCAGAGCCATGATGAACGTGACGGCCAGTCCGAGGAACGGCGTACGGGCCTCCAGCCATGACGGCAGGTAGGACGAGAAGAGGATGAACATGGCGACGGAACACCCGGCGGCCGGGCAGGGAAGCCCGACGAAGAACTTCTTGCTCACCGTGGTGACGCAGACGTTGAAGCGCGCGAGGCGCAGGGCGGTGCAGGCCACATAAAGGAAGCCCACGCCGATGCCGAGCTTGCCGTACCCTTCGAGCACCCACATCCACGCGGTGAACGCGGGAGCGACGCCGAAGGCCACAAGGTCGGCCAGCGAGTCGTACTGGATGCCGAATTCGCTGGCGGTGTTGGTCAGACGGGCGACTTTCCCGTCCAGACCGTCCATGAGGGCGCTGAACAGGATAGCCAGGGCACTGCCTTCGATATTGCCCTGCACCGCGAGGAGCATGGCAAGAAAGCCCGTAAACAGGCTGGCAGTGGTGAAAAGGTTCGGGAGGATGTAGACGCCCCGCCGAACGGGTTTTTCTTCTTGCATAATAACGTACCTGTGGGAATCCTGCGATCAGATTCCGGCCGCGCCAAGCGTGCGCTATGCCTGAAATTTTCTGGCCAGGATGCTTTCTCCTGCCGCGACCACATCACCGTTGGTGACGACAGCACTATAGTCGGGTGGAAGATAGAGGTCAACCCGGGAGCCGAAGCGGATCATGCCGTAGCGTTCGCCGCGGGCGAGCGCGTCGCCCTCTTCCACGCGACAGACGATCCGCCGGGCGATGAGCCCCGCCACCTGCACCATGACCCACGAACGTCCGCCGTCGTCGCGCACGAGATAGGCGCAGCGTTCGTTGTCCGTGGACGCCTTGTCCAGCGCGGCGTTGACGAACGCGCCGGGGAAATAGCGGATGGCCTCAATCCGTCCCGCGACGGGCGAGCGGTTGACGTGCACATTGAACACATTCATGAAAATGCTGATGCAGGGCCGGACCTCCCCGGTGATGGGGTCGGCTTTGGGCTCCACGCGGATCACCTTGCCGTCGGCGGGGCTGACCGCCACGTCGGGCTCCGTGGGGACCACGCGTTCGGGGTCCCGGAAGAAGTGCCCGGAAAACCACGTCAGCACGAGAAAAAGCAGGGCCAGCGGCCAGCAGCGCAACGCCGCGAACGCCAGCGTCGTCAGCGCGAGCAGAAAGAGGAACGGCAACCCTTCCGGCGCCACACCGATATTGGCTTTTCGCATCTGTCATCCTTCGCATGTCGAGCCGGAACGTCCGTCCGGCCCGCTGGGGGGTTAAACGTGATTTTTGGATCATGACCGAAAACGGTCCCGGATGCAACCCGCGTTTCAATCCTTCCAGAACTCGGGAACGAACAGGACGAGGATGGCGTAAATCTCCAGCCTCCCCAGCAGCATGCACAGGGTGAGCACCCACTTGGACAGGGTCGGCACATGGCTGAAGTTGTCCACCGGGCCCACGCTGCCGAGCCCCGGCCCCACGTTGGAGATGCAGGTCAGCGTCGCCGTGAACGCGCTCACCAAATCCATGTCCTGAACGGCCAGCACAATCGTCCCCACCGTGGTGACGATGAGGTAGAGCAGGAAGAAGCCCACCACGCCCGAGATGACCTCGACGGGGACGGACTTCCCGGCGATCTTGAGATGCCGGACCGAGTGCGGGTGCAGCAGCCGGAAGATTTCCTGATAGGCCAGCCGGAACAGCATGACCAGCCGCATGACCTTGACCCCGCCGCCCGTCGATCCCGCGCAGCCCCCCATGAGCATAAACATAAGGATGATCACGAGTGTTATGGAGGGCCACAGGTTATAATTTTCCGTCACGAAGCCGGTGGTGGTGCATACGGAGACGAGCTGAAACACCGCCGCCCGCACCACATACTCGAATTCCGCCGGCGATCCGGCCTTGAACACCCCGTGCTCCACGAGCCCGGCGACGATGGCCGCCGAACCGAGCAGGAGCAGCACCGTGTAGAACCGGCATTCCCGGTCGCGGAAATACGCCCGGACCATGCCCTTCAGGGCCTGTGAGTGCAGGGAGAAGCTGATGCCCGCAATGAACATGAAGAAGGTCAGTATCCACTGGATGGACGCCTGCGGATAGGCGGCGATGGAGGCGTTCTTCGTCGAGAAGCCGCCCGTGGCCACGGTCGAGAAGCTGTGGTTGAGCGCGTCGAACCAGTCCATGCCCGCGACGTACAACAGCACGGTGAGCACCAGCGTCATCAGGCAGTAGACCTTCCAGAGCGTGATCGCGGTGTCCTGCATCCGGGGAGTGAGCTTGTCCGGGTTGGGGCCGGTGACTTCGGCCCGGTAGAGCTGCATCCCGCCCACGCCGAGCAGCGGCAGCACGATCAGCGACAGCACGATGATCCCGAGGCCGCCGATCCAGTGGGTCAGGCTGCGCCACATGAGCAGGCCGTGCGGCAGCGCCTGCACGTCGGGGAAAATCGTGGCCCCCGTCGTGGTGAAGCCCGACGCCGCCTCGAACACGGCGTCCGTCACCGAAGCCGTGGAGGTCAGCACGAACGGCAGGCCGCCCGCGAAGCTCGCCACGATCCAGCAGATGCCCACCACGGCGAACCCGTCCCGAAGCGTCAGGTTCAACGGCGTATCCGAGCGGTTGGAGTACGCCAGCGCCATCCCGCCGCCCATCATGATCACCAGCGAGGACAGCAGGCCCAGAAAAGCCCCGTCCTCGTACCACAGCGACACCCCCAGCGGCAGCACCAGCGACGCGCCTACGCACGCCAGCAGCACCCCCACGATAAACAGCACCGAACGTATTTGCATGGTTGCCCTTTGGGAAGAGAGATTGGGGAGGGGAAGGGGAACCTTTCTGGAGAAAGGTTCCCCTTCCCCTCCC
>CABKMN010000118.1 GCA_902373525.1 uncultured Bilophila sp. | reverse complement strand
AAGCCTTTCTCCAGAAAGGTTCTCCCTCCCCTCCCCAACGCCTCGTCCCCGTCTCCTTCCCCCCTCCGTTCCACCCGGACTACCGAGTCGTCGGCGCGGATCAGGATGTCGCGGTTGTGCAGCAGGAACAGGTCCGCGATGTGCCGCAGGCGGGCGAGGGCCTCGCGGTTGCCGAGCGAAATGGGCTCGCCGCCCGCGTTGCCGGAGGTCATGACCAGCACGGGCAGGGGCGAGAGCGCCGCGAAGGCTTCGAGCAGCAGATGGTGCAGCGGCGTGTACGGCAGCATGACGCCGATGCTGTCCACGTCCGGGGCGATGTCGGGGGGCAGCGCGCCCAGAGAATCCAGCGCGACGATGGGCCGTTCGGGCGACGTGAGCGCGGCGGCCTCCTCGTCGGAAACGCGGGCGATGCGCCGGGCCGCCGCCATATCGGGCACCATGACCGCCAGCGACTTGTGCGGACGGCGCTTGCGTTCCCGCAGCAGGGCGACGGCTTCGGCGTCGGTCGCATCGCATACGAGATGAAACCCGCCCAGCCCTTTGACTGCGACGATCTTTCCAGCGCGCAGGGCTTCGGCGGTCCGTTCGACGGCTTCCTGCCCTTCGGCGAGCTCGGGGACGGATACGGCGGGATCGTGGGCCTCCACCAGCCAGACGCGCGGCCCGCAGACGGGGCAGGCGTTGGGCTGCGCGTGGAACCGGCGGTCCATCGGGTCGCCGTACTCGGCGGCGCACTCCGGGCACAGCGGAAAACAGCTCATGGACGTGGTGGCCCGGTCGTAGGGGATGGAACGGGTGATGGTGTAGCGCGGTCCGCAGTCCGTGCAGTTGGTGAAGGGATAGCGGTAACGCCGGTTGTGCGGATCGCGCATGTCCGCGAGGCAGTTGTCGCAGGTCGCCACGTCCGGGCTGACCAGCACCGCATGCCCGTGGCGGCCTTCGCTGTGTACGATGCGGAAGGCGTCCTCGCCCTCCACCGGAGGCAGGTCCTCGCGGCGCAGCGCCGTGATCCGGGCCAGCGGCGGGAGTTCGCGCTCAAGGGCCCGTGCGAAGGCGGCAAGGCCCTCGTCCGTGCCCTGCACCTCCACTCGGACCCCGTCCGAGGTGTTGCCGACATGCCCCGTCAGCCGGTTCCGGGACGCGGCGCGGTACACGAAGGGCCGGAACCCCACCCCCTGCACCTGCCCGCCGATGATGTAGCCGTGTCGTCTCATGCCGTGCTCCCGTGATGGCGATGGAATGGCGGGCCGGTGCGCCGCCGCCCGCCCGTTGCGGCCCGAAAAGGCCGTTTCCGGACGACCATAGCCGTCCGCGAGAGACGCGGCAACCCCCATACCTCTCATGAGGAAACCCTTGCGGGGCCTGTGCTTCGTTTGGTATGATCCTTCTTTGGTTTTCATGCGTTTCATACCTGATTGCCCGGAGTCCCCACATGAACGACTTTGCAGTGCAGGAGCTGACGCTCGGTCAGCTTCTGGAGAATACGGCAGCCCGCTTTCCCGACAACGACGCCGTGATCCATGCGGACCGCGATCTGCGGCAGACATGGTCCGAGTTTTCGGCGTGCGTGGACGAGATGGCGAAGGGGCTCATGGCCATCGGCGTGCAGAAGGGCGAAAAGGTCGCCGTGTGGGCCACCAACGTCCCCCACTGGCTGACCCTGATGTTCGCCACGGCCCGGATCGGGGCCGTCCTCGTCACGGTGAACACCAACTACCGCGATACCGAACTGCGCTATCTGCTCCAGCAGTCCGAGTGCGAAAACCTGTTCATCATCGAAGGCGTGCGCGACCATGACTTCGTGGCGTCCACCTACGAGGTGCTCCCCGAGCTGCGCCGCCAGAAGCGCGGCATGCTCCAGATCGAGGAACTGCCCCACCTGAGGCGCGTGTTTTTCCTCGGCATGGAAAAGCACCGCGGCATGTACTCCCTGCCCGAAATTTTCTCGCTGGCGCTGGAAGTCCCCGAAGACGCCTACCAGCTCCGCAAGGAATCCGTTTCGCCCTACGACGTGGTGAACATGCAGTACACCTCGGGAACCACCGGATTCCCCAAGGGCGTGATGCTCACGCACGTCAACATCGTCAACAACGGCTACTGGATCGGCTATCACCAGAAATTTTCCTCACGGGACCGGGTGTGCCTGCCCGTGCCGCTGTTTCACTGCTTCGGGTGCGTGCTCGGGGTCATGGCCTGCGTGAACCACGGGGCCGCGATGATCATGCTCGACGCCTTCTCGCCCGTGCAGGTGATGAGCGCCGTGGATCAGGAGCGGTGCACCGCCCTCTACGGCGTGCCGACCATGTTTCAGGCCATTCTGGACCACCGGGTCTTTTCGCGCTTCGACTTTTCCTCGCTGCGTACCGGGATCATGGCCGGGTCCGTCTGCCCCGAACCGCTCATGCGCCGGGTCATGGAACAGATGGGCATGCACGAGATCACCATCTGCTACGGCCTCACCGAAGCCTCGCCCGTGATGACGCAGACCCGCACCGACGATTCCGTGGAGCGCCGGGTCAAGACCGTGGGCCGCCACATGCCCGGCATCGAAGTGGCCATCCGCGACCCCGACACCAACGAGGAAGTCCCCCGCGGAGTCGTGGGCGAAGTATGCTGCCGCGGCTACAACGTGATGCAGGGCTACTACAACATGCCCGAGGAAACGGCGGAGGCCATCGACGCCGAGGGCTGGCTGCATTCCGGCGACCTCGGCGTGATGGACGAGGAGGGCTACGTCAGCATCAGCGGGCGCATCAAGGACATGATCATCCGGGGCGGCGAAAACGTATACCCCCGCGAGGTCGAGGAGTACCTTCTCAAGATGGAAGGCGTGGCCGACGTGCAGGTTGTGGCCGTGCCGAGCCGCCGCTACGGCGAGGAGGTGGGCGCGTTCCTCATCCCCAAGGAGGGCGCGGACATCGCTCCCGAAGACGTGCGCGACTACTGCCGGGGCAAGATCGCGTGGTACAAGATTCCCCGCTACGTGGCGGTGGTGGAGGGCTTCCCCCTGACCGCCAGCGGCAAAATCCAGAAGTACAAGCTCCGCGAAATGGCGGCCAAGTATTTCCCCGAGGCCATGCGCGAACGCCACGAGCGTACGTTCCGCCCGTGATGTTTTCGACCCGCATCTTCGCCGGTGCGGCACAAGGAGTCTGGTCATGCGGACCATCGGCCTCATCGGGGGCATGAGCTGGGAAAGCACGGTCACCTATTACCGGCTGATCAACCGGCTGGTGCAGGAACGGCTCGGCGGGTTCCATTCCGCCAGATGCATCCTGTACAGCGTGGACTTCCACGACGTCGAAGCCTCCCAGAGCGCGGGGGACTGGGAACGCGGCGGCGAGCTGCTGGCCGAGGCCGCGCGCGGTCTGGAGCGGGCCGGGGCCGACTGCGTGCTCATCTGCACCAACACCATGCACAAGGTGGCGGACGCCGTGCGGGCGGCGACGTCTCTTCCCCTGCTGCACATCGCGGAGCTGACCGCCGACGAACTGGACGCCGCCGGGGTTTCCACGGTCGGTTTGCTCGGCACCCGGTACACGATGGAGCAGGCTTTCTACAAACGGAAGCTGGAGGACCGGGGCATTACGGTGCTGGTGCCCGACGAGGCGGAGCGCGCCTTCGTCAACGGCGTGATCTTCAACGAACTGTGTCTCGGTACGGTTTCCGAAGTCTCCCGCCGGGCCTTCGCGGCGATCATCGCCGGACTGGCCGAACGGGGCGCGCAGGGCGTCATCCTCGGCTGTACGGAAATCGGCCTGCTGGTGCGCCCGCAGGACACGCCCGTCCGTCTGTTCGACACCACGGAAATCCACGCCCGGCGCGCGGCGCTGTACGCTTTGGGGGATGCCCCGCAGGACAAGGGAGAGTGATGAATACGATAGCTTCTGTGACGGTCCCCGGTCTGGACGAGGGCCGATGCGTGACCTTGATCGGCATGGCCGGAGCGGGCAAGAGCACCGTGGGGCGGGCCGTGGCCGAACGGCTCGGCTGGGCGTCCGTGGACACCGATTATCTGATCGAATCCGCCTACGGCGCGCGGTTGCAGGACGTGACCGACAGACTGGACAAGGAAACCTTCCTCGACGTGGAGTGCCGGGTCATCCTGTCCCTGCGGATGCAGCGCGCCGTGCTCGCCACGGGCGGCAGCGTGGTCTACCGGCCCGAAGCCATGCGTTACCTGAGCTCGCTCGGTCCGGTGGTGTTCCTCGACGTGCCGTTGCCGACGATTCTCGAACGCCTCGCCCGCAAGCCGGATCGCGGGCTCGCCATCGCGCCGGGGCAGACCGTCGAAGACCTGTTCCGCGAGCGTGAGGCCCTGTATCGCCAGTGGGCGACCTGCCGGGTCGTCGCCGGAGACGGCGACGTCGCCGAAACCGCGCAGGCCGTTCTGGACGCCGTCGCCGGGCAGGTTCGATGAGGGAGGCCCCCGGACATCTGGACGTGCGCCTGTCGCTGCCGTCCCGGATAGGACGCCGTCTCGGCCCCCATGCCGTAAGCGTGGGGTTCCTGCTGCTCGGCGTCTGGCTCCTTCTGTCCGTGCTCGCGGGCGCGGACGGCGTTTCCTACGATTGGCAATGGTATCGCGTCTGGCGGTATCTGGGGCGCTGGACGGACGGGCGTTTTCTTCCCGGCCCGCTGCTGGACGGTCTGGGCATGACGGTGCGCATCGCGCTGTCCGGGCTGGCCCTCGCCGTGGCCGCCGGGCTCGGCGCGGCGCTGCTGCGGCTTTCCCCGTGGCCCGTGGCGCGGGGCATGGCTCATGCCTATGTGGGATGCCTGCGCAATACGCCGTTGCTTCTCCAGTTGTTTTTTGTGTATTTTTTGTTCGCTCCCGTCATCGGCGTGGGGCCGTTCGGCGCGGCGGTATTGGCGCTCGGCCTCTTTGAAGGCGCGTACATGGCCGAGCTGTTCCGCGCGGGGTTGCAGTCCGTGCCCCGTTCCCAGTGGGAGGCGGGCATCAGCCTCGGCCTCGGCGTCCGGGGTACGCTCCGGCTCGTCGTTCTGCCGCAGGCCGTGCGCCGGATGCTTCCGCCGCTGACCAGCCAGCTCGTGTCGCTCATCAAGGACACCTCGCTCGTCAGCGCCATTGCCGTGGCCGACCTTACCATGCAGGCGCAGGTGCTCATTGCGGACACCTTCCTCGCGTTCGAGATATGGCTGATCGTCGCGGCGCTGTATCTGCTGCTCACCCTGTGCGTGGCCCTGCCCGCCCGCTGGCTGGAGCGCCGGTACGGGTGGCGATGACTTCCCCGGAGGAGGGAAACCTTTCTGAAAGAGTCGGCTTTCCCCTCCCCCGAGCCCTTCCCGCTCCTGCCCGAACGTTTGGCCGGGAGAGGGAACGCGGCGGATGATCCTGTTGTGGAAGGATTCTTTTAAGGAGGCGTTATGAAACGAGTGTTTGCGGCGTTGATGTTGGCGGCGGCCCTGTTGCTGCCGCAGGTGGCGCAGGCGAAGGACGCGCAGGCGTCCATGATCGACGAGGTGGTCAGACGCGGCGTGCTGCGCGTCGGGTTCTCATCGTTCGTGCCGTGGGCCATGCAGGACAAGAACGGGGAATTCGTGGGTTTTGAAATCGACGTGGCCAAGCGTCTCGCCAAGGATTTGGGCGTGGACATCCAGCTTGTCCCCACCAAGTGGGCGGGCATCATCCCGGCGCTGCTCGCCGGGAAATTCGACGTCATCATCGGCAGCATGAGCGTCACCACCGAGCGCAATCTCAAGGCGAACTTCACGGTTCCCTACGATTACGCCACCATCGAGGTCATGGCGAACAAGGAAAAGACCAAGGGCATGAAGTTCCCCGAAGACTTCAACAAACCCGAGGTGATCGTGGCCCTGCGTACGGGCAGCACGCCCGTTCCGGTGGCGAAGAAGGTGCTCCCCAAGGCGACTTTCCGCCTGTTCGACGACGAAGCCCCCGCCGTGCAGGACGTCCTCTCCGGGCGCGCGGACGTGATGTTCTCCTCCGCGCCGCTTCCGGCCTTCGAGGTGCTCCGCAATCCGGGCAAGCTGTACCAGCCCTCCGCCGAGGCGTTCTATCGCCAGCCCGTGGGCATGGTGATCCGCAAGGGCGACCCCGACAGCCTCAACGTGCTGGACAACTGGATTCGCATGGTTGAAGAGGAAGGCTGGCTCGCCGAGCGCCGCCACTACTGGTTCAAGTCCACGGACTGGGAAGCGCAGGTTCAATGAGTTCTCGCGGCTCCCGGAAACCCCGCCCCGAATGGTCGCCCTATGCCGAGTATTCCCGGCAGGGGCGGCTCTTGCCCGCGTTCGGCTGGGTGGACGCCGTTCTGGCGGTGGCGTTGCTTCTGGGAGCCGTATTCCTGTGGCGTTCGCGGGCCGTGGCGGGCTACGCCTGGAACTGGCCCGAGATGACGGACTTCCTTGTCCGGCGCACGGCCTCGGGCTATGAGCCCGGCCTGCTGCTGCGCGGGCTCATCGTGACCCTGCGGCTCGGCCTCTGGTCCATGCTGCTGGCCCTGCTCATCGGCGGGACGCTCGGGGCCCTTTCCGCCGGGAAGCGCGGTTGGGCGGCCCTGCCCGTGCAGGTTTTCGTCAATGCCGTCCGCAACATCCCGCCCCTCGTGCTTCTTTTCCTGCTCTATTTTTTTGCGGGCAACCTGTTGCCCATCGCGGACATGGAGCACGCCCTGCGGTCCGTGCCGGAGCCCGTCCGCGACGCCGTGGCCTGGGGGGTCGCTCCGCAGGGGCAGCTTGACCGCATGGTTGCGGCGGTGCTGACCCTCGGGGTCTATGAGGGGGCCTACGTCACGGAAATCGTGCGCGGCGGCATCGAAGGCGTGCCGCGCGGGCAGTGGGAAGCCTCGGCGGCGCTCGGCTTTTCCCGTTTCCAGCAGCTTCGGCTGGTCATCTTTCCGCAGGCCGCCCGGGCCATTCTGCCGCCCTTGGTGGGACAGGTGATCACGACCTTCAAGGATTCCGCGCTGGCCTCGCTCATCTCCCTGCCCGATCTGACCTTTCAGGCGCTTGAAGTCATGGCGATCAGCCGCATGACCTTCGAGGTCTGGATCAGCGCCGGGGCCATTTATCTCCTGCTCGGCGTTCTCTGCGCCCGCTATGGCCGCTGGCTCGAAACGCGGGAGACGTGGAAGGCGTAAGCGAACGGGGAGCGAATCGGGGGAAGGAAGGGGAAACCTTTCTGGAGAAAGGTTTCCCCTCCCTTCCCCCGTACCCCCATC
>CABKMN010000117.1 GCA_902373525.1 uncultured Bilophila sp. | reverse complement strand
GGGGAAGGGGAACCTTTCTGAAGAAAGGTTCCCCTTCCCCTCCCCAATCTTCATCTTCCCTCCCCGCGTCACCTTCCTACCGCTTCCGCTGCATGCGGTCGCGAATGATGATGGCGATGAGGTTCATGCCGAGAACGAGAATAAGGAGGATGAGGGCGGTGCCGTACTGGAGAGGCCGGGTCTTCTCGATCTCGGTCCCGGCGGTGGCGAGGACGTACATGTGATAGGGAAGCGACATCACCGCGCTGAAGACCGAATCCGGCATCTTGGGCGTGTAGAAGACGGCGGCGGTAAACATGATTGCGGCGGTCTCACCGGCGGCGCGCGCAAGGCCGAGGATCGCGCCGGTCAGCATGCCGGGCACGGCGGCGGGAAGCACCACGCGGCCTATGGTCTGGCTGCGGGTCGCGCCGAGGGCGAGAGAGGCCTCGCGCCATGCGTCGGGAACCTGCCGCAAGGCCTCCTCCGTCGTGTTGATGATCACGGGCAGGGTCAGGACCGCCAGCGTCAGCACACCGGCGAGCAGACTGACGCCCATCTCGAGAAAGGTCACGAAAAAGGCCAGACCGAACAGGCCGAACACCACGGACGGCACTCCGGCAAGATTGCTGATGCCCAGCCGCAGGTAGCGAGTGTACCGGCCCCGGCTCCCGTATTCGTGCAGATAGACCGCCGAAGCCACGCCGAGCGGAAACGCCAGCAGCATGGCTCCGAAGGACAGCAGGAACGTCCCCACGATGCAGGGCCACACGCCGCCCTCCGTCATCATCCTGCGGGGCGCCTGAGTCAGAAATTCCCAACTGATCGCCGGGCTCCCGTTCCAGATCAGGAAGGCGCACACGCCCACCAGCGCCAGAATGTTGATGGCCGCCGCCGCGCGGAGCAGGCCGAACATGAGCCCCTGCCGCCGTTGGCGCGCCGCGTTGTCGCTTCGGAAGGTAATCGTCGTCATGGCGCACCCTACAGGCCGGAAGAGCCGGTTTGCTTGTGCTTTTCCGCGATGCGGAAGGCCAGCACGTTGAACGTCAGGGTAAACAGGAACAGCATGATGCCCGTGGCGAACAAAGCGAAATAGTGGTCCCCTCGGAACGGCGCTTCCGCCATTTCGGCCGCGATGGACGCGGGCATGGGCCGCACGGGATCAAAAACCGAAAGCGGGACGATGGCCGCGCCGCCCGCCACCATGAGCACCACCATCGTTTCACCGATGGCCCGCGACATGCCGAGCATCACGGCGGTGCCGATGCCGGACAGGGCCGACGGGATGACCACCCGGACGAGCGTTTCCCAGCGGGTCGCGCCGAGCGCGAGGGACGCTTCGCGCAACGTGCGGGGCACGGCGAACAGCGCGTCCTCCGCTACCGAGCAGATGGTCGGCACGCTCATAAACGCCAGCATCAGCCCCGCGTTGAACAGGTTCAGACCGGTGTCCGCCCCAAACCAGTCCTGAAGGAACGGCGCGACGATGACCATGCCGAAAAAGCCGATGACGACCGAGGGCAACGCCGCCAGAAGCTCGATGAACGGCTTGACGATGCGCCGGGTCCGGCTCGCCGCGATCTCGGTCAGATAGGCCGCCGTCATGATCCCGAGCGGCACCGCGATGCACGAGGCCAGCACCGTCACCGCCAGCGAACCCGTGATCAGGGAAAAAATGCCGAATTCCGGCGGATCGGAGGTCGGATACCACGCGCTCCCCGTCAGAAAGTCCCACAGGGGATAATCCGCAAACAACGGAAGCCCTTCCATGAACAGGAAGAGCATGATGCAGGCAAGGGAGAGAAGCGATACAAAGGCCACGCCCGTCAGCAGCCACCGGATCGTTTTTTCCTTCAATTCTCTGGACATGGAGTCTCCGATTTCTCGATGCGTAAGACGTTTCGGCCCCGCTCCGCTCGCTATGCGCTCGCTTCAGGGGAAAACCGCCGTGCAACCTGCCGCCCCCAACGCCAACCGTCTTGGGAGGATGGGGATTCGGGGGAAGGGGGGCTTTCCTGAAAAGCCCCCTTCCCCCGTCTTGTTACTTGTGCGCCAGCGGGACGAAGCCGACTTCCTTGACGGCCTTCTGGCCCTTGGCGGGGTCGAGGAGGTACTTCACTAGGGCACCGGCGGCTCCGGCGGGTTTGCCGTTGGTGAAGACATAGAGTTCGCGGCTGAGGGGCCACTGTCTGGACAGGGCGGTGTCGGCGGAAGCGGCGACCTTGCCGATGTGCAGGCCCTTGATGCTCGGGGCGAGGTAGCCGAGGCCCACGTAGCCGATGGCGTTGGGGTTCTTGGCGACGGCCTGTTCCACGGCGCCGTTGGAAGCCTGAAGCAGCGCTCTGGGCATGACCTTGGCCTTCTTCATGACCATTTCCTCCCACGTTTCGTAGGTGCCGGAGGAGGTGTCGCGGGAGATGACCACGATGTTGGCGTCGGCGCCGCCCACGTCCTTCCAGTTGGTGATTGTGCCGGTGTAGATGTCCTTGAGCTGTTCGAGGCTGAGTTCCCCGATGGGGTTCTTGGGGTTGACCACCGGGACGAGGGCGTCGACGGCGACGGCGGTGCGGACGGGGTTGACGCCCTTCTTGGCGGCCAGTTCCTTTTCGCTGCCCTTGATGTCGCGGGAGGACATGGCGATGTCGGTCAGGCCGTCGATGAGCGCCTTGATGCCGTTGCCGGAACCGCCGCCGGAAAGAGCGATCTGCACGTTGGGGTTGGCGGCCATGTACGCTTCGGACACCTTCTGCATGATGGGCAGCACGGTGGTGGAACCGTTGATCGAAATTTCGTCGGCAGCCTTCGCCTGAGCGGGCAGGAAGCAGGCCAGAGCCAGAAGGGAAGCCAGTACGATGCGTTTCATCTGAATGAACTCCGTTTTTTCGTTTTGAGACGACTGCGTAACCCGACCGGGACCACCGCCCCGGACACGCTGGAAAATAGAAAGGCTTCGTGTCAAAACGATGACGGAAAACAGAAACACGCGTGACGAAGAAAGATTTCCCGCCACGGAATTGTCACAATCGCTTCATGGTTCCGTCACTGGCGGGAACTAGAACCAATCACCGAGATCGCCACAGAAGGAACGTATCATGATCAGCGAATCCGCCACGGTACTCATCGTCGAGGACGAACAGGACATCCGCGAACTGCTCGCCTACAATCTGGAAAAGGAAGGCTACGGCACCATTCAGGCCGCCGACGGCAAGGAAGGGCTGGACCTCGCCCGCTCCCGCAAGCCGGACCTCATCCTGCTGGACCTCATGCTGCCCAAGATGGACGGGCTGGCCGTCTGCCGGGAACTGGAACGCGACGCGGGAACGGTGCGCATCCCGATCATCATGCTGACGGCGCGCGGCGAAGACGTGGACCGCATCCTCGGCTTCGAGCTCGGCGCGGACGACTATGTGGTCAAGCCGTTCAACATCCGGGAACTGCTGCTCCGCATCCGGGCCATCCTCCGCCGTCAGGTGATGGTGGAAAGCAACCCGGTCCTGTCCCGCCACGGGGTCAGCGTCGATCCCGCCGCGCACAGGGCCACGGTGCACGGGCAGGACGTCGAACTGACGGCGACCGAGTTCCGCCTCATCGAAGACCTGCTCCGCAACGCCGGGCGCGTGCGTACGCGCGAGGAACTGCTCGCCGCCGTCTGGGGCTACCAGTTCGAAGGGTACGCCCGCACGGTGGACACCCACATCCGCCGCCTGCGCAACAAGCTCGGCGACGCGGCCGAAATCATCGAAACCGTGCGGGGCGTAGGATACCGCTGCAAGGAGTAACATGCACGACACCAAGTTCAGGACGCGCCTCTTCCTCTGCTTTCTGGCCGTCATCGTCATGACGCTGGTGCTGCCGGGGCTGTACGTCCGCCAGAACATCAAGGAAGACGGCATCGAGGAAACCGTCCGCAACGCCCGCCGGGAGGCCGGGCTCATCCGCATGCAGATGGAAACGGCGGCCGAACGCGGCGTCGGCGCGCTGGCTCCGGCCTTCGACCGCATCGGCAGGGAACTCGACATCCGCATCACCTTCATCGGTGCGGACGGGACCGTCCTCGCGGAATCCAATCCCGGCCAGCTCAGCCTGAACAGCTTCGACAACCATTCGGATCGGATGGAAATCGAAGAAGCCCAGAAGAAGGGGTTCGGCGTCAGCATCCGTCACAGCAATACGCTGGACACGGACCTCGTCTACGCCGCCCTGCCCTTCGCCGCCGTCGGGGAGCTTCCGGGCGGGTACGTGCGGGTCGCGGTGCCGCTCAAGCGCGTCGAGGAGCGCATCGCCGACTCCGAACGCCACTGGCTCGCCATCGTCGGGCTGGCGACCCTGATCGCCCTCATCCTCGCCTACGCCCTTTCGACGCATCTGGAACGCTCCCTGCGGGAAATGATCCGGGTGGTGGAAAGCATCGCCACCGATCCCGCCGGGCGGGGCAACCGCCGCCGTCTCCACATTCTGCCCGGCAGGGAATTTCGGAGGCTGGCGCACGCCGTCAACGACATGGCGGACCGCACCGAGGAACATCTGCGGACCATCGCCGAGAACAAGGCGCAGCTCAAAACCATTCTGGACGTGATGAACGAAGGCGTGCTGGTCATCGGGGAAAAGGGCCGCATCCGGCTGGTGAACCCCGCTCTCGTCCGTCTGTTCCCCCAGACGCGGGGGGCGGAAGGCAGGCTCCCGGTGGAGGTGATCCCGGCGGCGGAAGTGCAGCAGGCGCTGGACGAGCTGCTCGCCGCGCCGCAGGACAAGCCCCGCCTGCTGACCATAGAGGTGGAACCGCGCCCGGACATGGTCCTGAGCGTCCAGCTCATCCGGCCCCGCGAAGCCATCCACGACGTGCTGGCGGTGGCGGTCTTCCACGACATCAGCGAAATGGCCCGGCTCATGCGGGTACGCAAGGAATTCGTCGCGAACGTCTCGCACGAACTGCGGACGCCGCTCACGGCGATCACCGGCTACGCCGAAACCCTCAAGGATTCGGCGGCGGAAGACCCGACCATCTGCGCGAGGTTCGCGGACACCATCCTCCGCAACGCCCGCCACATGGGCACGATGGTGGAGGACCTGCTCAAGCTCTCGCGCATCGAAAGCGGGGCCGTGCCGATGGAAATGGAACCGGTGAAGGCCGCGCTCATCCTTTCCGACGTGACCACGGCCTGCCGGCCGCAGGCCGCCGCGCACGACCTGACGCTGAAGACGGCCGTCGACCCCGGACTGACCGTGCGCGCCGATCCCCACTTCATGGCGCAGGTGTTCCGCAACCTCATCGAAAACGCCTGCCGCTACGCGCCGGAAGGTTCGGGCATCACCGTTTCCGGGGAAACGCGGAAAACGGAAGACGGCGGGGAGGAGGCCCTGTTCGCGGTCCGCGACGAAGGACCCGGCATTCCGCAGGCGGACATTTCCCGCGTCTTCGAGCGGTTCTACCGCGTGGAGAAGCACCGCAGCAGCCCGGCCTCCACCGGCCTCGGCCTCGCCATCTGCAAGCACATCGTCGAACGCCACGGCGGGCGCATCTGGGCCGAACCCGGCCCCGGCGGCTGCCTGAAGTTCACGCTCCCGCTGGCCGAAGAAACGCCGGGGCACTAACAACGGAAGAGAAGCCGCCGTTCCCCCGGCTCCGAAACGGGAAACCTCCGCCCGCGACGGCGCGCTGTTCCGCGGACTTCGCAAGAGACATCCTACGCATTTCGAGAACGCACTCATGGAGAGAACCATGTCCCAAGCAACCGAATCGCCCGCCGCCGTCGGCAAGGCGCAGGCCGCCCTCCTTCCCGACGCGCCGAAGATGGCGGCCATGAACGTCAATTTCCACTACGGCAGCGCGCAGGCTCTGTTCGACGTCAGCCTGAGCTTTCCCGAAAAGCAGGTTACGGCCCTCATCGGCCCTTCGGGGTGCGGCAAAAGCACGTTCCTCCGCTGCCTCAACCGCATGAACGACCTCATTCCCGGCACCCGCACCGAAGGGATGCTCACGCTGGACGGGGAGGACATCAACGCGCCGGGCTTCGACGTGGTGACCCTGCGCCGCCGCGTGGGCATGGTGTTCCAGAAGCCCACGCCCTTCCCCAAGACCATTTTCGAAAACGTGGCCTACGGGCTGCGCGTGAACGGCCAGCGGGACGAGTCGCTCATTGCGGACAAGGTGGAGGAAAGCCTCCGCCGCGCCGCCATCTTCGACGAGGTGAAGGATCGCCTGCACACCTCGGCCCTCGGGCTTTCCGGCGGGCAGCAGCAGCGCCTGTGCATCGCCCGCGCGCTCGCCGTGGAGCCGGAGGTGCTGCTCATGGACGAGCCCGCCAGCGCCCTCGACCCCATCGCCACCCAGCGCATCGAGGAAGGCATCCACGAACTCAAGAGCCAGCTCTGCATCGTCATCGTGACGCACAGCATGCAGCAGGCCGCCCGCGTCTCCGACCGTACCGCCTTCTTCTACATGGGGAAGCTCATCGAGTGCGATCAGACGGAAAAGATTTTCACCAATCCTTCCCTCAAGCAGACCGAAGACTACATTACCGGGCGGTTCGGGTAAGCCGACGCCCGGCTCACGCCGCCAAGGAGACGCACTCATGCCGTATCAGGAACATCATACGCAGCAGCTTCTGGACAACCTGCGCGCCAAGCTCCTCATCATGGGTTCCAAAACCCAGCAGGCGCTCGACGACGCGACCCTCGCCGTCCTCAACCACGATCTTCCCCGGGCCGCCGCCGTGCTCGACGGCGACACGGACATCGACGATCTGGAAAACCAGATCGACGAGGCCACCCTCAACATCCTCGCCCGCACCCAGCCCGTCGCCCGCGATCTGCGGTTCATCATGAGCGTGGTGCGCATGGTGCTGGACCTCGAACGCATCGGGGACGAATCCGTCATCGTCGCGGAGCAGGTCACGCTCTCGGAAAAGCCGGTGCCCGCGTTCGTCGAGCGGGACCTGCGCGCGCTGTGCGCCCGCACCGGCGCAATGCTGCGCAACGCCCTGCTCGCCTTTCAGAACGCCGACGCGCCCAGCGCCCTTGAGGTCAGCCGCTACGACGACGAAACCGCGCAGCTCATGGTCAACATTTTCCAGAAGCTCATGCAGGCCGTCGGGGACCGGCTTCTCGAACCGTGGGATTCCATGCACATCGTGCTGATCACCCGTGCCCTCGACCGCGTCTGCCGCCGCGCCGAAAACATCGCCGAGCACGCCTACTTCATGGTCGAAGGCGTCAGCCTCAAGCACCGGCGGGAGGAATAGGAAAGAAGAGAAATCGGGGGAGGGGAGAAACTTTCTGAAGAAAGTTTCTCCCCTCCCC
>CABKMN010000116.1 GCA_902373525.1 uncultured Bilophila sp. | reverse complement strand
CCTTTTCTGGAGAAAGTTTCCCTTCCCCCTCCCAAGCCCTCCCCTTTCCTTCCCAAGACGTTCGACCTTATCGAATCCCTGTTCCCGGTTCTTGGGAAGGCATGGCGGACGGGGCGGGGCGGCGGGTCTGGAAGAAAAAACGTGGGGGACGGAAAGGGCGTTTCCGTCGGGCGTCGGCGTCCCTTACGCCGGATCAAGGGAATTCCCTGTGGAGACAGTATGAGCATCAAGCAGCGATTCGAACAGGAGCCGATCTATCTCATGGACGGATCGGCCTTCGTATACCGGGGATTCTACGCCAACCAGAGCATGCAGCGTTCGGACGGGTTCCCGACCAGCGCGCTGTTCATCGTGGCCCGCATCCTCATGCGCATCCTCCGGGAGGAGCAGCCGCAGCATTTCGCGTTCGTGCTCGACGGGCACGGTCCCAACTTCCGGCACGAACTGTTCCCGCTGTACAAGGCCCAGCGCAGCGCGACCCCGGAAGACCTCATCCGCCAGATCGATCCCATCCACCGGCTGATCAGGGCCCTCGGGCTGCACCTTGAGGTATCCGAAGGCTGCGAGGCCGACGACTGCCTCGCCTCCCTCGCGCGGCGGTACCGCGACGAACGCCCGGTGATCCTCGTCGCCACGGACAAGGACCTCAAGCAGTGCCTCCACCCCAACGTCATGATGTGGGACCCCGCCAGCCGCGACGAGAAAATCGTCACCCTCGGGAGTTTCGAGGAGGAAACCGGACTCACCCCCACCCAGTGGCCCGACGTGCAGGCCATCATCGGGGACTCCAGCGACAACATCCCCGGCATCCGCGGCGTGGGCCAGAAGACGGCGGAAAAGCTGTTCCACGACTATCCCTCGCTGGAGGCCATCCGCGACGGCTTCGAGGGCATGAAGCCCGCCCTCAAGAAAAAGTTCGACGGGCAGCTCGAAGCCATGTTCCTCTACCGCCAGCTCACCACGCTGGACACCACCCGCTGCGAATCGCTCACCCTCGACGCCATGCGCGTACGCCCGGTGAACCGGCAGGAAGCCGCCACTCTTCTCCGCGAGTTCGAACTCAATTCGCTGGAGCGCGAACTCGCCACGCTCATCCGCGACGGTCGCGTCGCCGTGGAGCAGGATTCGCCGGATGTGGCGAACTTCGGGAAGAAGGACGGTCCGATGCGGCAGCTTTCCCTGCTCGACACCCCCAAGGCCGAACCGCGCCCGCGTCTCCGGGACGTCTCCGATCCCTTCTTCGACGCGCTGGCGGGCAACGTGGTCGCGATCCTCGGCGGGCACAACGAGCTTGCCGTCGCCGTCGGGGACAAGGAGGCCGTCTACGTCGGCCCCACCGCCCCGCTGGTGGACCGCCTGCTCAAAGCCGGACTCGTCATCGCGCCGGACGTCAAGGCGCTCCTGCACACGCACGAGGACTGGCGGCGCATTCCCCCGGCGCAGTGGTTCGACCTCGGCCTCGCCAGCTACCTGCTGGAGCCCGAGGAGCGCGACTACGGCTGGCCCAAGCTCTCGGCCCGCTGGGGCACGGCGCTGGGGCTGTCGGCGGCGAATCCGGGCCTGCTCGCCCTCGCCATGACCGACCACCTGATGAAACGCCTTTCCGGGGCGCACCTCGTCGAACTCATGAAGGCGCTGGAACTGCCGCTGATCCCGGTGCTCGCGGACATGGAGCGCGCGGGCGTCAAGCTCGACGCCGAAGCCCTCGCCGGATTCCTTGAAGAAGTGCAGAAGGACCTCGACCGCATCACCGAAGACATCTACCGCGAGGCGCAGGGGCCGTTCAACATCCGCTCGGCGCAGCAGCTCGGGGACGTGCTGTTCAACCGCCTGAAACTGCCGGTTTCCGGCAAGACGCGCGGCGGGCAGGCCTCCACCTCTCAGGACGTGCTGGAAAAGCTCTCCGGGCATCACCCCGTGGTGGACGCGCTCCTCGAATTCCGCAAGCTGGAGAAACTGCGTTCGACCTATCTCGAACCCCTGCCCCGGCTCATGGGCGACGACGGGCGCATCCGCACCACGTTCAACCAGCTCGCCACCGCCACGGGCCGCCTGTCGTCCAGCAACCCGAATCTCCAGAACATCCCGGTGCGCGGGGCGCTCGGACGCCGGATGCGCGCCTGCTTCACCGCGCCCGAAGGCAAGAAGCTCATTTCCGCCGACTATTCGCAGATCGAACTGCGCGTGCTGGCCCATCTTTCCCGCGACGAAACGCTGTTGGCGGCCTTCCGCGAAGGCGCGGACATCCACGCCCGCACGGCCAGCCTGCTGTTCGACGCCCCGCCGTCCGAGATCACGCCCGACCAGCGCCGCAACGCCAAGACCATCAACTTCGGCCTGATCTACGGCATGGGGCCGCAGAAGCTCGCGCAGGAGCTCAAGATTCCGCTCTCCGAGGCCAAGACGTTCATGGCCCGCTATTTCGAACGGTTGCAGGGTCTGAAACATTTTTACGAGAACGTCGAGGAAATGGCCCGCGAACAGGGCTATGTGACCACGCTCGCCGGACGCCGCCGTCCCCTGCCGGACATTCAGGCCGAGAGCCAGCAGGCCCGGTCGCTGGCCCGGCGGCAGGCGATCAACACGCTCATTCAGGGCAGCGCGGCGGACATCATCAAGCTGGCCATGCTCGCCGTACACGGCGACGAGGAACTCCGCGCGCTGGACGCCCGCCTGCTGTTGCAGGTCCACGACGAACTTTTGCTCGAAGTGCCCGAAGCCGCCGCGCAGCGGGCCGGGGAACGCGTCGCCGCGCTCATGGCGGGCGTGCGTCCCGGCGGGATCACGCTGGACGTCCCCCTCAAGGCCGACTGGGGCGCCGCTTCGAACTGGGGCGACGCGCATTGATGACGGCGTGATATGTTTTTGGATCATACGATGGGCGGCGTTTGACGCCGCTTGCGATAGCCCGCAAAAAAACGGGGGAAACCATGTCCAGATTCATCAATCCCAAACATCTGATGGGAGCCACGAAAAACTCCCTGTCCGGCCTCGCCTTCGCGTGGAAGGGCGAGCAGGCGTTCCGGCATGAAGTGCTGGTGCTCGCCGTGCTGGCGGTCCTTCTGGCGGCGACGGGCAAGAGCGCCGGAGAATGGCTCCTCGTGCTCGGCGGCTGGATCGGCGTCATGGTCGTGGAACTGCTCAACAGCGCCGACGAGGAATCCTTCGATCTCGTGACCACCGAATGGAACGAACACGTCAAACGCGGCAAGGACATGGCCTCCGCCGCCATCTTCCTCGCCATGGTCATCAATGCGGGCGTCTGGGTGTACATCTTTTTCCTGAGCTGATGCCGCCCCCTTTTTCCAACCCCCTTTCCAGCAACACGACAACACGGAACCCGCACACGGGCCATTCATAAACAGGGAATGCCCCCACGCCTCCCACGCCCCGATACAAACGTCTTGGGAGGGAGAGAGGAGGGGCTTGGGGAGGGGAGAGGGAAGCCTTTCTCCAGAAAGGTTCCCTCTCCCCTCCCCAAAACATCTCGTATCTTCCAAAGGAACCCCATGCAACAGCTTTTCCTCAAAAAACACGAAGACCGCCGCCTGCGGGCGGGGCACCTGTGGATATTCAGCAACGAGGTGGACGTGAAGCGCTCCCCGCTGACGGCGTTCGAGCCGGGCGAGGCCGCGCAGGTCTGCGACGCGGGCGGACGCCCCCTCGGCACGGCCTACGTCAACCCGGCCTCGCTCATCGCGGCCCGCATCGTCAGCCGCAGAGCCGACGAACCGCTCGACGCCGGGCTCATCCGCAAGCGCCTCGAACGCGCCCTGTCCCTGCGCGAAACCCTGTTCGACGTGCCGTTCTACCGCCTGTGCCACGGCGAGGGCGACTGGATGCCCGGCCTCGTGCTCGACCGCTACGGCGACGTGTTCAGCGCCCAGATCACCACGGCGGGCATGGAAGTCCAAAAGGACGCCCTGCTCGACGTGCTCGGGGAGATGTTCAAACCCGAAGCCGTGCTGTTCCGCAACGACGTGAGCGTGCGGACGATGGAGAACCTGCCCCTGACCGTGGAAACCGGCATGGGGACCGTGCCCGATGAAATCGAGGTGCGGGAAAGCGGGGCGACGTTCACCGTGTCGCTGGCGGAAGGCCAGAAGACCGGCTGGTTCTACGATCAGCGCCCCAACCGGGTGGAGGCCGCAAAATACGCCGAGGGCAAAAGCGTGCTCGACGCCTTCTGCTACGCGGGCGCGTTCGGGGTCATGGCGGCCCGAAGCGGCGCGTCGGAAGTCGCCTTCCTCGACGCGTCCAGACAGGCGCTGGACATGGCGATGCGCAACCTCAAGGCCAACGCGGGCTGTCCCGGCGAAACCCTGCCCGGCGACGCGCTGGACACGCTGGCCGCCCTGCGCGACGCGGGCCGAAAGTTCGGGGTGGTCTGCGTCGATCCGCCCGCGTTCATCAAACGCAAAAAGGACGCCGAACAGGGCCTCAACGCCTACCGCCGGGTCAACGATCTGGGCTTGCAACTGGTGGAAGATGGGGGCATTCTCACGAGCTGTTCCTGTTCGCACCACCTTGAGGCCGAAGCCCTGCGCCGTCTGATCGCCCAGTGCGCCGCCAAGAGGGGGCTGAACACGCAGGTCTTGTATCAGGGCTTCCAGGGGCCGGACCATCCGATCCATCCGTCCATGCCCGAAACGGCCTACCTCAAAGTCTTCATCCTGCGGGTCTGGAAAGGCTGATCCGCAGAACATGTCCGCATGACAGGAGATACCATGCTCAACAAGCCCCGTTTGCTCACTCCCGGCCCCACGCCCCTGCCCGAGCGCGTCCGTCTGGCTCTCGCGGAGGACATGATCCACCACCGGAAGCCCGGCTTCAAGAAAATCCTGCTCGAAACCGAAGGCATGCTGCAAAAGCTGTTCGGCACCGCGCAGCCCGTGCTCCCGCTCTCCTGCTCCGGCACCGGGGCCATGACCGCCGCCGTGCACGGCCTGTTCGCGCCCGGCGAAAAGGTCATCGTGATCAACGGCGGCAAGTTCGGGGAACGCTGGGGCAAAATCGCCGCCACGCGCGGCCTCAAAATCGTGGAGATCGAGGTGGAATGGGGGCAGGCCGTCACGCCCGCGCAGGTCGAACAGGCCCTCCGCGAGCACGACGACGCCAAGGGCGTGCTGATGCAGGTCTGCGAAACCTCCACCGCCGCGCAACATCCCGTGGAAGCCGTCGCCCGCCTCACCCGCACGCGCGACGTGCTGCTGGTGGCGGACGGCATTTCCGCCGTGGGCATTTCCCCCTGCCCAATGGACGCGTGGGGCATCGACTGCCTGCTGACCGGCTCCCAGAAGGGCCTCATGGTCCCGCCCGGCATGGCGCTCCTGTCCCTTTCCGAGCGGGCGTGGAAGCGCGCCGAGGCCATCCCCGCCTCCTGCTTCTATTTCAACCTCGTGGCCGAACGGGACAACCTGCTCAAGGGGCAGGGCCTGTTCACCTCGCCGGTAAACCTGATCGTCGGCCTGCACGCCAGCCTGTCCATGATCTTCGAAAACGGCGACATGAACGACGTCTACCGCAAGCAGTGGGCGCTGACCTGCATGGTCCGCACCGGCGCGCAGGCGCTGGACCTCCGGCTTTTCGCGCCCGCCCACTACGCATGGGGCGTCACCAGCATCGCCCTCCCCTCCGGCGTGGACGGCGACAGGCTGCTCAAGGTGGCCGCGGACGACTGCGGGATTATTTTTGCGGGCGGGCAGGATTATTATAAGGGCCGCATGGTCCGCTTCGGGCACATGGGCTGGGTGGACTGGTCCGACGTTTTGGCGGGATTGCACGCGCTGGCCTACGCTTTGCGGGCTTCCGGCGGCTTCAGCGCCTCGCGCGACTATCTGGAAACGGCGCTCGCCGCGTATCACCGCGCCCTTGACGTCGAGCCCGGACGAGTTATTCCTGATGTAAGAAGCTGAACCGGCTTTCCCGCCGGACTTATTATAAAAACTCGTCCACGGAGATACCATGACCGATCCCTTTGCGACCAGCACCTCGTGCGACTGCGGCCAGCCCGGCTGCGACTGTTCCATGCCGCAGGTTACGTTTTCCACGTTCATCCTCTCGCTGGCCTCCTCCGCGCTCGTGCAGCTCGGCGAAGTGCCCAATCCGGAAACAGGCGCGACCGAACAGGACCTGATCATCGCCAAGCACACCATCGACATCCTGACGATGCTTGAGGAAAAGACCAGAAACTGCCTCGACGCCGACGAAGCCCGGCTGCTCGAAGGCATCCTGTACGAATTGCGCATGAAATACGTCATGAAAAAGGTGGATTGAAGACCATGCAACACGAAACGATCCGGGTGGGACTCGTCGGAGTCACCGGGTATACCGGCATGGAGCTGGCCCGTCTTCTGACCGGCCATCCCAACATGAAGCTGACCGCCGCCACGTCCCGCACCGAAGCGGGCAAGCGCCTCGGCGATCTGTATCCGTTCCTCAACGGGCTGCCGGGGGCCGACGTCGTGCTCATCGAGCCGGAGCCGGAACGCATCGCCAAGGAATGCGATCTGGCCTTTCTCGCGGTGCCCCATACGGCGGCCACCGAGATGGCCGCGGCCCTCGTGGAACGCGGCCTCAAGGTCGTGGACCTGTCCGCCGACTTCCGCCTCAAGAGCGCGGACGTCTACGAGCAGTGGTACAAGGTGGAGCACAAGCGTCCCGATCTGCTCCCCGAAGCGGTCTACGGCCTGCCCGAGCTGTACGCCGCCGACATCGCCAAGGCGCGTCTCGTCGCCAATCCCGGCTGTTACCCCACCTCGATCATTCTCGGCCTGACCGCCGCCCTTGCCGACGGGCTGGTCGGAACCGACGGCATCGTCGCGGACTCCAAGTCGGGCGTGTCCGGCGCGGGCCGTTCCGCGAAGCTCGGTTCGCTCTACTGCGAGGTGGCGGATTCCTTCAAGGCCTACGGCATCGGCACCCATCGCCACACCCCGGAAATCGAGCAGGAGCTGTCGCGTCTGGCGCACGAGCCCATGACCGTTTCCTTCAACCCGCATCTCGTGCCCATGAACCGGGGTATCCTGTCCACCATCTACGCCCGGCTCAAGGCTCCGCTCTCGCAGGCCGACGCCCAGCGCGTCTATGAGGAAACGTGGGCGAACAGCCCTTGGGTCCGCGTGCTGCCCACCGGCCAGCTTCCCGAAACGCGCAACGTGCGCGGGACCATGTTCTGCGACATGTCCGTCATCGTCGAGCCCCGGACCAACCGGCTCATCGTCGTGTCCGTCATCGACAACGTCTGCCGCGGCGCATCCGGGCAGGCCATCGCCAATGCGAACATCATGTGCGGCCTTCCCGTCACCACCGGCCTCATGCTCTGCGCCATGATGCCGTAAGAAGAATGCCTCCGGCGGCAAGGAGGGCTACCGCCCCCCTTGACCCCCTGTCCGGGGGGAATGATTCCCCCCGGACAGG
>CABKMN010000115.1 GCA_902373525.1 uncultured Bilophila sp. | reverse complement strand
CGGGACGGTCCGGGGGCGGAGCGGGAAGCCCGTGGGGCGGGCTGCGCGGACATATGCCCCAAACGCCGCAGGGGGACACGCGGGGGGATTGCGCGGAGGCGCGCCGTGCGGCCTGCACGGTCCGGCGGTCCGGCGGCGCGGGAAACGCCCGGCGCGGGCGGGTCAGCTCCGGTTTCCGTCGCCGGGATCGTCCTCCGCGGAAGCGTTCTTTTCCAGCCGTTCGGAGATGGCCCGGATGCCGGGCGCGACCGGGAAGGGGGCCTTCCCGCTGAAGGCCAGCTCCTCGAAGGCGGGCACGGGAAGCGGCTTCGAATAGAAATAGCCCTGCGCGTAGGCGCATCCGGCCTGAAGCAGGAAGGCGGCCTGCTCCTCGTTCTCCACGCCTTCCGCAATCACCTTGATGTTCATTTCCTTGGCGAGCGAAATGCTGAACCGGATGACCGTCTTGCCCCGGTCCGTGGTGACGACTTCGTTGAGGAACCCTCTGTCGATCTTGATGAAGTCCACCGGCATGCTCTTGAGCATGTTGAGCGAGGAATACCCCGAGCCGAAATCGTCCATCGAGAACTGGAAGCCGAAGTTCTGCAACTCCTTCATGGCTTGGAACAGCCCGCTTTCGTTTTCGAGGAAGGCGCTTTCGGTCAGCTCCAGTTCGAGGAGGCGGGGCGGCAGGTCGTACCGCTGCATGAGCCCGAGGAGCTTTTCGCGCAGCCGGGGATCGTGGATGTGCATGCGGGACATGTTCACGGAGATGGGCGTGGGCGTCAGGCCGTGGTCCAGCCAGCGGCGCAGAGTGATGCACGCCTGCTCCCAGATGTATTCGTCCAGCCGGATGATGAAGCCGTTCTTCTCGAACAGCGGGATGAAGCGGTCCGGCGGCATCAGCCCCTCCACGGGGTGCAGCCAGCGCACGAGCCCCTCCGAGCCGATGATGCGCGAGGTCGGGATGTGCACCTTGGGCTGGAGGTAGAGCACGAACTGGCCTTGCAGCAGCGCGTCGTGCATCTGGTTCTCGATGGTCTTTTCCTCAAGAATCTTCTCGCGCAGCTTGCCGTCATAAAAGGCGTAGCTGTTCAGGTAGTTGCCCTTGATGGTCTTGAGCGCGAGGTTGGCCCAGTCGCAGAGCACGTTGATGGGCGTGTCGATGTTGTCCACTTCGCAGATGCCGAAGGAGGGCACCACCTTGTAGGGCAGGGGATAGTCCGCCAGCCGGTCCGTCAGCTCCCGGATGAGGCGCAGGATGCGGTCGCGGGGGTAGTCCACGCACATGCAGAAGACGTCGCCGCTCAGGCGGCCATAGACGCCGTGCCCCGCCATCTTCTCGCGCAGCAGCCCGGCGATGAAGATGAGCAGCTTGTCGCCTTCCTTGAGGCCGTACAGATCGTTGATCACCTTGAAGCGGTCGATGTCCATGCGGATGATGCTGTACTGCCGGTCGGGGTGGGCGCGCAGCTCCTGCGCCGTGCGGCTGTAGAAGGTGTGCATGTTGTAGAGGTCGGTCAGCAGGTCGTATTCCGCGCGGTACTTGAGCGCGAGCACGGAGCGGGTGGCGTTGTCCACGTCGTTGAGCGTGCCGATGTAGCGCTTGGGCTTGCCGTCCGGCCCGCGCAGGCAGGTCAGCGCGGCCTTGCACCAGATGAACGAGCCGTCGCGCCTGCGGAAACGGGCGGTCATTTCGGTGTAGGCGCGGGTTCGGATGCCGTAGATGAAGTTCGTCAGCAGCGGCAGGTCTTCGGAGTGGATCACCTTGTCGTCGAGCCAGACGCGGATGAGGTCGCGGTCGTCGTAGTTCCCGGCGAAGCGCTCGACGAGCTCGGGCGACAGGTAGCGGGTGCCCGTTTCGAGGTTCCATTCGAAGACGAGGGTGTCGGTCTGCTCCACGATGGTGCGGTAGCGTTCGTCGTCGAGGCGCTGGCGTTCGAGAAGGACGTTTTGTTGGGCGATCTCCTCGGCCTGCTTCCTGTCTCCGATGTCCATGATGAAGGCGAGGTAGATTTCGTCGCCGCCCTCGGGCTGAGCCACGGGGAACACGGTGATCGAGGCCCAGTGGTACGCCTTGTCGTGCCAGAGCTTGCGGAATTCCCCGATGCGGTATTCCCGGCCCGAGGCGAAGCTGCGGCGCACCGCGTCGAGGTCGAAGAAGTCGAGGAAGCGCTCGCGGTCGTCGGGGTGGATCATCTCGCGGGACACGAGATCGATGACGCCGCTGAGGCTGCCGCTGGCGTCGGGGGACACGTACTTGCCTTCCACATGGTAGACGATGCGGTAGGTGTCCTGCGTGACGTTGAGCTCGTACAGCTCGTCGTAGATGTTGCGGAGGGCGTGGTCGTACTGGTCGCTGATGCGCTGTCGCTGCTCCCGCCGCTTGTCTTCGGAAATGTCGCGGACGAGGAGCATGGCCCGGTCCGAGCGGCAGGCGTCATGCCCGCAGATCGGCACGATGGCGGCGGAAACCCAGTACCAGTTGCCGTCGTCGCCGAGACGGCGGTATTCGGCGGGGACTTCCTGCCGTCCCGCCGCGAATTCCTTGCGGATGTTGGTCCCGGAGAAGGCGGCGAGGAAGCGCCCGCGGTCTTCGGGGTGGATCAGCGTCTCGGCCACGGAATGGATGTCGGCATGGGGATCGCGGTCCACGCGGATCAGGTGCGTTTCGTTGGCGTAGACGAGGTGCGGCGTGTCCGCGTAGATGTCGATTTCGTAGATTTCGGTATAGGTGTTGCGGAGCGCGAGGTTGAAGCGTTCCTCTTCGCGGGCGCGTTCCTCCTCCAGCCGCTTCTGATCCGAAATGTCGCGGAGGATGAAGAAGGCGGTGGCGTCCTCGCCCTCGACGAGGAAGAAGATGCGGTTCTCCAGCCACAGGTATTCGCCGGAGATCAGCACGCGGTACTGGTCCGTGATTTCGCGGCAGTGGCTGCGGCGGGCCTGTTCCAGCGCCTCGGGGGACATGGAGCGCGAGATGCGTTCGACGTCGTCCGGGTGGAGGATGGCCACGGTCTTGGCGTAAAAGTCCCGGAAGTCGCCCTGCCTCGGCTCAAGGCCGAGGTGGGAGGCCGAAACGCTGCGGGTGAAGCGCCACGTATGCATGTCGATCTCGATGATGCAGTCCCCGGACTGGCGGAGCACGGCGCTCTGCCGCCGTTCGAGGCGGGCCGCCGTCTTTTCCATGCGCTTGCGGGCGTCGATGTCCTGCCCGAGGATGAGCAGCTTGCCCGCGTTCCCCGGCAGGGGCAGCAGGAGCGAGGCCATCCAGCGGTACGAGCCGTCCTTGGTGCGGAGGCGGTATTCGAGTTCGAGCCGGGGGTCTTCCGCCAGCCTGCGCCGGATGTTGTCCGGGCTGTAGTGGGCGAGGAAGGCTTCCCGGTCTTCGGGATGGACGCTGGTTTCGGCGATGGAGAGCGTGTCCTCCCAGAAGCGGAAACTGAGCCGGGGCGCGAGGAACCGGGAGTCCTCGCGGTGGATGACGCGCACGGTGTCGGCGTCGAGCGAAATTTCGTAGATTTCGGTGTAGCTGCGCTGCAACACCTTGTAGAAGTTGGTTTCCTCGTCCCGCAGATCGGTGACGTCGCGCAGGAGGAGCAGGGCCTGATCCTCACTGCCGGGCAGGGGGCGGATGGTCGCGGCGACCCAGCGGTAGGGGCCGTCCTCGATCTGCCGCTTGCGGTATTCCAGTTCGGGGACGTCGCCGCGCTTCAGGCGTTCGAGGATGTTGGCGGGCCGGTAGAAGTCCTTCACCGCCGCGAGCTGGTCGGGGTGTACGCGCCCGTCGCCGCGCTCGCGCACGAAGGCGTCAAGGCTCATCGAATCCGCGGGGATGCTGACCTGCGCGCTGTTGTAGTAGACGGCGGAAATCTGTCCGTTCAGGAGATCGAGGCGGAAGATTTCCGTGTAGTTGCTCTGGAGGGCCAGCAGGTAGTTGGTTTCCTCGTCCTTGGTTTCCGTGATGTCCCGGATGAGCAGGAGGGCGTGCTCCTTGTTGCCGGGCAGGGGCTGGACCGTGGCGGAGAGCCAGCGGTAGGGGCCGTCGGGGGAGAGGCGCTTGCGGTATTCGATCTCGGGGGTTTCGCCTCTGGCGAGGCGCTCGAAGAGGCGGCGGCCATAGAAGTCGGACACGTCCCCGAGCGAGTCGGGGTGTAC
Organism: uncultured Bilophila sp.; assembly: GCA_902373525.1. Classification (GTDB taxonomy): domain Bacteria; phylum Desulfobacterota; class Desulfovibrionia; order Desulfovibrionales; family Desulfovibrionaceae; genus Bilophila. The sequence goes on along the minus strand of CABKMN010000115.1, from coordinate 3,290 downwards.
GCGGTCCACGGCGCGGTCGCGGACGAAGACGTCGAAGTCCGGGGACCACGCCGCCTCGACGACCTGCGCCACGTTGGTGAACAGCGGCGAGATGGTGCGCCTGGCGATGTCGAGGCGGAAGATTTCGGCGTAGTTGTTCTGGAGAGCGAGCAGGTAGTTGTCCTGCCGTTCCTTGCTCTCGGTGACGTCGCGGACGAGCGCGACGGCCTCGCCGTGGCGTCCGGGCAGGGGGACGACGAGGGCGAGCATCCAGTGGTAGGTGCCGTCGAGGGCGAGCTTGCGGTATTCGACGGACAGTTCGCCGCCGCGCTCCAGCCCTTCGAGCAGGTGTTCGGCCCGGAAAAAGGCGAGGAAGGCGGCCCGGTCCCGTGGGTGGACGCGGCTCTCCATGACCGTGCGGATGTCCTCGTCGTAGCGTCCCGTGACGTCGATGGTCCCGAGGAGGCTGACGTTGCAGAACAGGCAGGTGAGCCGGTTGGCGTCGAGAGAGATGCGGTAGACCTTGGCGTAGCTGTTCTGGAGGGCGATGCGGAGGTTTTCCTCCTCCTGTCGCCGGATGTCCTCGATGCGCTTCTGGTCGTCGATGTCGCGGATGCACTGGAGGACGCGGCGTTCGCCCGCGCCCGTCCGGTAGGGGACGGCGAGGCGCCGCCGCCAGTGGGGGCCGTCCCCGCGATTGAAGGCGTATTCCAGATGCCGTTCCTTCGCGCCCGAGGTGAAGAGATCGCGCAGGCCCGGCAGGCCGAAGGCTTCGCGGAAGTCCTTGCGGTAGCGCGGGAGCACGCGCTCCACCGACGCCTCGAACTGGCGGGCGTAGTCGCCCGTGAGCGGAGCGTCGGGCTGGGGTTCCCCGGCGATGTTCGCGTATTGCCCGGTTTCGACGTCGATATCGAGCACATGGTGATAGCTGGCGCAGAGGGTCTTCACCAGCGTGGCGCAGCGTTCCCGCTCGCGGCGTTCGCCGTCGGTGGGGGCGTGCTCGGACAGCATCACGATGTGCGCGGGGTGGCGGTTTTCCCACAGGATTTGGGAAACCGAAATGTCGACCAGCCCCTTGAAGGGCGAGTGCGCGTGCCGGGAGGTGAAGCTCGCCTGCTCCCGGTTGGCGGCCACGGGGCAGAAGGAGCAGATGTCGTTCCTGCCCCAGAACACGTCGAAGCAGGTCATGCCGATGCGGGTGTCCGGGTAGGCGTCGGCGACCGTGCGGTTGAAGTAGACGATCCGGTGGTTGCTGTCGATGACGTAGACCGCCGTGCGGGGCAGGCCGTCCAGAATGGCGCGCGTGGCTTCGGCGCTTTCGCGCAGGAGCGTGGAGGAGCGGCGCTGCCGGATATACTCCCCGATGATCCGGGACATGAGGATGAGCGCGTCCACTTCCTGCTGGGTCCAGATGCGCCGCCCGCCGCGTTCCTCGAAGCCGATGTGGCCCACGGTGTGGCCCTCGCGCCGGATGTCGCAGTGGAGCAGGGAGGTGACGGACGGGTCGCGCAGGAAGGACTTTTCCTCCGCCGGAACCCCGGCGAGGTCGCTGCAATAGTAGACGCCGCTGGAGTCCGAGGGCTCGGGGAGGCTCAGCTCCTCCGCCGGGACGTTCTGGAAGCGTTCCTTCTCGCGCCACTTGGGGTCTGCGCTCCACTCGTGGCTCATGCTGACGGTCTTGCCGTCGAGGGAGTTCTCGAAGATGACGATCTTGTCCACGCGCAGGGCGTTGCCGACGAATTCCAGCGCCTTGTCCACGCCTTCCCGGATGTCGCACATGCTGAACAGGATGTCGATGATGTCCACCATGATGCTGTTGCGGACGGTGTGCAGGGCGAGGGGGGAGGAGGGCTGCCCGGTTTCGCCGTCGCTGTTCTGCCCGAAGAATTCGTAGCGGTTCTTGCCGTTGCCCTTGGCGCGGTAGAGGGCCACGTCGGCCTGCCGGAACAGGTCGTCGTAGGGGATGGGGTGGTCGGTCACGGCGATGCCGACGCTGATGGAAATGGCGTTGTCGAGCCGGCTGTCCATGAACAGGCGGCGGATGGAGGAGCAGAGCTCCTGCGCGCGTTCGCGGATGCTCGCCGGTTCGCGCACGTCGCGCATGTAGACGTGGAATTCGTCCCCGCCCACGCGGCCTATGACGTCGCCCTGCCGGAAGGTCCGCCCGAGCTGGCGGGCGATTTCGACGAGGATGGAGTCCCCCGCCAGATGGCCCATGTTGTCGTTGACGTTCTTGAAATTGTCGATGTCGATCATGAACAGCACGCCGAGGCTGCCGGGCCGGGCGTCGCGCAGGGCGATGCGGATTTCCTCTTCGGTGGTGACCTTGTTGAAGAGGCCGGTCATGGCGTCGGAGCGGCTCTTGTCGAGGAGGCGGAGCTGTTCGCGCTTCTGGCGGTCGATGTCGCGCAGCGCGCCCACGGCCTTCACCGGGTTGCCGAGCCCGTCGCGCAGGGTGGTGCGGAACAGGGCGTACCAGCGCTTGCCCCCGGAGGCGGTGGGGAGGAAGCATTCGGGGATGTTGCCGACGCCGTCCTCGGACGCCATCGACAGGAAGGACGGGCCGAACCCGGCTCCCACGGGATCGACGATCTCGCCCGCGAGCAGGCGTTCGAGGAAGCGGGGGATGACCGGATCGCTCCCGAAGGTGTCGCGGTATTTGGGGCTGTAGACGATGGTGTCCGTGCCGTAGTCGTACTCGAAGGGGATGTCTTCGGACATGTCCGCGATGAGGTCGTACTTGCGCTTCTCAAAGGCGGCGCTGCGGCGGACTTCCTCGACCCCGTGCTGATCGATGAAGACGGCGAGGTAGAGGGGCGCGCCGTCGCGGGCGACGTCCCGCATGCGGGTGGCGGAGAGATGGACGAGGAGCTTTCTGTCCGCGCGGAGGAGCGAGCCGTCCCATTCGAAGGTCCGGGGCGCGCGGGACAGCAGGTCCGCGAGGCGGGCGGCGGACGCCGGTTCGAGCAGGGAGGACAGCGCGGACGGCCCCTGTCCGGCGTCGCCCGTGAGCGAGACGAAGTCCCTGTCGGCGGCGAGGATCGTCAGCTCGCCGTCGGCGACGACGGCGGCGGTGCCGGAGAGTCCGTGCGGATTGTCGAGAAATGCCTGCAACCTGTCCATTCACTGCGTCTCTTTGAGGAAGATGAGCGGAGCGGTGAGTCTGCCCGCCGAGCCGGAAACCGTTCCCGTCCGTCGTACTGTGGTATGTCCGAAAAGGAAAAAAGTCCACCGTGGCGGCGCGCCGGGGGGAAGCGGCGTGCAAACGGGGGAGGGTCGGCAAGAAAGGCGGGGATGCCGGGCCGTTGTCG
>CABKMN010000114.1 GCA_902373525.1 uncultured Bilophila sp. | reverse complement strand
GGTGCAAGTAGCATGAAAACCGGGGGAAGGGAGAGGGAAGCCTTTCTTCAGAAAGGTTCCCTCTCCCTTCCCCCGGTTCTTCCCCTAAATATCCAAATCGCGCACGGTGAGCGCGTTGCGTTCGATGAACTCGCGGCGCGGCTCGACGCGGTCGCCCATAAGCTGCTCGAAGGTGTCGCTGGCGGCTTCGGCGTCGTCGACGGTCACGCGGAGCAGGGTGCGGTTGTCGGGGTTCATGGTCGTGACCCAGAGCTGTTCGGGGTTCATTTCGCCGAGGCCCTTGTAGCGCTGGATGTTGAGGCCCTTGCGCGCCTCCTCAAGCGTCAGGGCGTGCAGGTCGAAGATGTCGGACGCCTCGTACTCCTGTTCCTTGTTGCGGAGCGTGAAGGTCAGGCCGCCGCACTTCTGGCGGATGGCGTCCAGCGCCTCCCACGAGTTGAGGTACATCTTGGACAGGAAGAACTCGACGGCCACCCGGGTACGGTGCCCGTTGGCGTTCTCGATGACCGCGAACACCCGGTCGCCGTCCTCGTGCGCCTCCGTCTCGGTGCTCAGCTCGTAGCCGCGCTCCTTGAGGAAGTCGTAGCAGCGGGTGCTTGAGGTCAGGCAGTCCGGCGTCACGCGATCCTCCACGTCCACGAGGGCGAGGAACAGCTCGCGACCGATGCCCGCCAGCTCGGCGTCGCGCACGCGGTGGGCGATGTTTTCGATCTGCCCCATGAGGGACTTGATCTCGTCGCCCCGGAAGACCGTGCCGTTGGCGGCCGCCACTTCCATGTCGTCGCTCACGCGCTGCATCAGGAAGGCGTTCAGCTCGTAGTCGTCCTTGATGAACTTTTCCATCTTGCTGTTGTGCGCCCGGTAGAGCGGCGGCTGCGCGATGTACAGATAGCCGCGATCGATCAGCCCGACGTAGTTCCTGAAGAAGAACGTGAGGAGCAGCGTACGGATGTGCGCGCCGTCCACGTCGGCGTCGGTCATGATCACGATCTTGTGATAGCGCAGCTTGTCGTAATCGGTGTCTTCCTCGCCTATGCCCGCGCCCATCGCGGTGATGAGCGCCTTCACTTCCTTGTTGGCGAGCATCTTGTCGAAACGGGTGCGTTCGGTGTTCAGGATTTTGCCGCGCAGGGGCAGGATGGCCTGCGTGTTCGGGTTCCGGCCCTGTTTGGCGGAACCGCCTGCGGAGTCGCCTTCCACGATGAACAGTTCGGAGTCCGCCGGGTCCTTGCTCTGGCAGTCGGCCAGCTTGCCGGGCAGGGCGTTGTCCGAGAGCGCGCCCTTGCGGCGGACGAGCTCCTTGGCGCGCCGGGCCGCGTCGCGGGCGCGGGAGGCGTCCACGGCCTTGTCGATGATCAGGCGGGCGTCCTTGGGGTTCTCCTGAAAGTAGGTGTCCAGCTTGCCGTAGACCACGCCGCCCACGATGCCCGCAACCTCGCTGTTGCCGAGCTTGGTCTTGGTCTGGCCTTCGAACTGCGGCTGGGGGAGCTTCACGCTGAGCACGGCGGTCAGCCCTTCGCGGACGTCGTCGCCGGACAGGGCCTGCCCCTTCATCTTCTTGGTCAGATCGGGCTGGCTCTTGATGTAGTTGTTGATGGCGCGGGTGAGCGCGGTCTTGAACCCGGCGAGGTGCGTACCGCCTTCCTTCGTGCGAATGTTGTTCGCGAAGGTGTACATGTTTTCCTTGTAGCCCGCGTTGTACTGGATCGCGAACTCCACGGAAACGCCGTCGGCCACGCCTTCGCCGTCGATGATCGGGTGGATGCCCACTTCGCCGGAGTTGAGGTCCTTGACGAACTGGTGGATGCCGCCTTCCGCGTGGAAAAGGTGGACTTCGCCGGTGCGCTCGTCACGGCATTCAATCTGAAGGCCCTTGTTCAGATAGGCCAGTTCCTCGAAACGCTTCTTGAGCGTCTCGTAGGAGAATTCGATGGTTTCGAAGATCGTTTCGTCGGGCTTGAAGCGGACGGTGGTGCCGTGGCTGTCGGATTCGCCGATGTATTGCAGCTCCTCCTGCGGCACGCCCCGGCTGTAGACCTGCTTCCAGCGTTTCCCGTCGCGGCGGACGGTGACCTCAAGGCGTTCGGACAGGGCGTTGACGCACGAGACGCCCACGCCGTGCAGGCCGCCGGACACCTTGTACGCCGAGTTGTCGAACTTGCCGCCCGCGTGGAGCTTGGTCATGACGACCTGTACGGCCGGGACCTTTTCCTTCGGGTGGATGTCCACGGGGATGCCGCGCCCGTTGTCGCGCACGGTGACGCTGTTGTCCATGTGAAGCACGACTTCGATGCGCGTGCAGTACCCCGCCATGGCTTCGTCGATGGAGTTGTCCACGACTTCGTAGACGAGGTGGTGCAGGCCCCGGTAGTCCGTGCTGCCGATGTACATGGCCGGGCGTTTTCGTACCGCCTGAAGGCCTTCCAGAATGGTGATTGAGTCGGCTGTATAAGCGTTCGCGTTGGCTGTCATAGGCTCGTGAATCCGTAGGTTGGTTGTGGAGCCTCCGGCGGCAGGGGACGTATCCCCTGACCCTGCCCGGGAAAGCCGCCGGTGCGGCCCCCGGACCCCCTCAACGCCGCCCGATGCCGATTCGGGGGAATCGGCATCGGGCGGTCCTGAAGGCGTCGGCTGTCCCTTCCTGAAAAACGTCTGAGGCGGGACGGGAAAGATATTGTTACTCAAAAGCAACAACAAGGGAACGGCCTGCCGTCACCAAACGGCCCGCCGCGTCTCCCTCTCCCCAAAACTCGGAAGTCTTCGGAAGGAGAGGGGAGGGGTCCGGGGAGGGGAGAGGAAAGGCCTTCTCCAGAAGGGTTTCCTCTCCCCTCCCCGGTCTTTTAATTTTCCTCATAATAGCTTTCTTCGGCGATCTTCATGGGCATGATGAGGACGGTGTAGTCGGGGTCCTCGTCGCCGTTGATGCCGCAGGGGCCTTCCGAACCGGTGAGGGTGAGGGTCAGCTCGCCGGACTGGTAGTGCGTGAGGATTTCCATCAGGTTCTTGGTCGGGAACGCGATGCGCCCGATGGAGCCGTCATAGGTCACCTCAAGCGACTCGTTGGCCGAACCGGTGTCCTGCCCCTGCGCGGAAAGCATGGCCTCGGCGGCGGACAGGTCGAAATAGGTGCAGCGGTCGCTCTCCGTGTTGAAGATGCTGATGCGGTCCAGCGCATCAAGGCAATCCTTGCGGTTCAGCTTGAGCCGGGAAACGTCCGGCGCGGCAAGGCGCGACATGAAGGGTGAATAGTCCGGATAGGCGTACCCGGCGCGCGGCAGGCTGAGCGTTTCGTGCCCGTCGCCGGAACGCACGAACACGCGCTTGTCCGTCAGGTTGACCTCGATCTCGTCGCCGCCGAGCCACTTGCGGAGCTCGCCCACATACTTGCGCTGAATGAGCACGCCGTCTTCGGGAAGGCGCGCGGACAGGTCGTCGTGCGTAAAGCGGGTCAGCGCGAACTGGTGCCCGTTCAGGCCGCAGACTTCGATGTGCCCTTCGCCCACGGGCTTGAAATAGAGGCACGCGATGGCGTCGGACGCCTCGTCGTCGCTCACGCAGAAGAACACGCGGTCGATGATTTCTTGGAAGAAGTCGCCGGACCACACCACGGCCCCTTCCGGAGAGAAGGGAGCCAGACTCTGGAACCATGTCGGATCGTTGGCGGGCAGCTTGTAGGTGCGCCGTCCCTGTTCGAGGATGACCGTGCCCGTGGCGTCGTCGAGACGGATGCGGAGATCGCCGGCGGGAAGGCGACGGACCAGATCGACGAAGTTCCGACCGTTCACGCCGACGAGGCCGGACTCCTTCACCTCGGCGGGATAGGTGCCGGTGAACTCGATGTTCGCGTCGGTCGCCATGATGGTCAGGACGTCGCCCTCGGCCTTGATCCAGAGCGAACGGAGATAGGCCGCGCCTGCACGGGTCGGAATGATGCCCGCCGCTTTCTGGAGTCCATCGATGATGTTCTCTTTCTTTACGGTAAAAAGCATTTAGTATTTCCTTATTGTTGAATATTAGAGGACGCGTTTTGTGCGTATCCTGATAAACCTGTTTGAATCGTTCGTTTTTTTAGTGACAGTTCGTGAGACCGTTAGGAACGCGGGGAACAGTTTCCGTGTGCGCAACCTCAACCGCGGTGTTCGAGGCACGTTTTTGTCAGCTCTGTTACCATACTGTGCACAAGTCGATCACGTTCCTGCAATAACTTGATTTTTTTTACCCCATGCATCACCGTGCTGTGATCCTTGCCGCCGAACATCCGACCGATGACCGGATAGGAATGCCCGAGGAGTTCCCGGCACAGATACATGGCGAGCTGGCGGGCCTGCACGAGATCGGGACGCCGTTTTTCCCCGAGGATTTCCTTGGCCGGGACGCCGCAGTGTTCGCCCACGATGCTCACGATGAGCTGGGGGGTCAGCGCGGAGCCGTCGCCGCCCTGACGCACGATGTTGAGCAGGTCCTGTTCCGAGAGGTCGCGCCCGAGCAGGGAGCGGTGGGAGGATACCCGCCGGATGACGCCCGAAAGCCGCCGGATGTCCGGGCAATGCTGCGCGATGAGCAGGAGTTGTTCGCGCGGCAGGGGCAGACGGCGCAGCTTGGCCTGCTGCTGGGCGTAGCGCACGCGCACGTCGAGGTCGGGCTCGGGCAGTTCGGCCCACAGCCCGGTTTCAAGGCGCGACAGGAGCGCCTTGCCGAGGTTCCAGTCCTTGGGGCGTCCCACGCCCGCCACGATGACCGGCTTGCCCTGATCCGTGAACCGGTCCAGCAGCAGGCAGAGTTCTTCGCGGAGGGAAGGCCCGGCGGGCGTCTCGGGTTCGGCGGCGAGCGGGGCGCGGAACCGGGAGGCCGCGGTGGGGGACTTGTCGGGGATGCGGCTCAGGTGCTGAAAATCGTCAATCAGCACGGCTTCCTTGGCGAACAGTTCCTGCCGGACGGCAAGGACCGAACGTTCGGCGTAAAGCAGTTCCAGATCGCTCAGGGAGGCGGAATAGAGGTCGCTCCCGAGGGTTCGGAACAGTTCGTTGCCCACGGCGCGGATGAGGTGCGTCTTGCCGGTCCCGTGCGGGCCGCAGAGCACGAGCAGGCCGGGGGCCTCGTGCGCGTCGCCGAGCGCCCCGTGGGTGGCCCGGAAGACGGCCCGGCGGGTGATGTCGCGGGCGAGGCTCAGGGCCCATTTGTGCTTGCCGTTGCCGATGAAGGTGTCGAAGGTCCACTCTTCCCCGAAGGGCGTGGGATTGCCCACGGCGGGATGGACGCCGTCGGGCTTCCGTTCCTCGCCGGGAACCGTTTCGGGGACGGCGGGCGGCGGCACGGGAAGGGTCTTGCCGCCGTAGGTGACGACGAGCCCCTTGCCCCACAGTTCGCGGGCTTTCTTTTCAAAGCATTTCTGGAACAGGCTGGCGAAGCGGATGCCGAAGAACGCGTGCGGGAAACGGACGCTCAGGGTGTTCGTTTCCTGAACGAGCGTGATGTCGAGGGGATCGAACCAGCTTTGCAGCGCGGTTTCCGAGCAGAGGTCCAGCGCTTCGCCCGTGGCGGAAAGCCGGTCCTGCAACTGCGGTTTCGGGCTTTCGGCGTTGGTGAAGCAGGAGAGCAGGGACGATCCGGTTTTGGGGAGCGCTTCGGCGGAAGACGTGAGGAGGTAGTGGCGTAGCGTTTCTTTGGGCACGGCGTTGCGAAGCTCCACGAGGCCCGATCCGGCGTCAGGCTGAAAAAGTGGTGAAAAACGAAGGCTGAAATCCTTTGTTCCCGAGTACGAAAATATACCAGAAAAAAGTACGTTACACAAGCAACGAGGGCCTGTGGATAACTCGGTGGGCCAACTCTGAGGAAAGGTGGAATTCGTAACGATACGAGGCAGAAAGAAAGCCCCGTCCGGAGCGGCTTTCCGGGGCGGGATGATTTTCTTGCGGGCGGCGCGGAACGCGGGGACGGGAAGCGGCGGATGTCCCTCCGTCCGGGGGCCGCACCGTGGGAGCTCCGTTGCGCTGGACAATGCCGTAACGGGTTGATACAATACAAAATAAGAGTCTTTTTCATACAAAAATTTGAACGGCGCCTTTGCAACGGCGCTGCCGCATCCACTTCTGACAGCGTGGTTCTCCCTTTGCGAAACAACTTTTCCGCAGGCACCATCCTCATCAGTTTTATTTGTCTCTTCATCGTCGTTGGCGGAATGTATTTCGTCAGCAGTCGGAGAGAGGCGTCCCTGCTGATTCCCGAACAACCGGTTCCCGAATCCGGCGCCCCTTCCGCCGGTTCCGAGCCGCCCCTGACGCCCGAAATCCTCCGGCAGCGGATCATGCCGTTTCTTGCCGGTCTGCGGGAGCGGGCCGAGGCCAGTCTCGTCCTGCCCGATCCCGAACCGGCGGAGGTCCCCGCTCCGGAAGCGGCGGAGAACGTGCCCCCCGGAGAGGCCGCCGTCGCCGAGGAGCTGAAGGAAGAGGGGATTCCGGCTGAAACGCCCGCTCCCGAGGCCGATCCCGCCGTCATCAGCGGGGTCATCGCCAAGGGGGACAGCGCTTCCGAACTGCTTTCGCCGTACCTGTCGGCCAGTTCCGTGCAGCAGCTTCTGGACGTAACCAAAAAAGTCCATCCTCTCAGCAGAATACGCACGGGGCAGCCCTACACGCTGGTCCGTACGCCCGGCGGGGACGGCATGGAACGTTTCGAGTACGAGATCGACGACCAGAAAAAGCTGATCGTGACGAAGACCGGCGAAGGCTTTGCCGCCCACGTCGAGCCGATTGTCTACGATTTCAATTTGGTGCGCGTGAGCGGGACGATCCGCTCCAGCCTGTTTGAAACGCTGGCCTCGACCGGCGAATCCCCGATCCTCGCGGTACGCATCGCGGAAATTTTCGGTTCGGAAATCAACTTCATCAAGGACCTGCGCGAGGGGGACGGCTTTTCGCTGCTGATCGAGAAGCGGTTCCGTGGGGAGGCGTTCAAGGGCTACGGCAGGGTCCTCGGCGCGACGTTCACCAATCAGGGCAAGACCTACGAGGCGTACCGGTTCGTCACCGAGGACGGCGAGGCGTTTTTCAACGCCAAGGGCGAGAGCCTCAAAAAGACGCTGCTCAAGGCGCCTCTGGCCTTCACCCGGATTTCCTCGGGCTATTCGATGAACCGCAAGCACCCGATTTTCAAGAACCGCAGGCCGCATCAGGGTGTGGACTACGCGGCCCCGTCCGGGACGCCGGTCAAGGCCGTGGGCGACGGCACGGTGGAAAAGGCCGGGTGGGGCAACGGGTTCGGCAACATGGTGGTGATCAGGCATTCCGGCGGTCTGGAGTCGATGTACTCGCATTTGTCCGGGTTCGCCACGGGCGCGAAGCGCGGTTCGCGCGTCCGGCAGGGGCAGGTCATCGGCTATGTGGGCGCGACCGGGTACGCGACCGGCCCGCATCTGGATTTCCGGCTCAAGCAGAACGGGAAATACGTCAATCCTTCCAAGGTGATCGTACCGCGCGGCGATTCGGTTTCGCGCGAACGCATGGCCGCCTTCAAACGCGAGCGCGACCGGGTCAGGGAGTACCTTGCCGGGAAACGGGACCTCGCCGCGTATGAGCGGTGAAAGCGGGGGAGGGGAGGGAAACTTTCTGAAGAAAGTTTCCCTCCCCTCCCC
>CABKMN010000113.1 GCA_902373525.1 uncultured Bilophila sp. | reverse complement strand
AAGATTGGGGAGGGGAAGGGAAACTTTCTGAAGAAAGTTTCCCTTCCCCTCCCCAAACCCCACCCTTTTCCTTCAAAGACGTTCGTAAACGGGACGGGTCATGGTTGCGGCGGTGAGGCGGACGGTGTCTTGGCGGAAGTTTCCCGGTGGCGCTTTTCAAACATTTTCGCGAAGTTTTGCAGAAAAACATCGGCGTTTCCCTCGATTTGAAAATGGGGAACTTTTGGCGCTGACAGGATGCCCGAACACCGGAACGCTTCCGTGTCCGGTGAAAATCGGATGCGGACGCGTTCCGGTGTTCGGGCGTTGTGCCGGGGTCCGGGGGGCGGTTCGCCCCCCGGACAGGGGGTCAAGGGGGGCGGTAGCCCCCTTGCCGCCGGAGGCGGAGTTCCGTACCATCGTGAGAGACTTTTCACCCAAAAAGGATTTTGCCTGATGTCATCCTGCAAACGCTGCGGCCAGTGCTGCCGCCTCGGGGGCCCCGTGCTGCACAGGGACGACGTGTCCCTGCTCGATCTTCTCGACGCTCCCGCGAAGGAAGGGGTCGCCTTCGGGCTGGCCGATCTGGTCACGCTGCGCGAAGGCGAACTGGTCCGGGACGACGTGATCGGAACGCTTTCCCCGCTTGAGGGCGAATGCGTGAAGATCGCGCCCGCCGAAGGCCGTTCCGACTGGCAGTGCCGGTTCCTGATCCGCATGCCGGACGCCGTTCCCGGACGCGACGCCGGGTGTTCCATTTACGACCGCCGCCCGTCCCAGTGCCGCGCGTTGAATTGTTCCGACACGCGGGGCATCGCCGGGCTGTACGACCACGACCGCGCCGCCCGCGCCGACGTGATGAAGGCCGTGGGCGCGCCCGAGGAATGGCTCGGGCTGTTCCCCGCGTATGAGGAAAACTGTTCCTATGCGCGCATCGCGCCGCTGGCGAAGCTCGTCATGCCGCCGATCAATCCCGGTACGCCCGCCGAAAAGGAGGCTACCGAAGCGTTGCTGGAAACGGTGCGCTACGACATCGCCTTCCGCGATTTGTGCGTGGAGCGCGGCAACATCCCGGCGTCCTACCTGCCTTTCCTGCTCGGAAGGCCCCTTTCCGAAACCCTCGTGATGTTCGGCCTGTCCCTGATCCGGGACAAGAACGGGATGGGCCTTGTTCGCCGGAGTCAGGGAAGCTATGGTGGAGGCCCCGTCTTCCCCGACGGGATGGACCTGTATAAATAATCGCACCAGCAAAGGAGCGCAGCCATGCCCACACCTCCATGCATTCTGACCATCGCCGGGTCCGATTCCGGCGGCGGGGCCGGCGTTCAGGCCGACCTCAAAACCATTACCGTCATCGGCGGCTTCGGCATGAGCGTGATCACCGCCCTGACCGCCCAGAACGGTGTGGGCGTCGCGGGCATCCATGCCCCGGAACCGGGCTTCGTGGGCCTCCAGCTCAAGACGGTCCGGGAAGGTTTTCCCATCGCGGCGGCGAAGACCGGCATGCTGTTCTCGTCGGAAATCATCGAAGCCGTGGAAGCCGGACTGCGGGGCCGCGAATTCCCGGTGGTGGTCGATCCCGTGTGCGTCAGCCAGAGCGGACAGCGTCTCCTGCGCGAGGACGCGGTCAATTCTCTGCGCTGGCACATCCTGCCCACGGCGGACCTGCTGACTCCCAACCGCCCCGAAGCGGAACTGCTCGCGGACATGAAGATCGACTCCGAAAAGGATGTGGACACCGCCGCGCGCAAGCTGCTGGACATGGGTCCCAAGGCCGTGCTCATCAAGGGCGGGCACTTCGGTTCGGCGTCCGATGCGGCGTTCACCGACTGGCTGGCCCTGCCCGGCGAACCGCTCGTCGCCCTGCGCCAGCCCGCCGTGAAGACGTCCAACAACCACGGCACCGGCTGCACCCTGTCCGCCGCCATCGCCACCTACCTCGGCCTCGGCCTCGGCATACGCGACGCCATCGTCCACGCCCAGAAGTTCCTGAACCATTGCCTGCGCCACGGCTACGCGCCCGGCCTCGGCTCCGGCCCGCCGAACCACGCCTCATGGATCGCCAAGCGGGCGGACGAATAGTCCGTGCGGGGAGCCCCGGAACAGGGCTCCCTTTCTTTTGGGGCGAGAAAAACGTCAATCAACGGGCGACGTTCGCGGCGCTCATTGCCTTTCTTGCCGGGATGGTTTATCTTTTGAGCATGATGACGTCGTATCTCCCTCCGCATCGGACGCCCTGCGTCCTCTCCTCCGCCGAACGCACCTGGATCAGTCTGCTCTAGGTCGCTCTCCGCACGTCTTTTGTCCTTTCTCGAATATCCGGGTGCCGCCGCGTCTTTCCGCGCGTGCGCCCCAAGACGACGGAGTGTTTTATGTCTTCTCTATCACATTTGAAGCATTGGTTTTTCCTGTTCTGCGCCATTCTGTTTGAAGTGGGCGGAACGTCGGTGATGAAGGCGTCGCAGCACAGCGGCTGGCTGCTGGGTCCCAACGAGGGGCTGGCGGTGATGTTCGTGCTGATCGGCCTTTCGTACTATTGCCTTTCCCTCGCGGCGACGGGGCTCCCCATCGGCGTGGCCTACGCCTTCTGGGAAGGGCTCGGCCTGACCCTGATCACGCTGGTGAGCGTGTTCATGCTCGGCGAGGCCATGAATCTACAGCGTCTTGCGGCTCTGCTCGCCGTGCTCGGCGGCGCGCTGCTGATCCATCACGGTACGTCCGAGGGCGCGCCCCGCAGGCGTCCCGCCAAGACCGGAGGTGCGTCATGAGTTCGTTCTTTTCGTGGTCTTTGGCTGCGGTCATCATCGCGGCGCTGCTGGACATCCTCGCCAATCTGATGCTGGCGAAGTCGGAAGGCTTCCGGCGCAGGTTCATGGGCTTTGCGTCGCTGCTCATGGTCGGGCTGGCCTTCTATGCCCTTTCCCTCGCCGTGCGCGACATGGACCTCGCCGTGGCCTACGCCATGTGGGGCGGATTCGGCATTCTCGGCACCTCCATCGGCGGATGGCTCCTGCTCGGGCAGCGTCTCAAGCCCTGCGCCTGGCTCGGTATGGTGCTGCTGATCGGCGGCATGACCGTTTTGAAGCTGAGCTGATGAAAGCCTGATGCAAGAGTAGGGGGCCTTTCCCCAAAGAGGGCCCCATACTTCCCGCCCCTCCAAACCCCGGCGCGGCTCACGCCCTCCCTCCGAGACTTTCGTCCTGATTGGATGCCTCTTGGATGTGTTCTCCTGTGTTCTCCAGAGGGGCATTCGAGACGCCGTAACGGATTTTCTTCAAGAAGGCAGGCGGTTCAGGATCAAAAGCCCCATTCGCTCGAAGGGCTCTCTGCGGTACTGGGACAGCATCCGTTTGGGGAACCACGGGCCTTGTCGGAATGCCGCGGAGACGGAAAATCCGCCTCCGCCGCCGCAACCGTTTTCCTGAATATGGCGTTGAAGGAACAAGGCTGCCGCCGAAAACGAAAGGCGAGGATATCTCCCCGCCTTTCGTTTTCGGCGGCTCCGTTACGGTATTCACCTGCAACGCGAACATCCCGCCTCTTCATCTCCTGACCGCGACGGCCATACAAGCCGCCGTCTCCCCTCAACTCGTTTTCTGTACAACATACCGATTCGTTTCTCTGACGCGGCCTCCGGCGTTCGGAAAACCGCCGAACGGGGATTCGATAAGCTCAAAAGTCTTTGAAGAGGAAAGGGGTGGGGTTTGGGGAGGGGGAAGCGTTCTCCGGAACGTTTCTCCCCTCCCCAACTGTTATAGGTTCATCCCCCTACGGCAGCATCCATTGCCAGACGGTCGCCTGAAGGTAGGTGAGGACGCAGATGAACAGGGTCATGGCGATGCTGTGCCCGAGGGCGAAGCGGAACAGGTTGCCTTCCTTGCCGATCATGCCGGTGGCCGCCGTCGCGACGCTGATGGACTGGGGTGAGATCATCTTGCCGGTGACGCCGCCCGAAGAGTTGACCGCCACGGCGAGCTCGGGGGGCATGCCCACGGCCTGCGCGGTGGAACGCTGCATGCCGCAGAAGAGCGCGTTCGACGAAGTGTCGGAACCGGTCAGGAACACGCCGAGCCAGCCGAGCAGCGGGGCGAAGAAGGGGAACCACGAACCCGTCTTGGTGAAGCCGATGCCGAGGGTCGTGCTCATGCCCGAGTAATTCATGAGGAAGGCCAGCCCGAGGATGGCGGCGATGGTCAGGATGGGGTAGCGGAGCTGGCGCAGCGTGGAGAAGAAGCAGGCCACCGCCTTGCCGAAGCTGTACTTGGGCATGAAGGGCACCGCGAAGAAGCCGGACAGCAGGATGGCCGTGCCCCCGGCGGAGAGCCAGCCGAACTTGAAGTATGCGGCGTACGGCGTATCGGCGGCGGCGACCGGCACGGTGCGGTTGACCATGCCGTCGAGCATGGGCCACGCGAAGCCCTTGGTGGCGATGGCGCCGCACAGGCCGTCCAGTACGGACTTGAACTGCGGCAGGCCCCAGAAGAACACCATCACCGCAAGGATGATGAACGGCACCCATGCCCGGATGATCCGCCCGGCCGTGTAGCGGGTGGAGGAAAGCTCCGTGGGCTTCTCGCCTTCGAAACGCCATATCTTGGCGGGCTTCCAGAAACGGAGCAGGATCACGAGGCCGATGATGGTCACGATGGCCGACATGATGTCGGGCAGGGTCGGGCCGTGGTAGTTCGAAAACACGAACTGCGACGCCGCAAAGCAGATGCCGGATACCGCGATGGCGGGCAGGACCTCCATGCTCCGTTTGAAGCCGCACATGGTCACGCACAGCCACAGGGGCACGATTACGGACAGGAACGGCAACTGGCGGCCCACGATGGCGGCGATCAGGTTGGGATCGTACCCGGAAACCTGCCCGGCCACGATGACCGGCACGCCGATGGCCCCGAAGGCGACCGGAGCCGTATTCGCGATCAGGCACAGTCCGGCGGCGTACAGCGGGTTGAAGCCGATGCCCGCCAGCATGGCCGCCGTGATCGCCACCGGCGTGCCGAATCCGGCGGTTCCCTCAAGGAACGAGCCGAACGCAAAGGCGATGAAGATGGCCTGCAACCGGCGGTCGTCGGTCAGCCGGGCCAGCGAATCCTTGATGATTTCGAATTCGCCGGACTCCACGGTCATGTTGTAGACCCACACCGCCGTGACCACGATCCAGATGATCGGGAACAATCCGTTCGCAACGCCGTAGGCGACGGAACTCACCGCCGTGCCGAGCGGCATTCCCCACAGCGCCACGGCCAGCAGAAAGGCCACGGCAAGGCCGATGAGCGCCGCAACGTGCCCTTTGGCGCGACGGATCGCCAGCATGTAGAAAAGAACCATCAACGGGATGGACGCCGCCATTGCGGAACCGACGACGTTTCCCACCGGATCATAGACCTGTGTCCATGCCATACACTTCCCCTCGTTTCTTGTGGTACGTTGAAAGGACATTCACAGTGCTGCATCATGCGTTACATACTGTTTCAGCCATACTGATACGTTGTTTTCAGCATGCTTCATGAAAGAAAAAAGGGTATTTTGTCAATGTATTGACGTTCATTGAATACACAAACCACGTTAAAATGTCGTACACAAAACGGAATGGAACGCCGTATTCCGTATGGTGTGACGCCGCATAAGGCAAAAAGGTTCTCGTTATGCGTATGCATGTCGACAGCATGACAGAGCACTCGTTTCCATCATATGCCGAAAAGCCGGTTGATCACGGGGATCAACCGGCTTTTGCGGAGAAGGGCGCGGGAAGCGGCGTCCCGTCGGAGGGCCGCTTCCCGGTTTCCTTACTTCAACCCGAGGAAATCCGGGAGGAACGTGGAAAGCTGCGGAAACAGGATGATGACGACAAGGGCGAGGAGCGAGGCGAAGATCAACGGCAGCGCCGACTTGCTGATCTCCTCCATCGTCAGGCCGCTGATGTTCGCGCCGACGTAAAGATTGACGGCGACGGGCGGCGTCACCTGACCGACCGCGAGGTTGACCGTCATCATGATGCCGAACCAGATGGGGTCCCAGCCGAAATGGGCCATGATCGGCATCATGAACGGCAGGAACACGTAATAGATGGAAATGGCGTCCAGCAGCATCCCGGCGAGCAGCAGAATGATGTTGATCATGAGCAGGACGATCCACTGGTTGTCGGAAACGGAGAGCAGGATCGCCGATCCCTTTTCCACAAGCCCGACCGTGGACGCGACCCACGAGTACAGGCCCGCACAGGTCACGACCACCATGACCACCGCCGTGGCCTTCATGGTCGAGGACAGGATTTCGAACAGGATGCCGATGCTGTTGATGGTACGGTAGATGAACACGCCGACGAACAGGCCGTAGAACACCGCAACCGCCGCGGCTTCGGTGGGCGTAAAGACGCCGCCGTAGATGCCGCCGAGGATGACCACGGGGGTCATGACGCCCCAAAAGGCGTCACGGAAGGCCCTGCCCAGCGGCACCCCGGTCTTCATGCCCCGGTAGCCGCGCCTGTGCGAGATGATGAGCACGGCCCCCATGATGAACAGGGCCACGATCACGCCGGGGATGAAGCCCGCCGCAAACAGCGCGGGGACGGACACGTTCGTGACCCCGCCGTAGACGATGAAGGCGATGCTCGGCGGGATGACGATGGCGAGGCCCGAGGTCACGGATACCGTGGCGGCGGCGAACGGCTTGTCGTAGCCCGCCCTGGCCATGCCGGGGATCAGGATGAGCCCGAGCGCGGCGACGGTGGCGGGGCCGGAGCCGCTTACGGCGCCCCAGAACGTCGCCACGGCCACGGTGGCCACCGCAAGGCCGCCGGTCATGGAGCCCACCAGCGTCTCCATCAGGGCCACGATGCGCGCGGCGATGCCCGCCCGTTCCATGATGTACCCGGCGAGGATGAAGAAGGGGATGGCGAGCAGCGGGAACTTGGCGATCCCGGCGTAAAAATTGTAGGAAAGCATTTCGAAGCCCATATCCCATTTCCACACGACCACCAGCGCGGCGATGCCGAGGGAAAGGGCGATGGGCACCCGGATCAACAACGGAATGACGAACAGGACCAGCATCCAGAATGCGGGGTCTTCAAAAACAGCCATATCCATAACCCCGCCTCCTTAATAGTTGCCCGTGCTCAGGTCGGTGACCGAGCGCTGGAGCATGCGGACGATGACGAGCAGCGAGAACGCCGGCGTGGCGATGGTGTACCACCACACGGGGATGCCGAGGGATTCCGAAATCGCCTCAAGCTCGTATTCGTCGATGACCTCGAGGATTCCGGTCCAGCACAGCGCGCCGAAGAAGGCGACGCAGGTCATGATGCCGATCCAGTAGCAGACCATGCGCGCCGGGCGCGGGAAAGACTCGTACAACAGGGTCATGCCCAGATGCCCGCCGTCGCGGAACGAGCGGGCCGTGCCGAGCAGCACCACCCACACGAAGAAGTTGATCGTCAGCTCCTCCGTCCACGCGAACGAAAACGACGTCCAGTAACGGACGATCACGTTCACAAAGGCAATCGTCACCATAACCGCGAGCAGCACCGAGCCCAGTAGCTCCTCAAACCGCGTATCCAAAAATCGCCACATGCGCGTTGTCCTTTGTTGGTTGCGAGAGCCGGGGGGAGGGGAGGGAGAACCTTTCTGAAGAAAGGTTCTCCCTCCCCTCCCCCCGGA
>CABKMN010000112.1 GCA_902373525.1 uncultured Bilophila sp. | reverse complement strand
GAGAAGGAACCCTTCCGGAGAAGAGTTTCCTTCTCCCCTCCCCCGGACCCCCTTCCCTCATCCTCCCAAGACGTTTGCTGTTATCGAATCCCTGTTCCTCGTTTCGGGAATGGCGGGAAAGCGGGCCTTGGGAATCGGGCGCTGGGAGTCGGGAGGGAAACGCCTTTTTCCCTTCCCCAAAGAAAAAAGAGTCGGAGACAAGGCTAGCGCTTTAAGAAAAACTTGCAACAGGGATTCGATACGGTCGAACGTCTTTGAAGGGTGGGAGGTTTGGAGGGGGCGGGGAAACTTCCTCCAGAAGGTTTCCCCGCCCCCTTCAATCTCGTTACTTTATGAACTTGTCCACATAGCCCTGCACGAACAGGAAGACCAGCACGCAGGGCAGGACGTACTGGAGATAGGGGCGGAGCCAGTGGGGAAAGCGGACGCCCAGCCCCTGATCGGTTTCGTGAGTGAAGTTGTTCCAGCCCCATCCCCACCTGTGGCAGCAGAAGGAGAGGAACAGCAACGCGCCGAACGGCAGGAGGTTGTTGCTGAGGAGGAAATCTTCCAGATCGAGGACGGAGGAGCCTTCCCCGAAGGGCCGGAAACCGGACAGTACGTTGAAGCCGAGCGTGCAGGGCAGGGAAAGCAGGAACATGGCCCCGCAGTTCACCCACGAGGCTTTCTTGCGGGTCCAGCCCCAGACGTCCATGCAGTAGGACACGATGTTCTCGAACACCGCGATGACCGTGGAGAGCGCCGCAAAGGACATGAACACGAAGAACAGCGAGCCCCAGAGCCGTCCGAACGGCATGCTGTTGAAGATGTTGGGCAGGGTTACGAACACGAGGCCGGGCCCGGAGCCGGGGTTCACCCCGAAGGCGAAGCAGGCCGGGAAAATGATGAGTCCCGCCATGAGCGCGACGATGGTGTCCAGCAGGACGATGTACAGGGCCTCGCCGGTCAGGGAGCGGGACTTGCCTATGTAGCTGCCGAAGATGGTCATGGAGCCGACGCCGAGCCCGAGGGTGAAGAACGCCTGCCCCATGGCGGCGGTGAGCGCTTCCCAGAGGCCGCCGCCCACCTGTTCCGGGTGGAGGAGGTTTTCGAGGTTGGGCTTGAGGTAGAAGCTGATGCCCGCCTCGCCGCCCGGCAGGGTCACGGAACGGACCACCAGCGCGATCATCAGCGCGAACAGGCCCGCCATCATGAACTTGACCACGCGCTCCACGCCCCGACGCAGGCCCATGCCGCACACCGTGAAGCAGAAGATCACGGCCACGCCCATCCAGAAACTGGAAACGACGGGCGCGCTGATCAGCCCGCCGAAGAAGTCCCCGACCTGTTCCGGGGTGAGCCCGGACAGATCGCCCTTGATCATCGACCAGCAGTAGGCCAGCATCCAGCCCGCCACCGTGGTGTAGAACATCATGAGCAGATAGCTTCCGATGAGGCTGAGGGAGCCGAACCGGTGCCAGTGCGTGCCCTTGGGTTCCAGCGTACGCAGGGCGGCTCCGAGGTTGCGCTGCGACGCGCGGCCCACGGCGAACTCCATCACCAGAATGGGCACCCCCACCGCCAGCAGAAAGCCGATGTAGATGAGCACGAACAGCGCGCCGCCGTAGGCTCCCGCAATATAGGGGAAACGCCACACGTTCCCCAGTCCGATGGCGCAGCCCGCCGCGAGGAGAAGAAACCCGATGCGGCTGCTGAGCTGTTCTCTCTGCTGTTCCTGACTCATTCTGCCTTCCTGTATTCGTTTGGTGTCCTAAAGCGGATTGTTTTGAAACAGTTCACTTTTTTCAAAGGCTCATCCGTCGAAGAGCGCACTCTTCGGCGGAATTCGGGCCGCGCGTTCCGACTGTTCAAGTTGCGGTGCCCTCGTGAAACGGTTTTGTTCCGGGCGCAGAGCCGTTTCTACACGAGAAAGGCCCCGTTCTCCACCGCACCGGCTGCGGAAGGAAACGGGGGACGCCTTGCGCTGGACAAGGCCGGGAAACGCTCTCCTCCCCGTGGCGAACGGTCCGGGAAGGAGAGGGGATCGGGAGCCCTTTTCAGAAGCGTTCCCGATCCCCGAAGACTAGTTGATCCGGTGATGGCACCCGAGGCTACGCGGATTGCGGAGCGCGCTCTGGGTGATGCTGTAGGCCGCCTGGCACCCGTGGAAGAGGTCCACGATGGGCTTGGAGATGGCGGTGTTCTTGTAGAAGTCGTGCAGATGGCGGGAAAGCGCCCGCAGGTCGTCGAAGGCGCGGTGCAGGCGGCTGGCCGTGCGGCTGATGCCCACGTAGTTCCACATGGTGTTGCGGATGGTGGCCCAGTCCTGCGCGATGAGCGCCGGGTCGTCGTTGCGTTCGTCGCCGGTGCTTTCCCAGTCCGGGATGGCGTTGGCGAGACGGTTGCTGATGTAGGCGCGCTTGGTGATGCGCTGGGCGATGTTCTGGCCCGCGCTGTAGCCCCAGAGCAGGGCTTCGAGAAGCGACGTGCTGGCGAGGCGGTTGGCTCCGTGCAGGCCGGTGCAGCTGCATTCGCCCACGCTGTAGAGGCGGGAGAGCGTGGTCCGGGCCGAGGCGTCCACAAGGATGCCGCCGCAGAAGAAGTGCGCCACCGGCACCACCGGGATCGGCTTTTGGTTGATGTCGATGCCCAGTTCCAGACAATGCCGGTAGATGGTGGGGAAGCGCTTGGTGATGTCGTGCTTCACGCCGGAAAGGTCCAGATACATGCACGGCTCGCCGCTGTGGAGCATCTCGTCCATGATCGCGCGGGCTACGATGTCGCGGGGCGCGAGGTCGGCGCGCTCGTCGTAGCGCTTCATGAAGAATTCGCCCTTGGCGTTCACGAGGCGCGCGCCTTCGCCGCGCATGGCTTCCGTGATCAGGAAGCTGTGGGACTGGCGGGTATACAGCGCGGTGGGATGGAACTGCACATATTCGAGGTTGTCCAGACGCACGCCCGCGCGCTGCGCCATCGCGATGCCGGAGCCGGTGCAGGCCGCGGTGTTGGTGGTGTGCAGGTAGACCTGCCCCACGCCGCCCGTGGCGAGCACGGTGAAGTCCGCCAGCAGGGTTTCGACCTCGCGGGTGTATTCGTTGTAGACGTAGGCCCCGAGGCACTGGTTGACGAGCTGGTAGCGGTATTCCCGCTGGCGCGCATGGTGATCCGTGGTGATCAGGTCCACTGCGGTGCGGCCGGTGAGTATCTTGATGTTCGGCGCCTTGCGCACCGCCTCAAGCAGGCTCTCCATGATCGTCTTGCCGGTATGATCCGCGCAGTGAAGGATACGGTGCTTGCCGTGCCCGCCTTCGCGGGTGAAGTCGAGCTTGCCGTCCACCTTGTCGAAAGGAACGGGCGCGCGCTCCATGAGGATGCGTTCCACGGCGTCCGGGCCGTTCTGGCAGAGGTAGCGCACCGCCCGCAGATAGTTGTGGTGATGGCCTGCCACCAGAATGTCCGATTCCAGAGGTTTCGCGTCGTCGGAATCGGGACGGTAGACGATGCCGCCCTGCGCCAGCGCGGAGTTGCCGCCGTCGAGTTCCTTGCCGGGGACGATGAGCGTCACTTCATACCCGGCGTCCGACAGGGTAAGCGCCGCCGTGCTGCCGCTGATGCCCGCGCCGATGACGAGGACCTGTGTTCTTAACCGCTGTTGTGCCATTACTGCCTTCTTTATGGAAACCCGGTTGATACATACAGGAAAGGGGCGCGTGGCCCCTGCAACCTGCCGGAATGACGATTTGCGACCGCCTGCGGGCGGTTCCCTCCCGCGCCGAGGGGGAGAGGGCGTCCTCCCTCCCGCTGCGGCTCCCGATGGTCATGCGCCGTGTCGCGGGAAACGACCGGCCAAGCCCCCGGAACGCGGCGCGGATGCCGTTGGGGCACGCGCTCTTCGACACGGCCCCTTAAGACTATTTGTTCTAGGAACAGGCTTCGAGCATGCGTTCGAGGGCCGCCTTGGCGGGGGCGGCGTCCGCGGCGGGCACGGTGATGGGGTCCGTGTTCCCGGAAACGATGCCTTCCAGCGTCATGCGGAGCCGTTCGGGCGTGATTTTCGCCATGTTGGAACAGGCGCTGACGCGCAGGGGCTCGACGCGGATGCGTCCGGCCTGCTCGCGGGCGAGGCGTTCCACAAGGTTGATTTCCGTGCCGACGTAAATATGTGAACCGTCCGGCGCTTCGTTGACATACCTGATGATGTAGGAAGTGGAACCGGCGCCGTCGGCGGCGCGCACCACTTCGGGGGCGCATTCGGGATGCACGATCACCTTGCAGTCCGGGTCGGCCTTGCGGACGGCTTCGATCTGGGAGGGATTGAAGCGCGCGTGGATGGCGCACAGCCCCGGCCAGAGCACGAGAGCGGCCTTGTCGGCGGCTTCGAGGTCCACGGCGTCCCCGGCCCTGCGGACGTCGAGGATGTGGGTGTCGCGTCCGGTGAGGCCGAGCTTGCGGGCCGTGTTGCGGGCCAGATTCTTGTCGGGGAGGAACAGTACGCCGTCGCCCTGCCGGAAGGCCCAGTTCATCATCTTTTCCGCGTTGGCGGACGTGCATACCGCGCCGCCGTAGCGGCCCACCACCGCCTTGACCGCCAGCGAGGTGTTGACGTAGGCGAGCGGCACCAGATGCCGCCCGGAGGCGGTGAGGCGTTGCAACACCCGGTCGAGCAGGGTGGCGGGGGTCATCTGCGCCATGACGCAGTCCGCGTTGTGATCGGGCAGGAGGACCTGCTGGCCTTCGCGGGCGAGCAGGGAGGCGGATTCCGCCATGAAATAGACGCCGCAAAAGACGATGAAATCGGAATCGATGCCGGGGACGCGCCGGGCGAGCTCGAGAGAGTCGCCGCGGATGTCGCAGTGCCGGATGGTCCCTTCCTGTTCGTAATGGTGCCCGACGACGGTCAGCCTGCCGCCGAGCGCGGCGCGAAGCTCCTCGATGCGGGCGGAATCGTTTTGGGTGTTCATGCGGTTTCCTTGGCGATGCGCATGCTGAGGTCGGCGGTCACGGCGGAATGCGTGATGCGCCCGACCGAAATGAAGTCCGGTTTACGGAGACTCTTGACGGTGGCGTAGGTACGGATGGTGTCGAGGGACACGCCGCCGCTCACCTCGACCTCGATGGAGGAGGGGATGCGTTCCAGCGCGGCGGGCAGCATGTCGGGCGTCATGTTGTCGAGCATGATGCGGTCAACCCCGCAGGCCACGGCCTCGAGAACCTCGTCGTTGGTGCGGCATTCCACCTCGATGGGCGGACAGGGACTGTAGCGCCCGCGCAACAGTTCCACGGCCTTGGTCATGGACCCGGCGGCGTCGATGTGGTTGTCCTTGAGCATGAGCATTTCGTGCAGGTTGCGCCTGTGGTTGTGCCCGCCGCCGCAGAGCACCGCGTACTTGTCCGGGTACCGCATGCCGGGCATGGTCTTGCGGGTGTCGAGCAGGCGGACGCCCGTGCCTTCCAGCGCCTCGACGTAGAGGCTGGTCAGGTTGGCGATGCCGCACAGGCGGCTCACGAAATTGAGGATGATGCGCTCGGCGCGGAGAATCTGGCGGGCCGGTCCGGCGATGCGGGCCACGACGGAGCCGGTGACGACCTCCTCGCCTTCCTTCGCCAGAGGCTGCCATGTGTAGGAGAGCTCGTCCGGGTGGGCGGCGCACAGATTCATGACCAGCGGAATGACGGGCAGCCCGGCGATGAGCGTCCGTTCCTTGGCGACGATGATCGCCTGAAGGCGATCCTGAGGACTGAAGACGCCGTCGGTGGTGAGATCGGGGCCGTCTTCGGCAAGGGCGAGCTCAAGGAGCGACAGCAGATGCGCTCGCGCCTCGCCCTGAAAATATTCCGAGAAATCTGGAAGGATCATATCTTGTCCCGCATCCTTGGCAGTGCTACACGATGTGGAGAACAGCAGCCGGCGTGCGCGTGCCGGGACGCGCGCATCCGGGGTGAGTCAGCAGCGTAAAGTCTTTCCGTTTACTAGGTGGCTCGTCCGTTTTCGTCAAGATGCTCTTTTTCTTCCGCGCACCGTTTCGAGAGGACGCCGAGACGGCGCAAACGGCGCGCGGAGGCGGGCATGGGGGACCGAAACGCCGCTCCCTGGGGGCGTGTTTCCGTTTTTATGTCAACATTTTGGTATCCTTGAGGCGTTCGCGGTTCAGGTTGAGGAGGATAGGCCCATGTCGGATACGACGACCCCCGAAGAAAAGAAGGCGCCTGTGACCGGGGCCCCTTCCGAGGAAAAGGCGGCCGGAGCATCGCCCGAACGGGATACCGCCGACGCGGTTGAGGAAAACGTCGAGGCCGCCCGCCAGCGCGCGCTTTCCCAGTGCGTCGAGTACATGGAGGACGGGGAATCGGAGTATTCCCATCCGGCCGACATGGCCGATCACCTCGAAAACCTGAGCCTCAAGGAGCAGGTCTGTCTGTTCCGCCATCTGCCTGCGGACGAAGCCGCCGAGGCGCTGGCCGAACTCGATCAGGAAGTCGCTGTCGATGTTCTGGAAAACCTCGATCCCGATGAAGCCGCCCAGATCATCGCCGAAATGTCGCCCGACGACGCGGCGGACGTTCTCGACGAGCTGGACGAGGGGCACCGCGACGTCCTGCTGAACAATCTTGACCGCGACGACGCCGAAGAGCTCCGCAACCTGCTGGCCTTCGACCCCGACACCGCGGGCGGCATCATGAACACCGAGATCATCCTGCTCGAACAGGACATCACGGTGGACGAGGCCATCCTGCTGATCCGGCGAGGCATGGAAGAGGATATGGAAATCCCCTACTATGCCTATGTGGTGGACGAGGACGACAAGCTGGTGGGCGTGTTTTCCCTCCGCGACCTCATGCTCTCCAAGCCGGGGACGATCCTCCGCGACTCGCTGCACGATCAGGACGTGATCGCGGTGCGCTACGACACGCCGAGCGAGGAAGTGGCCCGCCGCATGAGCCACTACAATTTTATGGCCATGCCCGTCGTGGACTACGAGGGGCGTCTGCTCGGCGTGGCGACCTACGACGACATTCTCGACATCATGCAGGACGAGGCCAGCGCCGACCTGCTCGGCATGGTGGGCGCCGGTCAGGACGAGACCATCGACACTCCGTGGCTGGAGTCGGTGCAGCTCCGTCTGCCGTGGCTCATCGTCAACATGCTGACGTCCATGATGTCGGCCTTCGTGGTCTACATGTTCGAAGGGTCCATCGCGGGTATGGCGCTGCTCGCCGTGCTGATGCCGATGGTGGCGAATCAGGCCGGGAACACCGGGCAGCAGGCGCTCGCCGTGATGATCCGCCAGCTCGCCACGGAAAAGTTCGACCGCAGGCGCGCGTGGATCGCCGTATTGCGCGAAGGCAAGATCGGCATCGCCTCCGGTCTGATCATGGCGATGCTGGCGTGTGCGGGCGTCTGGTTTACGTCCTCCTCTCCCGAGCTCGGGATGGTCATGGGCGTGGCGCTCATGGGCGACATGCTCCTCGGCGCGCTCGCCGGGGGCAGCATCCCTCTCATCTTCCGCGCCGTGGGCCGCGACCCCGCGCAGGCTTCCAGCATCTTCCTCACCGCCATCACCGACAGCGCCGGGTTCTTCATCTTTCTGGGGCTGGCTACCGCGTTTTTGTTGTAGGAGCGAATCGGGGGAAGGGAGGGGGAAACTTTCTCCAGAAAGTTTCCCCCTCCCTTCCCCCGTACCCC
>CABKMN010000111.1 GCA_902373525.1 uncultured Bilophila sp. | reverse complement strand
GGGGAAGGGAGAGGGAAGCCCTTCTCCAGAAGGGTTCCCTCTCCCTTCCCCCGGCGGGCCCACCCCGATCACAGCCCTCCCGATCCCGACCTCGCAACTCGACATCGCCGTGGCCCTCGCGCACAGCGGCGCGCTGCTGCCGGTGCTGCACCACCTGCCGCGCAAGGACTGCAACATCTCGCTCGGCTACCCGCTCGAACGCTCGCTCCTGTTCCGGCTGCTGGAAACCGTGCTCGACGTCCGCAACCGCCGCCAGCCGGGCGGCATGACGCACTGGAAGGCGCTCGCCGACCTCGTGCGCCATCCCTACCTGCGCCTGCTCGAAGCCAACGGCGTCTCCCTGCGCGACGTGTTCCAGAACATGGAAACCCGCCTCCGCAACGGCAGCCGCTACGCCGATCCCCACGCCGTCGCCGAAGGCGCGCTGGACGACTTCTTCGCCGACGCCGCACCCGACGCCGCCGCGGCCATGCCCGCCGTCCGGGAACTGGTGCGCCGCCTCCTGCGCGACACTGTGGATACGTGGGCCCGCGCCGGATCGCTCGGCGGGCTTGCGGACGCCCTCTCCGGCCTGTGCGACACCCTGCTCGTCTACGGAAGCGGCAACGACGAAACCGGCACGGGCAGCGGCAGGACCGACATCTGGTCGCGTTTCCCCATCGACGCGGAATGCCTGTTCCGCCTCATGCAGCGGGTCATCCCCGCCCTCAGGGACAACGGCATGGCGGATACGCCCCTGCCGTGGCCGCTCATGCAGGCCATGCTGCTGGAACTCATCCGCGCCGAGCGCGTGCCCTTCGAAGCCGACCCCCTGACCGGCCTACAGGTCCTCGGCATGCTGGAAACCCGACTGCTGCGTTTTTCCCGCGTGTTCCTCGTGGACGTCACCGACGACCGGCTCCCCGGCGCGCCGATCCGCAGCCCGCTCCTGCCGGACAGCCTGCGCGCCCTGCTCGGGCTGCCCGATACCCGGAACCGCGAACAGCTCGCGGCCTACACCTTCCACCGCCTGCTCGCCGGAGCCGACGAGGTCTGGCTGTACTGGCAGGAAGGCGTGGAAACCTCGGGGCTGTTCGACGGCAAGAAACAGCGGAGCCGCCTCGTGGAAGAACTCATCTGGCGCGAGGAACAGGCGCGCGGGCACCGGCTGAAACCGGGCCGCGAACCGCTCCGCACCGCCTCCCTCGACGTGCGCCCGCCGGTCAGGGTACGCAAGTCCGTCCCCAAGACCCCGGCCATCCGCGAGCAGATCGCCGCGTCCCTCAAGCACCCGCTCTCGGCCACCCGGCTGGACGCCTACCTGACCTGCCCCCTGCGCTACTACTACGAACGGCTGTGCGCCATCGCGCCCATCGACGAAGTGAACGAGGACGACGATCCGGCGGCGGTGGGCGTGCTCCTGCACGGCGTGCTCAAGGATTTCTACGCGCCCGCCGTGGGCAAAACCGTGCGCCGCGACGCGCAGTCCGGCGATCCCGATCTGCCCACCCTCGACGAAGGGGCGCTCCGCGCTCTCTTCGGAACCGCCCTTGAGGCGTCCGGGCTCTCCGACGCTCTGCCTCCGGAAAGCGCGGCCATGCTGTCCGTCACCGGGCCGGAGCGGCTCTCCATGTTCCTGCGCGCGCAGCCGGAACAGACCGAAGTGCTTGCGCTTGAGGAGGAATACGACGCCGAAATCGAAGTCGGCGGACGCGTCCGGCGCCTCACCGGCAACCTCGACCGCGTGGACTGGCGCGAGCAGGAGGACGCCGACGGCACGTCGGAAGAGGGGGCGGTCATCCTCGACTACAAGACGGGGCGCATCAAGGCCCTGCGTCCCGACATCTGGTCGGACGAAGCCTTCTGGGAGACGTTTTCCCAGGAACGGGCCGCGGACGCCGCTTCCGAGCCGGACCCGGATCGCGATCCGCTGCCGATGCTGGCGCAACGTATTCCCACGGTGCAGTTGCTGTATTATTGTTATTTGTACGGACGGGCCACGGGAAAACCGGTGCTCGACGCCGCCTTCGTCGCGCTCGGCGAAGACGGGACGGAGCGCCCCCTGTTCGGCAAGGGCATGACCGCCGAAGAGCGGGAACAGGCGCTGGAACGCATCCCGCAGCTTATCGGCTTCATCCTGCTGCACATGGAGCGCTGCCCTGAATTCCGTCCGCGGGAAGGCGCGCATTGCCGCTGGTGTTCCTGGAAAAATGTGTGTATCATACCCTCCCAACATGAAAACCGGGCATGATGCAGGGAAAGGGATTCCCGTTTCCCGTCTGCCCGTAACCACCATACAGAGACCTCTAGGAGGTTCCTCATGTCTTTTCCCACTCTGCGCATAGGCGATCTCGTCGCTAAAACTCCTATCGTTCAGGGCGGTATGGGCGTCGGCATTTCTCTCTCCCGTCTTGCCTCCGCCGTCGCCAACGAAGGCGGCATCGGCGTCATCGCCGGGGCCATGATCGGGATGAAAGAACCCGACGTCGCCAGCAATCCTCTCGAAGCCAATCTTCGCGCCCTTCGCCGCGAAATCGAAAAAGCCCGCGAAGCCACGCAGGGCATCATCGGCGTGAACATCATGGTGGCGCTGACCACCTTCGCCGAAATGGTCCGCACCAGCATCGAAGCCAAGGCCGACGTGATCTTCTCCGGCGCGGGCCTGCCCATGGACCTGCCCAAACTCTTCGCGGAAACCTGCGAACGCAAGAAGGAAGAATTCAAGACCAAGCTCGTGCCCATCGTCTCTTCCGGACGCGCCGCCACGCTCATCGCCCGCAAGTGGCTTTCCAGCACCGGCTACATGCCCGACGCCTTCGTGGTCGAAGGCCCCAAGGCCGGCGGCCATCTCGGTTTCACGCCCGAGCACATCAGCGATCCCAACTACCGCCTCGAACTGCTCGTCCCGCAGGTCGTGGAAGCGGTGAAGGCGCTTGAGGACAAGGCGGGGCACGCCATCCCGGTCATCGCCGCCGGCGGCGTGTACACGGGTGAGGACATCAAGAAATACATGGACCTCGGCGCTTCCGGCGTGCAGATGGGCACCCGTTTCGTCGCCACCTACGAATGCGACGCCGACGACCGCTTCAAGCAGGCCTACGTCAACGCCAAGCAGGAAGACGTGACCATCATCAAGAGCCCCGTCGGCATGCCCGGCCGCGCGCTCGTCAACAACTTCATCGAGTCCATGCGCGACGGCGGCAAGAAGCCGTTCAAGTGCATTTTCCACTGCGTGAAGACGTGCGAACAGGAGAAGACCCCCTATTGCATCGCCGCCGCGCTGATCAACGCCATGAAGGGCAACCTCGAACGCGGATTCGCCTTCTGCGGCGAAAACGTCGCCCGCGTCAACGGCATCGTGTCCGTACACGAGCTGATCTCCTCGCTCCAGCGCGAGTTCGACGCCATGCTCAACAAGCCCGCCGCCACGGCTTCGGTCAAGGCGTAGCGAAAAGGAAAAAGAGCGCCTCCGGCGGCAAGGGCTCCGCCCTTGACCCGCTTGGGGGGAATGATTCCCCCCAAGACCCCCTCGGAGACGGAAATGAAACGGTCCCGAACCGGCTTACGCCGCTCGGGACCGTTTCGTTTCCGTCTGCTCATCTCGAAAGGCCGCCGCGCCCCCCTACAACAGTCAAAGGAAAGGCGTCCGCTTCGTTACATTGCCTTTCCTGCCGCGCCGTCGGGGGACGGACGGCAAGGACCGGCTTCCAAACAGCCCGGCCCGCCGTCCACTCTTCCCCCGATTCACGCCTCCCACGCGCGCATGGCCTTCGCCAGATTGTCCACCCAGATGTCCATGAAGCCCTGATACTCCATCATCCCTCGGAGCACGGGGACGCAGGCGATGCCTTCGGCTTCGAGGCGCGAGCGCCACGACTTCTCGGAGGCTCCGGCCATGTCTTCGAGCGTATGCCGCCCGACGACCGCCAGCAGGGGCAACAGCCAGACCCGGTCCGGCGGCCTTCCCGGCGCGCGGAGATGATCCAGAATGTGCTCAAGGCGGATAACGCCGTTGAGGGTCCCCATGAACACGAGGGGATCGAGCTTCCGCACCGCCACGGCGAGCGCCTCGTACCGGCTCTCGGCGGCATGGCGGCTTCCGTGCCCCATGAACAGCACCGGCTCGCCGGATCCGCGGTCGGGAGGCAGCTCGCCGAGCAGGGCGCGCGCGGCCCGGTCGACGGACGCCTGCTCCTCGGTCAGCAGCGGCGCGCCGACCACGAGCGACGCAAAGGTGCCGTCGGCCCGCAGATCATCCGCGTCCGCCAAAATATCCCCGTACTCAAGGCCGGGGATCACATGGACCGGCTGCACCGCCACATGGGTAAATTTTTCGAAGGCCATCTTCTTGAGAGCCTTGTGTACGGAGTCGGATTTTTTCCGTGCGCTGGCGAGACGCTCGCGCATCAGCATGGACGTAAAGGCCCAGCGGACCGACACGCCGGGGAACGCCTCACGGACCTGCCGATCAAAGCGCCGGAGCGTCGATTCCCCCTGAAAACTGCCGGAACCGAACGCTGCAAGAAGGATGCCTCTTTTCATCGTTGTTGCGTACAAAAAGTTGTACCCTCCTCTTTCAGCTTACATGACAATGAGATAGGTCTGCAGCCGCTGCGGCGTGCGTTGACGCGCTCCGGCCCGGCTGGTACGTTGAATACCTTATTCCGTTTATGGGAGAAAGCCCGTGAGTATTCCTGTCGCTCTCGTCCTTGGCGGACGCGGCCTTCTGGGGCGGCCCCTGATGCAGCAGCTTGCCGGAAGCGGCTGGGAGGCCCAGACGCTGGACCCCGAGGACTGCAATCTGCTGAATCCCGGGGAACTCCAGCCCCGCATCGAATCCCTTCATCCCGACATCATCTTCAACACGGTCAGCTGGAACACGGAAGACCCTGCCGAAAAACAGCCACAAGAAGCCCTCTCTGTCAACCGAGGACTTCCGGCCTTTCTCGGCGGGCTGGTCAAGGGCACCCCTACGGCGCTCGTCCACTACAGTTCGGATCAGGTCTTCAACGGCCGCAAGGAATCCCCCTACACCGAGGAGGACAAGACCGATCCGGTTTCCCTCTGCGGCAAGACCCGCCTCGCCGGGGAACAGGCCCTGCTGGAACTCAACGCCGACAACATCTGCATCATCCGCACGGGCTGGCTGTTCGGCCACGACGGGGACAATTTTCTGAAACGCCTCCTGACGCGGGCCCAGACCGAAGAGACCGTGGAAGTCATTCATGATCAAATCGGTTCACCGACCTATGTCAATGATTTGGCGCAGGCCACGCTCCAGCTCGTGAAGCGCGGGGCCTCCGGCCTGTACCATGTGGCGAACACCGGTCAGGCCTCGTGGTGCGAGCTGGCGGCGGAAGCCGTGCGGCAGGCCAGCCTCGCCTGCACGGTGCGGGCCATCGCCAGCCCGGACAAGTCGCTGCGCCCGAGCAACGAAGTCCTCTCCTCGGCGAAATACGCGGCGTTCACCGGGAACGCCATGCGCCCGTGGTCGCAGGCCCTCCGCGAATACATCTACTCCGTCCTGATCGCCTCCAAATAAGATGTACGGCAACAGTCACCCGCTCGCGACGCTGCGCGAAACCTTTCTGGACGCCGTGCAGGTAAGCCTCGATTTCTTCAAGGTCCTTGTCCCGATCATCATCGGCATGAAAATCCTCACCGAGCTGGACTGGATCAGGTATCTGGCCCTGCCGCTCGAACCGGTCATGCACCTGACCGGCCTCCCCGCCGATCTCGGCATCGCGTGGGCCACGGGGATCATGGTCAACTTCTACTCCGCGCTGATCGTCTTCGTGGGCCTGTTGCCCGGACTGCCGCCCCTGACGACGGAGCAGACCACCACGCTGGCGGTCATGATGCTCATCGCGCACAGCATCCCCGCCGAGGGCCGCGTCGCCGCGCAGTGCGGGGTGTCGTTCCTCTGGCAGGCCGTCATTCGGCTGACGGTTGCGATCCTCGGCGGGATCATTGTACATTCGTCCTGTCAGGCGTTCGGCTGGCTGGACACGCCCGCCCGCGTCGTCTTCACGCCCTCGCCCGATGTGAATCTGCTCTGGTGGGGCGTCGGCGAGGTGCGGAACCTCGCCAGCATCTTCTGCATCATCTTCGCCGTCATGGTTCTCCAGCGGCTGCTCCGCTACTTCAAGGTCGCGGACCTCGCGGGACGGGCGCTCGCCCCGGCCCTGCGGACTCTCGGCATGCGCCCCGCCGCCGCGACCACCATGATCGTCGGCGTGATGACGGGCATCGTCTACGCCAGCGGCATCATCCTGAAGGAAGTCCGCAGCGGGGAGCTTTCCCGCCACGACGTGTTTTCCTGCATGACGCTGATGGGGCTGGCGCACGCGATTATTGAAGATACGTGCCTGATGCTGCTCATCGGCGCGCACATCGGCGGCATTTTCTTTTTGCGGCTGGCGCTGGCCTTCGGAACCTGCGCCCTGCTCAACGCCCTGTACGTCAGGTTCCGACGGGAAGACGCACGGCCTGACGCGAACGAGGTTTCATGAAAAACATCTGGATCAACGCCGGGGAGCTTTCCGGCGACATGCAGGCCGCCGCGCTGCTGACGGCCCTGCGCGAACGTGAACCCGATATCGCCGCCGTCGGCATGGGCGGCCCCCATCTGGCGCTCGCCGGACAGAAGAACCTGTTCCGAGTCGAATCCCTTTCGGTCATGGGCATTGCGGAGGTGTTCACCGCTCTGCCCCGCGCTCTGCGCATGCTCGGAGAGATCAAACGCGAGCTCGCCCGCCTGCGGCCCGACGCCGTCGTGCTGGTGGACGCGCCGGAGTTCAATTTCCGGGTGGCGAAAATCGCGCACGGCCTCGGGATTCCGGTCTACTACTTCATTCCGCCGAAAATCTGGGCGTGGCGCACCGGGCGGGTCCGGTTCCTCCAGCAATACGTCAAGCGGCTGTTCTGCATCCTGCCGTTCGAACCGGCGTTCTACGCCAAGCACGGCGTGGCGGTCGACTATGTCGGCAACCCGCTTGTGGATATGGTGAACTGGCCCGAAGTCTCGAAGCTCTCCCCGGTCCCCGGACGCATCGGGCTCATGCCCGGCAGCCGCCGCAAGGAAGTGGAGGCGCTGCTTCCCGCCTTCGGCAAGGCGGCGCGCATCCTGCTCGATCAGGGACGGGACCTCTCCTTTCACTGCCTGCGCGCGCCGAACATGCCCGAGGAAAAGCTCCGCGCCCTCTGGCCCGCCGATGTGCCCGTGACCTTCGACGCGCCGGAAAACCGGTACGCGGCCATGCGGTCCTGTATGTGCATGCTGGCGGCCTCGGGTACGGCGACGCTGGAAACCGCGCTGGCGGGCGTGCCTACCGTGGTGAGCTACCGTGTGGCCCCGCTGTCCGCGCTGGTCGGTCGTTGGCTGATCAAGGTCAAATGGGTCAGCCTGACCAACCTGATCATGGGCCGGGAGCTGTTCCCCGAACTCTTGCAGGAGCACGCCACCGGCGAGGCGATGGCCGCCCAGCTTGCCGCGTGGCTGGACGTGCCCGCCCAGCTTGAGAGCGTCCGCTCGCGGCTCGACGAGCTCCGCCGCCGCTGCGGAGAGCCCGGAAGCGCCGCCCGCGCCGCCGAGAACTTATTGGAAGCGATGAAAAAGAATGAATGAGAAATGTGGGGGAAGGGAGGAGACCCCTTTCTGGAGAAAGGGGTCTCCTCCCTTCCCCC
>CABKMN010000110.1 GCA_902373525.1 uncultured Bilophila sp. | reverse complement strand
CTCCCCAAACCCCACCCCGCTCTTCAAAGATTTTCGACGTTATCGAATCCCCACTCTCGATTGTTCCTGCTGAGGAAAACCAATGTTCCTCCTATGGGAAAAACGGCGGGAAAGCGGAATGGGAATGACTCCCCCCAGAGAAAACGTTTGTGCGCCCCCAGACATCCCTTCAAGGAATACCCTGCAAGCGCCAAGCGGCCTTTGACGACAAAACGCCCCGAACGAAATTCGTTCGGGGCGTTTTGTCGTCAAAGGCCGCGCCGAGGGGGTCCGGGGGGCATCATGCCCCCCGGCCGCCGGAGGCATGCCTTTTTTCTTAGTTGGCGGTCTTCTTGCAGACTTCTTCGGCGATGGCGTTCGGCACCTTTTCGTAGTGGTGGAACTGCATCGTGAAGGTCGCGCGACCCTGGGTACGAGAGCGGAGGTCCGTGGCGTAGCCGAACATTTCGGACAGCGGGACCTGAGCGCGGATGACCTGAGCGCCGGCGCGGGCTTCCATGGACTGGACGCGGCCGCGACGACCGTTGAGGTCGCCCATGACGTCGCCGAGGTAATCGTCGGGCGTCACCACTTCAACGTCCATGAAGGGCTCAAGCAGGGCGGGAGTCGCCTTCTGCATGGCGTCCTTGATGGCCATCGAACCGGCCACGTAGAAGGCCTGTTCGGAGGAGTCGACTTCGTGGTAGGAACCGAAGACCAGATTGACCTTCACGTCCACAACCGGGAAGCCGGCGAGCACACCGGATTTCAGGGCGTCCTGAATACCCTTGTCGATGGAAGGAATGTATTCCTTTGGAATCACGCCGCCGGTGATCGAGTTGACGAACTCGTACCCCTTTTCGGGGTTGGGTTCGATTTCGATCACGCAGTGACCGTACTGGCCGCGGCCGCCGGACTGCTTGGCGTACTTGAGGTCGGACTTGCTGGGCTTGGAAATCGTTTCGCGGTAGGCAACCTGAGGTTTGCCCACGTTCGCGTTCACGTTGAATTCGCGAACGAGACGGTCGACGATGATGTCCAGATGCAGTTCGCCCATGCCCGCGATGAGGGTCTGGCCGGTTTCTTCGTTGCCCTTCACGCGGAAGGACGGGTCTTCCTTCGCCAGCTTGTTGAGGGCGGCGGAGAGGGCGTCGCGGTCGGTCTTCGTCTTGGGCTCGATGGCCACTTCGATAACCGGTTCCGGAATATCGAGGGATTCGAGCACGACGGGACGCTTTTCGTCGCAGATGGTGTCGCCGGTGGAAGCCAGCTTCATGCCCACGAGCGCGACGATGTCGCCGGCACCGGCGGCCTTGATGTCCTCACGCTTGTTGGCGTGCATGCGGAGCAGGCGGCCAAGGCGTTCCTTCTTGCCGGTGTTGGAGTTGTACAGGGTCGTACCGGCTTCGATCACGCCGGAATAGACGCGGAAGAAGGCCAGATGCCCGACGAAGGGGTCGGAAGCCAGCTTGAAGACGAGACCGGCGAGCGGTTCCTTGTCGGAGCTGGGGCAGACGATTTCTTCGTTGGTGTCGGGGTTGTGGCCGATCATCTGGGGGATGTCCAGAGGAGACGGCAGGTAGTTGACGACCGCGTCGAGCAGCGGCTGCACGCCGATGTTGCGGAACGCGGTGCCGCACAGGACGGGCACGAGGCTCTGACGGATGGTGCCCTTGCGGATGCAGGAATTGATTTCCTCGACGGTCAGTTCGTGACCATCAAGGTACTTCATCATCAGTTCCTCGTCTTCCTCGGCGACCGCTTCCATCATTTCGAAGCGCTTTTCTTCGTACAAGTCCTTCAGTTCATCCGGGATTTCGCCGTAGATGACTTCAAGGCCCTTGGTTTCCTTGTCGAAGCGGACGGCGCGGCCCTGAATGAGGTCGATGACGCCTTCGAACTTGTCTTCAGACCCGATCGGAATCTGGAGGCAAACGGGCTTCGCCTTCAGACGATCCTGGATCATCTGGACGCTGCGGAAGAAGTTGGCGCCGATACGGTCCATCTTGTTGATGAAGCAGATACGGGGCACGCCGTAACGGTTGGCCTGACGCCACACGGTTTCGGACTGAGGTTCCACGCCGGCCACGGCGTCGAACACGGCCACGGCACCGTCGAGCACGCGCAGGGAACGTTCGACTTCGATGGTGAAGTCCACGTGGCCGGGGGTGTCGATGATGTTGATCTGGTGGTTCAACCAGAAGCAGGTCGTCGCCGCGGAGGTGATGGTGATGCCACGTTCCTGTTCCTGTTCCATCCAGTCCATCGTGGCGCCGCCCTCGTGGGTTTCGCCAATCTTATGGTTCTCACCGGTGTAGTACAGGATGCGTTCGGTCGTCGTGGTCTTACCGGCATCGATGTGAGCCATGATGCCGATGTTCCGCATTTTTTCGATGGGTGCTAAGCGTTCCACTCTGTGTCTCCCCGACTACCAGCGATAATGGGCGAAGGCCTTGTTGGCTTCGGCCATGCGGTGGGTGTCTTCCTTTTTCTTCACGGCGCCGCCGCGGTTGTTGAAGGCATCCAGCAGCTCGGCGGAGAGCTTGTTGGCCATGCCTTTTTCACCGCGGGAACGGGCATACGTAATCAGCCAGCGGATGGAGAGCGAAACCTGACGGTCAGGACGCACTTCCATGGGCACCTGATAGGTGGCGCCGCCCACGCGGCGGGCCTTGACTTCAAGGTGGGGCTTCACGTTTTCGAGGGCCTTTTCAAAGGCGCGCAGCGCTTCTTCGCCGGTCTTTTCGGCGAGCACTTCAAGAGCGCCGTAGAAAATCTTTTCGGCGGCGCCCTTCTTGCCGTCGTACATCAGGCGGTTCACGAAACGGGCGGCGAGACGGCTGCCATAAATCGGATCGGGCAGAACTTCCCTTCTGGGGATAGGACCTTTACGGGGCATGAAAATTCTCCGGGTAACGCGGATGCGTTACGTCAGGGGTTGCAGTGCTATGCGGTTTCCCGAGGCGGCGGGGAGCCGCTCAGGCTGCCTGGGTGTGTTCCCACTGCGCCCTTCCCGTTGCGGGAGGGCATGGACGCGCACCCCTGGCATGACACTGTGACGCGAAAATTCGCAGAGACGGCCCGCGGCCGTCAGACCTCTTGCCGGTTCCCGAGCCGAGCGGCTTAGGACTTCGGACGCTTGGCGCCGTACTTGGAACGACGCTGACGGCGATCCTGCACACCGGAGGTATCCAGCGTACCACGGACGATGTGGTAACGGACACCGGGAAGGTCTTTCACACGGCCGCCGCGGATCATCACGACGGAGTGTTCCTGAAGGTTGTGGCCTTCACCGGGGATGTACGCGGTGACTTCGAGGCCGTTGGTGAGGCGCACACGAGCGACCTTACGCAGAGCCGAGTTCGGCTTCTTCGGGGTCGTGGTGTACACGCGGGTGCACACGCCGCGGCGCTGGGGGCAAGCCTGCAGGGCCGGGGTCTTTTTGTGCTTCACAACCTTCTTCCGCGCGACGCGGATAAGCTGGTTGATAGTTGGCATCTGTTTTCCTCCATAGGAGTGGGTAAATGTTCCGAAAGGAGTCATGGCTACACTGAATTGCCTTTGCTGTCAAGCCTGTTTGGGCATCCGGCCAGTCCTTTCGGCCCGCTCCGCACAAGAAGGACAAGCCCTCTCCCGCACGCCTTTCGGGCGGCCCCGCAGGCCCCCCTGTCCAATTGGCTTCATTTCGTTGTCGATTTGAAAGCAATTCCTTTTATGACTGTTCAAACAATGAATTGACTGGTCGCACAAACGCAGGCGTATGTGAAAAAAGACTTTATAGATACGTCAAGAGACTCTTTTCACATATAAAAAAATCTTTTTTCACATATCATCTATTTTGCAAAACACGCTTGACCTGCCGTATGAAACGCCATACGTTTTAAAAAAAAAGGAACGGAACAGTTCCATTCTTTCCATCGTCTCTTGTTTTCTTCGTGCCTTGTTTCTGCTTCTTCTAAACAGTGGAGGATACCACAATGGCTATTGTTGAAAAAGTTGACGGCTTCTTTATTCCCAACGTTACGCTCATCGGTGTAGGCGCCGCCAAATCCATTCCGGAACGCATCGTCTACCTGAACGCCACGAAGCCGCTTCTTGTCACCGACAAGGGTATCGTTCATACCGGCATCCTGAAGCAGATCACGGATATTCTCGACGATGCGGCGATGGAATACGCCATCTACGACGAAACCGTTCCGAACCCCACCGACATCAACGTCGCCGCCGGCGTGGAACTGTATAAAAAAGAAGAATGCGACAGCCTCATCTCCATCGGCGGCGGCTCCTCGCACGACTGCTGCAAGGGCATCGGGCTGGTCGTCTCCAACGGCGGCAGAATCCATGACTACGAAGGCGTGGACAAGTCCACCAAATCCATGCCTCCCTACCTCGCCGTGAACACCACCGCGGGCACCGCCTCCGAAATCACCCGCTTCTGCATCATCACCGACAGCTCCCGCAAGGTGAAGATGGCCATCGTCGACTGGCGCATCACCCCGAGCGTCGCCATCAACGACCCGATCCTGATGGTCGGCATGCCCCCGGCCCTGACCGCCGCCACCGGCATGGACGCCCTCACCCACGCCGTGGAAGCCTACGTTTCCACCGGCGCCACCCCGCTGACCGACGCCTGCGCCGAAAAGGCCATCAAGCTGGTTTCCGAAAACCTCCGCCGCGCCGTCGCCAACGGCAGCGACATCCACGCCCGTGAAGGCATGTGCTACGCCCAGTACCTCGCCGGGATGGCCTTCAACAACGCCAGCCTCGGTCACGTACACGCCATGGCCCACCAGCTCGGCGGCTTCTACAACCTGCCTCACGGCGAATGCAACGCCATCCTGCTGCCCATCGTGGAAGAGTACAACCTGCTCGCCCATGTGGAGAAATTTATCAACATCGCCAAGATGA
Source organism: uncultured Bilophila sp. (assembly GCA_902373525.1). Lineage (GTDB taxonomy): Bacteria > Desulfobacterota > Desulfovibrionia > Desulfovibrionales > Desulfovibrionaceae > Bilophila. The sequence goes on along the minus strand of CABKMN010000110.1, from coordinate 2,832 downwards.
TGGACGAAAACGTGGAAGGCCTGTCCAAGCGCGACGCCGCCGAACTCGCCATCGCCGCCATCCGCCGCCTGTCGCAGGACGTGGGCATCCCGCCGAGCATCACCGAGCTCGCCAAGCGGTACGGCAAGGAAGTCAGCCGCAGCGACATCCCCACGATGGTCGCCAACGCCCAGAAGGACGCCTGTGCGCTCACCAACCCGCGCAAGATGACCGACGCCGCCGTCCAGCAGCTTTACGAAGTCGCGTTCTAGGCCCGAAAGGCCGGGAAGTTCCTTCCCGGCCCCGGCACAAGCCTGTTTCGGCGGGGACATTCAGGGTTGTTCCCGCCACTCGCCCACACAAGGGCGAACGGCTGTTGCGAGGAAAAGAACGGAGGGAGCATTCCCGCGCCCCGATTCCCGAAAAGTCACCGGGGCTCCGTTCCTTGCTGTCCGACGGCAACCTCCGACGACGGACAGAGGACGTAAGGTAACCGTCCGTGGCTCCACAACGAAGAGGCCGGAAACATGGTTTCCGGCCTCTTCTCGTCTGCGGGACGCCGGTCGCGTCCCGCTCGAAAAACGTCATTCGCTCTCGTGCTCTTCCGGGGAAACGGGTTCCACGATCACGCGGCGTATCTGCTTGGCGTCGGCTTCGTCCACGGTGAACCGCCAGCCGTCGCACTCGAAAATTTCTCCCTTTTCGGGGACATGCCCGGCCTCAAGGCACAGGTAGCCGCCGATGGTGTCCACCTCGTCGGCCTCCAGCCTGATGCCGAGTTCTTCAAGGTCTTCCAGATAGGCGCGCCCGGACAGGGCATAGCGCGACTCCCCGAGGGGATGGATGTCCTCTTCCTTGGGCGCGTCGTGCTCGTCCTCGATGTCGCCCACGATTTCCTCAAGGATGTCCTCGATGGTGGCGAGGCCGGACGTGCCGCCGTATTCGTCCACGGCGATGGCGATATGGTTCTTGCGGGCCCGGAACTCCTGAAGCAGCTCGCTCACGATCTTGGTTTCGGGGACAAAAAAGGGCGGACGCATGATTTCGTCCACCGGCGTGTGGTGCTTGGCGGGATCGATGAGAAGGCTAATGAGGTCCTTGGCGTAGGCGATCCCGATGATGTTGTCGCGCGTGTCCTTGTAGATGGGCAGTCTGGAGTGTCCGGTTTCCAGAATGCACTGCGCCACCTCGCTCACGGGAGCACCCGTAGGCATACAATCGAAATCAGTCCGCGGGGTCATGATGTCCTGCACCTGCACGTCGTCAAGGCGCAGAATGCTCAGGATCATGGAGCCTTCGGCGATGTCCAGTTCGCCTTCGTTCCGGGCTTCCATGACCGCCTGTTCAAGCGAATCGCCGGAACGGCCGCCGAACAGGCCGCAAACCCTGTCCCACAAACTTTTGTCCGTACTTCGGTCCAAGCGTATCTCCTCAGGTAACGGTGAGGGGACGGCGGCGTTCCTGCCTCGGCAGGGGTTGCGCCGCAAACCCCGAATCATGACTCTGGCCTTACACTATTCCCCGTCGTTTTGCTACCGGGGCGAAGCCCTGCGGGCGTCTTTCCCCTTCCGGCGGATGTTCCGCAGCGGCATGCGCTCTTGTTTATAGCCATTCCCCGTTCGATACGCAACGCCCCGCCTTCCCGGAAGGCTACGCCTTGCGCTTGAACATCCAGATCGCGCACAGCATCGACACGGCGGTGATGGCGGCGATCCGCGCGCTGCTGTCCAGCGCGGCGCTCATGGTGATGTCCTTGAGGAACAGGCCCTGCAAAATCACGATGAAGTGCCGCAACGGGTTGAGCTGGCTCAGGTTCTGCAAAAACATCGGCATGTTGTTCACCGGCGTCATGAAACCGGAAAGCAGGATGCACGGCACGGCCAGCGTGAAGCACCCCAGAAACGCCTGCTGTTGGGTGGACGCGAACGACGAGACCATGAGGCCCATGCTGCTGACCGAAAGCGAGAACAGCAGCATGGTCACGTACAGTACCGGTACCGATCCCACGAACGGCACGCTGAAGAACCAGATCGTGGAGAAAAAGAAGATGGTGCCGTGGACCAGCCCGACCACGCAGCCGGGAATGAGCTTGCCGAAGGCGATTTCCACGGGTCCGGCGGGCGAGACGAGCATCTGGTCGAAGGTGCCGAGTTCGCGTTCCCGCGCCACGGTCAGGCCGGTGATGATCAGACCCATCATAAAGTTGATGGTGCCGATCAGGTTCGGCAGGATGAACCAGCGGAAGTCGAGGTTCGGGTTGAACCAGTTCAGTTCCTCGACCTCCACGCGCACGGGTTTCGCGGTCAGGAAGGCCGGGGTCACCGTGGCCACGCCCTGCACGATCCGCTGGACGTACTGCGTGAGAATCTGGGCGGTATTGGATCGTCTGCCGTCCAGCAGCAACTGCACTTCGGCGGGCTCGCCCCGCTCCACTCTGGCCGAAAAGTCGTTCTGGAAGTGCATGACCACGAGCACCTTCTGGCGGTTGACGGCCTCCTCCGCCGCCTTCGGGTTGTCCTCGAAGGTGATGCGGCGGAAGGTCGAGGAACCGCGCAGGCGGCTGATGATTTCCTGACTCCAGTAGCCCGAGTCCTCGTTGATCACGACGACGTCCACGTTCTTGACGTCCATCGTGGCGGCCCACGCGAAGATGAATATCTGGATCACCGGCGGAATCAGGACCATGAACCGGCTCTGCCGCGTGCCCATCAGCACCAGCAGCTCCTTTCGGGCTATCGCAAGAATGCGGCGGACTGTCTGCAACATAACGTATGCCTCCGGCGGCAAGGGCGGCTACCGCCCCCTTGCCCCCCCTGTCCGGGGGGAATGATTCCCCCCGGACAGGGGGGGCAA
>CABKMN010000109.1 GCA_902373525.1 uncultured Bilophila sp. | reverse complement strand
GGTTTGGGGAGGGGAGAGGGAACCTTTCTTCAGAAAGGTTCCCTCTCCCCTCCCCAACTTTTTATCTGAGCATTTTTTCGATGACCCCGTGCAGCTTGCCGTTGGAGGCGAGGACGGACCAGCGCAGATCGAAGGGCGAGCCGTCCAGCGCGGTGATCCGGCCTCCGGCTTCGGTGACGAGCAGCGCGCCCGCCGCCATGTCCCACGGCTTGAGTTCGTCCTCGTAAAAAGCGTCGAAGCGTCCGCAGGCCGTCCACGCGAGATCGAGCGCGGCGGCCCCGCAGCGTCGTACGCCCTGACAGGCCGCCAGTATGGGGCGCAGCCGGTCGAGGATTTCGTCCACACGGCGGGCGATCTCGTAGGGGAAGCCGGTCGCCACCACCGCTTCCTCGCAGAAGGCCGTGGTGGACACCGAGATGCGTTCCCCGTTGCGCCACGCGCCCTTGCCTTTTTCCGCGATGTAGCATTCGCCGAGCAGCGGCGCGTTGATGATGCCGATCTCCAGTTCCCCGTTCCGGCGGTAGGCCACCGAGGTGACGGTCAGAGGCAGGCCGTGGGCGAAGTTGGTGGTGCCGTCCACGGGATCGATGATCCAGCAGGTCGAAGGAATGGAAAGGTTTTCCGCGCTTTCCTCGGCGAGGAAAGCCGTGCCCGGCGTGAGGGCGGAGAGGCGTTCCTTGAGGAAGCGCTCCACGGCGACGTCGGTTTCGGTGACGAGATCGATGCGCCCCTTGCGTCGGATGGTGTGGGGCTGCGTATGGTTGGCGCTGATGATCGCGCCGCTCTCCCTGACGATGGCGAGGGCCTGCCGGGCCAGAGTGGAAAGCTGTTCTGTCATGGGATGATCCGGGTTGAAGGTTGTCCGCTTCGGCTACTTGATGCACCGCTTACAGGGCTTGTAGCCGCCGCTGCGGGCTTCTTCGGCGGAGTTGAAGTGCACGGTGCAGCTTTTGCACTGGAAATAACGGCAGCCGGATGCGTGGAAAACGCGGGTCTTGACGTTGCCGCTGTACCCGGCGGAAACGGTTTGCGCGGGAGCGGGAGCCTTTTCGGCTGACGGTTCCGCCGCGAGGGCCGGGGCTGCGGACAGAAACGCCGCCGCGAGCAGGCAAAGGGAGATTTGGGTCAGGCTGGACAGCATGGGGTGCCTCCGGTGTTGAAGGGAACGGCTGCGTTTGTTTTGGCAGAAAAACGGGAGTCTGGGAAGCGGTCCGCACGGCGGCGGAAGGATGCGGAATCCTTCCGGGAAAGGTGGCGGCGTTATTTTTTTATCTCTTTGAAATAGCGATAGAAAAATGCGTATTGACAAGTTCGAAAAAATCTTCTAGCCTCGCCCAATGAACGTACGTACCATCCAAATACACGCTGGCCTGTGGCTCTTGCTGATGGCGGGCCTGATCCTCACCGGGTGTGCCCCGAAGCAGCGCGCGGTCGATGATTCGTTTGCGCTCGACAACTATCTGGAAAACGTCCCCAATCAGGCGGAACGTCTGGCCATGACGCCGGAAGAGCGCTTCGCCTACGACTACCGCACGGCGGCGATGGCCCGCATGCGGGAAGAGGGCGTGCCGCTGTCCAGCGTTCACCTCGTCGAGCGGGCCAAGACGGCCATCGGTACCCCGTACGTTCGTGGCGGGACCAGCATGTCGGGCTTTGACTGCTCCGGCTTCGTGCAGTGGGCGTACAAAAGCGTCGGCGTCAAACTGCCGCGTACCGCACGCGAGCAATCCGTGCTCGGTACGCCCATCGACTTCGACGAAATGGAAGCCGGCGACATTGTGGCGTTCCGTCATCCCCGGCGCGGCTACCATACGGGCATTTACGTCGGAGACGGCAAGTTCATCCACAGCCCCCGGCGCGGCAAGACCGTGGAAATCACGTCGCTCAACGATCCCTATTTCAGTTCCACGTTCCTCGGCGCCCGCCGCGTGAGCGTTTCCGAATCCGACGCCGAAGCCGCCCAGAAGCTGATGGCGATGTACGAATCCCGTTCCCACCGCCGTGCGGCCTCCGACGCCACGCTCTCCAAGCGCGCCTCCGCCGAGAAGAAAGCCCATAAGGCTTCTTATTCCAAGAGCAAAAAGAGCAAGCAGAAGGTCTCGGCCAGCCGTTCCAGCTCGAAACACAAGAAGGCCGTCGTCTCCAAGAAGAAGGGCCGCGCCACCGTCGCCGCGAAGCGTTCTTCCCGATCCGGTTCGGTGAAGGCTTCGCAGAGCCGGAACAAGCAGGTCGCCCAGAAGCGCACCTCGCAGACGTCCAAGAAGTCCGTCTCGCAGAAGCGTTCCTCGCAAAAGAATTCGTCCGCGTCGGCCCGGAAGAAGACCGTCGCGCACAGTACGAAGTCCCGGTAGCGTCCCGCCGCCTTATGGGAACCGTTTTGATCGCAAAAGCCCCGAATGCCGTTCGGGGCTTTTGCGCGTCTGAGGGCCGGCATACCGAGAAAAGCTGTTGAACGCGGGAAACAAACACGCTAATGCATAAGGAACACGCCGCAATACGTTTCGCGCCGAAGAGGGAGAAGGCCCCGTTGGGGCCGAGGCGCGCAACGGCCGCCCGCGCTTGAGGGAAAGGAGCGCTGCGGGACGGCGACCCGTCGCCGCCGGTTGCAGGCCATCATCATGTGGAGGGGTATATGAAACGTTTTTCGAAGGTGCTTGGAGCGCTTGCGGTCACCGTGGGGCTGCTGGCCGGTCCGGCGGCGGCGGAGAAGTTCGTGGTCGGGTTCCAGCCGTACGACACGATTTCCTATCAGGCCATCATCAACGCGGAACTGGGCCTCTGGAAAAAGTACACGCCCGCGGGGACGGAAATCGAGTTCCACCCCGCCGTGCAGGGAACGGTCGTCGCCAGCAATATGCGGGCGAACAGGGCGCAGATCGGCTACATGAGCATCATGCCGGCGGTGACGCTGTGCGTGCGCGCCAAGGGCGACGTCAAGATGGTGTCCACCACGGACATGTCCGAGGGCACGCGCTGTTCGCTTCTGCTGGTGCGCAAGGATGCTCCCGAATTCAAGAGCAACGAGGAACTGGCCCGCTGGCTTGACGGCAAGATCATCGCCGCACCCAAGGGGAGCGCATCGGACCAGTACATGCGGCGTTTCTTCAAGAAGTACAATGTGAAGCCCGCCGAATACCTGAACCAGACCATTGAAGTCATTTCGACCAATTTCCGCGCCGGAACCCTCGACGCCGCCTCCCTTTGGGAACCGACGCTCTCCGAGCTGGCGTCCGAGGTCGGCGAAGGCGTGGGCAGGATCGTGGCCGACGGTTCCGCCTGCGACAACAAGGACTTGGGCATCGTCGTCATGCGGAAGGATTTCATGGAGAAATACCCCAAGGTCGCGGAAGGTTATCTGCGTTCCGACCTTGAAGCCCAGTTGTTCATGCTCAATCCCGACAACTGGGAAAAGGTCATCGAAATGGTGTCCGGTTACGCCACCGGCGTGCCCAAGCGGGTGCTGTGGTATTCCGTTTTCGGCAAGGTCCCGGCCAATACGACCAATCCCGTCCGCGAATGGATGAACTTCTATTTCGGGGACCGTGAAAAGGCCAACATCGCCGAAGTGGTGGCGTTCCTGCATCAGGAAGGGGTGATCAACACCGACAAGCTCCCCGAAGGCACGGTGGACGACAGCCTGACCCGGAAGGTCTTCAAGGAGTCCGGGTACAAGCCTGCGGCTCCGGGGGCGGCTCTGGGGATGATCAAGGGCGCGAGCGCCTCGGAGTGCCCCTTTAAGGATTAACGGTTTCTTCGTCGAGCTCTGCGGCCCGTTGGCGGTGTTTGCCGTCGACGGGCCTTTTTGCGCCCTGAAAGTTTCGATACGGACCGGGACGGGGGAGGGCGGAGAAGTTTGTGAGGCCGTGCCGTTCCGTTTCCCAAAAGGGGCTCTGGATCGTTCCTGTGCGGCTTTGGGACCTGTGCGGCATGGGAGAAGGGCAGGGTTCCGCTCCGCAAGGAGAAAGGGAAGCTGGCCGGGTGGGCGGAAAATCTCTTTGGCGCGCAACCTCGCCGGATAGGCCCCTTGGCGTATTGCGTTTTCGTATGCGGGCATAACGCGTACAACCAATTGAAAAAGCAGTCCGGTTGACCTAATTCGAACAATCGGGAGACTTTTTTGCGTGCTCACGGCGAAAAGAAATCCCGTGTGGCATGCGCGCATACGGAATGGAGGTATGGTTTTTATGTATTGTATTGAAAGAAAAGAAGAATAAAAAAATCCCCTTTCCGCCGCCGTGTGCCGGCTCCCAAAAGAGAAGCTGCGGGGGTTTTTTCGGGGCGCTGAAAACCGGGAAAAGTTTTTTTTCACAAAATTTTTCCAAAAAAAGTTCTGTTTCATACAACATATTGATATATTGCTTTATTTTGAAACTCGTACTCCCTAGGGGTATGCAGGAGGCGATGATAAAAAGGCGTACGCATAGGAAGTATTTTCATGTTTTCAATGGGTTACGAACAGTTGAGCTAATACTCAAAAATAACATGAAAAATTTTTGAAGTAGCCGTTTGGGGTATGCTCGGTTTGATTGGTTGAAGACTCAACGGTGGTACGCTTTTTGATGAAGTAAGGGGGGCTTTCCTTTGTTTCTCAATCTGGTGTACAGTAAAAATCATCCCACAGATAGGGAATACTTTTTTTCACGTAAGGAGACGTGTGATGAAAAAAGTACTGTACACCGTAGCTGCTCTTTTGGCTTCCTCGTGCATGATTCTCGGCATGAGCCAGAATGCACGAGCGGAAAAGCCGCTCACCCTGCGCGTCGGTCATCCGATGGCTCCGGGCAACAACGTGACCGTCGGTTACGAAAAATTTAAAGAGCTCGTCGAAAAGAAGAGCAACAAGAAAATCCGCATTCAGCTGTTCCCCAATTGCCAGCTCGGCAGCGACCGCGTGACCACGGAAGCCGCTCAGGCCGGTACGCTGGACATGTCCTCCAGCTCCACGCCGAACCTCGCCAGCTTCTCGAAATCCTATATGGCCATCGACCTTCCGTATGTGACCAGCCCCGCCAACCAGCAGAAGCTGTATAAGGCTCTGGACGACGGCGAACTCGGCAAGGCCCTCGACAAGGTCGCCGAAAGCATCGGTCTGAAGACCATCATGTTCAGCGAATTCGGGTACCGCAACTTCGTGGCCGCCAAGAAGCCCCTCAAGGACGTGAAGGACCTCATGAACCTGAAGGTCCGCACCACCGACTCCCCGGTTGAAGTGGCCGTGGCTACGGAACTCGGCATGAATCCCGCTCCCGTGGCGTGGGGTGAAACCTACACCGCCATCCAGCAGGGCACCGTCGACGCGGAAGGCAACACCTTCTCGCTGCTGAACGACGCCAAGCACACCGAAGTGCTCAAGTACGCCATGAACTCCGAGCACAACTACTCTATGCACATCCTGCTGATGAACAAGAAGAAGTGGGACAGCCTGACCGCCGACCAACAAAAGATCATCATGGAAGCCGCGAAGGAAGCCACCGCGTGGCAGCGCGAAGAATCCGTGAAGCTTGAAAAGGCCGCCTGGGACGCGTTCAAGGCCAAGGGCATCGAAATCACGATGCTGACCCCCGAACAGCGCCAGGAACTCTATGCCAAGACCCAGCCTGTGCGTGATCAGTTCGCCAAGGAAATCCCCGCCGAACTGCTCAAGCTGATCGCCGACACCCAGAAGTAAGTCCCTTGATCTCCGGCCCGCGGATACACTCCGCGGGCCGGATGTTCCCTTATGCGTACACCACAGGAATCTCGTATGGAAAACACCAACGCTTCCCATCAGGGCGTGCTGCACTGGCTCGACGAAAATTTCGAGAAGGTTTTTCTGGTCGTCGGCCTGCTGTCCATCACCCTGTTCATCACTTGGCAGGTCATCTACCGCTACATCATCACCCAGTTCATCGAGCGCGCCGGCGCTGCGGTCTGGACTGAAGAACTTTCCCGCTACATCTTTATCTGGATTTCCTACCTTGCGCTGTGCGTCGCCATCAAGAAGCGTTCGTCCATTCGCGTGGACATGCTTTATGATCATCTGCCTCCCCGCATCCAGCAGATCAGCTGGGTGGTGGTCGAAGTTCTGTTCTTCATCCTGACGGCGACGATCGCGTATTTCGGCTGGGGCCAGATCGAACGCCTTCAGCAGTATCCGCAGTTCACCACCGCGCTGCGCATTCCGTTCCTCATTCCGTATCTCATCCTGCCTTTCGGTTTCGGCCTCATGTGCCTGCGCCTGCTCCAGTCCCTGTACAAGCAGGTCAGGATATGCGGGTTCGTGGATACGCTGATCGGCCTTGTCGCGGTGTTCGTCATCGCCTCGCCGGTCATCTTCTGCGACTACATCGAACCGCTGCCCGCGCTGTTCGGCTACTTCGTCGTCCTGTGCGCCATCGGCGTGCCCGTGGCCATCAGCCTCGGCCTGTCCACGCTGGCGACCATCATCTGCGCGGACACCCTCCCCATCGAATACATGGCTCAGGTGGCCTTCACGTCCATCGACAGCTTCCCGATCATGGCCATTCCGTTCTTCATCGCGGCGGGCGTGTTCATGGGCGCGGGCGGGCTTTCCCACCGCCTCCTCTCCCTCGCCGACGAAATCGTGGGCGGGACCTACGGCGGCATCGGCCTGACCGCCATCGTGACCTGTATGTTCTTCGGCGCGATTTCCGGTTCCGGTCCGGCCACCGTGGCGGCCATCGGCGCGCTGACCATCCCCGCGATGGTGGAACGCGGCTACGACAAGTATTTCTCCGCGGCCCTCGTCGCGGCGGCCGGTTGCGTGGGCGTCATGATTCCCCCGAGCAACCCCTTCGTCGTGTACGGCATCTCCGCGCAGGTCTCCATCGGCGACCTGTTCATGAGCGGCATCGTTCCCGGCGTCCTCATCGGCCTCGTGCTGATGGCCTATTGTTACTGGTATTCCCGCAAGCAGGGCTGGCGCGGACAGGAGAAGGTCCGCAACGCGCGTACCCTGATGCACGCGGCGTGGGAGGCCAAGTGGGCGCTCATGGTGCCGGTCATCGTGCTCGGCGGCATCTACGGCGGCGTCATGACCCCGACCGAAGCCGCGGCCGTCGCCGCCTTCTACGGCCTCATCGTCGGCCTGTTCCTCTACAGGGAAATGGACTTCAAGTGTCTCATCGACTCCTGCATCGAGTCCTGCGAGACGTCCGCCGTCATCATCGTTCTGATGGCGATGGCGACCCTGTTCGGCAACATCATGACCATCGAGGACGTGCCCGGCACCGTGGCCCGCGCGATCCTGAGCTTCTCCGAAAACAAGATCGTCATCCTGATGCTCATCAACGTGCTGCTGCTCATCGTCGGCACGTTTATGGAAGCGCTGGCGGCCATCGTCATCCTCGTGCCCATCCTGCTGCCCATCGTGACGGGCGTGGGCGTGTCGCCGCTGCACTTCGGCGTCATCATCGTGGTCAACCTCGCCATCGGCTTCATCACGCCGCCCGTGGGCGTGAACCTCTTCGTCGCCAGCGGCGTCGCCAAGGCCAAGCTGGAGAATATCGCCGCCAAGGCGCTGCCCATGATCGGCCTCATGCTCATCGTACTGCTCATTTGTACCTACATCCCCGAAGTTCCGCTGCTCTTCGTGGGCGCCGGGAAGTAGCCCGTACGAAACACCTGTGGAAAAAGGGAGCCCTTTGCGGGGCTCCCTTTTTGTATGGAAGACCGGGGGAGGGGAGAGGGAACCCTTTGCGAAGGGTTCCCTCTCCCCTCCCC
>CABKMN010000108.1 GCA_902373525.1 uncultured Bilophila sp. | reverse complement strand
GGTCTGCCCGGCGGAGGCGGAAGGGGTTGCGGTCGAAGCGGCGGCTGCGGCGGGGGCCGCCGGAGCGGGCTGCTCCTCGGCGACGGGGGTGCCGTCGGGGTTGCGGAAACGGAAGCGGCATTGGCAATGCGGGCAAGTCGCCATCACCGCATTGGCGGGAATGGCGTCGGCGTCTATCTGGCGTTCAAACTGACATTCGGGACAACGAATCAGCACAGGGCACCTCGAAAAAATCGTACATTACTCCAGAACATATAGTCTCGTTTTCGGTAAATCAAGGGACGAATTTTTGTACTCCCAACGTTCTCATCCGGCCCCGCCGCGGGAGGCGTCCGCCATCGCCCCGTCCACAGGGGCGATCCGGCGGAAACCGGTGCGGATCGTTCGGCCCGACCGGGTTCCGTTTTCCCTTATTTTGTTGTACGGTGGATGCTTGGCACCATGCGGGACGCCGCCTGTTTCATTCGGAAAAGCAGGGCCCCGGCTCTCCCGCCCCGTCGTCCCATCCGAAAAACGTTCCATTTCTCAGGGGAAAGCATGAACAATCTTGTGAAAAAACTGATGGTTGCCGTCGCCATGCTCATGCTGGCGGCCGGTCCCTCCTTTGCCGCGGACGCCATCCGCATCGGCCTCATGTGCCCGCTCACCGGCAAATGGGCCAGCGAAGGCCAGGACATGCAGCAGATCGTCAGCCTGCTCGTTTCGGAAGTGAACAAGGCGGGCGGCATCAACGGACGGAACATCGAGCTGATCGTGGAAGACGACGCGGGCGATCCGCGCACGGCCTCCCTCGCCGCCCAGAAGCTGGCCTCCGCCGGCGTGATGGCGGTCATCGGCACCTACGGTTCCGCCGTGACCGAAGCCTCCCAGAACATCATCGACGAAGCCGAGATCATGCAGATCGCCACCGGTTCCACCAGCGTGCGGCTGACGGAAAAGGGCCTGCCCCTCTTCTTCCGCACCTGCCCGCGCGACGACGAGCAGGGCCGCGTGGCCAGCAAGGTCATCGCCGCCAAGGGCTTCAAGAAGGTCGCCATCCTGCACGACAACTCCTCCTACGCCAAGGGCCTCGCCGAAGAGGCGCAGAAGGGCCTCAAGGAAGCGGGCGTGCCGGTCGTGTTCTACGACGCGCTGACCCCGAGCGAACGCGACTACACCGCCATCCTCACCAAGCTGAAGGCCGCCGATCCCGACCTCATCTTCTTCACCGGCTACTACCCCGAAGCGGGCATGCTGCTCCGCCAGAAGAAGGAAATGCACTGGGATGTGCCCATGATGGGCGGCGACGCCGCCAACAACACCGACCTCGTGAAGATCGCGGGCAAGGACGCCGCCAAGGGCTACTTCTTCATCAGCCCGCCGTCCGCCCACGATTTCGATACGCCCGAAGCCAAGGATTTCTTCTCCCGCTACAAGGCGCAGTACAACAGCCTGCCCAGCTCCGTCTGGTCCGTGCTCGCGGGCGACTCCTTCAAGGTCATCACCGCCGCGCTTCAGGCCGGTGTGGAACCCACCCCCGAAGCCGTGGCCGCCTATCTCAAGAAGGACCTCAAGGACTACCCCGGCCTGACCGGCAAGCTCGGCTTCAACGAGAAGGGCGACCGGATCGGCGACCTGTACAAGGTCTATGAAGTGAACGCCGACGGCGGATTCGTGTTGCAGAAGTAAGGTTTTCCGTTTCCCGGAGGGCAGCCCCCTCCGGGAGCCGCGGAAGTTTCGGCTTCCTTTCGAGTACGGTGACGGGGCATGCTCCGGTCGCCGTGCTTCCGTGTCTGGGGTTTTCCTTCGGGCGGGCCGTCGCGGCGACGCGCCGGGTCCGGGAGCCCGTCTCCCGACCGCTTCAATCCTTTATCCAAACCTCCTGACGATATGAACGAATTTCTACAGCAGCTCATCAATGGCCTTGCCGTGGGCGGCATTTATGCCCTCGTCGCGCTCGGCTATACGATGGTGTACGGCGTGTTGAAGCTGATCAACTTCGCGCACGGCGACATCTTCACCATCGGGGCGTACCTCGGAATGACCCTGTTGGCGTCCGGCGTCCTTTCCGGGAATCTGGCTCCCGTGCTGGCGGTGGGGCTTGTGGTGGTCATCGTGTTCGGACTGGTGGCCCTGCTCGGCGTGGCGCTGGAGCGGGTGGCCTACCGTCCGCTGCGCAAGGCCAACCGCCTCGCCGCGGTGGTGTCCGCCCTCGGCGCGTCCATCGTGCTCCAGAACGCGGTCATGCTCATCTACGGCGCGCGCGTCTACGTCTACCCGGAAAACCTGATCCCCGCCCTGACGTTCAATATTTTCGGATTGAACGTGCCGGTGATGCGCATCATCGTCATCGTCAGTTCGCTGGTGCTCATGCTGGCGCTCTACGCCTTCATCAACCGCACCCGCATGGGTACGGCCATCCGCGCCGTGGCCATCGATCAGGGCGCGGCCCGGCTCATGGGCATCAACGTGGACCGCGTGATCTCGCTGGTGTTCTTCATCGGCGCGGGCCTCGGCGGCGTGGCCGGGGTCATGGTGGGCGTCTACTACGGGCAGATCGACTTCATGATGGGCTGGAGCTACGGCCTCAAGGCCTTCACGGCGGCCATCCTCGGCGGCATCGGGAACATCCCCGGAGCCATGCTCGGCGGGCTGCTCCTCGGCGTGATCGAGGCGCTCGGCGCGTCCTATCTCGCCATGGCCTGGAAGGACGCCATCGCCTTCCTCGTGCTCATCCTCATTCTCATCATCAGGCCCACCGGCCTCCTCGGTGAAAGGGTGGCGGACAAGTTATGAGCCTGTTCAAACGCTACTATCCCGTGCTGCTGACCGTCGTGATGGCGGTGCTTCCCTTCGGGATGGACACCTACTGGACGGAAGTGGCGGTCAACGTGGGGCTGTACGCCCTGCTGGCCCTCTCGCTGAACGTCATTCTGGGACAGGCGGGAATTTTCCACATGGGGCACGCGGCGTTCTACGCCGTGGGGGCCTATGTGACCGCCATCCTGAACACCCAGTACCAGATTCCCATCCTGCTGCTCATCCCGGTGGCGGGCGCGGCGGCGGCGCTGTTCGCGCTCGTGGTGGCCCGGCCCATCATCCACCTGCGCGGCGACTATCTGCTGATCGTGACCATCGGCATCGTGGAGATCGTCCGCATCGCGCTGGTCAACGACGTGTTCGGCCTGACCGGCGGTTCCAACGGCATTTTCGGCATCGCGCGCCCCGAGCTTTTCGGCATGAAGATACGCAAGGCCATCCAGTTCTATTATCTCATCTGGATCATGGTCGGCTTTACGGTGCTGCTGTTCCACTGGCTTTCGGAGTCGCGCTTCGGCCGTGCGCTGAACTGCATCAAGGAAGACGACACCGCCGCCGAGGGCTGCGGCATGGACGTGGCGCACCTGAAATTGATGGCTTTCGTCATCGGCGCGTTCTGGGCGGGCATGGCGGGGAACCTCTTCGCCGCCAAGATGACCATCATTTCCCCGAGTTCCTTTACCTTCTGGGAGTCGGTGGTGATCTTCGCCGTGGTCATCCTCTCCGGCGGCAGCCAGATCGGCGTGCTGCTGGGGACGTTCCTCATCGTGGCCCTGCCGGAAATGTTCCGCGATTTCGCCAGCGCCCGCATGCTCGTCTTCGGCCTCGCCATGATGATCATGATGGTGGTGCGCCCGCAGGGCCTGCTGCCGCCCTCGGCCCGCACCTACGACGTGCGGCGTCTGCTGCGGCGTTCGCGTGACTTCAGCTCGCCGGTCGCCCCCCGGACGGCCCGGAAGGAGGGCGCGGCATGAGCCTCCTCTCGTTGCAGAACGTGACCAAGATTTTCGGCGGCCTGACCGCCGTGAACGAAGTGACCTTCGACGTGGAGCAGGGCAGCATCGTGGGGCTCATCGGCCCCAACGGCGCGGGCAAGACCACGGTGTTCAACCTGATCACGGGCAACTACGTGCCGGACGGCGGCGACATCCGGTTCGCCGGGCAGTCCATCAAAGGCATGAAGCCCCACACCATCGTGAGCCTCGGCATCGCCCGGACGTTCCAGTCCATCCGCCTGTTCCCGACGCTGCCGCTGGTGGAGAACGTGCTGGCGGGCCGCCACTGCCGGATGCACAGCGGGATCGTCAGCTCCATGTTCCACACCCCGGCGCAGCGCCGCGAGGAGCGGGCCGCCCTTGAACGGGCCATGAACGAACTGGAGTTCGTGGGCCTTGCCGAGAGCTACGCCGAAGAGGCGGGGAGCCTGTCCTACGGCAACCAGCGCCTGCTGGAAATCGCCCGCGCGCTGGCTTCCGATCCCAAGCTCATCATCCTCGACGAGCCCGCCGGGAGCATGAACGACCCGGAAACCGCCGTGCTCATCGAGCTGATCTACGCCATCCGACAGCGCGGGGTGACCGTGCTGCTCATCGAGCACGACATGGGCCTCGTCATGAAGGTGTGCGAGAAGCTCCTTGTTCTCGAATACGGTTCCCTCATCGCCAGCGGCCTGCCCGAGGTCGTGCGCCGCGATCCCAGGGTCATCGAAGCGTATCTTGGGCAGGATGACTGAAATATGTTGGGGAGGGGAGAGGAAAAGCCTTTTGGAGAAGGGCTTCCTCTCCCCTCTCCAAGCCCCTCCGCTCTCCTTCCCAAGACTTTCGTAACGGGGGCGGGGGAAACATGTTTTCCCGTCCGTAACAGGACGATCCGGGAGTTCGGATGTTTCTGGAAGTCGAAGATTTGCATGCCGGGTACGGCACGGAAGAAGTCCTGCACGGTGTGAGCCTGCGCGTTGACGAAGGCGAAATCGTGAGTATTCTTGGTGCGAATGGCGCCGGAAAGACCACGACCCTGTTGACCATCAGCGGGCTTGTGCGGGCTTCCGGGGGTGCCGTTCGTTTTCAGGGTGAGGACATGCACACGCTGCCCAGCCACGAGGTGGTGCGGCGCGGGCTGACGCAGTCGCCGGAAGGCCGCCGGGTGTTCGGAGTGCTCTCCGTGCTCGAAAACCTGCGCCTCGGCGCGTTCACCGTGGCGGACAAGGAAAAGGCCGAGCAGACGCTGGACTGGATTTTCGATCTGTTCCCCCGTCTGCACGAGCGCAAGGATCAGCTCGCCGGGACGCTTTCCGGCGGCGAACAGCAGATGCTCGCCATCGGACGGGCGCTCATGGGGCAGCCCAAGCTCCTGCTGCTGGACGAGCCTTCGCTCGGCCTCGCGCCGCTGCTCGTAAAGTCCATCTTTGAAACGATCCGCGCCATCAACCAGTCCGGCGTGACCATTCTTATTGTGGAACAGAACGCCCGCGCCGCCCTCAAGCTGGCTACACGGGGATACGTGCTGGAGCTGGGCCGCGTCGTCATGGAAGACACCGCCGCCCACCTCCTCGCCAACCCCAGCATTCAGGAAGCCTACCTCGGGGCGTAGCGGGAAAGTCATTGGGGAGGGGAGAGGGAACCCTTCTGGAGAAGGGTTCCCTCTCCCCTCCCCACCCCCCTTTCTCTCCCAAGACGTTTGGCTTGCGGTCGCCCGCTGCGAAAGTCCGGGGAGACGAGTGGGCCTTTCGGACGCTTGGCCGGGAGGCATTTCTTCAAGAGGAAACCCATGAGTGAATTGACGCCCCGCGAAATCGTCGCGGAACTGGACAAATACATTATCGGGCAGGATCAGGCGAAACGCATGGTCGCCGTGGCGGTCCGCAACCGCTGGCGTCGGCAGCGCCTTGCCGCGGAACTGCGCAACGAGGTCGCGCCCCGCAACATCATCATGATGGGCCCCACGGGCGTGGGCAAGACCGAGATCGCCCGCCGCCTCGCCAAGCTGTGCTCCGCGCCGTTCATCAAGGTGGAGGCCACCAAGTATACGGAAGTCGGGTACGTGGGCCGCGACGTGGAATCCATGATCCGCGACCTTATGGAAATCGGCATCAACCTCGTGCGCGCCGAAGAGGCCGAAAAGGTCAAGAGCCGCGCCGAAGCCGCCGCCGAGGAACGCCTTCTCGATCTGCTGCTGCCTTCCGCCGACGGCAGGGAAAACACCCGCGAAAAGTTGCGCGAACTCTTCCGTCAGGGCTTCCTCGACGACCGCGAAGTGGAAATCGAGATCAAGGAGCAGTCGCAGCCCATCGGCATCATGGGCGTGCCCGGCATGGAGCAGATCGGCGACCAGATGAAGGGCGCGTTCAGCAAGCTGTTCCCCCAGAAGACGCACCGCAAGAAGATGAAGGTCGGCGTGGCGTGGCGGCATCTCGTCGAGGACGAGTCCTCCAAGCTGGTGGACGAGGACAAGATCACCGACCTCGCCCGCGAGCGCGTGGAGCAGATGGGCATCGTGTTCATCGACGAAATCGACAAGCTCGCCAGCGGTTCGCAGCAGCGTTCCGCGGACGTTTCCCGCGAGGGGGTGCAGCGCGATCTGCTTCCCATCGTGGAAGGCAGCGCCGTAAACACCAAGTACGGCCTCGTGAACACGGACCATATCCTGTTCATCGCGGCGGGCGCGTTCCATCTGTCCAAACCGTCCGATCTCTTCCCCGAATTGCAGGGCCGTTTCCCGCTCCGCGCCGAGCTGGAGCCGCTTGGGAAGGAGGAGTTCTACCGCATCCTGACCGAGCCGCACAACGCCCTGACCCGTCAGTATGAAGCCATGCTGGAAACCGAAGGCGTGCGCATCGAGTTTACGGACGACGGCCTGCGCGAGATTGCGGCCTTCGCCGAGGACGTGAACACCCGCACCGAAAACATCGGGGCGCGGCGGCTGCACACGATCATGGAAAAAATCCTTGCCGACATTTCGTTCGACGCTTCGGAAAAGCGGGGCAGCACGCTGGTCATCGACCGCGAGCACGTGATCGCCCAGCTCGCCGACGTACGCGCCGATGCGGAACTGAGCCGGTTCATTCTGTAAGACGCGGAGCCTGTCACATGGACGCAAAGCTGCAATCCCAGATTCTTATCGAAAGCCTTCCCTATCTGCGCACATTCCACGGCGAAACCGTCGTCGTCAAGTACGGCGGGCACGCCATGAAGGACGAGGCGCTGAAAGCGGCTTTCGCCCGGAACATCGCGCTGCTCAAGCTCGTGGGCATCCATCCCGTGGTGGTCCACGGCGGCGGACCCCAGATCGGCAGCATGCTGGACAAACTGGAAATCCGTTCCGAGTTCCGGGAAGGGCTCCGTGTGACGGACGACGCCACCATGAACGTGGTGGAGATGGTGCTCGTCGGTTCGGTGAACAAGGACATCGTGAACCAGATCAATCAGGCCGGGGCCCGCGCCGTGGGCCTTTCCGGCAAGGACGGGATGCTGCTCCACGCCGAAAAGAAGGCGATGGTCGTGGCCCGTGAGAACCAGCCCCCGGAAATCATCGACCTCGGCAACGTGGGCCGCGTGACCCGCGTGGAGACGTCGCTGCTCTTTTCGCTGATGAAGGACGGCTTCGTGCCGGTCATCGCGCCGGTGGGCGTGGACGAGGCCGGGCACACCTACAACATCAACGCCGACGCCGTGGCCGGAGCCGTGGCCGGAGCGCTGCGCGCCCGCCGTCTGCTCATGCTGACGGACGTGGCGGGCGTGCTCGATCCCGAAGGCAAGCTCATCCCCTCCATCCGCGTGGAGGATGCGCCGAGCCTCTTCGAGAGCGGCATCGTCACCGGCGGCATGATTCCGAAGCTGAACTGCTGCGTCGATGCCATCGAGCAGGGCGTGGAAAAGGTCGTGATCGTCGATGGCCGCGTCGAGAACTGCGTGCTCCTCGAACTCCTCACCGATCAGGGCGTCGGCACCGAGATCGTCGGCGAAGAAAGATAAGCGGTGAGGGGAGTGAGGAAGGAATGGTACGATTGGGGAGGGGGAAGGCCCCCTTTTGAAAAAGGGGGCCTTCCCCCTCCCCAAAC
>CABKMN010000107.1 GCA_902373525.1 uncultured Bilophila sp. | reverse complement strand
TGGCGCTTGCGGCTGACCATGTGAGCGTCTTGGCTTTGACGTAGGCATCAAAAGCGTCCCTGAGACTGGGGAGTTCCTTTTTCCCTTCCAGTCTGATCCTGCGGCGTGTTTTTTCAGCTGACCTGGTAAGGATATTGCCTTCTTGTCTGACGGCAGGGGCTTTGTCCTGTATGGGGTCTTTGCGGACAGGAGCAGCCTTTTCAGAAAATATTTTGATGGAAAGGATTCCCTTTTGTTCCCTCAGAAAAGAGGGAAGCAAGAGGGTCAGGGAAGCTGGAGACAGGTCTTTTTTCAGTGTGGAATCGAACAGAAATGTACCCACGGATTTGATATTTTCTTTTGTAATGCCAAATTGTTGTGAGATATTATCCTGCACGGAATGTATCCGTTCTTCGACCAGGTCTTCGGACAGGGCAAAAAAGTGTTGGGCAACGAGCGAGAGTCGCAGCGCTTTGGAGCGTGCGGTTCGACTGTCCAGGCCATTCAGAGAACGCCTGATCTCACATTTGCCAAGCAATGATTGCAGGTGGTTGGGAACAAGAATGCGGAAATAGAGAATACCGCGATGGAGAGTGAGGTGTGAGCTGGGACGTGGGTGAGAAACCCTGTGAGAGGATGGCATGTTGAGCTCCAAACTGTATCCCTGAAATGTATCCACAGGGAATAAAGCTCATGCCAAATAAAAAACGCACTGAATCCAGCGCGTTAGCATAAGTGGCGGAGAGGGTGGGATTCGAACCCACGTACCAGCTCATCACCGGTAACTCGATTTCGAGTCGAGCGCGTTACGGCCGCTTCGCTACCTCTCCGTCCAGCGAGAGACTTTAGCGGATATCGCGGCAAAGAGCAAGAGGAAGGTTGCGGCGGAGCGTTCCCGGCGCGCCCGGAACGGGTTTTTCTCCGCACATCGGGTAGAGAAATCTTTTCTTTTGCCAGCGCTGCTGGTAGGTTCCGGCTATGACAACTTCATCTTCCGGATACGATGCCCCCGTGCGGGAGCCTGCCGAATGGATCGTCGTCCGCCTGAGCGCGCTCGGCGATCTGGCTCTGACCACCGGGGTTCTGGATTACTGGCACCGCACGCGCGGCTGGACGTTTACGGTCATCACCCGCGAGGCTTTCGCGCCCATTCTGGAAGGGCACCCGGCGGTGCGTTCCGTCGTGGGGCTTCGCAAGCCGGACCTGCGCCTCCCGCGCCAGCTCGGCGTGTTCCGGGAACTGGCGGAAACTTATGCCGGACACGGCCTGCTCGATCTGCATGGTACGTTGCGTACGCGTCTGTTGTCCCTGCTCTGGAAAGGTCCGGTGAAACGTTACGCCAAGCTGGGGCTCGAACGCCGCCTTTTTCTGCTCAGCAAGGGCCGCGTGTTCCGGGAAAAACTCCGGCTGTGGAACGTCCCGCAGCGGTACGCCCTTGCCGTGGAGACGACGCCTCCTCCGCGCTCGGAACTGTTGCCGCGCATCTGGCTTTCCCCCGAAGAAGAGGCGCGGGGACGCCGTCTGCTGGAGCGGCTCCCCGACAAAGGCGCTGCCGCGCCCGTCGCCCTGCATCCCTACGCCACGCATCCCGATAAGGCATGGAAAGCCTCACACTGGCGGCGGGTTATGGCGGCGCTTGAAGAGCGCGGCATCTCATGGATTGTCGTCGGGCGAGGCGAGGCGCTGGACGGGATTCCCGCCGTCCGCGACTTCACCAACCGGACGTCCCTGCGCGAAACCTGCGCCTTGCTGCGGGCCTCTTCGGTGCTGATCACCGGTGATTCCGGGCCGATGCATCTTGCCGGAGCCGTGGGCACGCCCGTGCTCGCCCTGTTCGGGCCCACCACGGAGGAATGGGGGTTCTTCCCCGCCGGTCCGAAGGATCGGGTCTTGGAGGTTCCGCTGGCGTGCCGTCCGTGTACGTTGCACGGCAGGAAGCATTGCGACCGCGATCACGCCTGTATGTATACGCTAACGCCCGAACGGGTGATGGAGGCGCTGCTCAGGGACGTGTAAGGCGCGGACAGAAACACGGGGCAGGGGAGGTTTGGGGGACGCCCGAGCCCCGCCTTTGTTTTCGCCTGATGTTCTTCTCGTTCCGGCCCGTCGCATCGCGTTCTCTTCAGGAGCATCCTTTTTCCTCTTCCGTCGGCCGCATTCTGGTTCTGGAGGGAGCGCCCGACGGGTGTTTTCCCCAGCGGCGAAAGGAAGAAAAGGAACGGCGAAACCTCATGGTTTCGCCGTTTTTATATGAAAGAGAGAAACGGCGGAGGCGGATCAATGCGCCTGCCCGTTTCCGTAGAGCGCCGCCTTCACGGCTTCTACGGCTTCCGGGGGAAGCCGGCGGCCCGTCCATAACCGGAACTGGGCGTCCCCCTGCGCGATGAACATGTCGAGTCCCGACAGGGTGTTCCAGCCTGCGGCTTCGGCCTCGTGCAGGAAGCGGGTGTGGAAGGGCGTGTAGACCAGATCGTAGGCGATGCCCGTGCCCCGGAAGCCTTCGGACGGGTAGGGCGTTTCCCGTTCCTGCGCTCCGGTCATGCCGAGCGAGGTGGTGTTGATGACGAGGTCCGCCCGCACGTCGCCACGCGCCTCCCACGGGATCGACGACAGGCCGAATTCCTCGGCCAGCGCCTCGGCCCGTTCGCGCCGCCGGTTGGTTACGGCGATGTCCGTCAGTCCGAGCCGCCGCAGTCCGGCGACCGCCGCCCTTGAGACGCCGCCCGCCCCGAGCAGCAGCACGCGGGTTTCCGGGGAGAGGCGATGCGCACGCAGCGGGGCCATGAACCCGATCACGTCGGTGTTTTCGCCGCAAATCTTTTCCCCGTCGCGATACAGGGTGTTGCAGGCCCCCATTTCCCTGACGCCGTCGGTCATCGCGTCCAGCAGGGGAAGCACGTCCACCTTATGGGGAATCGTGATCGAACAGCCCCGGATGTCCAACAGCCTGACCGCGTCCATGAAGGCGGGCAGTCGGCCCGGTTCGACGGGCCACGAAAGGTAGACGCCGGGCAGGCCCAACGTCCTGAAGGCCGTATTGTGCATGAGCGGGCTCAGACTGTGCCCGAGGGGATACCCGATGATGCCGTGCAGGGCGGGGGGCGTGAATGCGGACATGGCGCTCTCCAGAAAACAGGATTCAAGCGGACGGCGTGGGCGCACAACCGATTCCGAACACACCCGCGAGCCGCTCAAGGGAATCCCTACCGTTCCGGGCCGTTGCCGTCAACGGGCCTTGGGCTTTCCCGAGGAAGCCCCGTCGGCTTGGGTGAGGATTCCTTGGAGAAGGCGTTGCGTTCCCCCGTTTCCCGCTTTTCCCCTCCGGCCCTTGTCCTTTCCGATTCCTTTTGGGGAAACGTTGCTGCACACCGGATTCTCCCGCGGCGGGGCCCGGTGCGGTTGGAGCCTTCGAGGATAAGGGGATGCGGGCCGTGCCGGCGGTGGCGGCGAGGGAAAGGAGAGCCCTTTCAGCAGGGGACCTTTCCCCGTCGTCCGTTCAAAAAGGCTGTGTCATAGGAAACAGTTGAGGCTTTATTGCTTGAAGTGCCAAAGAAATACCCCATAAAAGGCCTCACCTATGGAGTCCGCTAATGGAAATATGATAACAATATGTATGTTCAACATGGTGTGGAGGCGAAACAACCACATCCTATGTCAGAGCCTTCAAAAAAAGCGGCGCCGGCACCGAGGAGAGAAGTGCCGACGCCGTTTCGGGGAGAGGGGCGACATCCTCAGGGGGGTGGATGCTGCCCGATGACGCGGAGCGCCTTCATGGGGGAAAGAAGGCGCCGTTCCGGGGAGAGGAGGAACGTCCCGGAAAGCCGCGTCCTGTTACGCCGGGCGGCCGTAAACACCCGGCGTAGCGTTGAGGACGGGAGGGGTGTTCCCGCCCTCGGGGAATGCCGTCCGGGGAGGGGTTCGGCATTCCCGTATTTCATGGGATACGGGGAGGAGGGGACCCCGCATCAGACCACGCCGTTCGCGCCGGGCCGTTCGAAGACGTCGAGGGTAACGGCGTGCTTGAACGACATGGTTGTTCCGAAGAGAGGGAGCATGGGGGCGGCGACGAACAGCGAGGACAGCGTTCCCATGAAAACGCCGATAAGCATGGTCAGCGCGAAACCGTAGATCACGGGGCCGCCGAGCACGAACAGCGCGAGGGCCGCCGCAAGCGTGGTGCCCGCCGTCAACAGGGTGCGGCTCATGGTTTCCCCGAGCGCTTCCTGAATGATTTCGGGCAGCGGGCGGGGCGAATCGGGATTCTCCCGCCGCAGGGTTTCGCGGATGCGGTCATAAATGACGATGGTGTCGTTGAGTGAGTAGCCGATGATGGTCAGCAGCGCCGCAACGATGTTCAGATCGATTTCCTGTCCGAGGATCACCAGCAGGCTCGTGGTCGTGGTGACGTCGAAGATCAGGCTTGCCATCGCTCCCGCCGCAAAGGACAGCCGGAACCGCCAGCACAGGAACAGGGTGAGCAGCAACGCGGCGAGGATGCGGCCTTCGGTGGGCACCCCGGCCCATTGCAGGGCGAGCATGGTGCCCGTGAGGGCTCCGGCGAGCAGGGCCGCCGTGCCCCACCGTTGTTCGAACCGGCCCGAAATGTAGACCGTGATCAGCAGCAGCGCGTAGTAGATGGCCTCAAGCGCCGAGCTGCGGAGGTCGTTCCCGACCTTGGGACCGACGGTTTCCAGACGATCCAGCGACACCGTGCCGCCGTGGTCCACGGATTCGAGGTGCGTGATCAGGGTTTCCCCGAGCTGCTGCGCGGGCACGTCCGGCAGGCCGAAGCGGAGCAGCCAGACCGAATTGTCGTCGCCGTACTGCTGGGTCATCAGCCCTTCAAGGTGCATGGGTTCGAGGGCGTTGATCAGCTCCTTGTCCGAAACGGGGTTCTCGAAGCGGACCTGCGCCGCGACGCCGCCGGAAAAGTCGACGCCGTACTGGAGGCCGCCGCGCCACACGCCCACGGAAATCGCCGCCACCACGAGCAGGGCCGTCAGCGCGCCCACATGCTTCACTCGCTTGAGGAAGGGGTAGTGCGACAGGTAGTTGGACACGGTACGCAGTTCCATGGGGCCGTGCATGCTGAGGCGGGTGCCGTCCGTGTGCTTCATCCACGAGTCGAAGGCGATGCGGCAGAGGAAGATCGCGGTGAACATGGAGGCGATGATGCCGAGGGTCAGGGTGACGGCGAAGCCGCGCACCGGGCCCGTGCCGAACTGGTAGAGGATCGCGGCGACGATGATGGTCGTCAGGTTGGAGTCCACGATGGAAAGGTTGGCGCGTTCGAATCCGGCCTTGATGGCGCGCGGCGGGGTCAGGCCGAGGGCCAGCTCCTCGCGTATCCGCTCGAAGATGAGCACGTTCGCGTCCACGGCCATGCCGATGGTGAGCACGACGCCTGCGATGCCCGGCAGGGTCAGGGTCGCGCCAAGCGCCGCCATGCCGCCCATGAGCAGGCTCAGGGTGCAGATGAGCATGCCGTTGGCGAGCATGCCGGACCAGCCGTAACGCAGGGGCATGATGATCATGACCGCCAGCGTGCCGATGAGCGCGGCGAGAAGGCCGCTGTTGATCGAGGCTTCACCGAGGGCGGGGCCGACCGTGCGCTGTTCGAGCACATGCACGGGGGCCGCGAGAGAGCCGGACCGCAGGGAGATGGCGAGGTCCTGCGCCTCTTCGGGCGTGAACTGGCCGCTGATGCTCGCCGTGCCGCCCGCGATCTTTTCCTGAATGACCGGGGCGCTGTGGACGGTGCCGTCCAGCACGATGGCGAGGCGCTTGCCCACATGTTCGCCGGTCGCCATTTCAAAGAGGGATGCGCCGCGCGGAGTGAACGAGAGGCTGACCATCGAGTGGTTCTTGTCGTCGAAACCGGGGCGGGCGTCGGCCACTTCCTTGCCGCTCAGGAGTGGCGCGGTGTCGAGCGCGAGCTTGGCGTGGGTTTCGGAGCCGTCCTTGCCGATCATGGGGTAGAAGGCGACGCCGGGAGGCAGGTAGCCCTGCGCGAGATCGTCGCGGACCAGATGGAAGGACAGGTCGGCGGACTTTTCCACGAGCTGGACGGCGCGGTTGACGTTGGTCAGGCCGGGGAGCTGGATCAGGATGCGGTCGCCCTGTTGCTTGCGGATGTCGGGTTCCGCCACGCCGAACTGGTCGATGCGGCTGGAAATGGTGCGCAGCACCTGATCCACGGCGAGGTCCTGCGTCTGCTTGATGAAGGCCGGGGTGAACCCGTAGGGCAGGTGGACCGCGCCGTCCGCTCCCGTGCGGGGCGTGCCGGGCACGACTTGCGGGGCGTCCTTCTTGACGAGATTCAGGAAGGCGTCGAGCTGATTGGGACGGGCGACGATGAGTTCCTCAACGCCCCCGGGAAGCTGACGCGGGCCGAGGACGGTGATGCCCGCCTCGCGGGCCTTCTGGCGGAGTACCTGCCCGCTGTTGACGAGGGCGGACTGGACGGCCTTTTCGGTGTCCACGCCCAATGTGAGCTGGACGCCGCCCTTGAGGTCGAGGCCCAGACTGATTCGGGACGCGCCCGGAAGATTGACGTCTTCCGGCATAAGCGTCGGAGACAGCAGGAAAAGCGCGCCCGCCATGATGATGGCGGCGATCGCGTAGCGATAGGAGAGCTTGAGCATGAAAGCCTCTTGCGGTTGCGGGAGCGGGAGGCTGCCGGGGAACGCAGGGTTCGACGACAGGACGCACGCTGACCGGGCGCGGGTGTTCTGCGGACAAGGCGGCGGAAAACCGGGTGCGCGGGATCAGGGGGCTTTCCGCCGTGCCGGAGGGCAGGGACGGGAAGCGGGCTCTAGCAACCGAAAGGCGGAGGCGTGGGGTAGGAGACGAGCCCGCGCTCGGCGGGCAGGAAGCAGAGGGGCGTGCCGATGGGCAACGCCACGGGGCGGAAGGAGCGTTGCGGCAGGACGGGCGTCTGGGACAATCCGACCGCGTGGGCCGTCATGTCCGAAGCCGTTTCGTCGATGCCGCTCTTGGGCGAGCGAGCCGGCGTCTGGGGCAGGCCGTTGCTCAGGGTTTCGGAAATGCCGCTGAACGTGAGGGCGTGCGTCCGGGCGAGGGCGGCGTCAAGCCGCTGCCAGTCCCGGAACGCTTCGACGATGACGGGCCGGTTTTCTTCGACGGCATCGAACCGGTCGAATTGCGGCCCGATTTCCTCGGGCGTTTCCAGCCGCCGGTCTTCCGGCAGGTTCTCGGTGGGGAACGTCAGAAGCGCTTCGAACGGCTTCGAAACGTCGGCGTCGATGTGCGCCTGAGCCTGAAAGGCGGAACACAGAAAAAGCCCGAACGCAAAGAGCAGCGTCCCCAGAACGGATCGGGAGAAGCCGGTCGTCGTGTTTTGTACGGGCTTTCGCGTATTCATGTTTTCTGAATAAGGCCGAACGTCCGGGATGTCAATCAGGCGCGGGCCTCCAATCCATCCTGTTTCATGCAAAATAACGGTTGCGGTCTTGCCTGTCCGCCGCCGGACGGATAGTATGGCTTCTCCCCGTACGCGCGTCCCGGCATGCCGCCGGTTCTCCGTTCCCGCGGGGA
Organism: uncultured Bilophila sp.; assembly: GCA_902373525.1. GTDB lineage: Bacteria > Desulfobacterota > Desulfovibrionia > Desulfovibrionales > Desulfovibrionaceae > Bilophila. Next base: position 349 of record CABKMN010000107.1, on the reverse strand, counting down.
GGACAATCAGCGAAAAGGACTGCCTATGTGTCTTGCCATACCTGCGAAGGTCATTGAAAAAACGGATGACGGGATGTTGAAGGCCACCGTGGGCAACGGCCCCACCTGCCTGACCGTCTCCGGGATTCTGCTGCCCGAGGAAGTGGAAATCGGGGATTACATCATCATCCACGCCGGGTTCGCCATGCACAAGATGGAAAAGACCGAAGCCGAAGAAAGCCTCCGCCTCTTCCGCGAGCTGGCCCAGATCAGCGGGCAGGAAGCGGCGTTTTAGAAAATAAAGATTGGGGAAGGGGAGGAGAACCTTTTCTGAAGAAAAGCTTCTCCTCCCCTTCCCCAAACCCCATCC
>CABKMN010000106.1 GCA_902373525.1 uncultured Bilophila sp. | reverse complement strand
GGGGAAGGGGAGAAGGAAGCCCTTCTCCAGAAGGGTTCCTTCTCCCCTTCCCCCGGTTTTCCCCCTACAGCCCATACTTGAAATACGCGGAGCAACTGCCTTCGGTGGAGACCATGCAGGGGCCGACGGGGTTGGCGGGGGTGCAGACCTTGCCGAAGAGGGGGCACTCGTTGGGCGGGAGCTTGCCCTTGAGGACTTCGCCGCAACGGCAGCCGGGCAGGGGTCTGGTTTCGGGCAGCGACAGGCCGAGACGGGCCAGCGCGTCGAACCGCTCGTAGGCCGGAGTCAGCGCCAGCCCGCTGGCGGGGATGGCCCCGAGTCCGCGCCAGAGGGCGTCGGACGTGCGGAACACCTGCGAGAGGATGGCCCGCGCCTTGGGGTTGCCGTCGTCGCTCACGGCGCGGGGGTAGGCGTTCTCGACCTTGAAGTCGTTTTCGCGGTACTGGCGGGCCATGCGACACAGGGCGTCGAGGATGTCGGCGGGCTCGAATCCGGCCACCACGGCGGGACGCTTCCACGCCTCGGCCACGAACCGGAACGGCGAGAGGCCGAGCACCGTGGACACATGCCCCGGCAGGAGGAAGGCGTCGATGCCGTTGCCCGGATCGCCGAGCAGGGCTTCAAGCGCCGGAGGGACCAGCTTGTGGCAGGAGAACACCGCGAAGTTGTCCAGCTTGCGCCGTTCGGCGGCGAGGACGGTGGCCGCGACCGCCGGGGCCGTGGTCTCGAAGCCCACGCCGAGAAAGACGACCGTGGCGTCGGGATGTTCGGCGGCGAGGGTCAGGGCGTCCAGCGGCGAATAGACGACCGAGACGCGCGCGCCGTCGGCCTGCGCGTGCTTGAGGGAACGTCCGTCCGGGCCGGGAACGCGCATCAGGTCCCCGAAGGTGGCGATGATCACGTCGGGCTGTTCGGCGAGTTTGAGGAAGGCCGCGACTTCGCGGTCGTGGGTGACGCAGACCGGACAGCCCGGCCCGGTGAGATGAGTCACCTGTGCGGGCAGCAGCGTTCGCAGGCCGCCGCGAAAGATGGATACGGTATGCGTCCCGCACACCTCCATGAACCGCATGGGGCGGTCGAGCAGGTCTTCGAGACGGCGGAGCAGGGCTTGGCAGAGTTTGGGATCGTGCAGTGTGGGCGTGGGCATGGGCTTCTCCGGGACAGGTCTGTGGAAGGTCCGACGGAAGCCGCCCGCCGGACGCGGCGGACGGGAGGATCGGCTGTCCGTCCACTCTAGCCTGTTTCCGGCGTTCCATAAAGGCTTGATTTCCGCAGAAGAGGGGGCTTGTCCAGCGCTCTTGATCTTGTTTCTGGGCTTGGCTATGGTCAAGCGAACTCCTCCGAGAACCTATGTCCTATTCTATCGTCCGTCGCCGCCCCAACGCCTCCCTGCTTGCCGAAGCGGTCAAAACCATCGGCAAGCGCCGCTTCGAAATCCGCCAGCAGGTTTCCTGTCCGCTGGAGGACAGGAAGCTCCATTACCTTGTGGAAACATGGTTTTTCTTCCCGCAGAGCCTCCAGATCAACCGCTGGAGCTATACGGCGACCGACTACCGGCAGAGCCTCAAGAACTACATTCGCCTCGGCGTGCCCATCCGACCGCTGGAATCGCTGCTCGGCGGCGAACGGCTGCCTCCGCTGCCGAGGATGGAGGAGGAAGTCGGCCCCGAAAGCGAGGAACCGATCGAACTTGTGGATTGCGTCGATTGCGGGCCCGATCTGCTGGAGGAGTGCTCCCGTCGGCTTGACGATCTGCTCTGGGAGAACACGCAGGCGACCCGCGAACGTTACGAGGACAGCCTCAAACTCTTCTGCATCGCGTACCGGGTGTCTCTGCTGGCGCGCAAGGAGGCCGTACTCGCCATCGAGGACAGCGACGAGCGGACCCGTGCGGCCTACACGCTGACCCGCACCGCGGCGGCCTGCCTGAAACGCTACCGGAAACTGCTCGGCAAGCGGGCGAGGGCGGCTCGGAGTTTGCTGCGCGCGCCCGCGTTCCTGTACGGCGACGAATACCTTTCCATCATTACGACGAAGACGCTGGCGGAGATCGTGCGCCGCCTCTCCCCGGTGAAGAACTGCTCCACCTATGTGCTGGCGTCCTTCGGGGCGCAGCGCGCCTACCGCCGCATCCGGTATCCCGAGAGCATGCCGTCCAAGGGCGGGGACAACGAACTGCCCGTGTTCCGCTGGAGCGTGCTCAAGAAGTACGTGGACATGCCCCTGTTCCTGAACATTCAGCGGCATTCCGGGAATTCGCTTCTGGAGCACCTGCTGTACAGCCTGATCGCCGCCGTGGCCATGAGCCTCGCGCTGTTCGTGACCTTCGTGTGGGAGGGCGCGGATTCGCTCAGCACCCCGATTTTCGTGATCGCCGTGTTCGCCTATATCTGCCGCGAGCGCATCAAGGACGTGCTCAAGAGCAAGCTGTTTAAGGTATTTGGGAAATGGATACCGGACAGGGTGCTCCGCGTCTGCGACGGCTACGGCAGGCTCATCGGGCAGTGTTCCGAACAGTTCCGGTTCATGGACTGGGACAAGCTGCCCAAGGCCGTGCGCATCCTGCGGAACAGGACGCATTTCGTGGATATTCTCAACGAGTTCCACAACGAGGATATCCTGTACTACTCCAAGATGATCGACATCAAGGACCTGCCGGACCCGTTCCACGAGGGCAAGAACCTCCTGTTGGACATTTCCCGCTTTGACATTTCGGATTTTCTGCGGCATGCCGATGAAGTTCTTGACGAACCCCAGTCCGGCGCGGACGACGCCGTAGCGGGTGACAAGGTGTACCATGTGGACATGGTGCGCCGGATCACCCACCGGTGCGGCTCCGATCTGGAGCGTTTCCGCATTGTGCTGACCCATGCGGGCATCCGGCGCATCGACGAGATCAAGCCGTTGTTCGACAACTACCATAAGGATAGCCCATGAGCATTGAATTTACCGACACCGAGCGCGCCATCCTGCGCATTGTCCAGTATCAGCTTCCCGACACGCTGACGCCGTATGCGGACATCGCCCGCGAGGTGGGGACCGACGAGGAGACGGTGCTGAACCTGCTCCGCCGCCTTAAGGAGGACGGCGCCATCCGCCGTTTCGGCGCCAGCATCAAGCACCAGAGGACCGCCTGGTCGTACAACGCGATGGTGGCGTGGATCGTGGACGAGGCCGAGAGCGAGGCCGCGGGCGAATTCGCCGCCAAGAACCCCCGGATTTCCCATGTGTATTTCCGTCCGACGTCGGCCCCGGACTGGCCGTACACCCTGTACACGATGGTGCACGGACGCAGCGAGGAGGAATGCCGCGAGGTCATCGACGAACTGCGCCGGGGCACCACGCTCGACGAGTACGCCGTGCTCGACAGCCTTGAGGAATTGAAGAAGACGTCCATGACGTATTTTTAGGGCTTTTCGGCGTTGCAGCGCCGGAAGGCGGGGCGGCGGACAGACCGCCCGCCGCGAGCGGCGCGGATGCCGCCGGGGAGCGTGTCCTTCGGCGGCATGGGCCTTTGAAACGTGAGGTTTTCAAGGGCGCTCCGCTCTGGGGGCGGGGTGAGGGCCCCGTTTCCTTTCGGAAGACGGATGCGGCGATGCGCCGCACACAGCCATTTTTTTTGAGGAGCTTATGAAAACGACCCGTTCGGATACACTGTTTAAGGAAGCCTGCGAACTGATTCCCGGCGGGGTGAACAGCCCCGTGCGCGCCTGCCTCGGCGTGGGCGCCGATCCGCTGTTCATCGCCTCGGCCAAGGGGAGCCATGTGACCACCGTGGACGGTCAGGAAATGATCGATTTCGTGGAATCGTGGGGTCCGATGCTGCTCGGGCATTCCCATCCCGAGGTGACCAAGGCGGTCGTCGAAGCCGCCGGGAAGGGGACCAGTTACGGCGCGCCGTGCCCCGCCGAGGTCGAACTGGCCCGGATGGTCGTGGATGCGTTCCCCGGCATGGACATGGTGCGTATGGTGAACTCCGGCACGGAGGCCACCATGTCGGCCCTGCGTCTGGCCCGTGGGGTGACGGGCCGCAACAAGGTCCTGAAATTCATCGGCTGCTATCACGGGCATGCCGATCCGTTCCTCGCGAGCGCCGGTTCCGGCGTGGCGACGCTGTCCATCCCCGGTACGCCCGGCGTACCGGAAAGCGTGGTGCGGGACACCCTGCTGGCCCCCTACAACGACGTGCAGGCGGTCGAGGACATTTTCCACCTGTATGGCGAGGACATCGCGGCGATCATCGTGGAGCCCATCGCGGGCAACATGGGGCTGGTGCTGCCCGAGGAAGGTTTCCTCAAGGCACTGCGCAGCCTGTGCGACGCCCACGGCTCGCTGCTGATTCTGGATGAGGTGATCACCGGTTTCCGCGCCGAATACGGCGGGGCGCAGACCCGTTTCGGCATCACGCCCGACCTGACCACGCTCGGCAAGATCATCGGCGGCGGTCTGCCCGTGGGCGCGTTCGGCGGCAAGCGGGAGTACATGTCCCGCGTGGCCCCCGCCGGGGACGTCTATCAGGCCGGGACGCTTTCCGGGAACCCGCTGGCGATGGCGGCGGGCATCGCGACCCTGTCCGTGCTCAGGCAGAGCGACTACGCCGCGCTTGAGGCCTGCGTGGAAGCCTTCGCTTCCGAGCTGGAAACCATTCTCCGCGACAAGGGCGTGCCGGTGAAGGTCAACCGTTTGGCCTCCATGTATACGGTGTTCTTCACCGACGGCCCGCTCCGCACTTTCGAGGACGTGAAGCGTTCCGACACCGAGATGTACGCCCGGTATTTCCGCGCCATGCGCGAACGGAACATTTTCGTCGCCCCCTCGGCCTTTGAAGTGGCGATGGTGTCCTTCGCCCACACCGAGGAAGATTTCGCCAAGACCCTTGAGGCCGCGCGCGGCATCAAGCTGTAGCAAGGCGATGCCTCCGGCGGGAGGACGGCGTCCTGCCCGCCGGGGCAGTCCCCTGTGCGCATTTCGTAAGGTCATGCGGCGTCGTACACGTCGGAACCTGAGCGGCAATCACCCTGCGTGCGTTCCGTAAGGCCCGGCGGCCACGGTTTCGCCGCTCTCGGGGCGAATTCCCCTCGGCCCTCTTGAAATCAAACGGGACGGTTCCGTGTCCGGCAAAAGCCGGATGCGGAACCGTCCCGTTTCGTTTTGATGCCGCCGGGCCGGACTTGCGTTCATGAGGCGCGGGAGATGGACATCAGGAGGACGTTTCCTCGCGGGGCTGCGGCGGGTCGTCCGGAGTTGGAGGGGGAAGGGGGGCGAGCCGTTTGAGCGGCCCTTCGGACGCGCCGGAGCGTCGGGCGGCCTCACGGGGCAGGGTGCCCGTGCGGTCCGCGAGGTCCGGCTTCGCTCCCGAGGCCAGCATCATCCGTGCGATGCGTCTTCCGGTGGCCTCATCGACATGCCCGAGAACCGAGGCGACCTTGACGAAGGGATCGCCCGCATCCGTTCCTTGGGATGCCCAGCCTGCCGCCCAGCAGTGCAGGGCATCAGGCCGCTGCCACCGGCCCTGAGGCACGATGCGGGCCCCGTTCCAGCCCTGAAAGGCGGTTTTCACGTCCACGGGGGCCCGCCAGTTGTCCATGACGGTTTGAAGCAGCTTGTCTGTGGGGGTGAGCTGCTCCAGCCACGCGGCGGCGCACAGGTGCGGCCCCGCTGTTTTCCAGTCTTCCCGGCCCAGTGCGGCCCGCAGATCGCATAGCGTCGCCAGCGCGGGTGCGGCTTCCCTGACTTTCGGGGACAGGGCGACGCCGTCCGGAAGACCGGCGAGCAGCAGCCAGACGGAGATCGCCGGCATGCCGTTCCGATTGTACCATTTGGAGGTGGAGAGGTCCGAGGAGCGGAACCATACCGTACCGCCGTATAATGCCGGGGAACGCACGGCAAGGCGCGGCTCCGCAGTCGTCCGCCTCATCCGGGAGCGTTCGGAAAGGAAAGAGGGAAGGGGAAAGGGGCGGGGGAACGTTTGCCGGGGGAGTCCCCCGGCTCCATCATTCGCTCTCGTTCCCTTGTTTCCAGATCGGTATCTCGCGGACGACGCGGGAACGGGCGTCTTCGGGCAGTTCGTCGTAGTTGACGGGAGTGAACCGCAGGACTTCGGAGCCGTCGGGAAGCCGCACGACGCCGAAAAATTCGCCCTCGGGCCGGGTAAAGAGGGAGTACGCGGAGGAGTACAGGGTGCGATACACGAGTACTCGGGAGTCGTCGCGGGTGTCGAGGGCCTCGCCCACGACCTGATAATAGCGATTTTTATAGTGGCGATAGAAAGGGGTCATTCAGGCCTCCATGAAGGGGGAGTACACGCGGCGTACTCCCCATCGACGCACGCTTCATCAAGGTGCGCAGGGTGAGATGTATTAGGCTAACACGCATTAAATACACATGATTCTAGCTTCGATATCACGGCGTACGCACGAGGCGGAAACGGGCGTACCCGGAGTGCTCCGAAGGGGGAGTACCCCTTTGAGGGAGGGGGTTCGGGATGAGAATACTCCCTCTCATACGAGGTTTCCCGATATAAGTACTCCTATGATACTCCTTACCGGAAAGCGGATTTTTTGCCAGAAGGGGGTTGCCGGAAGTGCTCCGGCCGAGAGGCAGACCGGGAACGTCCCGGCAACGTCCGCAAGGCAACATGGAACCGTCACTGTAACCGAATGCTTTATGCAGGAGAAAAACCATGTCGAACGATCTTATCACCACCGTCCATGATCTCGTTCTTGAAAGCCCCATCGGTGCTAAGGCTATCGCTCAGGCTGTCGGCAAGCCCTATTCGACCCTTCTGCGTGAAGTCAACCCTTATGACACCGGCGCGAAGCTCGGCGCCGAAACGCTTATGCATATCATGAAGACCACCGGCAACATCTCGCCGCTGGAAAAGATGGCCACTGAAATGGGCTACAAGCTGGAACCCGCCGAAGGCATGGGCTCCACGGTACGCGCCTAACCCGACTTCAGGAGAGCTCAGTTGACTTCAACGAAAGGCGGCTGTCCACGGACAGCCGCCCCGTGATCCCTCAAAGCGTCTCGAGGGTCCGCTGTACGGCGTCGATGAGGCTTTTGGGCGTGGACGCGCCCGCCGTGAGGCCGACGACGGCATAGCCCTTCAGCTCTTCAAGAGGCAGCTCTTCGGGAATCTCGATGTGCCACACCGGGATGCCGCAGCTTTTTGCGACGTCCGCGAGGCGGCGGGTATTGCCGCTGCTCCTTCCTCCCACCACGATCATGGCTTCGGCCCGCTGCGAAAGGGCCTGCGCTTCCTGCTGCCGCCTGCGGGTGGCGTCGCAGATGGTGTCGAGCACCACCAGCGAATGCGCGCTCTCCAGCCGTTTCCTGATCGCTTCGAATTCCTCCCGTTCCTGCGTGGTCTGGGCCGCCAGCACCACGTCCTGTTCCTCCCTGAACGTCTGCATGGCCTCCAGCTCCCCGAGACTTCCGAAGACGGAGCAGGGGCTGTTCGCGTACGAAACGAGTCCTCGCACCTCCGGATGTTCGGTCTCGCCGAACAGGTAGAGCGACGTCCCCGGTCTGGTGGCTTCGTCGATGGCGAGCTGCGCCTGTTTGACCCGCGGACACGTCGCGTCGAGCACCCGCGCCCCGATGCCGAGCAGACGGGCTTCTTCATCGCGGGGGATGCCGTGCGCGCGGATGACCACCGTGTCGCCGGGCCGGACGTCGTCCAGCGAATGCGCGCAGACCACGCCCCGCCGCGTGTAGGCGTCGAGCACCTGCGGGTTGTGGATGATCGGCCCGAGCATCACCAGCCGCCCTTCTCCGGCGTCCTGATGTTCCTTCAGGGCCTGATCCAGCTTGCGCAGGGCAAGCCCCACGCCCATGCAGAACCCCGCCGTCTTGGCGCGAAGTATTTCCATCTTGCCTCCCTTTGCTCCGAATTTCTTTCCCCAAAATTTTCGATACCACCTCGCCCGTCGCGTTCTCCGCATCCCCCGAACAGGGATTCGATGAAGGCGAAAGTCTTTGAAGAGGATGGGGTGGGGTTTGGGGAGGGGAAGGGGAACCTTTC
>CABKMN010000105.1 GCA_902373525.1 uncultured Bilophila sp. | reverse complement strand
CCCCCGCCGCGGCGTTTCCGTCAGCGGCGAAGCGGGAACTTACCCCGCTCTGTTCAGCTTGTCAACAACTTTTTTTCAAGTTCCGAAAGTTTTTTTCGGAGCGGCCCGAGGAGCTTTTCTCCCCGGCGCAGAAGCGAGAACTTATCCCGACTTCCTTTCGCTGTCAACAACTTTTTTCGTCTTTTTTTCAAAAAACTTTTTCGCCCCGCCTCGCTCCGCCTTTCCGGCTTCGCTCGGCTCCGCGAGACGTTCCGTCCCGCAGCGGCGAGAACGGGTTATGCACCTCTCAGCCCCCGCTGTCAACGACTTTTGAGATTTTTTTGTGTTTTTTTCTCACAACGGCCTTCGAGGCTTCCCTTCGGCGGACTCTAACGGTAAAATATCATATGTCTTTTTTAATAACTTGCCCAGAGCTTCCGAGCGGCGTATTTACAATGCTCGTTCTCTGAAAACGCCGACCGTCCCTTTCATGGATGTTCCGGCGCGGCTCCCGACAACGCGGCTTTTCCTCCCGTCACCCGAACCCCCTATCGCCTATGCACTCCCATTCTCTGCCGTTCAGGCCTTTCTCCCGGCTTTTCCGTTTGTGCGTGCCGGTATTCGCCTTCCTGCTGCTTCTCTGTCCGAGCCTCGCCGGAGCGGACCCGGTATCCGCGGTCCCGGCTTCGGAGGAAAGCGCCGTCGTGGCGCCGCCCCCGGCGGTGCAGGAAGCCCTTCAGGCCGTCGTCGAACAGACCACCCCGGAAGCGCCCGTCGAGCAGCCCGTGCAGACGGGGGCCCTTCCCGCCGTCCCCGGCGAAGCCAACCCCGCCTCCACGCAAATGAACGCCGAAGTCCCGCTCCAGATGGCCTGGCTGCTGGACCCCAAGGGGACCCATACGCTGGGTGAGGTGCTGTCTCCCGGTTTGCAGAAGGACTTCACGCCCTACCAGCCCGAAACCCTGCCGCATCACGCCGGGACGCTGTGGATGCGCCTTGTCCCCGACGGCAAGGTCCCGGTCTTCCCGCTCGTGCTGGACCTGAACACCCGCATCGCGGATCAGCTCCCCGGCACCCCGCAGGTCTGGCTGGCCCGCTCCGGCGAAACCGCCGGGACGCCGGTGCGTCCCGCCAACGACGGGCTGTACCCGCTGCCCAATCCCCTCCCCGAACACACCGACATCTATATCCGGGTCAACGGCATTCCGGCTCCGGGCTTCGTTCCCCTACTGCGCGACGCGGCGAGCCTGACCATCGTGGACAACCTCGGCTCGCAGCCGCAACTGGTTCTGCTTGCCGTGCTGCTGTTCCTGTGTCTCCTGCGCGGCGTCGCCGAGCGTCGGGAATGGCGGATGTGGGCCGCGCTCTACATCGCCGCCGTCTGGGTTCAGGCCTTCTGGGGGCTTCCCACGACGCCCGCCGGAGAGGTCAGCCGCTGGGACATGCCCGGCCTGCTCGCGCCCGGCGTGGCCCTGCTCATCCTGCCGCATGTGGGCAGGCATATGATGCGGACGCGCCACCACGCCCCTTTTATTGATATGCAGTTCGTCCTGCTGGCCCTGCTCGGCATCGTCATCTCGGTCGCGCCGCTGGTTCCCGGCTACACATGGACGCTCCAGTTCCTGCCCCTGTGGCCCCTGTTCATGCTGCTCCTCCTGCCGGGCACGTTCGCAGCCTGTCTGCGCCGCCTTCCCGGCGCGAAACGCTTTTTCCTGATCTGCCTGCTGCCGCCGCTCGGCATGCTGGCCCTGTTCCCGCTGTCCCGCCTGCTCCCCGACGGGTTGATCGCCATGCTCCCCCACGCGCTGGACGGCTTCATGACGCCGGGCGTGGTGAGCCTGCTCCCGCTGACCTTCCTGACCCTGAGCGCGCTCATGGCGGCGCTCAGCCCGAGCCCCAAACCGCTGCCCGCGCCCAACAGCCGGACCAGCCGCGAAACGCCCAAAACCGGCAGAGCGGGCGTCGCCGCGCTGGAACTGGGCGGCTTCCCCAACGATCCCGCACCGTCCGGCGATCGCCTGCCTTCCCTGTCCATCGAACCGGAAGGGCTTGCCATCGCCGCGTTCCCCACGCCCAAGCCCGCGCCCGCCCGCGTGCAGCCCGAACCGACCGCCACGGCGAAGCCCCGCAAGCCCGACAACTTGCCCTACCCGCAAGCCTTGCAGGCCCCGCTGTCCGCAGGCATGGTCGAGGAATCCCTCCGCGCCCCGCTCGACGCCCTGCTCCGGGCCATCAGCGCCGTGGACCAGTCGCCGCTTTCCGCCGAAGCCCGCCGCCGCACCGACGCCCTCGGGGTCGCCGGACGCAACCTCGCTACGGCCATCGGCAACATGGGCAAGGGCGCACCCGCGCCGGACGAACTCCGCAAGGAACGCTTCGACCTGAACCAGCTTCTGCTGGAAACCCACGAAGCGGTGGCGAACCTCGCGGAGTCCAAAAACCTCGGCCTGTCATGGTTCACCGCGCCGCACCTGCCGCGCTATTACGAAGGGCACCGCGCCCAGCTCGCCGACGTGCTGGCCCTGCTTGTGGAAAGCGCCGTGCTCGCCACCGAACGCGGCATGGTTCAGATACGCGCCCAGCGCCTTCCCGAAAGCACCGATCCCGGCCACCTGCTGTTCACCGTTTCGGACACCGGCTCCGGCATGCCGCCCCTCGGGCGCAGTACGCTGGCCCTCGTCCGCGCGTGGGAACTCGTCGGCCCGGACGGCGAACTCGTCTCCCTCGAAAGCGGCCCCAAAGGCACCACCGTCTCCTTCAGCATGCGCCTTGCGGCCCGCGTAACCGAACCGCAGCCCGTGCCCGCCGCCGAGCCGGACAAGGACAACCTGTCCCGTCTGCCCGTCAGCAGCCTGCGGATCATCGTGGTCAGCAGCCTCCCGGCGAACCGGCAGATGCTGTCCTTCTATCTGGACGAACTGCCCCACGAGATCATCGAAGCCCGGAGCGCCGAAGAGGCGCAAACGCTCTACCGCCGCGCTCCCGGCGCACTGCTCATCTTCGACGACGACATGCCGGAAGAGGCCATCGGCAGCGCCGTGGCCGCCATCCGCATCTTCGAGGGCGAGCACAATTTCCCGCTGGCCAGCATCCTCGCGCTGGTCAACAGCAGCGAACAGATCGACTCCCTGCGCCGGGCGGGCTGCACCCACTTCCTCAAGAAGCCCATCACCCGCAAGGACCTGCGGCACCTGACCCTGCGCCTCGCGCCCGTCTCACGCCGGTTCAAGGATACCGACGAGACGCCCGCCGCGCCCAAGCCGAACCCGAAGGCCCCCAAACAGCCCGCCGCAACGTCCGGACCCGCCAAGCCGAAGCCGGTCGATCTGCCCGATCTGCCGACCCCCAAGGCGGAGCAGCCCGCCGCATCGGCCAAAACCGGCCTGCTCGGCAAACTGCTGTCCCCGTTCCTCAAACAGAAGCCCACCCCGGAACGCCCCGCCGCCCCCGCCGTCAAACCGGAAGAGGAACCGGTGGTCGTGCTGACGGAAAAGGCCGAAAAGCCGAAGCTGTCGAGCGTGGGCGAGCCCATGCCCATCGCCAAAACGGACGCCGCCCTCAAGGAAACGAAGCGGCCTTCCCGCCCGAACCCGCTGGAAGAACGCGCCAAGCATACGCCGGCCCGCTCCACGGCTCCGTCGAACGCGGCGGAATGGGTGGGCGAGCCCATGCCCATCATCACGAAACCGGCCCCGACGGAACGGCCCGAAGGCCCCGCGGCTCGAGAAACCCCGGCTATGCCCGCGCAAGAGCCGTCTGCGGTTTCCCCGAAGCCCGCGCGGACTCCCGCACCGGAAGCCGAGCCCGTTCCAGCCGCAGGCGCCGACGAATGGGTAGGCGAACCCATGCCCATCACCAAGCCGCTTTCGCTGGAGCCCGAGAAACCGGCCTCCACGCCGCAGATGGAACCGGCAAACCCCGTCCGGTCCCCGCTGACGCTGGCGATGGAACCCGACGAGGAACCGCTGACTCTCACGTCGCAGGCGGAACCCGCCCGTGAGGAAACGCCGCTGTCCCTCGACGAACCGCTGTTGCTGGGCGAACCGCTGGACGGCGCTCCCCGTGTGCTCGACGGCGACGCCCTGCTGCTGGATACGCCCGTAGCCGAAGCGGAAACGGAAGCTCTTTCCCTCGACGGACTGGAAGTCGAAAAGCCTTCCCAACCGGTCATCACGCTGACCGAACCGCTCCGCTCCCCCGCCGAGCCCGCCAAGGTTCCGGCAGCCGAGCCGCCGCTCCCCGATCTGTTCGGGGACGTATCGCCCGCCGTGCCGGAATCAGCCGCCCGTTCGCTGCTGGACGAGGCCGAACGGCTCGCGCCCTGCGAACAGGGTTCGCGTCCCGCTCCCGCCAGCGGCGGACTGCACATTGAGGACATTGTGGAACTCGGCGAGCCCGTGGCCCCCGTGGAACCGGAACGCCCCGCAGCGCCCGCGCCGGAAGCCCCGCAGGCATCCCGGTCCGTTTCCCCGGAAACGAACCCGCCCGAGGAGCCGCAGGACGAAGCGTCCGACGAGGCCATCCATTCCCTGCTCGCGGACCTCGACGCCGCGCTGGATCGCGCGATCCGGGGCGAGCAGTCCGGCGACGCGCAGGCCGTCTGCGAAGCCGCCGCGCACATCGGACGTCTGGCCGAAGCCTACGACCTGCGGGTGCTCGACGATCCGGCCCGCTGTCTCGAAGAAGCCGCCTGTTCCGGCAACATGGACGAAGTCGCCCAGCTCATGCCCGATCTCGTCGCCGTCATCAACAAAAACCGGGCCTCGTTTGAGGAACAGTAAACGATACCGGGAAAAGAACGAAAAAGGACGGGGAAACGTTTTCGGAACGTTTCCCCGCCCTTTTTCGTTCCACCGCCGGTACGACCCGCGCCTTTCCGGCTCCGCCGCATCGCCCGTTTTCCTGAACGGAGTCGAAGGACTCCCGATCCGCCCGCAAGCGGGCGGCGTATGCGTTCAACCGCTCCCTCAATACGCCGAGGCCCGCAACAGAAAAGCCCCCGCATCGGCGGAGGCTTTTTGTATTCTGTCGCGAAAAAAGCGGAACGGGCCGCTCGTTCCGGTTCTAGCGGTCGTACGCGGCGGTACCCTTGAGTTCTTCCTCGATTTCGCGGCGCACGTCGTCGAGGTCGATGACGATGGGGTCCATGAGCGTAAAGCCGCTGGGGTTCAGCCATTCCTCATCGTCGGCATGCTTGCCGTCGTAGAAGACGTTGTCGAGCACACGGTAACCCTTGGTGGAGAGCACGTTGTCCCAGTCCGTCACCACAAAGTTGAACTTGGTGACGTCGAAGTCTTCGATGTTGTCCCAAATCCAGCGGAACGTGCAGGTTTCGTTGTCGTATCCCAGAACGGCGAGGAACTGCGCCTTGCTGGAAAGGTACATGCGCTGCCGCAGGGTGTACACGTTGCGGTACAACAGGTTGGCGTTGAACGAAACGTCCTCGCCGTCCACCTGAAGACGAATCTCGGAAGACTCGTTGATACGCATGCCGAACGTGCGCGTGTTGCCTCTACGCCACCAGTTCATGTACTTCTGGCTGTAGATGTCACGTCCGCCCTCGCGCATGCTTTCCGCCGTCTGGGGCGAGATGGGGTGAAGCGCAAGGTCACAACTCAACCCGGTGATCTCGAAAACAACTTTCATGTCTCCTCCAGGGCCTGATGTCCGAAGCAAAAGGCGACCCGCTCAGTCGTCCCCTCTGCCTTTTTCCAGTAAAAAACGCCGTCATAAAAAAAGCTCCGATTCAGAATACCCGAATCGGAGCCTGTTCGCAAAGCCTATTTGACGTCGACAACTTCGATGTCGAAGGTCAGGTCCTCGCCGGCCAGCGGATGATTGGCGTCAAGCACCACGGCCTTGTCGTTGACTTCGACGATCTGCACTTCCATGTCGCCGTCGTCGGTGGCGATCTGGAGCATCATGCCCACTTCGGGCTTGATGTCTTCGGGGACTTCGCTCAGGGGCACTTCCATGAGCAGTTCCTCAAGGTGTTCGCCGTACGCGTCATCGGCGGGAATGGTGACCGTAAAGCGCTCGCCCTTGGCGCGGCCGATCAGCGCGTCCTCGAAACCGGGGATCAGGCTTCCGTCACCGATGGAGAATTCCAGCGGCTCACGCTCTCTGGAAGAATCGAACACCTCTCCGTCGGAAAAAGTCCCTGTATAATGCACTCGAACGGTATCGCCGTCTTTGATTGCCATGAATGGCTCCTTGGTGAAGTTTTATGTTCTACCATGTCCCCAGAAAGGCGGAAAGTCAAACATCCTTTCCGGGGCGGACGGAGGAGACGCGGCGCATGACAATCTTGTACACATCTAACCGAAGAATATCATAAAATATTTTTGATTGCCCGCCTCCTCTATTGACAGCACGGTACAGCCTGTTACCTTGTCGCCGTAATCTTTTGCCATTCAGAGGACAATCCATGCCAAACGTTCGTTCCGCCCAGACCGACAAGGTCAATTTCTTTGGAAACGCCACGCCGCGGGAACTCGCCGCCAAGTACGGCACGCCCCTGTACGTATACAATGAGAACGTGCTGCGCCGCCGGTGCCGGGAACTGCTCGGCCTGTCCGGTCTTCCGGGATTTCAGGTGAACTACTCGGCGAAAGCCAACACGAATCCCGCCCTCCTGCGCATCGTCCGCGAAGAGGGGTTCCACGCCGACGCCATGTCCCCCGGCGAGCTGCACATCAACAAGCTGGCGGGCTTCACCTCCGACCTGCTTCTCTACGTCTGCAACAACGTTTCCGCCGCCGAAATGAAGAACGCCGTGGACAACGGGCTCCTCGTCAGCGTCGATTCGCTGTCGCAGCTCGACCTGTACGGCACGGTCAATCCCGGCGGCAAGGCCATGATCCGCATCAATCCCGGCATCGGGGCGGGCCACCACAAGAAGGTCGTCACCGCCGGAAAGGAAACCAAGTTCGGCATCGACCCCACCGCGATGGACGACGTCCGCGCCCTGCTCAAAAAGCACAATCTGACGCTTGCCGGCATCAACCAGCACATCGGTTCCCTGTTCATGGAGCCGGACAGCTACCTCAACGCCATCGACTTCCTGCTGCACTTCGTCCAGACGGACCTCGCCGATCTGTTCCCCTCCCTCGAACTCATCGACTTCGGCGGCGGCCTCGGCATCCCCTACCACAAATATGAAAACCAGCCCCGCCTCGACATGGAGGCGCTGGGAACCCGGCTTCACGCCAAGCTGTCCGCATGGGTGGACGAGACCGGCTACAAGGGCAAATTCTTCATTGAGCCGGGCCGTTACGTGACGGCGGAATGCGGCGTGCTGCTCGGCACGGTGCACGCCGCCAAGTTCAACGGGGAAAACCGATACGTCGGTACGGACCTCGGCTTCAACGTGCTGGTCCGCCCGGCCATGTACGATTCGTTCCACGACATCGAAATCTACCGTGAGAACGGCCAGCCCGACGCCGATCTCGTCGAGCAGACCGTAGTGGGCAACATCTGCGAAAGCGGCGACATCCTCGCCAAGAAGCGCCCGCTGCCGCTGATTCGGGAAGGCGACGTGCTCGGCGTGCTCGACGCCGGGGCCTACGGTTTCGTCATGTCCTCCAGCTACAACCAGCGTCCCCGCGCCGCCGAGGTGCTCATCACCAGCGACGGGACGCCCAAGCTCATCCGCCGCCGCGAGACGCTGGACGATCTGACCCGGTGTTTTGTTGAGGAAGAATAAAGAATTGGAGGGGGAGAGGGGACCTTTCTGAAGAAAGGTCCCCTCTCCCCCTCCAAACCTCCCTCTCTCCCTCCCAAGACGTTCCTATGGGTCAACGAAGAGAACGGGACCGCGTCGTTTCCGTTTCGGACGCGCACGTCTCCCGGAACCTCACCGGAACAGCCATCCCATAGCGGG
The DNA here is from genome assembly GCA_902373525.1 of uncultured Bilophila sp. Lineage (GTDB taxonomy): Bacteria > Desulfobacterota > Desulfovibrionia > Desulfovibrionales > Desulfovibrionaceae > Bilophila. Next base: position 220 of record CABKMN010000105.1, on the reverse strand, counting down.
TGGTTTAGCGTTTCGGTCACAACGCTCTCCCAACTGGCTTGAGATCATACCAAAAGGCCGGACGCCCCAAGCGTCCGGCCTTTTTGCCTACCCGAAAATGTTACCGAAACGTTCGGCGGGCCGCGCCTCGGAATGCCCGGCCTTCCCTATTCCGGTAAAACCGACAAGAGGGATTCGATAAGGACGAAAGTCTTTGAAGAAGAGGGGTGGGGTCTGGGGA
>CABKMN010000104.1 GCA_902373525.1 uncultured Bilophila sp. | reverse complement strand
GCGGAGGGGGGAGGGCGTCCGGGACGGGCGTTGAAAAAAGCGCGACGGGAGGCGGTGGACTGATGTCCTTTTCGGATTCGAGTCCGCAGGAATGCCGGACGTGCTGCGTTTCCGTGAGCGCGGGCTGCCGTTTCGGCGGCAGGGGGCCCGTGTCCCAGCCGAGGGACGGACGCGCTCCGGGTTCGGGATGGCCGCCGAAGACGCCCCACGGCAGGCACAGGACCACCGGCAGCAGGATCAGACCCGTCCAGAGATGCCGCATGCCGTACCGGAGAAAGGCCATCACGTCCCCAACCGTTAGAGAGGCAAGAATGACTTTGGGATAGCCGCAAACGGTCCCCGCGTCAATCGGCTCCGGGAAAACGGAGCGGCCCGTGGGCGGCCTTTTCCGCCGTCCCGGCTGTTGGGGCAGTATGAAGGAATCAGTCCTCGTCCCGTTCCCGTACGGCCCGGAACACGACGGGGCTCAGCAGCAGGACGCCGACGAGGTTGGGGAAGGCCATCAGCGCGTTGAAGGTGTCCGCCAGAATCCACACGAGGTCGAGTTGCGCGAGGGCCCCGATGGGCACCACGATGGTGTACAGGATGCGGAACGGCTTCAATATCCGGTCGCCGAAGAGAAAGATGGCGGAGCGTTCGCCGTACACGCACCAGCCGAGGATGGTCGTGAACGCGAACATGACCAGCGAAAACGCCACGATGGCCGAGCCCACGCCGGGCAGCGCGGTTTCGAAGGCCTGCGCGGTGAGCGACGCGCCCTGCGCGCCCACGGCGGTCCATTCGCCCGTGACCAGAATGGCGAACCCGGTCATGCTGCACACCAGCATGGTGGTGATGAACACGTCGAGCATGCCGATGGTGGCTTGCCGGATGGGCGTGGAGGTGGCCGTGGCGTGGGCGATGGGCCCGCTGCCGAGCCCGGCCTCGTTGGCGAAGATGCCCCGGGCCATGCCGAAGCGGACCGCCATCATGGCCGTGGCTCCGGCGAAGCCGCCCTGCGCCGCCGTGGGGGTGAAGGCTTCCTCCACCACATGCAGGAACATGGCGGGCACTTCCCGGATGTTCAGGATGAGGATGATCAGCGAGGCCAGCGTGTACAGGATCGCCATGAACGGCACGATCTTCCCGGCGACGCTGCCGATGCGCCGGAGCCCGCCGAGCAGGACAGCGCCGATCAGCAGGAACAGGATCAGGGCCGTGGCCCATGTGGGCACGCCGAAGGTTTCCCGCAGCACGCCGGAGATGGCGTTGGTCTGCACCGCGTTCCCGGTGCCGAAACAGGTGATGGCCGCGAAGACCGCGAACGCGCCGCCCAGCCATTTCCATTTTTCCCCGAGCCCGTTCTTGATGAAATACATGGCCCCGCCCACGAAATTCCCGGCGGGCGTCACTTCCCGGTAGCGGACGGCGAGCAGGATTTCGGAAAATTTGGTCGCCATGCCCACCATCGCGGTACACCACATCCAGAACAGCGCGCCCGGCCCGCCCGAGAGGATGGCGGTCGCCACGCCCACGATGCTGCCCGTACCGATGGTGCCCGCGAGCGCGGTCATCAGGGCGTTGAACGGCGTCAGCTCGCCGGAGTCGCCTTCGGAGGGCGCGCGCCCTTTCCAGAGCAGGGCGAAGGCCGAGAAAATGTTGCGGAACGTATAGAAACGCAGCCCCACGGTCAGGTAGACGCCCGTGCCGATGAGCAGGAGCAGCATGCCCGGACCCCAGATCACATTGTTGATTGCCTTCAAAACCTGCATCAGCGTTTCCATCGTCGCCATCCCGAGCGTTGCGTATTCGGAAGGTTGGCACTATGGTGTGCCCGCCCCTCAAGAAGTGTTGCCTCCTTTTCCTGTAGTGTATCCAGAGGGAAAAATTCATTATTATCATCTCGTGCGCTGCGGCGAAGCCCTGTCCGGCGGCGTGCGGAGGAAGGTCCCGATGATCAGAACGCTTGTCGTATGCCTCGTCTTCCTGCTGGCGGCGTGCGGTCCCAAGGCCGCCCCCGTCCCTTCCGGGCCGGCGTCCCCGGACACCTCCCGCGTCGTCCGAAAAGCGGCGCATCCGGCGGTGGAGGCGCTGAACACGCCGTCGCCTCTGTTCGGACGCGTTTCCGAAGACGGCGCGCGCGGTCAGGCGGTCAGGCTCGACAAGACGGCGATGGGCCTGCGCTCGTGGACGGAGCTGGCCCCGGCGCTGGAGCGGAGCCTCGAATACGCCCAGAGCTGGAACCCGGACGAGCGGGCCGCCGAGCACAGCGGCATTCGGATCACGTGGGGAGAGGTGGCGGCGTCGCTGGAGAAGCTGAAGAACCTCCTGCCCCGTCTGGACGCCCGTCCCGAACTGCTGGCGCAGGAATTCGAATGGCTGAGCGTGGAACCCGGCGTGAAGTTCACGGGCTACTATTCGCCGATCATGCGGGCCAGCCGGACGCGCAAACCGGGGTACGAGCACCCCATCTACCGGCTGCCGGACGAACTGGCCCCCGATCTGGCATGGTGCCTGCCCTCGCACGCCTGTCCCGAGGACGCCTTTTTACAGGTCATCAGGCCGGAGACGCCGTATTTCAGCCGGGCGGACATCGATCTGGACGGCGCGCTGCGGGGCCGGGGCCTCGAAATGGCGTGGCTGCCGCATCCCGTGGCGGCCTATGATCTGATGCTGGAAGGTTCGGGCATTCTGGCGTTCGACGACGGCACGCAGCGGGCCGCGCTGTTCGCGGGGCTGAACGGGCAGTCCGGCCAGAGCATGGCGGGCTATCTGATCCGCACGGGGCAGCTTCCGCGCAACAAGGCGTCGATGAAGGGGATCAGGGAATGGTGGGACAGCCATCCCTCGAAGCGCCGGGCGTTTTTGAACGCGGCGAAGGGATACGTATTTTTCCGTTACGGTTCGGAGCATCCCAAGGGGACGGCGGGGTGCGAGCTGACGCCGTGGGTGAGCATGGCGGTCGATCCGCAGGTGCTGCCGCTCGGCGGCATCGTGGCCTACGCGTTGCCGGGGAAGGGAACGGTGCGGCGGGGGCTCGGGTTCGCGCACGACACCGGCGGCGCGATCCGGCTGCGGCGCATCGACATGTACACCGGCGAGGGCGAGGACGCCCACCGGCAGGCCATGACCATCTACACACAGGGGCAGGTCTGGCTGTTGCTGGCGAAACGGTAAAACAATCGGAGGGGGGAAGGGAAACCTTCTTCAGAAAGGTTTCCCTTCCCCCCTCCCGAACTCCCCCTTTTTCTTCCCGGAACGCTCGACGTTGTCGAATCCCTGTTCGGAGGCGTTCCCGCGCGGCGTGGAACCCGGCTGTGTCTGCCCGCCTGTCTCAAGGCTCATGCGGCGTTCCCGCGAGGCGTGAGGGAGGGGCCGGATGATGCGGGGTGGCCCTCGTCAGCGGATGTCGGGCGCGGGCGGGACGATGCGGAAGTGAGGGGTGAAAACAGGGCCCGGAAAGGGGAGGGGGCTGGGGGAACGGTCCGTTCCCCCGGAGCGGCGTTTAGTACCCGCAGTTGCCGTAGCCGCCGTGACCGCCGTGGCCGCGTCCGCCGCCGTGGTGGTAGCCCATGCCGCCGCGCATCATGCCGCGGGGCTGCACGCCGAGTTCCTTTTCCATCCTGTCGCCGAGGGCGATGCGTTCGTTGCGGAGCTGGGCACGGAGTTCCGCCACTTCACCGGCGAGCTTGGAGATGGCTTCCGGCTTCGCGTTGGGGTTGCGGGAGAGCGCGTCGAGCTCGATGTCCTTGGCGTTCAGCTTGTCGCGCAGCGGGGAAACGCGGTTGTAATGTTCCTTCATCATCGCTTCGTAGGCGCTCTGCTTTTCGGGGGACAGGGCGCTGGAGTCCATCATGCCGTAGCCGGAACCGTTGTGCATGTACCCGCCGTTGTGCATGCCGTGTCCGTAGCCGTTGTAGGCGAAGGCGGAACCGGTGCCGAGGACGATGGCGGAAAGGGCGAAAGCGGCGATAAGAGCACGAGTCTTCATAGTATTACTCCTGAGTGGGGTTGTTGTTTGAAAGGTTGAAGCCAATCGGCTTGCTTGGCATACAGCAAGCGGCGTGCCAAAACGTTCTGCTTTCTGTAACTCGTTTTCATAAAAGGAAAAAGAAAATGAGGACACCCGGAGCGTCGCAAGCCGTTCCGGGAAGTGGGTAGAATGGAACCAGCCGTGCGTTTCCCGGTGTGTAAAAACGTCACACTCGGCTCCGGAACGGTCTTTTTCGGCGCTCGGGAGGGGCGGAACGGACGCGGGAAAGTCCCCAAACGGGGTTCCGGCGGGCGTTCGTGTCCGGGAACGTTTTTTGCTATACCCTAAGTACATTCCATTCGGCGGCGCGATCCGCGCCCGCAACAAGAGAGGCCCCCGTGCATACACCTTCGCTCAAAAAAATGCCCCGCTGGCTTACGCTGTTCCCGTGGCTCGTCATGCTCTGCGCCCTGCTGTTTTCGGCGGGGATCGTCGTGTTCGGGCTGCACAACGCCAAACGCGAATCCGATTTCACGGCTCAGCTCACGCTGGAAAAGGGATCGGCGCTGATCAGCGCGCTGGAAGGCGCGTTGCGGACCGGCATGGGCTTCCACTGGTCGGACGAGGTGCTGAGCGATCTGCTCGCCAAGGTGGGCGAACAGCCGGACATCGCCTCACTGGTGATCACCAGCAACAGCGGCACCGTGCTCATGGCGGCGAATCCCGCGCTCGTCGGCACGAGCTTTCTTTCGCCGGAGAAACTGGCGGAACTGGACCCGGACCGGCAGGCGAAATGGAGCGCCGCGACCCTGCCGAACGGCATGCCCGTGTTTCAGGTCTACAAGCGGTTTTCCGTCCCGCAGGGCGAACTGCGGCGGCACGGCGGGCACCGGATGCGGGGGATGCGGAGCATGGGCGGCGACTCCTGCGGCATGCTGGAAACGAGCATCGCGGAGGGTGCCCCGCTGGTGATTTTCGTGGAGTATGATCGTACGCCGCTGGAAGAGGCGCAGGCCGCCGACGAAAAGCACATGGCGGTGATGTTCGCCATTCTGGTGTTCGTGGGTGTGGTGGGCTGCTTTACCCTGTTCCTGATCCACAGCTACCGGCGTTCGCGCAAGGTGGTGCAGGAGACGACCGCCTTTGCCTCGGAAATCCTGCGGACGCTTCCGGTGGGCATCATCTCCACGGACATGAACGGGCGGATCGCCTCCGTCAACCCGGCGGCGCTGGAGATCACCGGGCTCGCCCGCAGGACGGCGGAAGGCGGAAGCCTGCGCGACCTGCTGCCCGGCGTGTGGAGCGTGCTGGAGCAGTCGGACCGCAAGGCGATCAAGGAACAGGAAGCGTGGTGCGTCTTCGGGGAAAAGCGTCGGGTTCCGCTGGCGATCAGCGCCTCGCACATCGTGACCGAGGAGGGCGAAGCCATCGGCACCGCGCTGATCATGCGCGACCTCGGTGAAATCCGGCGGCTCCAGAGCGAACTGCGGCGGCGCGACCGGTTGGTGGCCCTCGGCAACATGGCGGCGGGCATCGCGCACGAAGTCCGCAACCCGCTCAGCGCGATCAAGGGGCTGGCCCGGTTCTTCATGGAGGCGAGCCCCAAGGACAGCGACGAAAGCCGCATGGCGGGCATCATGACGCAGGAGGTGCTGCGGCTGGACAAGGTCGTGGGCGATCTGCTCGACTTCGCGCGGCCCGACGTCCTGAACCTGACCGACGTCGTACTCGACGACCTCGTGGATCGGGCGCGGCAGATGGTGCAGCAGGACATGGACGCCCGGAGCATCGCCTTCCGGGCCGAACTGCCCCAGCCGCCGACCGCCGTGCGTCTCGATCAGGACCGCATGACGCAGGTGCTGCTCAATCTCTTTCTCAACGCTGTACAGGCCATGCCCGATGGCGGTATGCTCACCGTGCGGGGCCGGATGGACGGCCCGGAACTGGTGCTGGAAGTCGCGGACACGGGATGCGGCATCGCGCCCGACCGTCTGGCGGATATTTTCAGCCCCTATTTCACCACCAAGGCCAGCGGCACCGGACTGGGGCTTTCCATCGTCCACAAGATTGTGGAGGCCCACGACGGGACCATCGAAGTCGCGAGTACGCCCGGAACGGGCACCACATTCCTGCTGCGGTTCCCGTTCAGCGGCGTGGACGAGGAGACGCATCCGGCGTCCTGAGGAGTTGAGGAGCATTATGGCGGAGAAAGAACGGCATACGGTTCTGGTTGTTGACGATGATCCGGGGCATCGCGGCATGCTCGAAGCCCTGCTTTCCCGGTGGGGTCTGGCGGTGACGTCCGCCCCGGACGGGAAGGAGGCGGTGGAGCGCGTGCGCGAACGGCCCTTCGACATGGTGCTGATGGACATCCGCATGCCGGACATGGACGGCATCACGGCGCTGAAGGAAATCCGCAAATACAATCCCGCCGTGCCGGTGGTGCTCATGACCGCCTATTCCGCCGTGGAATCCGCCGTGGAGGCCATGAAGTCCGGCGCGGTGGACTATCTGATCAAGCCGCTCGACTTCGATTTGCTCAAGGAAACGCTGTTCAAGACGCTGGAGCACAGCGAGGCGGCCTCGCCCGACGTCCGCGCGCCCCTGCCCGTGGAGGGCATCGTGGGGAACAGCCCGGCGATCCGGCGCATGCTGGAGATGATCCACACGGTCGCGCCCTCCGAGGCCACGGTGCTCATCACCGGCAAGTCCGGTACGGGCAAGGAGCTTGTGGCCCGCGCCATCCACAACCAGAGCCAGCGAAAGGACGGGCCGTGGGTGGCGGTGAACTGCGCGGCCCTGACCGAGAGCCTGCTGGAGTCCGAACTGTTCGGCCACGAGAAGGGCGCGTTCACGGGCGCGGACAAGCGCCGGGACGGGCGTTTCCTACAGGCCGACGGCGGTACGCTGTTCCTCGACGAAATCGGGGAAATTTCCCTGCTCATGCAGGTGAAGCTGCTCCGTGCCATTCAGCAGCGCGAAATCCAGCGTGTGGGCGGCGACGCGACCCTCAAGGTCGATGTCCGCATCGTGGCGGCGACGAACCGCAACCTGCTGGACGAGGTCGCCGCCGGACGCTTCCGGGAGGACCTGTATTACCGGCTCAACGTGGTGAGCATTCAGGTCCCTTCGCTTCAGGAGCGCCCGGAGGACATCCCCCTGCTGGCGGAGCATTTCCTTAGGGTGTTCGGCGAGCGGAACCGCAAGGACGTCAAGGGGTTCACGCCCAAGGCGATGGACATGCTGGTCAAGTACCCGTGGCCCGGCAACGTCCGCGAGCTGGAAAACGCCGTGGAGCGCGCGGTGGTGCTCCTTTTCGGGAGCTACATTTCGGAACGCGAGCTGCCGCTCGCCGTGACGCAGGCCTACGAACGGGAGGAGGCGTCGCCCGCGGCGGGGTTGCCGGAGGGCGCGACGCTGGAAGAGGTGGAGCGCGAAGCCATCCTGCGCATGCTGGACAGCGTGGGCGACAACAAGAGCGAGGCGGCGAAGCGGCTCGGCATTTCCCGCAAGACTCTGCACACCAAGCTCAAGCGGTACGGTCAGGAGTCCGATCCTTCCTGAGCCTTTTCGTCCCTGCCGCTTTTGCGTTGCCACACGAAAAAGTGGAGCAGGGCCATGCCGCCGTGTCCGAACAGGTACAGCTCAATGAGCAGGGTCAGGTTTTCGTGCGCCTTGCGGGCCGGTTCCGCGAACGGGGAGCCGTTGATCCAGAGCAGGTACCAGAGCAGTCCTGAGAGCACGGCGAGCAGCAGCGCGCCGATCCCGAGCCCCTGCACCGCGGTCGCCAGCCCCTTGGGCCTCGGCGGCACCATCTTGAAGTGCAGGCTGGCCCGGATGTCCTTTCCGAGCTGTTCGGTATCGCCCCAGAGGTAGGGAAAGAAGTAGCGGAGCCCGCGTTTCGTGAGGCTGTACGCCGTCAGCAGCAGGCCCGCGATCACCGTCGCGAGGCCCGCCAGAATGTGGTACCACGTCGCCAGCCAACTGCTGATCGCCGGGTTGATCTGCCCGGACGGCAGCATGTGCATGGCGAAGCTGCTCAGGATTTGCAGGATGACCAGCACGGCGATGATCGCGTGCAGGACCCGCAGGTAGGGGGTCTGGAAAAAGCCGAGGAACCGCCAGAGCAGGGCGGCCTGTTCGCGGATTGCGGATGTCACGGACATGGGAAGTCTCCTTTCCGTCCATCGTACACGTGCCATGTGCGTGAAATCCATGATAGAGATGGGGCATGAGCATTGGGGAGGGGGAGGAAAACCTTTCTGGAGAAAGGTTTTCCTCCCCCTCCCCAAACCC
>CABKMN010000103.1 GCA_902373525.1 uncultured Bilophila sp. | reverse complement strand
CTCCCCCGGACCCCTCCCCTCCTTCTTCAAAGACGTTCGTCTTTATCGAATCCCTGTTCGGAGCGGGTTCGCGTTGGCGGGAAACGGGCGTTGCGTGTTTTTTCTTATGAAGAGGCGGGGAAAGGTTTTCCCCGCCTTTTTGCGTGCGGAAGGTGATCAGGCTTTGGGGGAGGCGGTGAAGAAGAAGCGGGGGAAGCGGAAGATGATTTCGCCGTTGCGCTGTTTGGGATAGCGTTTGACGATTTCCTCCAGCACGGCCCGTTCGAAGATTCGGGCGCGGTCTTCGGAGAGCAGGCTCAGGTAGGGGCGCAGGCCGGTTCCCTTGTACCAGTCCATGATGGCCTCGTGGGACGGCAGGCGGTGGAGGTAGGTGGTCTGCCACATCTGGAAGCCTCCGGTTTCGGCGGCGAGGATGTCGAAGTAGTCCTCCTGCCTCAGCGTGTGGAAGGTCCGGGCGTCCGCGAGTTCGGCGCGCCAATCGTCCGACGCGGCCAGTCCCTTGATGATCTGGTGAATGGGCTCCTCGTAGTTCATGGGAAGCTGGACGGCGAGCACCCCGCCGGGGCGGAGCAGGGCCAGCATGTCCCGGAGCACGCGCGGGTGGTCCGGCACCCACTGGAGGCAGGCGTTGGAGAACACCACGTCGAAGTCGTTTTCCCCGAGAGAGGGAAGGGCGGAGGCGTCGAGGATGCGGAACTCCATGTCCGGGTGGTCGCCCTTCGCGGTCTCGATCATCTCCGGCGAACTGTCGATGCCGATGATCCGCAGGGCGTTCGGAAAGGTGTCTGCCAGAACCTGCGTGCTGTTCCCCGGTCCGCAGCCCACGTCGAGCAGCTTGCGGGGCCGTTCGAGTTCGATGCGCTTGACCAGATCAACGGACGGCTGCGTCCGTTCGGCCCCGAATTGAAGATAGGCGGCGGAATCCCATTGCATGGCGGCCTCCTGCGGTCGGAAGAGAAGCGGAATCCTTCCCAAAGCTCCTTTACGCGGTACCGCCGTCCGCGCCGTCCTGTCAAGCGATTGACAAAGGGAGGAAAGGCTTTCCTTTCCTCCCCTTGAATGTCGGAGCGATTCGGATTGCCCCCCCCGCCCCTCATGACGCCGTAACCGAGGGGGGCCGGGGGGAATCATTCCCCCCGGACGGGGGTCAAGGGGGCGGTAGCCCCCTTGCCGCCGGAGGCGTTCCCCCTACAGCAGCTTCGTAATGATTTCCCCGAACTCCGTGCAGCCGACCGTACGCGCGCCTTCCATCTGGGCGGCGAGGTCCTCGGTGACGGCGCGGCGGGCGATGGCGGTGTTCACCGCGTTGTAGATGCGGTCCGCCGCTTCCTTCCAGCCGATGTGCTCCAGCATGAGCGCACCGCTGAGGATGAGGCTGCCGGGGTTGGCGCGGTCCTTTCCGGCGAGCTTCGGCGCGGTGCCGTGGGTCGCTTCGAAGAAGGCCAGCCTTTCGGACATGTTCACGCCGGGCGCGAGGCCGAGGCCGCCGACCTGCGCGGCGAGGGCGTCGGAAATGTAGTCGCCGTTCAGGTTCGGCGTGGCGAGCACGCTGTACTGCTCGGGACGGATGAGGGCTTCCTGAAACATGGCGTCGGCGATGCGGTCCTTGATCACCAGCTTGCCCGGCGCGGAGGCGGCTTCGGCCTCGGCCACGGTGCGGTCGCCGAACTCTTCCTTCGCCAGATCGTAGCCGTGCTGGCGGAACGCGCCTTCGGTGAACTTCATGATGTTGCCCTTGTGCACAAGGGTCACGCTCGGAAGGTTCCGGGCGAGGGCGTGGCGGATGGCGGCGCGGATGAGGCGTTTGGAGCCCTTTTCCGTCATGGGCTTGACGCCCACGGCGGCGGTGGCGTCCACGTTCGCGCCCAGCTCGTCGCGCAGGAAGGCGATCAGTCTGGCGGCTTCGGGCGTCCCGGCCTGATATTCGATGCCCGCGTACACGTCTTCGGTGTTTTCGCGGAAGATGACCATGTTCACGCGCTCGGGATGCTTCACCGGGGATTCGATGCCCTCAAAGTACCGGATGGGCCGGATGCAGGCGTAGAGATCGAGGGTCTGGCGCATGGTGACGGTAAGGCTGCGGAAGCCCTTGCCCACCGGCGTGCCGAGGGGGCCCTTGACGGCGAGCTCGGCGCCGCGCAGGGCGGCGAGGGTTTCTTCGGGCAACAGCGCGCCGGTTTCCTTGAGCGCCTTTTCGCCCGCGAGCAGTTCCTTCCACTCGAAACCGCGCTCGTCGCCGTAGCTCAGACGGATGGCTTCATCAATGACGGGGCGGGCGCTTTTCCACACGTCCGGGCCGATGCCGTCGCCTTCAATCCAGTAAACAGTCTTGCGCATGGGGAGAGACTCCAGAAAAGTTGACGTGGCGCGCTACGTTTGCGTGTCGCAATACGACGATACCAGTTCGTGTCTGCGTTGGCGTGGCGTGCGCTGCGGTTGAGGTCCGCGTGTCTCGCGGCGTCCGCAGAACCTACTCGCCTGAGGCCGGGTTGTCAAAAAGGCTACAGTTGTCGGCAAGTTTGCGGTGCGGTGCGGGCAGGGGGAACGCCTCCACGTCCTGCGGCGCGATCCACTGGCAGGCCGTGGCCTCGGTCAGTTCCTCGGGGACGGGACAGCCTTGCGGTTTGCCCTCCAGTTCGAGCAGGTAGCAGCGCAGGGTGATCCGATAGGTGGTGTAGTTGTGACGGATGGTGTCGAGCGGGCGCACGACGGCGACCCTGAATCCGGTTTCCTCCTGCCACTCGCGTACGACCGCCCGTTCGGGCGTCTCGCCCGGCTCCACGCAGCCGCCGGGGAACTCCCACAGGCCGCCCCAAACGTCCTTGTCCCTGCGGCGCTGGATGAAGACCTTCCCTTCGTGCAGGAGCACCCCGCACACGACCTCAAGCTGGGTGACGGCGGCCTTTTTGCCCGGTACGGGGCGTTCGTTCTGGATGCCGAGGCGGCGGCTTTCGCACAGTTCGGCCAGCGGGCAGCGGTCGCATTCCGGCTTCTTGCGGCACACCAGCGCGCCGAGTTCCATGAGCCCCTGATTGAAGTTGCGGGCCTCGCCTTTCGGGATGAGCGCCTGCGCCAGCTCGCGGATGCGGCTTTTGGCGGGCTCCTCCCTGACCGGGGCGTCGATGTCGAACACGCGGGAGAGGACGCGCTCCACGTTGCCGTCCACGCAGGGGACTTCCTCGTTGTAGGCCGTGCTGGCGATGGCTCCGGCCGTGTACGGACCCACGCCGGGCAGGGCGAGGATGTCGGCGTGGGCGCGCGGGAAGACGCCGCCGTGGCGTTCCATGATCACGCGGGCGGCGGCCTGAACGTTGCGGGCGCGGCGGTAGTAGCCGAGGCCCTCCCACGCCTTGAGCAAGTCCTCCTCGGGCGCGGCGGCGACGGCGGCCACGTCGGGGAAGCGTTCCATCCAGCGCAGGAAATACCGGACGCCCCGGTCCATCTGCGTCTGCTGCATCATGACTTCCGCGATCCACGTCCGGTAGGGCGTGTAGTCGGCCCGCCACGGCAGCGGGCGGCGGTTCTCCGCGAACCAGCGGAGCAGGTTTTTTCGGAAAAGCGTAAAGCGTTGCGTATCGTTCATGGCGAAAGGGGTTGCAGGTTGGACAGGGGGGCAAACGCCGCGTTCAGGTTTTCGGCTGTTCTCGCTTCGGCTGTTCGAAGGAGCCGTTGCGGCGTCGAAGGCACATCCGTCTCCGGGGAACGGCCCTTGTCGGGAAACCCGCAGCCACGGCGTTTTTGGGGCCTTTGCCGCCCCAACCGGTTTCGTGAATACGGCCTTTCCCGAAGCGGGGGCCGCACGCCCCCGCCGCCGGGCGGAAAAACGGTTTTCCGCAGCCCTCTTCAGGGAGAGGCGTCCTTTCGACGGTTCCGCTCGTGCCGATGCGGCTTGGCGGGAGAACCGCTTAGGCCGTCCGCTCGGCGGGGTACGGTCTCGTCTTTGAGGGCGAGGCGGGCGGGAGAACTGGACCGCTTTTTGAGAAGGCTCCGCCGGAGCAGCCGATAGATATTTTATTCATGAAGGTTCAATGAACTCTTGGGGACGATTTCCCTTGTTGCAGCGCCCGTCAACGAAAATGTTTGAAACAGGCCGCGCAGTCACCACGCTGTGGAGAGGCATCGATTGAATCCTACGGCAGACCCTTTGCGAATCGTTCCCTGCGGGGAATAGCCCGAAACGGAGCGCCTGTCACGGGGCGGGCCAACTTGCTTCCGGCGGGGATTTCGGGCATACTCCTACGATTATTTTGCAAGGAGTATATCATGGCCAATCCTACCGTATTGCTGGAAACGACCTCCGGGGACATCCTCATCGAACTGTACCCCGATAAAGCCCCCGTCACCGTGGAAAACTTCCTCAAGTACGTCAACGAGGGCTTCTACGCCAATACGATTTTCCACCGCGTCATCAAGGGCTTCATGATTCAGGGCGGCGGCATGAACATGAAGATGGAAGAAAAGGAAACCCACGCCCCCATCAAGAACGAAGCCGACAACGGCCTGCGCAACGAACGCGGCACCATCGCGATGGCCCGCACCCCCAATCCCCACAGCGCCACGGCCCAGTTCTTCATCAACACCGTGGACAACGGGTTCCTGAACTTCTCCTCCCCCGACATGAACGGCTACGGCTATTGCGTGTTCGGCAAGGTCATCGAAGGCATGGACGCCGTCGACAAGATCGAGAAGGAAAAGACCACGACCCGCGGCATCCACTCCGACGTGCCGGTTTCCGCCGTGCTCATCACCAACGCCAGCGTGTTCGAATAAGCCTTTCGCCGTGCGGGGGAGGCGTCCTTTTTTCGGAAAGGGCCTTCCCCGAACCGCCCGCGTCCCCGCAGGCTTTCTTGAAGCGCAGGGGAAAAGAGGGCGTATGGTCAGCCTTTCGTCTCCGGCGTCCGTTCTTCGCCGGAGCATCCGTCTTTTTTCGTATCCCAAGGCGCGGACGCCGCCGGAGGGACGGGCTTTCCGTTCTCCGAAAAGATTCCCCTCCGGGTTCGCCAACCCTCTTCTTCCCATTGTTAGGACACATCCATGACGCGCAAGCCTGAGATTCTCGCCCCGGCGGGCGATACGCAATCGTTCCTCGCGGCGATGGCCGCCGGAGCCGACGCCGTATACCTCGGCCTCAAACATTTTTCCGCCCGCATGCAGGCGGACAACTTCGGTTCCGCCGAGCTTTCCCGCATGGTCGAACTCGCCAACGAGAATGACAGGCGCATCTACGTCGCTTTCAACACGCTGGTGAAGCCCGACGACGTGCCCGCCGCCGGACGCCTCATCGCCCGTCTCGCCCGCGACGTGAAGCCGCACGGCCTGATCATTCAGGACCCCGGCCTGCTCTCGCTCGCGCGTCAGGCCGGATACGAGGGCGGCCTGTTCCTGTCCACGCTCGCCAATCTGACGCATCCCGCATCCCTGCTGGCGGCGAAGGAACTGGGCGCGGACCGCGTCATCCTGCCGCGCGAGCTCTCCATCGACGAGATCAAACAGATTTCCGCCGCCTGCCCCGAGGGGCTGGACCTTGAGCTGTTCATCCACGGCGCGCTGTGCTGGTGCGTTTCGGGCCGCTGCTACTGGTCGAGCTACATGGGCGGCAAGAGCGGCCTGCGGGGCCGGTGCGTGCAGCCCTGCCGCCGCATGTACAAGCAGCGCGGCCATGCCGGGCGGTTCTTCTCCTGCCTCGACCTCTCGCTGGACGTGCTCGCCAAGACCATTTCCGACATCCCGCACCTCAATTGCTGGAAGATCGAAGGCCGCAAGAAGGGGCCGCACTACGTCTATCATGTCGTCACGGCCTACAAGATGCTGCGCGACAACCCGGACGATCCGCAGGCCCGCAAGGACGCCGAAAAGATTCTCGAAATGGCGCTGGGCCGTCCTTCGACCCGCGCCCGGTTCCTGCCGCAGCGCATGTCCGAGCCGACGTCCCCGGACAGCCAGACCAGTTCGGGCCGTCTCGTGGGCAAGGTGCAGACCGACGCGGAGGGCCGCCCGTTCTTCAAGCCGCACATCGAGCTGATTTCCTACGATTACCTGCGCGTGGGCTATGAGGACGAGACGTGGCATTCGACCCTGCCCGTGACCCGCCGCACGCCCAAGGCCGGAACGTTTACCCTGCGCCTGCCGCGCCACAAGACGCCCAAGTCCGGGACGCCGGTGTTCCTCATCGACCGCCGCGAACCCGAACTCATGCGGCTCATCGCGGACTGGAAGCGCAAGCTCGAACAGTGCAAGGGCCGCGAGCCCGCCGCCGTGGAGTTCACGCCCAAGATGCCCAAGCCCGCGCACCCGCGCCGCCGTCCCGACATGGTGCTCCGCGCCTCGCTTCCCTACGGTTCCGAGACTCGGCGCAGCCGCAACGTCGTGACCGGCCTGTGGCTTTCGCCCAAATCCGTGCGCGAGGTTTCCCGTACCGTGGCTCCGAACATGGCGTGGTGGCTGCCGCCGGTCATCTGGCCCGATGAAGAGGAACTGTGGAAGCGCATCATCAACGAGGCCACGCGCAACGGCGCGAAGCACTTCGTCTGCAACGCGCCGTGGCAGGCGGCCTTCTTCAAGGGGCGCGAGGTCGATCTCATCGCCGGGCCGTTCTGCAACGCGGCCAACCCGTTCACGCTGGAGAGCTTCGCAAGGCTCGGCTTCGTCGCCGCGTTCGTCAGCCCCGAGCTGACCAAAGCCGATTTCATGGCCCTGCCCAAGATCAGCCCCCTGCCGCTCGGCATCGTGCTTTCCGGTTTCTGGCCGATGGGCGTGGGACGCCACGATCCGACGGGCATCAAGCCCAACGAACTGTTCCAGAGCCCCAAGGGCGAAGGCTTCTGGACGCGCCGCTACGGGCAGAACACCTGGATTTATCCCGCCTGGCCTCTGGACATCACCGCGCACCGTCCCGAACTTGAGGCCGCCGGGTACTCCTTCTTCGCCCGCATGGAAGAGAACCCGCCCAAGTCCGTGCCCGCCGCCACCCGCCCCGGTTTGTTCAACTGGGAAGGGGAATTGCTGTAAGGAGCAAGGACAGGGCCTTGTGCGATCAAGGAAGGGGGAGGGAGAAACTGCATAGAAAGTTTCTCCCTCCCCCTTCACCTTTTTCTCGCGCCCCTACGCCAACCCTCTGCGGGCGGCGATGAGCTCCGCGACGATGGAAACGGCGATTTCCTCGGGCGTCTCGGCGCCGATTTCAAGGCCGATGGGGCTGTGCACGCGGTGGAAATCCTCCTCGGAAAAACCTTCGGAGCGGAGGAAGCCGTAAATGCCGTCGCGCTTGCGCTTGCTGCCGATCATGCCGACGTAGTGGGCGGTCGTGCGCATGGACTGGGCGAGGCATTCGCGGTCGTAACTGTGCCCGCGCGTGGCGATGACCATGTAGTGCTCCGGCCCGATGCCGCAGGCTTCCGCCAGCCCCTTGAATTCGGGCAATACGTGCACGGCGCGGGCGAAGGGGAAACGCGCCGGCGAGGCGTATTCGTCGCGGTCGTCCACGGCGATCACCTCGAAACCGACCTCGTGCGCCAGCTTGCCCGTGGCGAGCGAAACGTGGCCGCCTCCGCAGAGCACGACGACGCCCTGATGGATGAGCGGTTCGACGTAGACGCGCCCGCCGTCGAGATCGATGCAGGCGGCGCTGTTCGCACGGACCTGCGCCAGCACGGGCGCGGGCAGCGACGCGGCGTCGGTATGGAAGGAACGCCGAGGGGCGGCGGGGTCGGTGATGTCCACCAGCCAGACGCCGAAGGCCGCCTTGCCCCGGCAGAGGGCCGCCTGCCGGAACTGCGGAAGCTGTTCCGGCGTGAGGCGTTCCACTAGAATGTCCACCACACCGCCGCAGATCATGTCCGCATCCGGGGTGAATCCCGTCATGTCGAAATGCATCAGGCGGGCCAGCCCGTCCTTGCGGACCGGCAGACACGCCGCCAGCACGTCGGATTCGACCTGCCCGCCGCCGATGGTCCCGAGCACGGAAAAATCCCGCGTGACCAGCATCTGCGTTCCGGCGTGCCGGGGCGCGGAGCCCGAACGCCCGATGATCGTGGCGAGCGCCAGAAATTCTCCCCGTTCCAGATGTTTGACGATATCGCTTTCAAGCTGCATGTGAACCGCCTCGCTGTGATCCCTTGTTGCGTACGCCGCGTTTCCGCGCCGTGTCCGATACATGTTTTTTCGTGCATAACACTACACGCTCCCTCCCGGCGGATCAAGGCGGTGAGCCTTTTTCCACGAGCATGGAAGAAGGCTTTCCCGATAACTTCGTCACACACACACACACTCT
>CABKMN010000102.1 GCA_902373525.1 uncultured Bilophila sp. | reverse complement strand
CTCTTCTCCGGAAGGGTTCCTTCTCCCCTCCCCCGGCTCTCCGCCTCTCCCCTCACCCCCAAAAAGGAACCAACATCATGCACCTCGTCTGTTTTGGAGATTCGATCTGCTACGGCTACGGCGCGCGCCCCGGCGAGGGCTGGGTGGCGCAGATGACCCGGATGCTGGCGACCCTGCGCTCGCCGGTCGCGGTGACGAACGCGGGAGTCAGCGGCAACACCACGGACGACGCCCTGCGGCGCATGAAGTGGGACGTGGAACGCCACCGGCCCGATGCGGTCTTCGTCCAGTTCGGCCTGAACGACGCCAGCTTCTGGTACAGGCCGGTGGGCCGCCCGATGGTCGATTTCAGGACCTACCTCGCCAACATGGGCGAAATCATCCAGCGGGCCTTCCGGGCCGGGGCGGGCACCGTGTTCCTCGCCACCAACCACCGCCCCGCAACCCGATTGGACATTCCGGGAGCCGACCTCTACCGCCGCAACGTCGGGGACTACAACGAAGGGCTGCGCGCGACCTTCGCGGGCATGCCCGGGCTGGTCCTCATCGACATGGAGCGCCTTATCCTTGACCAATTCCCGGACCCGGATACAATCCTCCTGCCGGACGGAGTGCACCTGAACCGCGCCGGAAACGATTTGTACTTCACGATCATCGGCGGACGCATCGCCCGCTTCGCCGCCTGACAGGTTGACGCCATGCCCCCCAAAAAAACCAACGCCGCCCGCCTCCTCGACGAGATGGGCATCGACTACGAACTGCACGAAGCCGACTATGACGAGTCGGACCTCTCCGCCACCTCGATGGCCCGCGCGCTCGGCGTGCCGCCGGAGGAAGTCTTCAAGACGCTGGTGGTCCGGGGCGACAAGACCGGCGTGCTCGAAGTCTGCATTCCCGGCGCGGCCGAGCTGAACCTCAAGGAACTCGCCGCCGTTTCGGGCAACAAGCACGTGGAACTCGTCCCGCTCAAGGAAGTGCTGCCGCTCACCGGCTACATCCGGGGCGGCTGCTCGCCGCTGGCGGGGAAAAAGCACTATCCCGTCTATGTGGACGAAAGCGCCATCCTTCAGGAACGCATCTACGTCAGCGCCGGACACCGGGGCGTGCAGCTCCGCCTCGCGCCCGACGATCTTCTCCGTGCGGTGGAAGGGACCTACGCCGCCGTCGCGCGCTATTGACAGTCCCCGTTTTGTCTGCAACAGGAAACGAGGCGCAACCGAACAGGCGCCTCCACGACCACGCATTTCCGCCGCCCGGCGGCGAATCCTCCCGGATGGGGAGGGAGAGGAGATTTTGATGATTCCTGTCGATACACAGATGCAATTGATCAAACGCGGCGTCGTCAACCTGATCGACGAAGGCGAACTGCGCAAGAAACTGGAACGGGGCAAGCCCCTGACCGTCAAGGCCGGATTCGACCCCACCGCGCCCGATCTCCATCTGGGCCACACCGTTCTCATCCACAAGCTCCGCCATTTTCAGGAACTGGGACACCGCGTCGTCTTCCTCATCGGGGACTTCACGGGCCGCATCGGCGACCCTTCCGGCCGCTCCGCCACCCGTCCGCCCCTGACCGAAGAACAGGTGCTCGCCAACGCCGAAACCTATAAGGAACAGGTCTTCAAGATTCTCGACCCCGAAAAGACGGTCGTGGAATTCAACTCCCATTGGCTCAACGGCTTCACCGCCGCCGACTTCATCCGTCTGGCCTCCCGCTACACGCTGGCCCGCATGATGGAACGCGACGACTTTGCCAAGCGTTACCGCGAAAACACGCCCATCGCCCTACACGAACTCATCTATCCCCTCATGCAGGGATACGATTCCGTTTCGCTCAAGGCCGACGTGGAAATGGGCGGCACCGACCAGACCTTCAACCTGCTGGTCGGCCGCACCCTCATGAGCCAGTACGACCTCGAACCTCAGTGCGTGCTCACCGTGCCGCTGCTGGAGGGCCTCGACGGCGTCCGCAAGATGTCCAAGTCCTACGGCAACTATATCGGCATCAACGAACCCGCCGCCGACCAGTTCGGCAAGGCCATGTCCGTTTCCGACGACCTCATGTGGCGCTACTACGAGCTCATCTCCACCAAGTCGATGGACGAAATCGCCGCGCTCAAGAAGGACGTGGAGGAAGGCCGCCTGCATCCCAAGATGGCCAAGGAAGCCCTCGCCTACGAAATCGTGGCCCGCTACCACGGCGAGGACGCGGCCAAGGAAGCCCGGCAGGGCTTCAACGCGGTCTTCGCGGACGGCGGCGTGCCGGACGACGCGCCGGAATTCGCCTGCGAACACGGCGAAACCAGCAAGCCGCCGGTTTTCCTGACTGATGCCGGTCTCGCCGCCTCCCGCGGCGAAGCCAAGCGCCTCATCAAGCAGGGTTCGCTTTCGCTGGACGGCGAACGCTGCGAGGACGCCGAAACGCCGCTGCAACCCGGTTCCTACGTGGTGAAGCTCGGCAAAAAGCGCTTCCTGCGCCTGACGGTACGCTGATATATGCTCGATCTTGACCTCGCGGTCTCCATCAAACGGCTCTCGGTGGCCTTCGTGCCGCTGATGCTCGGGATCATCCTGCATGAGGTCGCCCACGGCTGGGCGGCCCTCAAGCGGGGTGACCCCACCGCCGCCATGCTCGGACGGCTGACCCTCAATCCGGTGCCGCACATCGACCCGATGGGGCTGTTCGTCTTCGTACTGACCAGCCTCACCGGGCCGTTCGTCTTCGGCTGGGCCAAACCCGTGCCCATCAATCCCCGGAACTTCCGAAACATCGTCAAGGATACCATGCTGGTGTCCTTCGCCGGACCGGCCACCAACTTCCTGCTGGCGACCTTTTTCGCGATCCTGCTGCGGCTGCTCATCAGCCTCTTCCCGCTCGGGGAGTGGCAGGGCAACACGTTCTGGGATTTCTTCTTCCTCATGTTCCAGACCGGCGTGATCGTCAACGTCGGCCTCGGCTGGCTCAACCTGATGCCCATCCCGCCGCTCGACGGCAGCAAAATCCTCTGGGGCGTCCTGCCGCCGAAGCTCGGCTTCCAGTACATGCAGCTCGAACGCTACGGCTTCATCCTGCTGATCCTGCTGCTCATGACCGGGGCGCTCGGCTACATCCTCTACCCGCTGATCCGGGTCACCGTGGACCTGCTCTTTTCGGCCATCGTCCTGAGCTAGCGGCCTCTTGAGCGCCTTTCCGTTTTGAAGGCCGCATCGCGCGGCGGGCAGGGACCCGTCCGCCGCAAACGGCGCGGATGCTGCAACAGACCGCGCTCTTCGGCGGATTGCCTTTGAAACCTGAAGCGTTTCACAGGCAATCGCTCCGGGACCGGCCTCCGTCTTCCTTCAGACACGCCCCGCTTCGATTTCCGACAGGCGGAGAGGGGCGTGTCTCACCCCAAGGCGAGGAAACAATGCACACCTTGACTCACCCCGGCATGGTCGAATTGCCGGAATTGCTGGACAGGCTGGCGGCCCTGCGGAGCGCGGGCAAGCGGATCGTCTTCACCAACGGCTGTTACGACATCCTGCACCCCGGACATGTGGACCTGCTGGCCCGCACCAAGGCCCTCGGCGACGTGCTGGTGCTCGGCCTCAACAGCGACGAATCCGTCAAGCGGCAGGGCAAGGGCGACGACCGGCCCGTCAATCCGTATCCGGTGCGGGCTTTCGTGCTGGCGCATCTGGAAAGCGTGGACTTCGTGATCCGCTTCGACGACGACACTCCGGCGCAGCTCATCGAAGCCGTCCAGCCGGACGTGCTGGTCAAGGGCGGCGACTGGCCCGTGGAACGCATCGTGGGCCGGGAAACCGTGCAGCGGCGCGGCGGCGAGGTGATCAGCCTCCCTCTGCTCGAAGGCTATTCCACCACCGCGCTCATCGAAAAAATCCGCCGCACCGCTCCCCGCTGATGTCCTTCACCACGGTATCGGCGGTGGAATCCCCGGCCCGCCGCGGCCTTCGGAACGGTTCCGAAGGCCGTACGCAAGAAACGGGTTGATGCCTCAGAAACCGGACCGTTGCCGCGTGTGATCCGGCATGTCGTTGCCGCGAGACGGGCGCACGGTCGACGCCGCAGGACTCCGGGATCGGAGGCTTGAGCAGCCGCAAACGGGACACGGCCTTTTCGAGCACGCTCGCACAGGAGGCATCGCCATGACAAGGCACCCGCCCGCGGATTCGCGCCCCCCTCACCACGGAAAGAAACCGCCGGGGAAACGCCCGTCCTCACGGGAAAAAAGCGCGCCCTACGCAAAGGATTCTTCCATTTCCCGACCGCCGGGGCATAGTCATTCGGCATCGGCGTGCCGGGGCCCCTGGCGAGCCGGGGCATTCCGGACGCGGGCGGTGACGCGATGGGGGCGGTATGGCGCGAGGATTTTCGCTGCTCGTCTTTTCCGTCTTCTGGGGCCTCTGCGCCCTGATCGTCGGCACCACCCTGTCCCGCATCTACTGGAATGAATGGATAATGACGCCGTACGTCGGCGTGTTTTCCCTCCTGTTCAGCATCCCGTTGCTGCACGCCGTATGAAAGGCTCTCTCCGGCCCTCTGCCACGTTCAGGTTCCCTCCGCAATGCAAATCATATAAGGAAAACACATGAAAGAATCCCCCTCCGCTGACAAGACAAACGAAGAAACGCCCCTCACGAAACGGGAAGAAACGCCTGCGGAAGAAAAAACGGCCATGAGTCGGCAGCACTTCCACCTCCTGATCATGGCGGCGTATGCGTTCGGCCTCTGCATACTGGCCCCCATGGCGCGGCTGGACAGCAGCATGGTCGGCGACGTGATGAGCCGGGGCATGTCGCGATTCTATACGGTACTCGCCTTTGCCGGGTTCTGGACGGGCTCCGTCCTGATTTTCAGCGTCGTCATGTCCAACATCTGGTATAAGGAATGGGGCAGCACCCTGATCATCAATATCGTTTCCGCCCTTCTCTTCGGCTCCCTGATGATGGCCTTCTGCTGAAACGGCACTCCGACTCAACCCCGTGCCGCCGGCCTCCCCCGCTCCTCTTTCTGCAACCGACACGGAAATGTTCCGGTCGGGCGGACCCGCTCGACCGGCGGCATCCGCTTCCCGCATTCCCGTCCGACAAAACAACAGCGCGCCCGGAAACCGTCCGGGCGCGCTTCATTTCGTTTTTGCTCACCGCCTCTTCACGCGAAAGGCACGGGCTCCTGCCGGATCACGCCTTGTGGCACTCCGGGCAGACCCCGAACAAAAAGCACTCGTGATCCTCGACGAGGAATCCGGCGGGGGCGGCTTCCTGCTCGTTGAGGGCGCAGCCGGGCAGATCGTATACCCGATTGCACACGCGGCAATGAAAATGGTGGTGGTGTCCCTTCCCGGTCCGCTCGTACAACGTGCCGAGCGACGGATGGTACACCTGCCGGAGCCAGCCGTCCTCCAGCAGCAGCTTGACGTTCCGATAGACGGTGGCCTGATTGAGCGACTCCACGACCAGCCGCCCGCTTTCCAAAATTTCCTCGACGCCAAGCGGCCGGTCCTTCTCGCAAAACACCTGCTCGATGGCCGCCCGCTGCGATGTCTTCCGCTTCATCCCTGTCACCTCGTGCGCGTAGCATACCAAGCAACCGCCGTGTTGCAAACGGTTTCGCGGCGCGCATCTCAGGGGGTTGACAGTCCGGGCGGCAACCAGTATTTGCAAATGCCTTCGCAATAGCAACAAGCCGCGCTTTTCCGCAAGGAGCCCGTCATGCGCAACCTCATCGCCGGAACCGTCTTTCTCCTGACGCTCACGCTGGCGTGCGGGTCGGCCCTCGCCCGCACCATCCTCGCCACGACCTTCCCCGTCTATCAGATCACCCGGAACATCACCCACGGCGTCCCGGACGCCGAGGTCCGGCTCATGCTCCCGGCGCAGGCCGGATGCCCCCACGACTACGCCCTCACGCCGCAGGACATGGGCAAGCTCGTACAGGCCGACGTCCTCGTCATGAACGGGCTCGGGCTGGAGGCCTTCCTCGGTTCACCGTCCGCACGGACGAAAAAGGAACTCCGCACCATCGACGCCTCCGAGGGCCTGCCCGCGCTGCCCTATACGGAAACCGAGGCGCACGACGAGGACGGCCACCGCCATTCCGGCGCGA
Organism: uncultured Bilophila sp.; assembly: GCA_902373525.1. Classification (GTDB taxonomy): domain Bacteria; phylum Desulfobacterota; class Desulfovibrionia; order Desulfovibrionales; family Desulfovibrionaceae; genus Bilophila. Next base: position 2,179 of record CABKMN010000102.1, on the reverse strand, counting down.
ATCCCCATCTTTTCGCCAGCCCGCGCATGGCCGCCGCCATGACCCGCTCCATCGCGTCCCAACTCGCCGCCGTCGATCCCGCCAACGCCGACGCCTACCGGGCCAATGCCGACGCCTACGCCGCAAAGCTCGACGCGCTGGCGGACGCATTCGCCGCGCTCGGCAACAAGCTGAAAAACAATCGCATCATCACGCAGCACGGGGTATTCGACTATCTGGCCCGCGACATGGGCCTCGACGTGGTCGCGGTCGTTCAGGCCAACGACACGCAGCCGCCGTCCGCTTCCGACATGATGCGTCTGGTCCGGGACATCCGCGACAAAAAGGTGGGGGCCGTCTTCACCGAACCGCAGTATCCGGACAAGATCGCCGCCACGCTGGCCCGCGAAACCGGTGTCGCCACGGCGAAACTGGACCCCGTCGCCACCGGACCGGCCATCGCGCCGCTGGACTACTACGAAACAACCATGCGCACGAACCTGCGCACGCTGGAGAATACCCTTGGAACCCACTAACGCCGTCGTCTTCCGGGATGTGGCGGTACGCCGGAGCGGGCTGACCATCCTCGAACACGTCAACGCCACGGTCCCGCAGGGGAGCTGCACCGTCATCGTCGGCCCCAACGGCGCGGGCAAGACCACGCTCATCCTCGCGCTCATCGGGGAAATGCGCCATCGCGGCGACATCGACATCATGATCGGCAGAAGCGGCAAGCCCCTGCGCCTCGGCTACGTGCCGCAGCGCATCAGCATCGACCGGGGCATGCCGCTGACGGTCATGGAATTCCTCGTCATGGGCATCCAGAAGCGTCCGCTCTGGCTCGGCATCCGCCCGTCGCTCCGGGAGCATTCCCTGGAACTCCTGTCGATGGTCAAGGCCGAGCACCTCGCCTCGCGCCGCCTCGGGAATCTTTCCGGGGGCGAAATGCAGCGCGTCCTGCTGGCCCTCGCGCTCCAGCAGGAACCCGAACTGCTGGTGCTGGACGAGCCTTCCGCCGGGGTGGACTTTCAGGGCGAACACCTGTTCTGCGAACTGCTCGACGAGCTACGCGCCGCCAAGGGCTTTACCCAGCTCATGGTCAGCCACGATCTGGGCATGGTCTTCCACCACGCCACCCACGTCATCTGTCTCAAGCGACACGTCTTCGCGGAAGGCACGCCCGACGAGGTGCTCACGCCCGAGAACCTCATGGCCCTGTTCGGCATGCACATGGGACTGATCAGCCCGCACGCGCTCCTTGAGGCCCAGAAGAAGGAAGACTGCCATGCTTGATCTCGCCCCGCTCTACCATCTGGTTTCCCTGCTGCCCTTCGAATGCCTGCAAGTCGGCTTCATGCAGCAGGCGATGGCGGCGCTGCTGCTCCTCGCGCCGATGGCGGCGACCATGGGCGTGCAGGTGGTCAGCTTCCGCATGGCCTTCTTTTCGGATGCGATCAGCCATTCCGCCTTTGCGGGCGTGGCGCTCGGCCTGCTTTTCGCCGTCGACCCGCACCTCGCCATGCCGCTTTTCGGCATCCTCGTGGGATTCGGCATCATGGGCGTGCAGCGGAACAGCGCCCTGTCCTCGGACACGATCATCGGGGTGTTTTTCTCGGCGGTCATGGCCTTCGGCCTCGCCATCGTGAGCCGGGACAACACGGTGGCCCGCGATCTCCAGCAGTTTCTCTACGGCGACATTCTGACGATCACGGAAACCGACATCCGCTGGCTCATCGGCCTGTTCCTCGCGCTCACGGCCTTTCAAATCTGGGGCTACAACCGTCTGCTCTACATCGGCCTGAACCCCGTGGTGGCCAAGGCGCACCGCATCATGGTGGGGTTCTGGCAATACCTGTTCGCCGGTCTGCTGGCGCTGGTGGTGATGTTTTCGGTCTGGGCGGTGGGCGTGCTGCTGGTGACCGCCATGCTCATCGTGCCCGCCGCCACGGCCCGCAATCTCGCCCGCACCGCCGGAGGCATGTTCTGGTGGTCCATCCTCGTCAGCGTCACCTCCGCCGTCGCCGGTCTGGTCATCTCCGCGCAGGACTGGGCCCGCACCGCCACCGGCGCAACCGTCATCCTCGTCGCCTGCGGCTGGTTCCTCATGAGCGCGCTGCTCGCGTATGCGCGGGGGGACAGGAAGGAATAGAACCGGGGGAGGGGAGAAGGGGACCTTTAAAAAGGTCCCCTTCTCCCCTCC
>CABKMN010000101.1 GCA_902373525.1 uncultured Bilophila sp. | reverse complement strand
GAGGAAACTTTCTACAGAAAGTTTCCTCCTCCCTTCCCCCACAGCTCCCGCCTCTCCGACAGCCCCCATCCCGTTGCCGAGCCACGCGAAACGGCATACGATCGGGCGACAGCAACAGGCCGGGCCGCGCCCGGAAAGGACAGGACCGTGGACGAACGACAGTCTGCCGAATCATGGCTCAGGAAGGCGCTCCGCAACGCGCCGAAACCGCTTCCGCCCGGCGTTTTCCCCAAACTGCTCGACGAGGCGGAACAGGCCGGGTTTTCCCGGTTTACGCTCAACGACGTCGTGGACGAGTGGCTGAACTTCGGCTATTGCCGAGTGACGGATCATGTCTCCAGCGACATCCGGCTCACCCGCGAGGGCAACGAATACTTCGGGCACCGGACCATCGAAGACAACTGACGCAACCGCCAACTACGGAGAGACAGGCATGAAGGGAACCGCCGAACGCGCCCGGCACGGCGCGCTGTACTGTGTCGTCATGGCATGCCTTTGCGGCCTGCTGGCAACGGGTTGCGCCAGCAAATACGGTGCGCAACAGACCGACGTGCATTATTATCCCGACTGTTACCAGCCCATCGCCGATCTTCGGAAGGCCGAAAAGAGCTTCAATACCACGATGGTCATGAGCACCACCGTGGGCGCGGTCCTCGGCGCCGTCATCGGCGCGAGCCAGACCGGCAAGGCCGAAGGCGCGCTCGCCGGGGCCGCCATCGGCGCGGGAGCCGGGGCCGGGGCGGGCTACCTCGTCGCCAAATACAACGACGAACAGGACAGCCGCGTCCGCCTCGCCAGCTACGCCCGCGATCTCAATGCGGATATCGGTTCCCTGAACCGCGTCACCGCCGCCGGACAGGTGGCCTACAACTGCTATACGGCCCGGTTCCGGGCGGCCCTCAACGACTATAAGGCCAAGCGCATCACCCGAGCCGAGCTCGACGCCCGGTACGCGGAAATCAAGAGCGGCCTCGCGGAAGCCTCCTCCATCCTCGGACAGACGCTCAACGAAGCCGACAAGCGCGAAGCCGAATACCGGCAGGTCCTGACCACCGAAGCCCGCAAGGCCAGCCGTCCCGTGCCGCCGGTGCAGACCGTCGCCAGCACGTCGAAGAAACCCGGCAAGGCCACGCGGCATGTGACGTCTAAAAAGACCGGCGACCAGTTGCAGAATCTTTCCAACGGCGTCGGCTCATACAAGGAATCCACGCAGCAACTGACCGCCGTCAAGGCCGATCTCGACGAAATCCAGTTGCAGATGGACAAGGTCATGCTCGCGCAGGGGTAAAAGGAAATCGGAGGAAGGAGGCGTCTCTTCCCGGGACAAAAGGGAAGGCCTCCTTCCACACCTTCTTTTTCCTCCTCAAGACGTTCGACCGTATCGAATCCCTCACGGCGGTTTCCGTGCAGCGAGGGAACGGAGCCGAAAGGATGCCGTACATACGGCGTGCATACCCCGGCGTCGTGAAGCATACGCCGGCCCATACTCGGAAAAACGCGCATGCGGCGGCGTATCCAAAGGAAACGGCCTTTACGGCGGGTAGCGTCCGCAACGAGGTTTGAAAGGGAATGATATGAGCCATCCTCTTCATTTTATACAGGCGTCGGATACGTCCGGGCTCGCCGCGCTGCACACCGAACGGGGCGCGATCCCCGCGCAGTACGAAGCGTTGCAGGCCCACCTGAAAGCCCTTGGGCTGGAACGGTTCGGGACGCTGTGGGCCGAGCCCGTCACCGGACAGGCCACGCCGACGGGGTACGCCTCCATATCGTGGTACACGCCGCTGGAAGGCATCGGTACCCCGCTTTCCGGTCTGGACGCCGGGGAAGCGGAACAGGCGCGGACGGAACTGCGCCGCGCCCGGGAAGCCATCGAGCCGCATCTGGACGACTCGCCCGGCGGCGCACTGCTCCGCAAGGCGCTGTTCATCCCCTCGACGGACAACATTTTCGTCGTCAACGGGCATCCCGTGCTCGTCAACTGGGGGCTGCTCCCGCAGGGGACGGACGAACACACGGCCCCGATCCTCTGGGGCGGACCTTCCGGAGAACCGGCCCCCGCGCCGTCCCCAAACTCAGCCGCCGCGCCCATATCCGCCATGAACCCGATGCAAGCCGCTCCGCACGGAACAACCGCCGGAGCGGGAATCACAACAGGTACGGGCGTCGACGCCCGTACCGCCGGTGCCGTCGGTTCAACGGGTGCCGCGGCGACGGCGGGAACGGTCGGGGAAGGGACCGCCGAAACCGTTCTCGTCCGCCGGAGCCGCACGGGACTGTTCGTCGCCCTGCTGCTGGGGCTCCTCCTCGGGGTGCTGCTGCTGTTCGGGCTCCGGGCCTGCACGGAGGGCGCGCCGGAAACGCCCGCCGTCCCGGCGACCCCGCCCGTACCCGTGGAAGCCCCGGAGGACGCGGCCCGACGCGCAGAACGAGAAAACCTCCTCCGCGAAAAGGCGTTCTGGCAGGCCCTGCTGGAACTGTCCCCGTGCGAGCTGAAGGCCTTTTTTGAAGAAAACGGAAAAACGCCCCCCGCTCCGGACGGCGCGCAACCGGTTCCCGGCAAGCCCCTGCCCGACGCCGCGCCCGGCGGTGCGGTACCCGGCGTCAGCCTGCCGCCGCTGCCTTCCGCCAACGCCACGATTCCGGCGAAGACGGCGGACCTCTCGGCTCTGACCATCCCGCAGCGTCTGGAGCAGGGGACAGTCCTCATCCTCGCGCCCGTTCCCGGCGGCGCGCAGCAGGGCACCGGCTTCTTCATCAATCCCGAGCACGTCCTGACCAACCGCCACGTCGTCGCCAACGCCATCGGCGGACAGGTGGTCGTCACCAACGCCGTCCTGCGCGGCGCGCGCCGGGGCACGGTGGTGGCGCAGGGGAGCGCGCCTGGTTCCGACTTCGCGGTCATCAGGGTGGCCTTTGCCGAGGGCGACCGGATTCCCGTCCTGCCGCTGTCCACGAACGTCAGCCGCACCGACAAGGTCAGCGCATGGGGCTTCCCCGCTCTGGTTTCGGAGCAGGACCCCGCCTACCTGAAACTGCTCGAAGGCGACTTCAGCGCCGTCCCCGAGGTCGTATTCACCGACGGCGTGGTCAACGCGATCCTCCACACCACCCCCACCAACATCGTCCACTCCGCCGTGGTCTCGCAAGGCAACAGCGGCGGCCCGCTGGTCAACGAAAAGGGCGACGTCGTGGGCATCAATACCTTCATCCGGCTGGACGCCGATTCCAACCGCCAGACCCAAACCGCGCTCGGCAGCGACGCCATCATGGCGTTTCTGCGCGAAAAGGGCATTCCCTTTACCGAGCTGAAGTAAGGAACGCTTATGGCCGGACATTTCATTCTCTCCACCCGGAAAGGCGATTACCGCGCGCTGGCGTTTCAGGGATCACAGGTCTACACCTGCCACGCCCAGCTTGACGGGCTGTTGCGGACCCACCTTGGAGAAGCCTACGCCCGGCTGCTCGCCGAGCCGCTCATGGACCCGCAGGGAACCGCCGTGGACTGGTATGCAGCCCTGCCCGTGCGCCCCATCACCGACCTCCCCCCTGAAAAGCAGGACGCCGCTCAAACCCGTCTGCGCGGCCTGCTCGACGACGTCGAGGGCCTCGCCGCCACGCTTCAGGCCGACACCGATCCCTACAAGAGCCTGTGCGGCACCATGCTGCATCTGGCGACCCGCTTCCCCACGCCGGAATGCGTCTACGTATCCGAAACGCCCGAGGGGCTCCAGCCCGTACTGGTCTGCTGGGGCATGACGCCTCCCGGTGCAACCGGACAGGGACTTTACGGCGCGGCGGTCCCGCTCGCCAGCGGGGCGTCCGCCGATCCCGGCCGCATCGTCCGCGAGGGCGACGCGGCACGCCCCGTCGCCGCTCCCCTTTCCCCCACGCCGCCCGTACCGCCCACGGTCGTAGTCGTCGGCGAGCCGTGGTGGAAAAAACTGCTGATGCTCCTGCTCGGCCTGCTGCTGGCCCTGCTCCTGTTCTGGGGGCTGCACGTCCTCTTCCCGTGGATTGCGTTCCCCCTGCCGTCCGGCTGCGTGAAGGCTCCCGCGACGCCCGCCGTCACCGTCCCGGAACCGGCCGTAACCCCCGATCCCGCCCCCTCGGACACGGACCTGTCGGCCCTGCGCGCCGAACTGGAAACGCTGCGGCAGGCCGCCCGGAAACGCGCCGAAGCCTGCGAACCTCCGACACCGCCCGAACCGCCCGTCGTCGAACCGCCCAAGGAGGAACCGCCCGCGGAGCCGCCGCAGGACCTCGGCGACCTGCTCGGCGATCTGACTACGCTTCCCAAAGAAGAACCGAAGGCCGAACCCAAGCCGGAGCCCAAGAAGGAAACACCGGCGCCTCCCAAGGAAGAGCCGCCCGCACCGAAGAAGGAAACGCCGAAAAAGGGCGATCCCATGAAGCTGCCGGACAAGAACGACAAGTCGATGGACTTCCTCGACGGCTGCTGGAATTGCCGGACCGGACTGACGGACACGCGGGGCAACCCCATCAAGGTGCGCTTCTGTTTCGGCAAGAACGGCAAGGGACAAATCTCCATCATCGACCGGCGCGGGACCGCCTACACCGGACGGGCCGACGCGCAGATGCAGAACGGCAGACTGCACATCGACACCGGAGACGCCACCAGCCGGACCTCGCGCGGGAGCTTCAACGGCCTGCGTATCGACTGCACCCCCGGCGCGAACAACGCCGCCATGTGCTACGGCCGCAACAAGGGCGACAACTCCCCGTGGAAGGCAAGATTCTTCAGGGATTAAAAAAAGTGCTGGAAAGAACGGGAGAAGACTCTCGAACACATCTTCGGAACATGCGGTCAGCATAGACAAGCCGGATCAGGCGATCAGGAAAGCCCCATTGAATCGGATATGCCAATTCATTGACTGGAACTGGCCCGTTCAAGTCGAGAAAAGCGGCGGAGCATGGTGCTCCGCCGCTTTTTTCATTTACCGCTGAACCGGTTCGGGATGTCTGGGCGCCGGCGTTCGGTGGTCGCCGTTTTTCGGAGGCCGCTGGTCGCCGTCTTTTTTGTGGGAAGGTACGGCGTGCGGTCTGTCCTTTGCGTGCTGCGGCCTGTCCCGCTTTTTGACGGCGGGATGAGGAGGCCGTTTTTGCGGGTGTACGGGAGCCTGTCCGGCCTGTTCCGGGGGCATGGGCGGACATTTCTCGGCCGCAAAGCCCATGCCGCAGGTTGCCGTAACGCCAAAGAAGGCCATTGCAAGCAGGGCAATCAATCGCTTCATAGGAAGTCCTCCTTCAGCGCGGCTTGTTTCACTCCAAGTTTAAGAAGTCAGTGGAAAACAAATGCGTTATTCTGCATTGCCTCCGACTGCTTCTGGCTGTCCAGACAAGAGAATCAGTTCCGTTGGGCATCAGTACCAGAGATGCTTCAACTGGTCCTTGGTGTAGCCTTTGCCTTCCATACACCATTCGAAATAGCCGGACCACGGCAGGCTGCCGTGCCAACTGTAGGGACTTCCGCCGATCATGGCGTTGGTCTGTTCCGTGCAGGATTGCTGGGCTTCCTGGAAAATCTGTTCCTGAGGCGACAGGGACGTAGTGGAGGCGGCGCAGCCGCCAAGCAGGAACACGGCGGCGAGGGCGGCGGTTTTCAGGAATGGGGTCATGATGTCCTCCTGTGTCGGGTATTGGGAGAGATTGTCTCCCTCCGTATTGCCGTTACCCGCCCAAGGGGAAAACGGCAATACAAATCATCTGAGTATAAAGGTGGTTACATGATTTTATGAAGCGAAACGGATCGTATTTACAACCGTCCCTTTTTCCAGCACACTGGAAGTCTGCCTGACGACAGGCTGTACAAGGGAACGGCGGCTTCCGGCGGCGTCCGATGCCCCGGAGCGGTTCCAGTGAACGGAAGGAGCAATACTGCATGTGCGGAATTATTGGCTATGCCGGACACCGTCCTTCGGTTTCGGTCATTATTGAAGGTCTTCGGCGTCTTGAATACCGCGGATACGATTCCGCCGGGATCGGCTTCGTTCAGGGCAAGGAACTGAAGGTCGTCAAGGCCGAAGGCAAACTGGCGGCCCTTGAAGAAAAACTCGCCCATTTCCCCAACATGATCGCCATGAACGGCATCGGGCATACGCGCTGGGCCACCCACGGCGTACCCGCCGAGCGCAACGCCCACCCCCACATCGGCGGCGACAACGAACTCGCCATCGTCCACAACGGCATCATCGAAAACTTTCAGGAATTGAAGGAAAGCCTGCTCGCCAAAGGCTACGTCTTCAAGTCCGAAACCGATACGGAAGTGCTGGCCCATCTGATCGCCGAGGGCCGCAGGCACGCCCCCACCCTGCTCGAAGCCTTCGCATGGGCACTGCGTCAGGCGCACGGCGCGTATGCCGTGGCCGTGGTCTGTCCCGACGAGCCGGGAACCATCCTCGCCGCGCGCATGTCCGCGCCCCTGATCCTCGGCGTGGGCGTGGGCGAGCACTTCATCGCCTCGGACATTCCGGCGTTCCTGCCCTACACGCGCGACGTCGTCTTTTTGCAGGACGGAGAAATCGTCCGCATCACCGACACGACGTGGCAGGTGCTGTCCCTCAAGACCCTCGAACCGGTCCGGAAGGACGTGCAGAGCATCCAGTGGGACATGCAGTCCGCGCGCAAGGGCGGTTTCAAGCATTTCATGCTCAAGGAAATCTTCGAGCAGCCCAAGGTCATCACGGACTGCCTGACCGGGCGTGTGGACGAGGAACGCGGCATGGTGCTGCTGCCGGAGCTGGACGAGCTTCCCGTGCCGTCCCGGCTGCGGATCATCGCCTGTGGCACCTCCTACCATGCGGGCATGTGGGGCCAGAACCTGCTGGAAGACTGGGCGCGCATGCCCGTGGTCCCGGAAATCGCCTCCGAATTCCGGTACCGCAACGTCATCCTTGAGCCCGACGACATGGTGCTGGTGATCAGCCAGTCCGGCGAAACGGCGGATACGCTCGCCGCGCTCCGTCTTGCCAAGGAGAAGGGCTGTACCGCCATCGCGCTCTGCAACGTGGTGGGGGCCTCCATCCCGCGCGAGGCCGACGCCGTGATCTATACGCAGGCCGGTCCCGAGATCAGCGTGGCGTCCACAAAGGCCATGTGCAGCCAGATGGTGATCATGGCCCTGATCGCGCTCTACTACGGACAGCGCAAGGGGCTGCTCGACGCCGAAACCCGCCACGCCGCCATCACTGCGCTGCATGGTCTGGCCAAGCAGGTCGAAGACGCGCTGCCCGGCATGCGGGAAACGGCGCAGACGCTGGCCCCGCAGTACGCCTCCGCGCGGAGCTTCTTCTATCTGGGGCGCGGGCAAGCCTTCCCCCTCGCGCTGGAGGGGGCGCTGAAACTCAAGGAAATCTCCTACATCCATGCGGAAGGCTACGCCGCCGGGGAGATGAAGCACGGCCCCATCGCGCTGATCGAGCCGGAATTCCCCACGTTTGCGCTGGCGTTCAGTGATGCGTTGTTCCCCAAGGTCAAATCGAATATCGTGGAAGTGCAGGCCCGCCGCGGGCCGGTCATCGCGCTGGCGAATCCCGGAGCGGACCTGAACGTGGATCACCTGTGGACGATCCCCGCCGCGTGGGGACCGTTCAGCGCCTTCCTTGCGCTTCCGGCAATGCAGTTGTTCAGCTATGAAATGGCCGACTATCTCGGCAAGGACGTGGACCAGCCGCGTAACCTCGCCAAGAGCGTGACCGTCGAGTAAGGCGCCCGGAGGCCCGTGTCTTCGGAGTCCTGTCGCGTCAGGACGAGTTCAGGGGAAGCCCGGCTTCTCCAGCGAACCTGTAAAAAAAGGAATCGTCATGAATCATACCACGGAAGGCCTGCTGGCCAAGCCCTGTACCGGGGATGTGGAAACGGTCTGGAAGCGTCTGCTCGACACGCTCAAGGCCCTGAACGTTCCGTTGTTCGCCACGGTGGACCACGCCGCCAACGCGCGTTCCGCCGGGCTGTTCATGCCCGAAACCCGCGTCGCCTTTTTCGGCAACCCCGCCGTGGGCACGCATCTGATGCTCGAACGTCCCGAAGTCGCCATTGAACTGCCTCTTCGCATGATGGTGACGGAAGTGCCCGGCGAGGGCACCGTGCTGTTCTTGCCCGACATCCTGTGGATGGCCCATCGCTACGGCATCGACCCTCAGCTTGAAAGCCTCCGCAAGATACTCGGCTTCATGTCCCTGCTTTCCGACAAGGTGTGCGGGCAGTAGGGGATTGGGAGCGAATCGGGGGAGGGGAGAAGGAAACTTTCTGGAGAAAGTTTCCTTCTCCCCTCCCC
>CABKMN010000100.1 GCA_902373525.1 uncultured Bilophila sp. | reverse complement strand
TTCTGAAGAAAGGTTCCCCTTCCCCCCTCCAAACCTCCCCCTTTCCTCTCCAAAGACTTTTGACTTTATCGAATCCCTGTTGTTAGGATGGGGAAAATGGCCCGGAATAGGGCTGTGCATTGGATTTTGTTGGAGAAAAAGGAAAGACGTTTCGGGAGGTGGGAATTGAGAATACGGAAGGCGACATTGGATGATCTGGACGCGATTGAGCGGATCGAGGCGTTGTGTTTTCCGGCGAGCGAGGCCGCCGCGCGGGAATCGCTGCGGGCGCGACTGACCGTGTACCCGGATCATTTCCTCGTGCTGGAAGACGGCGGGGAACTGATCGGCTTCGTCAACGGCATGGTGACGGACGAGCGCACCATTTCCGACCTGATGTTCGACCACGCCGAACTCCACAGAGAAGACGGGCGATGGCAAAGCGTGTTCGGTCTGGACGTCGTGCCCGAACACCGGCGCAAGGGCCACGCGGAACGCCTCATGCGGGCGTTCATCGAACTCGCCCGGAGCGAGAACCGCCTCGGCTGCATCCTGACCTGTAAGGAACGTCTGTTGCCCTATTACGCCAAGTTCGGCTTCAAAAACGAGGGCGTTTCGCAGTCGCAGCACGGCGGGGCCGTCTGGTACGACATGACGCTGACGTTCGATTCCTGACGGGCGGAAGGTTTGACAGGGGAGCGGTTCCCAACCGTTTTCGGATGTCCCCTTTTTTCTCCCGGCGGTTTCCCAAAACGGCCCCGCATTCCATTGAACCGGACTTGGAAAACCGGGAAGAGAGACGCTTTCGGAACACTTCCTCCTCCTTTTCCCAGAAAAAGACGGCCTTCGCCACGCCCGTGTCCGACGCCGTCAGGACCGTCCGAAACGAAATCCGGTCCCGTGCGGCGGATGCCGTGCGGGACCGGATTTCGTTTCGGACGCTTCGAGGGGGTCCGGGGGGCATCATGCCCCCCGGCCGCCGGAGGCGTCTTTTTTTATTACTTCAATGAATCCGCGTAGATTTCGATGGTGTGCTTGACCGTCACGCCGTCGCCGTTGTGGGCGAGCATGTCGGAAAGCTGCATCATGCAGGCGGGGCAGCCGGTGGCGACCACTTCCGCGCCGCTGGCGACGATGTTGTTGCGCTTGCGCTGCCCGATCTTGCGGGACAGATCATAGTGCGACAGCGTGAAGCTGCCGCCGCAGCCGCAGCAGCGGTCCGCTTCCTTCATCTCCACGAGATCGTATTCCGGGTTCATCCGAATGAGCTCGCGGGGCTGCGCGCTCACGCCGAGCGAACGGAGCAGGTGGCAGGACTCGTGATACGTCACCTTGGTCTGACCCCGGCGGCCTGCGAACGGGCGGGGCTTCACCTTGAGCACGTCCACGAGGAAGGCGTTGATGTCCATCGCCTTCTGGGACAGCTCGTTGATGGCGTCGCGGTACTTGTAGGGCATCTTGCCCGCCATCTGGGGCCACAGGGACCGGATGGTTTCCGTGCAGGACGAGCAGGGCGTGACGATGAGGTCGAAGGAACCTTCCCGGAGCACGTCCACGTTGTGCTTCACCATCTTTTCAAAGCCTTCAAGGTCGCCGGACGAAAGGGCGGGGATGCCGCAACAGGAATAGTTGGTGGGCAGGAACACGCCGACTTCGTGGTAGTCGAACACCTTGAGGCAGGCTTCGGAGACGTTGGTGAAGAGCTTGTCGCCCATGCAGCCGGGGAAGAAGGCCACCTTGTGACGGCTTTTCCCGGCGGGCGTGTTCATCGCGCCGATCTTGGCGCTCAGCGTCTGCTTGGCAAGAGGCTGCATGTGGCGGTCGCCGAGGAACGGGCGCAGCAGCGGGGAGCACGTCGCCGTGCCCTGCGCGTTGTTGTCCTCGCGCATCGCCAGTCCCTGGAACGGCCCGCTGAGCTTCAGCAGGAAGCCGAACAGCTTCGGATTGGGAAGCAGGGTGCGGAAGATGGTCTTCTTCAGCGGGGAAAGCCCCTTGTACGAAGCGACAATCGCCCGCGCCTCCATGAAGATTTCCAGAATGGAAACCCCGGAAGGGCAGTTCGCCTGACAGGAGCCGCACAGCAAACAACGATTGAGCTTTTCGCTGACCGCTTCAGGGTCTTCGATGAGGCGATGAGCCAGATTTTCCAGCAGCGTGAGCTTGCCGCGGGTCACGTCGGCTTCCATGAGCGTTTCACCGAAGACGGGACACACGGACTGGCACATGCCGCATTTCATACAGGCGGCGAGCTTGTCGTCCAGCGCAATGAGCGCGTTGGCGAGAAGAGTCAGCTCATCCATAGACTTATACTCCAACCAGCTTGTTGGGGTTGAACAGCCCCTTGGGATCGATGGCCTTGCGCAGGCGGCGCGAGTAGGCGATGGTGCCGCGCGTGGTTTCCTTTTCCAGCCATTTCTGCTTGGCGGTGCCGATGCCGTGTTCGCCGGAAAGAGTGCCGCCCATTTCGATGGTCGCGTTGAACAGTTCGTCCACGGCCCGTTCCACGCGTTCGAATTCGTCCTTGTCGCGCTTGTCGCACATGAAGGTCGGGTGCAGGTTGCCGTCCCCGGCGTGGCCGAAGGTGCCCACGGTCAGGTTGTACTTCGCGGCGAGGGCGTTGACGAGCTTGACCATCGCGGGAATCTTGGAGCGGGTGACGGTGGCGTCTTCAAGGATGGTGGTCGGCTTGAAGCGGGCCAGCGCGGGAAGGGCCTTGCGGCGGGCTTCCCAGATTTTGTTCTTTTCGGCGGCGTCCTTGGCGACCGCGATCTGGATCGCGCCGCTCTTCTTGAGCTGTTCCTCGACGACCTGCGCCTCGTCCGCGACCTGTCCGGCGTGCCCGTCCACTTCGATGAGCAGGATGGCCTGCGCTTCGCGGGGCAGGCCGATCCGCACGTCGTCCTCGACGAGGTTGATGGTCATGTTGTCCATGAATTCCAGCGTGCAGGGCAGGATGCGGGCGGCGATGATGCGGGAGACGGCTTCGGACGCCTTCTGCACGTCGTCGAAGACGGCCATCATGGCCTTGGAGGCTTGCGGCGGGGGCACGAGCTTGAGGATGGCCTTGCTGATCATGCCGAGGGTGCCTTCGGAGGCGACCATCAGGCCGCCGAGGTTGTAGCCGGTCACGCATTTGACGGTGCGGGAACCGGTCTTCACCAGTTCGCCGTTGTTGTCGTAAAATTCGAGGCCCATGACGTAGTCTTTGGTCACGCCGTATTTCAGGCCGCGCAGGCCGCCGGCGTTTTCGGCGATGTTGCCGCCGAGGGTGGAGACGGCCATGGAACCGGGGTCCGGAGGATAGAAGAGGCCCTTCGCGGCGACGGCGGCGGCGAACTGGGCGGTGACGACGCCGGGTTCGACCACGGCGTACAGGTCTTCCTCGTTGATTTCGATGATCTTGTTCAGGCCCTGCGTCAGGATGACCACGGACTTGTCCGCGTCGGGAACCGTGCCGCCGCTGAGGTTGGTGCCCGCGCCGCGTACGGTCATGGGCAGGCCGTTGGCGTAGCAGCGTTCGATCAGGGAGCCGAGCTGTTCGGTGGTGGTGGGACGCAGAACGAGGCCGGGAACGACGGAAGGCAGCACGGCGGCGTCGTAGGCGTAGCTTTGCCTGTCCGCTTCGCTGGTGAAGACGTTCTCTTTGCCGATGAGGTTTTCGAATTCCTTGACGAGGGATGCGCTGGGCATGATTTCCTCCGGATCAGATGGTGAGGGGGCGGGCTCCGATACAGTACGCGGACGGAGGGCGAGAAGCCCGTCCGTCGCCTCGCGGAAAGGCCGCGGCTATCTTTGGCAAGATAATACGGGGTGTTTTCCATCACTACTGTATGTCCGGGTGAAGGTCAAATAGTGAAGGGTTTCACGCGACGTTTTTGTCCTGTTTTCGCCTCCCGTTAGGACTCTTGACCCTCCGTCCGGGGGCCCGTAGAAGGGAAGGGTGCGCCGAGGGACGCGGGGCGCGCCCGCCCCGTGACGGCGTATGCCGATCCCGATGCGGACCGGGGCGGGATGCCGCTTGCGACCCGTGCGGCCCGCGATTGCGTGGGGCGGCCATAAGGCGTTCGGGATGCCGCCGCGGCCCGTGACGGGACCTGTCCGCGTCCCTCCTTCCGATGCCGGAACGTCCCGGAACGGAGCCTCGGCGTTCTCTTCCGGCCCGGCCCGTGGGGCCCGCACGGTGTTTACGCCGGTTATGTCGTTCGGCCCCTGAACAAGCGCACCGGCACGGCGCCGAACGGCGAAGCCCCTCTGGAGGTGCGCTTGCTCAAACGCGCCCGCCGGGACCGGCTAGCCGTAACTTTGGACCTTGGCGCAGTCGCCAAACGCGCCCGCGCCCGCACGGGACCGGCGCACGAGGAGGATGTATGTTCGCACCGCTTCCCGCTCCGGCGGAAATGTCCGGCTGGGATCGGGCCGCCGTTGCGCTCGGGCTGCCCGAATTGCTGCTTATGGAAAACGCGTCGCGCGAGGCGCTGCACGCGCTGACGGAAGAAACGCCCGTGCGCGGCAAGCGCGTCCTGCTGTTCATGGGCGGGGGCAACAACGGCGGCGACGCCGTCTGCCTCGCGCGCCATCTGCACGATGCGGGGGCGGACGTCCTCGTGCTGCATTCCCGGCCTCTCGGCTCCTACCGAGGCGTAGCCAAAAAACATCTGTGGCTCGCGCTGCACTGCGGGGTGACGCTCGCCCCGGCGGCGGGGTGGCCCGGACGGTTCCGCGATACGCCGTGGGACGTGGGGGCGGGGATCGCCGTCTGCGAACGGGGCGGCCCGGACATCGTGGTGGACGGCCTGCTCGGCACGGGCTTTTCCGGTACGCTGCGGCCTCTGGAAACCAAGCTGGTGGGGCACATCAACGCGCTGGCGCAGCGGGCCTTCGTTTTTTCGCTGGACATCCCGTCCGGCCTGTCCGGGATGACCGGGCGTCCCTGCCCCGTGGCCGTGCGCGCCCACGCCACCGTGACCTTCGAGGCCGCCAAGCCCGGCCTCGTGCTGCCGGAAGCCGCGCCGTACACGGGACGGCTGCACGTCCGGCCCATCGGCATTCCCGCCGTGGTCCGGCGCGAACATCCCGCCTCCTTCCAGATGGTGCTCCCGGAAATCATCGAGGCGTTCCCGCAGGCCGCGCCCGGCTGGCACAAGGGGGCGGCGGGTTCCGTTCTGATCGTGGGCGGCTCGGAAGGGCTTACCGGTGCGCCGCATCTGGCGGCCCGTGCGGCCCTGCGTTCCGGGGCCGGACTGGTGAGCGTCGCCGCGCCGCATGGCCTGTGCCGCGACATCAAGGCGGATTGCCCGGACATCATGACCCGTTCGCTGGGACCCGAGGGGGGCGTGCGCTGGGCCCCATCCCTGCTGGAAGATGTGCAGGGCTTTCTGCCCCAGTGCCGCGCGCTGGTGCTCGGACCGGGGATCGGGCGCGATCCCGAAACGGCGGCGTTCGTACAGGTGCTGCTGGCCTGTCCGTCCCGGCCTTTCGCCGTGGTGGACGCGGATGCGCTGCACGCGCTCGCCGTGCGGCCCGAGGCCCTGTCCTCGCTTCGGGCCTGCGACGTGCTGACCCCGCACCCCGGAGAGGCCGCCACATTGCTGCACACGACGCCCGCGCGGGTGCAGGCGGACCGTTTCGAGGCGCTGGCGGGCCTGCAACGGCTGGCTCCTTCGGTATGGGTTCTCAAAGGCGCGGGAACGCTCATCGGTACGGAGGGACGGCCCATGACCCTCGCGCCGTACGCCGAACCGAATCTGGCGGTGGGCGGCTCCGGCGACGTGCTGGCCGGGTGCCTCGGCACGCTCATGGCGCAAACCGCCGCGTACCCGTCCGAAGCGTGCGAACGGTCCAGCCATCTTGCCGCCTGCCTCGCCGTGCATCTGCATGCCCGCGCCGGGGCGTTGTTGCGGGAACGTTTCCCGCAGCGCGGGAACACGGCTACGGACATCGCCGAAACCCTTCCTCGGGCGCGCGCCGAGGGAGCCGGACATGGCGCGTAAACTGTTCTGCGAGCTGTGCCCGCCCTGCTCCTCGTTTGGACCACGGACACCCATCTGTGCGGAGAACTGCGCGCCGATGCTGAATTTCCGCAGGCATGGACATCAGGAGCGAGGCGGAATCCTTCGTCCGCGAGTGCGGGACCATCTACCGGAACAACGTCATTATCCGCGAGTGCGTGGATAAACGGACCGCAAGGCGACATCGCGCGAGACGCTCAAACGCAACCACGCGTTGGTGAGGTATGACATTTCGAAAGAAGAGCTTACGGAAGCGGACGGCGTGAAAGACCGGCCTCAGGTTTCTTTCCTCGGTGGTTTTCGACAAACGGAATCCGGCATATCCGATTTCGAGAGGACTGGGGAAATGATTCCCCTCCGAAAGGCGCAGGACCGCACCACGCATCCGGCGGCGTTTTTCTCCGCCACAGAAAAAGCCCGGCGCCATAAAGGCGTCGGGCTTTCCGTATTTTCAGCTAGGCCGCGAAAGGCTTAGTTGTCGGAACCTTCTTCAAACTTCTGCTTGAGGAGGTCGCCGAGGCTCTGGCCGGCTTCCGGACCGGAGCGGCTGTATTCGCGGGGCTTCTTGCGTTCTTCTTCGTCCTTGAGCTGCTTGATGGAGAGGCCGAGGCGACGATCTTCCGCGCTGACGTGGATGATCTTGGCCTGGATTTCTTCGCCTTCCTTGTACAGTTCGGCGGGCGTCTTGACCTTCTTGTTGCTCAGTTCGGACACATGGACGAGGCCTTCGATGCCTTCTTCCACTTCAACGAACAGGCCGAAGTCGGTGATGTTCGTGATGGTGCCTTTCACGAGGCCGCCCACGGGATACGCGGTGGGAACGTTGGTCCACGGGTCTTCGGTCAACTGCTTGATGCCGAGGGTGAACTTTTCGCTTTCCTGATCCACGGTCAGCACCTTGGCCTGCACGGTGTCGCCGACCTTGAAGAGCTCGTTGGGATGACGGATTTTCTTGGTCCAGCTGATGTCGGACACATGGATGAGGCCGTCGATGCCGTCTTCAATGCCGATGAACATGCCGAATTCGGTGATGTTCTTGATGACGCCTTCAAGGATGGTGCCTTCGGGGTACTTTTCACCCACGAGTTCCCACGGATTGGGCTTGATCTGCTTCATGCCGAGGGAGATGCGCTTCTTCTCGGGATCGACGCCGAGGATGACGACTTCGACTTCGTCGCCCTGACGGACCATCTGGGAAGGATGACGCAGCTTGCGGGTCCAGGACATTTCGGAGATGTGCACGAGGCCTTCGACGCCGGGTTCCAGTTCGACGAACGCACCGTAGTCAACAAGGTTGGTCACCTTGCCGGTGTGGCGGGAACCTTCGGGGAAGCGGGCGGTGATGTCCTGCCACGGATCGGGCACGAGCTGCTTGAGGCCGAGGGAAACCTTCTGGTTTTCCTTGTCGAAGGAAAGAACCTTGAGTTCGAGGTCCTGACCGAGCGTGACCATTTCACGGGGGTGACGGATACGCTTCCAGGACATGTCGGTGATGTGCAGCAGACCGTCGAGGCCGCCGAGGTCCACGAACACGCCGTATTCGGTGATGTTCTTGGCCTTGCCGGTGACGACCTGGCCTTCGGCGAGGGTCTGGAGGAGGTCCTGACGCTTGGAGTCGCGTTCTTCTTCAAGCAGCACGCGGCGGGAAACGATGACGTTGCTGCGACGACGGTTGATCTTCAGCACGCGGAATTCGTATTCCTGGTTCACCAGAGCGTCCATGTCCGGCACGGGGCGCAGGTCCACATGGGAGCCGGGGAGGAACGCTTCCACGCCGCCCAGGTCCACCGTGTAACCGCCCTTGATGCGGCGCATGATACGTCCCTTGATGACGCCGTTCTTTTCCTGCACGTCTTCGAGCTGATCGAAGAGCTGCATCCGCTTGGCTTTTTCGAAGGACAGGGTGATGGTGCCTTCCTGTTCGTTCTTGCGAGCGACGAAGACGTCCACACGGTCGCCCACCTTAACAACGAGATTGCCTTCGGCATCCCGGAATTCGGCGGTGGGGATCTGACCTTCCGATTTGAAATTCACGTCAACAAGCACATTGTCGTCATCCACGCGGACAATTTCGCCCTTGACGATGGTTCCTTCCTCGAGATCGCCGAAATCGGTGCTGAGGTAGTCTTCCAACGCACTTTCAAAATTAAATTCCGCGTCCATACCGTGGTTTTCCATGGTTTCCATTCAACAGCCTCCAGGCCACATCAATTTCCTGCAACTTTGGCAGGTCGTCATGGATACCAAGAATGCCCCGCTCTGGCAACCCCCGTCCGCTTCGGGAAAAACTCCCGCCGTCCCGGAACGCGCCCTCCGCGCGGGATTGCGGCGCGCAAGTATTTTTTGGGGAGAAAAACGGAAGATTGGAGGGGGAGGGGAAACCTTTCTGAAGAAAGGTTTCCCCTCCCCCTCCAAACCAC
>CABKMN010000099.1 GCA_902373525.1 uncultured Bilophila sp. | reverse complement strand
GGCATCGTGTAATCTCGGAAATGAAGACCGGGGGGAGGACGCTTTTTTGAAAAAGCGTCCTCCCCCCGGTCTTCATTTCCGAGATTACACGATGCCGTGCTCGCCGGGGCGTTCGTACTCCACGTTCTTCTTGCGGGCCATCATGTACTGGCGGGTGTCGCCGAGCATGAGCAGGATGGGGTTGGACACGAAGATCGAGGAGAAGGTGCCGATGAACACGCCGATGGTCATGGTCAACGCAAAGTCGTGGATCGCGCCGCCGCCGAGGATGGTCAGACTCAACGCCGCGATGAGGGTGGTCGCGGAGGTCATGATCGTACGGCCGAGCGTCTGGTTGACGCTCAGGTTGATGATGTCGGCAAGCGGCGCCGGATCGTCTTCGGGCTGATTCTGGAGGTTTTCACGGACACGGTCGTACACGATGATGGTGTCGTTCAGCGAATAGCCCACCAGCGTCATCAACGCCGCGATGATGTTCAGGTCGATTTCCTTGCCCAGTATCTCCAGCAGCCCCAAGGTGATGAGCACGTCGTGCAACAGGCCGACGATGGCCCCGAGGGCGTAATTCAGCTTGAGCTTCCACGAAATGATCAGCGTCAGGGCCAGCGCGCCGATCACGCGATAAACCATATCCATGCCGAGGAGGCCCATGACGTACATGGCCGAACCGAGAGCCGCCGCCATGATCGCCGCGATCATCCAGCGCTGCTCGAAACGCCCGGAAATGTACACGGTGATCAGCAGGATGGCGAAGTACATGGCCTCAAGGGCCGCGTTGCGCAGGTCCGCGCCGACCTTGGGGCCGACCATTTCCAGACGCTGGATGGACGCGGGATTGCCGCTGAAGCTCTTGTCGAGCGAGGCGATGATGTTTTCGCGGATGCCTTCGCTGGTCAGGTTCGGGGTCGAGAAGCGAACCAGATAATCGCGCCCGTCCTCGCCGTACTGCTGGATCGCCAGACCGGGCAGGTCCAGCTCGGCCAGCGATTTCTTGATCGTCTCGTCGGCAACCGGCTTTTGGAACTGAAGCTGGACGGCGGCGCCGCCGGCGAAGTCCACGCCGTAGCGCAACCCGCCGTGCAGAAGGATCGTCACCAGCCCCACGATGAGAAGCAGCGCGGACAGGCCGTAGGCGTAATGCCGCAAGCCCACGAAATCAATGTGCGTCTGCTTGCTGAATATATGCAAACTCATGCCAGAACTCCTGTATCTCTTAAAGACTACGGATACATCCGAGGGAAGCGCCTCCGCCGGAGGCAAGGCGGCGACTAGACGGTGCCGCCCGCCGCAACGCGGCGCGGATACTGCCGAAGTTCGCGATCCCCGGCAGAATGAACCTTTGAAAAATGACGTTTTTCAAAGGAAATCCGCCCTAGATGCTGAGCTTCTTCCCGTCGTTGCCGCCAAGCCACAGCCCGAACGCCGTACGCGAAACGAAAATGGCCGTAAACATCGAAGCCACGATACCGAGGCTCAGGGTTACGGCGAATCCCCGCACGGGGCCGGTGCCGAACTGATACAGGATGGCGGCGGCGATGATGGTGGTCAGGTTGGAGTCCACAATGGAAATGGTGGCGCGGTCAAAGCCCACGGCCACCGCTTCGAGCGGTTTCAGCCCCTGCCGTATCTCTTCGCGGATACGTTCGAAAATAAGGACGTTGGCGTCAACGGACATGCCGATGGTCAACACGATGCCCGCGATGCCGGGCAGGGTCAGGGTCGCGCCGAACGCGGCGAGGCCCGCCATGAGCATGGTGATGGTGAAGACCAGCATGACGTCCGCCAGCAGACCGGCCAGCCCGTAATAGAGGGGCATGACCACCATGACGCCGAGGCCGCCCACCGCGGCGGCGAGGATGCCGCTCTCGATGGATTCCTTCCCGAGGGAGGGGCCGACGGTGCGTTCTTCGAGCACGGTCACGGGCGCGGGCAGCGAACCGGCGCGGAGCACGATGGCGAGGTCCTGCGCCTCGGAGGGCGTGAAGCTGCCGGTGATGCTCGCCTTGCCGCCGCCGATCTTGCTCTGGATGGTGGGGGCGCTGTGCACCTTGCCGTCGAGAACGATGGCCATGCGCTTGTGGATGTGCTCGCCGGTGATACGTTCGAACATGGCGGCGCCGCGCGAGTTGAAGGACAGGCCGACGCTCGGCTTGTTGTCGCGGTTGTCGAACGTCGGGCGGGCATCGGAGATGTCCTCGCCGGTCATGAGCGGTTCCTTGTCCAGCGCGATCATGGATTCGGAGGTGGAACCGTCGGGGCGGACCGTGACCATCGGATACAGGGCCACGCCCGGAGGCAGGACGCCCTGCGGGTTCACGTCGTCGCGCACGAGATGGAACGTCAACTGGGCGGTCTGGCCCACAAGCTGGATGGCGCGCTGCGAATCGGTCAGACCGGGCAACTGAATCTGGATGCGGAAATCGGCCTGCTTGCGGATGTCGGGTTCGGCGACGCCGAACTGGTCGATACGGTTGCGGATGGTGCGCACGGCCTGATCAAGGGCCATTTCCTCAATCTTGCTCTTGGCGACGGGCGTCAGGGCCGCGGTGAAGCGCAGGCCCCCGGCGTCCACCGGCGTGGGCGCGTCAACGGAGAGCTGCGGAAAATCCTTTGCGAGCAGTTCTTCGAGTTCGGCGCGCTGTTCGGCGCGGGGCAGGAGGAATTCCAGACGGTTGTCCGGAGTCAGCCGCGAACGCAGGACGGTGATCCCCTTCTCGGAAGCGGAGGCGCGCAGGTCCTGCCCCATCAGCGAGAGGGAGTTGGTTACGGCCTTTTCCACTTCCACGCCGAGGGTCAGGTGCATCCCGCCCTTCAAATCCAGACCGAGGCTTATGCGCGCTTCCGGCAGGACTTTTCCCAGCGGAGACCCGCCGATACCCGGCAGACTCGGCAACACATAGACGATGCTGGCCAACAGGACCAGCAGCGAGACGACTACCCGCCAACTCAACGATTTCATGGTGTTCCCCTGAGAGCATCAGATTCGGGCGTCCGCCCCCCGGCCAGACGCGCCGCACATCACGCGAACCGATCCCCGAATACCCCGGCGGGTTCGCGGCGCGGAAGGAACCGCGCAAAAAGCAAGAAAGGCAGACACACGCCTCCCCAGACGGGAAAACGCATGCCTGCCGACACGGAAAGAGCGTTTACTTCTCTTCCTTGGCCGTCTTGGAACGGGGGTCCATCAGGCTCACGACGTAGGCGCGGCCGAGGTTCACCGTGGTGTTGCCGAGATCAAGGGAAAGGATATCGCCGTCGATGTCCACGATACGGCCCACGAGGCCGCCGGTGGTCAGGACCTGATCACCCTTCTTCAGAGCCTCCAGCATGGCCTTGTGCTGCTTGGCGCGTTTCTGCTGGGGACGGATGAGCAGGAAGTAGAAGATGGCGAGCATGGCGATGAGAGGAACGAACTGCATAAGGGCGTCAGCGCCGCCAGCCTGACCGGCACCGGCCGTACCCATCGCATGAGCAACAGAAGCAAACATGAGGCCTCCAGAAAAAAGGGGTTAAAGACATGGTGAAAGAGGCCCCTTTGTCCACCGGGGCCACGAAATCCATATACTATAGCGTCTATGCAAGGTTGGCAAGTGCGGATGTCCGCGCGGGGCGGCCTTATCGGGCCCTGTCCCGCACCGTTTTTTCAAACCGCGATCCGCTCCAGACGAAGCGCACGTCCCGATCCGGCACGACGTCCACAAGCCCCTTCGGCCCCCAGAACAGGGGCCGCACGTCCAGCCCGTCCTCAGCGAGGCAGAGCATGAGCGCGGGCGACAACGACCTGTCGAGCTTCCTTCCTTTCGCCAGAAAGTCGGACAGGGGCGGGTCCTCGGGCGGGTTCGCGGGTACGAAGCCGCCGGTGGCGTCCTCTTCCCAGAGTTCGAGCGCGCACATCGCGCCGCCGGACGTGCCGAGCGCGGCCAGCAGCCTGTCCCCGCCCCGGAACACGCGCAGCATGACCCGCGTTTCCCCGAAAGGCCGAGAGACGAGCACGAGCCGGTCCGCGTCGAACCGCTCCACTTCCCAGAACTCGCTGGAGCCCTGTTCGATGAGCCGTAGCTTTTCGTCCTCGGAAAGCCCTTCCGGCGTGTTCTCGAACAGCGTGATCGGCAACTGGGCGAAAATCTCCAGCGCCGTCAGTTCCCTTGCCTGCGCCGTCCGAACCAGCAGCAGCGCGAGGCACGCCGCCGCCAGACAGGTGAACCAATGTTTCATCATCCGCTCCGTCATGCGTTTCCGCCGCTCTCCGGCGGCTTCCGACGGGACTCATGAAAACATGCGGAACCGTCCGTGTCCACAGAAAAAGCGCGCTCCGACGCGGCGGCGCGCTGGCGTTCCACAAACCGGGCCAGCGTCATGCCGTGCAGGAACGTCCGCATATGCACGTCGAGGTCCTTCCAGAACCATTGCGTGGGGCACAACGCCGCGCGCTGGCAGTGCCGGTCCTCATAGAGGCACTCCACCGGCGCGATATGCCCTTCCAGATGTTCGAAGACCACGTCCATGTGAATGGCGTCCGAGGGCTGCGCGAGCGCGTACCCGCCCTTGGCCCCGCGTGCGGAACGCAGGATGCCCGCGGGCCGCAGGACGCGCACGATCTGCTCAAGATACTTGACCGAGACGCCCTCCTCACGGGCGATTTCGGCAAGCTGGACACAGGAACCGGCGGGCCGTCCCGCCAGATTCACCAGAAAACGCAGTCCATACCGGGTTCGTGTCGAATAACGCATGGCTTTCCCCCCAAGGAAGCCGACGGCGTTCCAGACGGATCAGGCCCCTTCAAGCGCCTGCTCGATATCCGCCAGAATGTCGTCGATGTGTTCGATGCCGATGGACAGCCGGACAAGCTCCGGCGGCAGCCCCGCGTCACGCTGCTGCGTCTCGCTCAGTTGCGCGTGGCTGGTGCTGCCCGGGTGCAGCGCAAGGCTCTTGGCGTCCCCCACATTGGCAAGATGCGAGAACAGCCGCAGGCGATCGATGAACCGTCGTCCGGCCTCCTGCCCGCCCCGAATCCCAAAAACCACCATGCCGCCGAAACCGTTCCGGAGCAACCTGCAGGCCACTGCGTGGGCCGGATCGCCGGGCAGACCGGGATAACGGACCCAGGCGACCTCAGGATGCGCCTTCAGGCGACGGGCCACCTGCGACGCGTTGGCGCAGTGCCGTTCCATACGCAGCGGCAGCGTTTCGAGCCCCTGCACAATCATCCACGCGTTGTCGGGCGAGATGCAGGGTCCGAGGTTGCGCAGGGGCACCAGACGCATCCGGGTGATGTACGGCGGACAGCCTTCCGGCAGGTCGAATCCCCAACGCAGGCCGTGGTAGCTCGCATCCGGCTCGGTATAGAGCGAAAAACGCCCGCCGGTCCAGTCGAACGTACCGCCGTCCACGACGATGCCGCCGAGAGCGGCCCCGTGCCCGCCGATCCACTTGGTCAGCGAGTGGATCACGATGTCCGCGCCGTGCTCGAACGGCCTGAGCAGGTACGGCGTGACGAAGGTGGCGTCCACCACCAGCGGCAGGCCGTGCCGTTTCGCAAGCGCGGACACGGCGTCGAGGTCCGTGACGTCGAGCGACGGGTTGCCGATGGCCTCCACGTAGATCGCCCGCGTGCGTTCAGTAACGGCGGCTTCCATCCCTTCGAGATCGTTCGGCTTCACAAAGCGGGTCGTGATCCCGAACTGCGGCAGGATATCATTGAACAGGGTAAAGGTCCCGCCGTACAGGTTGTTGGCCGAAACGATCTCGTCACCCTGCCGCGCCAGATTGACGATGGCGGAAAAGACCGCCGAGGTGCCCGAGGCGAACGCCACCGCCCCGACGCCGCCTTCCAGCAGGCTCACGCGTTCTTCCAGAACGGCCTGCGTGGGATTGCCGAGCCGTCCGTAGACGTTCCCCGGTTCCGCAAGGCCGAACAGATTGGCGGCATGTTCCGCGCTCTTGAAGACGTAACTGCTCGTCCGATAGACGGGGACGCCGCGGGACAGCGTAGCGGGATCAGGGTGTTGCCCGCCGTGGACGGCGAGCGTTTCAAACCGCATGGACATGGGTTCCTCCTTGTCCGGGGCGCTTTCCGGGCACCGGAAACGCCGCATCAGCCCCTGTCGGCCGGGATGTCGTCGAGGCGATAGGGCGTCGCCTGATAGACGCAGTAGTTCAGCCAGTTGGAGTAGAACAGGTGCGCGTGGGCGCGCCAGCTCACCAGCGGCGGGCGGGACGGGTCCCCTTCGGGGTAGTAGTGCGCCGGAGGATTGATCTCCATGCCCTTGGCCACGTCGCGCCGGTACTCGCCGTCCAGCGTGTCCCGGTCGTATTCGAGGTGCCCGGTGATGAACAGGTTCCTTCCGTCGCGCGTCCCCGCGACGAGCACCCCGGCCTCGTCCGATTCCGCCAGAATCTCCAGGCCGGGCACCTTGGCGATGTCCTCATGCCGGACTTCCGTATGCCGGGAATGCGGCGCGTGGAACACGTCGTCGAAGCCCCGGAAAAGCTGGTTCGTGGGCTCGTTGATGGTGTGGCTGAAAATCCCGGACAGCTTGCGGGGCAACCCGTATTTCGGAATGCCGTAATGATGGTACAACCCCGCCTGCGCGCCCCAGCAGATATACAATGTCGAATGCACGTTCTTTTTGGCATAGTCCATGATATCGACCAGTTCGTCCCAGTAGTCCACGGCCTCGAAGGGCAGTTGCTCCACGGGCGCGCCGGTGATGATCATGCCGTCGAAGGAATGATCTCGGACCTGCGAAAACGTCTTGTAAAACCGCTCCAGATGCTGCGGTGCGGTGTTTTTGGACTCATGGCCCTCGGCCCGCAGCAGCGTGACGTTGACCTGCAACGGCGTATTGCCGAGCAGCCGCAGCAACTGGGTTTCCGTGGCGATCTTGGTCGGCATCAGATTGACGATGGCGATTTCCAGAGGCCGGATGTCCTGACGGTTGGCGCGGCCTTCCGTCATGACGAAAATGTTTTCGCCCTCCAGTATCGGGCGCGCGGGCAAATCTTCGGGAATCTTGATAGGCACGGGACCACTCCTTCGCTGCGGTAAAAGTACGACGACTTCCCTACTGGATTGATATGGATTCTGTCAAGCGGACAGCTCCCGTTTTGTGCCCTCTTCCACCGGGCTTGGCAAGGACGCCTCCGCTCTTGATTTCACCCGCGAGGCGAGGCAGTATACGTCATGATTTTTGTCTGAATCGTGTACAACAACCGGAACAACTTTTTCCAAGGAGTGTTTTCATGCGTCTTCTCAGAGCGTTTCTTGTCCTTTCCCTTCTTCTGCTGCCCCAGATGGCGAATGCCGAAACCCTGATGATGGCGACCACGACCAGCACGCAGGATACCGGCCTTCTGGAGTATCTCCAGCCCATCTTCAAAAAGGATACGGGCCTTGATCTGAAATGGATTTCCGTGGGCACCGGCAAGGCGCTGGCGCACGGCAAGGACTGCGACGTGGACGTGCTGCTCGTGCATGCGCCCGCTCTTGAAGAAAAATTCGTGGCCGACGGCTTCGGCGTGGATCGCCATCAGGTGATGTACAACGACTTCGTGCTCATCGGACCCGAAGCCGATCCCGCGGGCATCAAGGGCAAGGACATCCCCACCGCCCTCAAGACCTTCGCCGAAAAGAAGCTGCCCTTCGTGAGCCGCGGCGACAACTCCGGCACGCACAACGCCGAAAAGAAGCTGTGGAAGGTCGCCGGAATGGACGTGCCCGGCAAGGACGCCCCATGGTACATCGACGCCGGTCAGGGCATGATGGCCACCATCCGCATCGCCGCCGAAAAGAACGGCTACACCGTGACCGACCGCGGCACCTACATCAAGTATAACGCCGCCGCCAAGGGCAACGTGCCGCTGAAGATTCTCATCGAAGGCGACAAGGCGCTGCTGAACCAGTACAGCGTCATGATGGTCAACCCCGCCAAGTGCCCCAAGGTCAAGCAGGAAGCCGCCAAGAAGTTCATCAACTGGTGGATCAGCCCCAAGGCCCAGAAGGACATCGCCGCCTTCAAGCTCGAAGGCAAGCAGCTCTTCTTCCCCAACGCGAAGGAAGCGAAGTAAACGCCTCCGGCGGCAAGGGGCTACCGCCTCTTGCCTCCTGTCCGGGGAGTATCATGCCCCCCGGACCCCCTCAGAGCGTAACGAAAGGGTTCCGCATCCGGCTCACGCCGGACACGGAACCCTTTTTTCACGCCCCGCGAACGTCAGGCATGGAACGGCACCGGATGGGATATACTGAAATTGGTTTTTCGTTATACCCTGTCATACGCCCTTTCCGCTTGCCTTCCCAACCTCCGAATAACATCTTCCCGCACTTTCCCCACTCTCTCCCGCGCCCCGTTTCCTCTTCTTGCCTCCCCTGCCGTCCCGCTCTTCAGACCCGCTTCCGTGCCCCGGCATCGGACAAATGGGAAACGTCCTGAAGAGGGATTCGATAAGGACGAAACGTTTGGGAGGGAGAGAGGAGGGGGTCCGGGGG
>CABKMN010000098.1 GCA_902373525.1 uncultured Bilophila sp. | reverse complement strand
GGGTTTGGGAGGGGAGAGGGGGCCCTTCTCCAGAAGGGCCCCCTCTCCCCTCCCAACTTCATTTCTCCCCCAGCGGCAGCAGCAACCGGAAGACCGCGCCCTGCCCCGGCTCGGACGTGACGGAAATGCTCCCGCCGTGGGCTTCGACGATCTTGTGGACCGTGGCGAGGCCAAGGCCGGTCCCCTGCCCCTTGGTGGTAAAGTAGGGATCGAAAATGTGCGGCAACGCCTCGGGAGCGATGCCCATGCCTGTGTCCCGGATTTCAAGCCGCAGAGCGTCGCCCTCGGGTTGCAGGGAAAGCGACAGCTCGCCACCCTCGGGCATGGCTTCAAGCCCGTTCAGGCACAGGTTCAGGATCACCTGACGCATGCGGTCCGGGTCGATGGCCACATCGGGCAGCTCGTCGGGCGCGTCCAACCGGACGGTGACGCCGCGACCGGCGGCGTCCTGCCCGATGAGGCGGAGCGTGTCCTCCACCAGACGGCGCATCCCGGTCATCCGGGGACGGATGTCCGTGGGGCGCGAAAGCCCGATCAGATCGCCGATGGCCCGAT
The DNA here is from genome assembly GCA_902373525.1 of uncultured Bilophila sp. Lineage (GTDB taxonomy): Bacteria > Desulfobacterota > Desulfovibrionia > Desulfovibrionales > Desulfovibrionaceae > Bilophila. Next base: position 8,217 of record CABKMN010000098.1, on the reverse strand, counting down.
TCAGCCGCTCCACTTCCTTGACCATGATCTGCGCGGCCTCACGGTCCGCGCTGCCCTCGGGGAACCGGCCCCCAAAATAGGTGGCGTATCCCTTGATGGAACTCAGCGGATTACGCAGTTCGTGCGCCACACCGGCGGCGAGGTTGCCCACCGCGGCCAGCTTCTCGCGCCGCCGCACCTCGGCCTCCAGCCGCCGGACCTCCGTCAGATCGCGCAGGAACATGAGCGAACCGAGACGCCCTTCCCCGCCTTCATTGACGTGCCCGCCGCGTACGGACAGGAACCGCTGCTCCTCGCCGTGCCGCAGGACGACTTCGGTGTCCTCCAGCAGAGGGCCGCGCAACAGCTTCGCCGCCAGTTCCGCCAGCGCCGCGGGCAGGACTTCGGCCGGTTTGCGGCCCTGATACGCCTGCCCCTTGGCGTGGGGCTCCATGCCGAGCAGCGCGAGGGCCGCCTTGTTCAGCCGGGTGATCCGGCCCTTGGCGTCGAACACCACCAGCCCGTCCGGGAGCGCCACGGCCAGCTCCTCGGCCAGCGCCTCGGCCACGCGCTGCCCGCGCCGCGATACCCGGACCCGCTCCACGGCGTGCAGCCCGAGCAGGGCCAGCATGCCCGCCAGCAGCACCCCGGCTCCGAGAAAGACGGCGCGCTCGCGGTTCTGCGCCTGCGCGATCTCCAGCGGCGCGAGGTCCAGCCCCAAAAAAATATACGGCAGCGGCGTGGTCAGCGCCTCGTCCGAAGCCCGGCCCCCCTTCATTTTGGGGTGGAACGTCTTGAAGACCACGAACGAGCGCGAGCCCTCCATGTCCATGATCGCCCACGAAGGCTTTTCGGACGGCCCCAACACCGCAATCGTTTCCGCCCCGAGTTCCCGCCCGCCCTGCGTGGACAGCAGTTCGCCCACGCGCGCGGGGTTGCTGTGCGCGAGGATCGTGCCGTCCGGCATGGTGACGGCGATGAAACGCACGTCGGGGCGGTCCGCCAGTTCCTCCACCAGGTATTGCAGGCGGATGCCGGTCCGCGAACGGGTTCCGGAACGCACGCCGCTTTCCAGCGCGGAGATCAACGCCACGCCCTTTTCCGCAAGAAAACGCACCATCGCGGTCTGCGACCGGTCGAGCGAAAGCCCGGTGACCAGCACGACGCCGAACACCAAGACCAACGCCGCGCCGAGCGTACCCATGAGGGAACTGCCGCCGCGCACGCGGGCCTGTTGGGAGGAAGTAAAAAGTCCTGTCGTTTGCATGGATACGACCCTTCCGGCAAAAGGAGACACAAAGCATCCGTTCCAGCAAGAAACGCTCCAAAGAAACGGCTCCAACGGGACCCCGTTCCGGGGCGTGGTATGTTTTTTGCAGATTTTCCGGGTATTGACGAGCCCTTTCGGGCTCACGTACAGGTTATTGAGAAGACCCGGGCCGGAACGCCTTCCCGCCCATACCATACTTCCGATTCGTTACCACCCAAAGCAAAAGGGGTTTCATGCAGCTCTACACAGATACCAGAACGTGTCTGCCTCTGGTCCGCCTGCTTGTGCTCGGGGTTTCGCTGACGGTCTGGAACAGTCCCGCCAAAGCCTACGCGGGCTCTTCTTCCAGCGTTTCCGGCGGGCAGGCGCATCAGGCGCGCCCCGCCGACTCCTCCGCCGCCAAGGCCCCCGAAGCCTTCCCCGGCTTTTCGCCGGACGATCCGGGCAAATGCCCGGCGCTCGCGCCGTTGAGCGGACACAACACCAGCCGGTTCGAAAGCCGCCTGTTCGCCATGCCGCTGCCCGCCGATCTGACGCCGCAGCAACAGCAGGCCGCACTGGCGGTCTTGCGCGAAGCCGAACCGCACCTGACCGTCCTCCACATGCAACTCCGTCAGACGCTTGTGGAACTTCATAACCTTTCCTTCGCGTCGGACACCCCGCCCGATGCGCTCGCCATGATCGGACGCAAGCTCATCCGCATCCGCAACGAAGCCGTCCGGGAACTTCAGCGCCTCTCCGACCGCATGGAACAACTCGCCGGGTTCAACCCCGGCTGGGGGACGCGGGTGCGCGGCACCAAAATAGAGGACCTGAACCCACAACCGCTGCACGCCGATCCGGACAGCGAGTAACCTCCACGGCAGCCATGTTCCTCACCGGGCATGGCTGTCTTGTTTTTAGCCACTTCCGAACCGTTCCCGTTTTCCCTGTGCGATTCTTATACACTGTCAAACGCATCTGTACAGAATTTATACAGACCTCCGGCCCATCCGGTACTCCACCGAAGGCGTTATATTCATAATTACATAGAAAATCGGTTAGTTAACATGTTTGGCACGCGGGTTGCTATACTCAGGGCAAGAGTGACGAACAATACTTCCTCTCAGGAGACAACAGATGAACCTCACCAAAGCCTCTCTCGCCGCAACACTCGCCGCCGTCCTCACGGTGGGAGGCGTCATGACCGGTCAGGCGCTGGCAGCGCCGCACGACGGACACGGATTCCACCGGGGGCAGAGGTCGTATCAGGAATGCATTTATCAGGCTCTCACGCCGGAGAAGAAGGCGCAGTACGACGCCATCATGAAGGAATTCGTCGACAAGACCGCACCCCTGCGCGACAAGCTCGCCGCCAAGTACATCGAACTGCGGACCCTCGGCGACAGCCCCACTCCGGACCCCAAGGCCATCGGCAAGGCAACTGAAGAACTCGTGGCCCTCCGCAACGACTTCGCCAAGGAACGGCAGGTCATGGTGGACCGCATCGCCAAGGAAGTCGGGATCAACGTCTTCCAGGGCAGAGGCCACGGATGCCCGGTCGAACAGCCCCGCCGCTGCCCCGCCACAGGCGCGACCGTCATGCCCGACGGTCCCGACGAAGGCCCGGCAGGCGAATAAACAGCCCCCCCTCCGTCGCCGGTTGGTCTCCCTTTCCGGCGACGAAAAAACCCTGACTCCCATCCGGTCAGGGCAAACAACAATCGGCAACGCCGTTTATATATAGTGAGTCTCTGCAAATACATTTGAACGACCGGTTCCACCTGACCGTTTCACAGGTGCCTAGCTGAGTCTGTTCGTTCAAAGGCAATGGTCATCCTCCTCCTTACAGAAAACCGTATCCTCCTCCTTCCTCTGCGCAGCGCCCCGTCTCCTCCTCCGGGGCGCTGCTCTTTTTTCGTCCTCACTTGCGCAAGCGCCCCGCCCGCCTCTCATCCGTACCCGCCGCTCCCTCTCCGCATTGTTCCGGGCCGCCTCCCCGCCGCCGGACGGCTCCCCACCAGCGGAGTGCATCCCACTCGGAATACCTTCCCCCGACAAAAACTTCCGCCGGATGCCCCCTGCCGCATATGACCGAACCCATTTCCGGGACAACGCCCACGACAAAACGTCCCCGCACCGTCAGGCGCGAGGACGTCCTCTCTTCCCTTATCCTATTTCCTATCGACAACAAGAAACCTTCCGATTCCTTCCCCTATCCGGCAACGCGCCCTCGCGCAGCCGAAAACCTCCGTTCCCCACACCCCTTTTCGCCATGCCGGGAGACGGACGCTTCCGAAACAGGCCGCCGCGCCGCCCGGCCCGCCAGCGACCCATTCAAAAGTCTTTGAAAGGAAAGGGGAGGTTTGGAGGGGGAGGGGAAACTTTCTCCAGAAAGTTTCCCCTCCCCCTCCATTTTCCGGCTCCTAAAACATCCCGATCTTGTCCAGCGCCTTGCGGGCGAGCTCGCGGCAGCCGGGGTCCTCGTCGAGAAGACCGGCCTGAAGCGGCCCGCGCGCCTTGGGCGCGAGATCGGGACGGGCCAGAGCGAGACGCTCCACGGCCCGGAAACAGGAACGCCGCAGCACGGCGTTGTCGCAGAAGTTGTCTTCCTTGCCCGTGTTGGTGATGTAGGAAAACAGGATGGCGTGGAACTCGTCCCCGAGGCGGCGGTTCTGGGCCAGCACCTCGGCGAAGGCTTCGGGAATCCCCCAGCCGATGTTCCCGGATTCCTCGTTCATGTGCCACATCAAACGGCGGATCACGTTGCGGGCGTCCTCAATGTGCTCGTCGGCCAGCCGGGAAACCGCCCTGCCGAGCGCGGAGGCGGCCCGGTCCGTCGCCTCGCCGCCGAGCGGCAGGCAGGCGAACAGCGGCCCCACCAGCTCACGGGCGGGAACGTCGTCCAGTTCACGAGCGAACCCGTCCCAGTCCGGGGCTTGCAGCCGGGTGCGTATCGTCGTCTTCAAAGTGCGGAAACGTGGCGGCATGGGTGCCTCCTCATCGGTTTTGGCGGAGTATGCACCCGAAGGCCGGGCGCGGCAACGCGGGGGCCTCCGCAGCCCTCCGCGCCTTCCCGCATCTCGCGGTTGCATTTCTCTCTCTGAAGGAATAAATCGTTCAGGCCGTTCGGCAAGTTCCTCAGACGTTTCGGCGTCGTGTCCGTCCCTTTCCGGGCTTGACTCTCCGAAGCTGAAAAGGTATACGTCACTGATCTACGTTCTCAAGGAGAGTTTCCATGAAAAGAACTTACCAGCCCAGCAAAGTCAAAAGAGCGCGGACCCACGGTTTCCGCGAACGCATGAGCACCGCCAGCGGCCGCGCCATCATCCGCCGCCGCCGCGCCAAGGGGCGTAAACAATTAGCTGTTTAACCCGGCCCCGTCGGCATAGACTGCTCCGGCGACCCGACTTCACACTCTGCTATGATGAGGGTCGCCGTTTTTTTTCCAAGCACTTCGTGGTGTTTGTACGCTTTCGTGCGCCCGGCGAACCGTGGCGCGTCGGGATGGCCGTCACCAAGAAGATCGGAACGGCAGTCATGCGGAACCGCGTCAAGAGGGTGCTCCGGGAGTGTTTCCGGCTGCATCAGGCCCTTTTGCCTCCAGCTCTGGATCTCGTGATCGTGCCCAAGCGTCACCTCAAACCCGAACAGCTCGATCTTGCTGTCGCAACCCGCGAATTTCTTCCTCTGATCAAAGAAATTTGCGGGCATGTCGCCTTGCGCCGCGAGCAGGACGCCTGCCCATCCGTCTCACCCGACGGAAACGGCGGGCCCGAAACGCCGTCCGGAGTCGAGGCGTGAACCGCCCCCTTCTGCGCCGTCTGGCGGTCCTGCCCATCCGTCTCTATCAGTGGACGCTTTCCCCCGTGCTCCCTCCCTCCTGCCGTTATTATCCCACCTGTTCGGCCTATGCCATCCAGGCAGTGCTGACCCACGGCATCTTCAGGGGCAGCTGGCTTGCCCTGCGGCGCATCCTTCGTTGTCACCCCTGGTCTGCGGGAGGCTATGATCCCGTACCTCCCCCACGTTCTTCCTCTTTCAGCCATCAGGAGCAACCGGATCATCATGGACGATAAACGTACTTTCCTGGCCATCGCCCTGGCCATCGCCGTTCTTCTGGCGTGGACCCCGCTGGCCGAGCACATGGGCTGGATTCAGCCCCAGCAGCCCCCCGTCGCCGCGCAGGATGCGGCGACCGCCCCGGCCGCGCCCGCCGCGACGGCCACCGCCCCGGCCGCGACGACTTCCTCCGCCCTGCCCGTGTTCACGCCTTCGGCGGGCACCGAAGTCAGGGTGGAAACCCCGCTGTACTCCGCCGTGCTCTATTCCGGCGGCGGCATCCTCCGCTCCTTCACGCTGAAGCGCTACGACGAAACCATCAATCCCGACTCCCCCAAGGTCAACCTCGTCTCGCCCGACGCGGCCCTCACCGCCCCGCTCGGCCTGACCGTCAACGGCCAGCCCTCCTGGAGCACCGGCCAGTGGTCCTTCGCCGGTTCCGACCTGAACCTCAAGGCCGGGGAACAGGGCAGCCTGACCTTCACCGGCATGGTGGACGGCGTGCGCGTCACCCGCGTCATTTCGTTCAACGCCGACAACTACCTGATGAGTGAAAACATTCTGGTGGCCTCCGGCGATCAGGCCCCCCGCTCGGTCCGCCTCGGCTTCGTGGTCGCCGCCCAGCCGTTCAGCAACGGCAAGTACGACCCCACCCGCCTCGCGTGGGACGCCAACCAGAGCTTCAAGGAAGAAACCAGCGAGAGCAAGCTGACCGAAACCGGCATCATCGAACAGGGCACCTTCGACTGGGCCGGCGTCATGAGCAACTACTTCATGAACGTCACCGCCCCCGTCGATCCCAACAACCTGACCCTCAAGGGCCGCGTGCAGGGCGGCGTGTGGCGTCTCGCCCTCGAACGCCCCGACCTGCTCACCCCCTCCAACGGCGGCGAAGTGCCCGTGGCCGTGAACTGGTGGTTCGGTCCCAAGGACCGCACGATGCTCGCCACGGCTCCCGACCACCTGTCCGACGCCGTCAACTTCGGGATGTTCTCGATCATCTCCCGGCCCCTGCTGACCATCCTCGCCTTCTTCCACTCCTTCGTGGGCAACTGGGGCGTCGCCATCCTGATGCTGACCTTCTGCATCCGCGTCGTCTTCTGGCCGCTCTCGCAAAAGAGCTTCAAGTCCATGGAGCAGATGAAGAAGCTCCAGCCCATGATGAAGAAGCTCCGCGAGAAGTACAAGGACGACAAGGAAGCCCTCAACAAGGAAATGATGCAGCTGTACAAGACCTACAAGGTCAATCCCGCCGGCGGCTGCCTCCCCATCGTCGTCCAGATTCCGGTGTTCATCGGCCTGTATCAGGCGCTCCTGAACTCCATCGAACTGCGTCACGCCTCGTTCATCTCGCATCTGCCGTTCACGAACATCACATGGCTGGCCGACCTCTCGGCGGCGGACCCGTTCTACATCACGCCGCTGCTCATGGGCGCGTCCATGTTCCTCCAGCAGCGCATCACGCCCGCCGCCGGCGATCCCACCCAGCAGAAGATCATGATGTTTATGCCGGTCATCTTCACCGTCATGTTCATCAACTTCCCCGCCGGTCTGGTGATTTACTGGCTGTGCAACAACATCCTGTCCATCGGACAGCAGTGGTGGATGCTGCGTAAGGCATAACGGTTTGCGCTAGAGAGGTTCTCATGGATGATTTCAAAGAATTCCAAGGCAAAAGCCTTGACGAAGCTATCCGCGCCGCCTGTTCGTACTTCGATGCGACGCGTGAAAAGCTGGAAATCGACATCATACAGGACGCCAAGAACGGCATCTTCGGTCTGGTCGGGGCGCGCAAGGCCATCGTCCGCGCCCGCCGCGCCCAGCTCAAGTCACGGGTAGGGGCCATTCTGGGCCGCGACGTCCAGCCCGCCGCCCGTCCCAAGGCCGAGGAAGCCCCGCGTCCGCCCAAGCCGCGCCCGCAGGCTCCCCGCCCGCAGCGCGCGCCCAAGCCGCCGCTGCCCGACGACGATTCCATCGGCAACCGCATCGAGCCGGAGATGGGCATCGACGACGCCATCGGCAATCGCATCGAGCCGGAAGCGGAACTTGACGACGCCATCGGCAACCGCATCGAGGAGCCCCGCGCGCCCCGCAAGCCCCGCCGCAACGACGGTCCCCGCATTCCCTACGAGGGGAACGAGGAGGCCTTCCGTCCGCGTCGCCCCCGGCCCGAACGCCCGGAACGTCCCGAACGTGCGGATCGTCCCGACCGCCGTATTCCCGGCAGTCAGGACCGCCCGCGCAACGACCGTCCCCGCTCCTTCGCCCGGCCCGAACGCCGGCCCGATGAAGCGGCTCCCGAAGCGCAGGACGTCCTGCGGGACGCTTCGCTGGAATTCGAACAGGACGAAGCCCTTGTCGAGGGCCTGCCGTCCAAGCCGTTCAGCGAACTGGATCAGGAAAAGCTGACCGCCGCCGCTCAGGAGGTCGCCTCCAAGATCGTCGGCTCCATCCTCGGGGAAACGCCCGTGGAGGTAAAGATTCTGGAAAACCGCGTGGACATCCATGTGGACTGCGGCGACGACTCGGGCCTGCTCATCGGGCGCGAAGGGCAGACGCTCGCGGCGCTCCAGTATCTGACGTCGCGCATCGTCAGCCGTCGCATGGAAGCGCCGGTGCGCGTGCAGTTCGACGTGGGCGACTACCGCGAACGGCAGGACGACCGGCTCCGCGAGCTGGCCCTCGCGCTGGCCGAACGCGTCCGCGCCACAGGCCGCCCCTGCTCCACCCGCCCCATGAGCTCCTACCACCGCCGCCTTGTGCATATGGCGTTGCAGGACTCCCCGGACGTGCAGACCCGCAGTTCCGGCGAAGGCCCTCTCAAGCGCGTGATCATCCAGCGCCGCCGCCCGGAACGGCACTAACGATCTTGGGGAGGGGAGGAGGAACCTTTCTGAAGAAAGGTTCCTCCTCCCCTCCCCAAACCC
>CABKMN010000097.1 GCA_902373525.1 uncultured Bilophila sp. | reverse complement strand
TCCCCCGGCGTCTTCCCCGCCCCTCCGCCGCCCGTCCCCGTCTCAAGGGCTGGCGTTTTGGCGGGGGGTTGGGTAGAACGGCCTTATCGGACTCAACAAACAAGCAAAAGGAGCGAACGATGCGCAAGATAACGAGTGCGCTGGCCGCTTTTGGATTCGTGATCTGCGCCGCATGGCCGGGCATGGCCGAAGGCGCTCCCACGGGCATGCCGCTCGTGGCCGGGGCGGACTCAGCCGGCGGCTACGCCGGGGAAGTCCTCGTCAAACTGCTCCCCCTCTGGCAGCCTCCGGCGGGCGCTTCCGGCGTGGTGACCATCGACCTGCGCATCGGCAGCGACGGACGCCCCCTGTTCTGCGAGGCCAGCCGCAAGTCGGGCAACGTCGCCCTCGACGAGTCCCCCTGTCAGGCCGTCGTGCGCGCGGGCGCCTTTCCCGCCCCGCCCTACGGGGCCATCACCGAAGTCTACCTGACCTTCGTCACCGATCAGGGCGCGTTCAAGAACAACGCGGCACAGGAACAGGCGACGCCCAAACAGCGCAGCTACGCCGAAGAAATCATGTTCCGGGCCAAGCCCTACATTCAGGTCCCGCAGGGCGTCCACGGCGCGTTCACCGTCGAACTGACCCTCAAGATCAACGAAACGGGCGGCATCGAACAGATGTCCGTCTCGAAGTCTTCGGGCCGCGCCGACGTGGACAACGCCGTGCTCACCGGGGTGATCCGGGAGGGCGTCATTCCTCCGCGCCCGGCGGGTTCCGAGCCCATGACCATGCGTCTCCTCTTTACCCTCAAAAACAATTGATCTAAAGTCGCCGCGTGCAAGCAAAGGTCTTCCGTGGCTCGAAAACGGAAGACCTTTTTACGGAAAAAACGGCAGGAGAGCCCCCCGAAAGGGCCTGATCCGTTCACCCCAACCCCCTGAAAGGCATCATGAAACCATTTCGCCTGTTTTCCCAAGTGCTGCTTCTGCTCGGCCTTGTGATGCTCTGCGCCGGTCCCGCCAAGGCCGCGATGCAGATCGACATCTACGGGCCGGGTCAGAACATCGTCAATCTGGCCATGGCCGCCCCGCTCAGCAACGGGCAACCGGCACACGGACTCGGCAAGGAACTGGACGCCGCCATCAACGACAACCTGAGCTTCCTGCCCTTCATGCGGATCACCGATCCCAAGGCCGTGCTGGGCGGCACCGTCATGCCCGGCTACCAGCCGCCGAACGTGGACTTCAAACGTTTCCAGCTTGCGGGCGCGGACCTGCTCGTCACCGCCGGATGGCCTCAGGGCGACGGCTCCGGGTCCACCGTGGAACTGCGCGTCTATGAAACCTATTCGGGCCAGTTCGTGTTCGGCAACGCCTACAGCGGCGTGACCAAGGGCGAAGTGCAGGACGTCGCGGACCGCTTCTGCGCCGACCTCATGAAGGCCCTCACCGGCCACGGCGACTTCTTCCTCGCCACGCTGGCCTTCGTGAAGAACAGCGGCAAGAACAAGCGCGACGTGTGGATCACCAAGCCCACCGGGCGCAACCTCCGCAAGATCACGGACATCCCCGGCATCGCCATGTCGCCTTCGTGGTCGCTGGACGGTCGCTTCATCGTGTTCAGCCATATGGACGACAAAAGCCACGCCCTCGGCGTGTGGGATCGCATGACCAACCGGGTCCAGCGCATCCGCTTCCCCGGCAACACCGTCATCGGCCCCACGTTCACGCCCGGCAACAAGGTCGCGGTGAGCCTCTCCACCGGCAAGAACCCGGATATTTTCCTGCTCAACCACGCCTTCCAGAAGGAACGTACGCTGGAAGCCAACGGCACCATCAACGTATCCCCGACCTTCGACGCCGCGGGCACCAAGATGGCCTTCACGTCCAACCGCATGGGCGGGCCGCAGATTTTCATGAAGGACATGGCCTCCGGCAGCGTCTCCCGCGTGACCAAGCAGGGCAACTACAACACCGAGCCGAGCATGAGCCCCGACGGGACCCTGATCGCCTTCTCGCGCCTGACCTCGGGCGGGAACCGCATTTTCGTGCAGGACCTGACCACCGGCGCGGAACAGCAGGTGACCTTCGGCCCCGGCAACGACGTCCTGCCGTCCTTCGCGCCGGACAGCTACTTCATCGCCTTCACGTCCAACCGCAGCGGCCCGAACCAGATTTATCTGACCACCCGCCACGGCGGCGACGCGAAAAAAGTTCCCACGGGCGGCGGCGACGCCTCGTTCCCGCGTTGGGGGGCCATCCCGCGCTAGCGGGGCTTGACGGAGGAGGAAGCGTTTTTTAGAGAGGCGCGAGAGGCGGTTCGCCGTCTCCGCAACCGGTTTTCGCGCAGGAAAATTCACGCGGAAATCAGCCGAAAAGACGCCCTACCAACTTGACAATACAGGTTTGCCGGAATAACCTTCAGCCCTTGCGTGTGCAGGGTAGTATGCGCAAGGAAGAAGGAATTTTATCAACCGTTTTTCTGTGCGGGCGAGTCTCGCTCAGGAGGAAAAAGAGATGAACACTTTCAAACGTTTGGCTCTCGTTGTGACCCTCGTTGTGGCTATGGGCGCCGGTTTTGGTTGCGCCAAGAAGCAGACCGGTGCCGATGTGGCTCCCGCTGCTCCCGTTGAAGACAACAGCGCTGCTGCCGCCGCCATCGAACGCGCCGCCCAGGCCATTTCCGACGGCGTCGTGTACTTCGACTTCGACAAGTCCGACATCAAGGCCGAATCCCGCGACATGCTCCGCCAGAAGGCCGAGCTGATGAAAGCCTATCCCAGCATCCGCGTGCGCATCGAAGGCAACTGCGACGCCCGTGGCACCCAGGAATACAACCTCGCCCTCGGCGAACGTCGTGCCCGCGCCGCTTACGAATACCTCGTCATGCTCGGCGTGAACCCCGACCAGATGGAAATGATCTCCTTCGGTAAGGAACGTCCCGCCGTTGAAGGCACCGGTCCCGCCGTTTGGTCGAAGAACCGTCGCGACGACTTCCGCGTTATCGCGAAATAGTTTGACTTTCTGATGCTCACGCCGCCTTCCCGCAAGGCGGCGTGAGTCGTACGGAGCGTGGCGCAGCTTGGTAGCGCACCTGGTTTGGGACCAGGGGGTCGCTGGTTCGAATCCAGTCGCTCCGACCAGTCATATGAGAGGGCTTCCGGTATTCCGGGGTCCTTTTTTTGTGCCTTTTTTCCGCTTTCCCCGCCGCCCCGCCTCTCATCGAAACAATCATTGTTTCGTCCCGTCCGCCTCCCTATGCTTTCGGAAACGACATTCAACCGGAGGTTTGGGATATGCGTACCTACTTGAAAGCGTTCCTGTTCATGGCTCTTGCGGCCACCCTCTCCTGCGCCCTGCCCGCCCACGCCGAGGAAGCGGTCCCCGCCGCCGCTCAGGACGGCATGATGCCGCCCGTCAGCTCGTTCGACAACAACGCCGACTTTCGGGCCCTGACGCCCGAAAAGCAGGCCAAGTACAACGAAATCATCAAGGCCGCCGAAGAGGCCATGCTCCCCCTGCGCGAGCAGATGATGGCGAAGCGCATCCAGATCGAAACCATGGCCAGCATGCCCAACATGGACCATGAGGCCATCGCCAAGCTCGCCGCCGAAATCGCGGCCCTGCACACGCAGATGATCAAGGTGCACGACACGATGGCCGACCGCCTGTCCAGCGAGGTCGGCATCGCCATCCCGCGCGGCACCTGCTCCGACGGCTACACGCCCTGTCCCATGCACCGCGGCATGCCCGGCTACGGGATGCGCGGCGGTTACGGGCCCGGCTCCGGCATGGGCGGAATGATGGGCGGACGCGGCATGATGCGCGGCTACCATCACCAGAACATGATGGGCCTCATGCCGATCATGCCCATGTATTGATGCGCCGCTCCCAACGCGGATTGTTTACGAAAAAGGGAGAAATCCGAGACCGGATTTCTCCCTTTCGCGTGCGGAAACGTCTTTCCCTCACCCGCTCGACGTCACCTTGCGGACAAGGAGGCTGTCGTGGGGCAGGACGGCGCGGTCCGGCGTGAGCAGCTCGCGCCCGCGGGCCACGAGCGCGGTACACTCGCGGATGCCCAGATGCTTGAGCAGCAGTTTGACGTTCTTCACCTTGTGGCGAGGGATTTCGATGACCTGCTCCTCCGGCTGGAGGAGGACCGTCACGGTGGGGATTTCAAAAGGCAGAGGCTGATCCATGCATATTCCTTTTCAAAACGTCAGAAACGGGTTGTACACACAGGAAAACCAACCCGCGGGGCATACGGCAAACGCATGTGCGGGGGAAACCAGCGCGGAAACACAGCCTCGCCGGTCGATTGCCGAAAAACGCGCGGGGAAAACGCCGGGCCGAGTACATGCCTGAGCGTATCATCGCAACCTTCTCCGCCGTCTTCATCGTACGCCGGGCCGCACATGCTCGAGCGTGCGGAACGCGAAACGCGGCGTACGTCGGGGAAAACCAACAGGTATCCCGGCAGGAGATTTTAAGAAGACGAAACGCGGCGGGACGTTCCGCCGCCTGCGAAGCCTTCCCCGACGTTGCCGACGGCGAACGGAGACCGTCCGTCTCGAAGCGGCTCAATTTCTCTTTTTATCTTCTCTCTTCGTCTTCTCCATGACCGGCCCGGCAACGAAGGCCGCAAGGTCGGCACGCGCAATCCCTCTTCAACCCCGTCCGTCTCGATGCAGACCACCTGCGGTTCGTCGTAGCGCGTGCCCTTGGGGCAGCCGTGGTCGAAACGCAAACGCGAGTGCCGGACATGTACGAGATGATCACCAGCTTTTCAACGGTTCGGCAATCTCCTCATCGCTCCAGATGTTGTGGAGCCACTCCCGCGGGCTCCTGCGTGCCGTCGATCTGGAACAGGTGGGCGTCGTTCACGAATACGGCATAAGTGCCGTCCTCGTAAAGCATCCCGTAGCCGCCACGCTCGGGTTCCTGGAAAAGGCCCGGTTGAGGGAGCCCCCGTTCGGACCTTGTACTGCTCCCGGTACGGCGGGGGCAACCGGAGCCGCACGGGCCTCCAAACCGGTCGATCCGCCCGTCCGTGCGTCCGGCGCCGTCCCGGAAGGACCGACCGTTGCCCGTTCGTCTCTTTCAACGGGGAGCTCGCCCCAGAAATCACCCATCAGGTCGGACGACGCCATCATACGCCGCCTTGCCGCCGTTCGGAACCGGAGGGGCAAGCGTACGTGGCTTCGCCCCAAAAGGGGGGCGCACCGCGCGCATCCGGGCGGTAAAGAAAGGATTCTTGGGAGAAGCCGGGCGGAACCCTTGACCCCCGCTCCGCTTTCACTTAGCGTAACGGATCGCAACGCTTCATCTACCGAAGCGCACAAACGAATTCGCCCTTCGGGGTCACAGAGGTAATCCCCATGCTTCAGAAAACGGAATTCATCTGGTTTGACGGGAAACTGGTCCCCTGGGATCAGGCTCAGGTCCATGTTCTTGCCCACGGCCTCCATTACGGCACCGGCGTCTTCGAAGGCATCCGCGCCTACGCCTGCCCCGACGGCACCTCCGCCGTCTTCCGTCTGCCGGAGCATTCCAAGCGCCTCGTCAACTCCGCCAAAATCCTCGGCCTCGGTATGCCCTACTCCGCCGACGAGATTTCCAAGGCAATCGTCGACACCGTCGTGGCGAACAAACTTCCCGAAGGCTACATCCGTCCCCTCGCCTTCGCCGGCGAAGGCGACATGGGCGTGTTCCCCGGCAACAACCCCACGCACCTGATCATCGCCGTGTGGCCCTGGGGCGCCTACCTCGGCGCCGAAGCCCTCGAAAAGGGTATCCGCGTAAAGACCAGCTCCTTCGCCCGCATGCACGTCAACACCCTGATGAGCAAGGCCAAGGCCGCCGGCAACTATGTGAACTCCGTGCTCGCCAAGATGGAAGTGAAGCAGGACGGCTATGACGAAGCCCTGATGCTCGACACCAACGGCTACGTCTGCGAAGCCACCGGCGAAAACTTCTTCATCGTCCGCAACGGCATCATCAAGACCCCGCCGCTGACCGCCATCCTCGACGGCATCACCCGCGACTCCATCATCAAGATCGCCCGCGACCTCGGCTACACCGTCGAGGAACAGCTCTTCACCCGCGACGAAGTCTACTACGCCGACGAAGCGTTCTTCAGCGGCACCGCCGCCGAACTGACGCCCATCCGCGAACTCGACAACCGCACCATCGGGGAAGGCCATGCCGGTCCGGTGACCAAGGCCCTCCAGAGCGCCTACTTCAAGGCCATCAAGGGGCAGGACCCGCGCTACAGCCAGTGGCTGACCAACTACTCGTTCTAGTCCGTTCCGGGGGAGGGCTCTCCTCCCCCGTTTTCTCCCGGCCCCGCCGGGACAACCTTTCCTTCCGGTGCCCCGCATGAGCCACGCTTCCCTCGCCGCCCGCTACCGTCCGCAGACGTTCGCCGAAGTCACGGGACAGGAGACCGTCAAGGCCATCCTTTCCCGCGCCGCCGCCGAGGACAAGGTCGCGCCCGCCTACCTGCTGAGCGGGACCAGAGGCGTGGGCAAGACCACCATCGCCCGCATCTTCGCCAAGGCCCTGAACTGCGAGCACGCCCCCACCGGCGAGCCCTGCAACCAGTGCGAGCAGTGCCGCCGCATCACGCAGGGCAACCATGTGGACGTGGTGGAAATCGACGGCGCGTCCAACCGCGGCATCGACGACGCCCGCCGCCTGCGCGAAGCCATCGCCTACGCGCCGATGGAAGGCCGCTACAAGGTCTTCATCATCGACGAAGCGCACATGCTGACCCGCGAGTCCTTCAACGCCCTGCTCAAGACGCTGGAGGAGCCGCCGCCGCGCGCGACCTTCATCCTCGCCACCACCGAGGCCCACAAATTTCCGATCACGATCGTCAGCCGCTGCCAGCACTTCATCTTCAAGGCCATCCCCGAAGCCGAACTGATGGCCCATCTGACGCGCGTGCTCAACAAGGAAGGCATCCCCTTCGAGGAAAACGCCGTCCGCCTTCTCGCGCGCCGCGCCGCGGGCAGCGTGCGCGACAGCATGTCCCTGCTCGGCCAGACGCTGGCCCTCGGCGGCGACAATCTGACCGAAGCCTCCACCCGCAGCGTACTCGGCCTCGCCGGGCAGGAACTGTACGAACGCCTCCTCAACGCCCTCAAGGCGCAGGACTGCCTCGCGGTCGCCGCGCTGACGCAGGAACTGCTGGAACGCGGCGTGGACCTCGGGTTCTTCCTGCGCGAACTGGCGACGCTGTGGCGCAACCTGTTCCTGATCCGTCAGGCCGGAGCCGCCGCCGCGTCCGCGCTGGACATGCCGGACGCCGAAAAGCAGCGCCTCATGGACCTCGCGCCCCAGTTCGATCCCGGCTACATCCACGCGGCCTGGCAAATGGTGCTGGAAAGCCAGCGGCAGGTGCTCACCAGCCTTGAGCCCTCCGCCGCACTGGAGCTGCTGCTCCTGAACCTCGCCCTGCTGCCGCGCCTCGTGTCGCTGGAAACCCTTTCGCGCACCGTGCCGTCCTCGGGAGGAAGCGCCGCCGGAGGCAACGCCCCCGCGCCCTCAGCGCCCGCCGCGCCGTCCGTCCCTTCGGCCCCCGCTGCGTCGGACATTCCGCCCGCGCCCCCGGCGGCCATGTCGTCCGCACGCCCCGCGTTTTCCGCGCCTGCGGCGGCCCCCTCGGTTCCGGTCGAATCTTCGCGGCCCTCGGGGATACCCCCGCGTCCCGCGCCGTCTCCGGCGGCTTCGCGGCCTGCGGTCCCCCCGCGCCCGAGCATGCCGCCGCGTCCGACGGCCCGTCCCGAACCGGCGCGCCCGGAACCCGCCCGCCAAGAACCGGCCCACACGGAAACGCCCCGCCCCGCCATGCCGCAGCACACTCTGCAAGGCACGCCGCCGTGGGAAACGTCCTCCCCGTCCGTTGAGGCCCCCGCGTCCTCGGTGCCGCCTACGGATGCGCCGCACCCGCTGGATACCGCGGCGCCCCCCCGGCCCGCCGAACCCGAGTCTTCCCCGGACGCCGCTTCCGAGCCGGAAAACGCGGAATGGGGCTCCTTCGTGGAGTTCTGCCGCAAAAACCAGCAGGACGGCCTCCTGTCGCTTCCGGCGCTTACGCAGGCGAACGGGACGCTTACGGAAGGCGTGCTGACTCTTGCCACAACCAGCGCCATCCAGTATGAACAGCTCGTGGCCTCTTCCCGGCTCGCCGAGCTGGAACGTCTGGCAAGCGAGTACTCCGGCAGGGCGATCACCGTGCGGGTGTCCCCGCCGAAACGGCTGCACAAGACCGAGGCCGAACTCAAAAAAGAATTTGCCTCCCACCCCGTGATCAAGTCTCTCGCCGAGACATTCGACGCTTCTCTCTTACGGTGTATCCCGGTGGAGCAGACGCGGGGTTAAGGGAATCCTCTCCCAACCGATCCTTTCAAGGAGCTCAGCATGCGCAACATGAATGATCTTGTACGCCAGGCCGGCGTCATGCAGAACAAAATCGCCAAAATGCAGCAGGAAATGGCCGAACGGACCGTCGAAGCCTCCAGCGGGGGCGGCATGGTCAAGGTCGTCGCCACCTGCAAGCAGGACATCAAGTCCATCACCATCGATCCCAAGGCCCTCGAAGGCGGCGACGTCGAAATGCTTCAGGACCTCGTCCTGGCCGCCGTCAACGAAGCCATCCGCGTCGGACGCGCCACTATGGACCGCGAAGTCAGCGCCATCACCGGCGGCATCAAGCTGCCCGGCATTATTTAATGAAGAAAAGAAGATGAAGATTGGGGAGGGGGAGGGAACCCTTTTGAAAAAGGGCTTCCCTCCCCCTCCCCAAACCC
>CABKMN010000096.1 GCA_902373525.1 uncultured Bilophila sp. | reverse complement strand
TGGGGAGGGGAAGGGAAACTTTCTTCAGAAAGTTTCCCTTCCCCTCCCCAATCTTCATCTTCCTCCCTACATTCCCGATTCGTCCCCATGCTTGCCGTACCAGCAGACGTCGCGCCAGACGCGGGGGGAGGTGTCGCCTTCGGTGCTGATGAGCATGACGCGGGAGTCTGGGCCAAGCCCGAGGGCGGCGCGGAGATCGGCGAGGGCGGGATTCCGCATGATGTGATCGAGCGCGCCGAGCGGGGCCGCGCCGGATTCGCCCGATATGACGGGCGCATCGCCGCCGCGTGCCGCCGCGTAGAGCCGCATGCCGTTCGCCGCCATAAAGTCGGGGCAGGACAGGTACGCCGCGGCATAATCCCGCAGAATGGGCCAGCCCACGGTACAGGGCTCACCGCAGGCCAGACCCGCCATGAGCGTCGAAAGATCGCCTGTCACCGCGTGCGGCAAGCCGTCTCCTGCCTTCGCCGAACGGTAAATGCAATCGGCGGCGTGCGGCTCCACGATGACCGTCACGGGCAGAGCGTCGCCCAGCTCGGAAGCCATATAGCCGAGCACCCCCGAGGCGAAGGAGCCCACCCCGGCCTGAAGGAAAAGATGCGTCGGCGGAGCAAGTTCTTCGGCCCGCCACTGGGCCAGCGCCTCAACGGCAAGCCCGGCATACCCCTGAATGATCCATGTGGGGATGTCCTCATACCCGTCCCACGCGGTATCCTGCACCATCACCCAGCCGTTTTCACAGGCCGTTTTCCACGCGAGGCGCACCGCGTCGTCGTAGTTGAGATCGGTGATGCTCGCCTCCGCGCCGTGGCTGCGGATGTTCTCCAGACGCGCGGGATCGGACCCCTTGGGCATATAGATGACCGCTTTCTTGCCGAGCTGCTGCGCCGTCCACGCCACGGCCCGGCCGTGGTTGCCGTCCGTCGCGGACACGAAGGTGATGGGCCCGAGCCGTTCGCTCACCTCGGGAGAGCACAGATCGGCGGGCGTCAGCCTGTCGATACTTGTGCCGAGGCGCTCCGCAAGATGCCGCCCCATCGCGTAGGACGCCCCAAGCACCTTGAAGGCGTTGAGCCCGAAACGCCGGGACTCGTCCTTCACCCGGATGTTCCCGAGGCCGAGGGCCGAGGCCAGATAGGGCAGCGGGATCAGCGGAGTGGGCGCGTACTGCGGGAATCCCGCGTGAAACCGCCGGGCGCGGTCGGCTTCGGCGGCGTTCAGCATATCCAGAGAAGCGCCGGGGCGGGGGCGCTTGGCGTTGAGATGGTAGCGCATGACGTTGTCCATGATCAGACCTCCGAGGCGGAAAAGGGGAATGCCGGGTACGTCCCCGGAATCCTTTCCGTAGAGCAAGGATAAGGCCAACGGCAGGTTTCGCCATCATGGCGAAATGTCAGGGCGATTGGAGTACGGTGCGCGAAAGGGGCATTCCCGGAATGAGAATTCTCCCGAATTGCGAACGGATTTTTCTCATTTCGAGAACCAATCCTCTCCACACCGGCCGAGAAAAAACGCGCCACGGGAAAACGCCGCGCCGCAAAGCAAACGCGGGCTCCGAAAACCGGAACCCGCGTCGGGTTTCCACATGAGGGGAAGCACGCTGTAAAAAGAGGTAAAAAGACGGTTGAGGCGGCGAAGACCGGCGATCCGTCACCGCGATTGGCCCGGCGCTGTCCGCCGCAAAGGTCGGTGCGTTCCGCGGCAGGCGCTCCGGCGGTATGCCTCCCCGATCAGCCGCACCCCCCGAACACGCCGAAAAAAAGGGCCTCCGAAGAGGCCCCGTTTTCGTTATTCAAGCGAAGGAGCGGTCTTCGGGTCCATCTGGCTGAGGTCCAGCGGATAGGAAACCACCACGGTCTTGCGGTTCTGGAGGCTCAGCGCGCCCGGATGCGTGTTCAGGCAGACCACGAGGTCCTGCGTGCCGTCGTTGTTCGGGTCGGCCAAAGCGAAGTCCACGACCGAGCCCTTGATGCGGCGGGTCTTCCACTGGAGGCTCATGCCCACGCCGTCCCAGTAGAGGGTGTGGATTTCGCCTTCGGGGAAGAAGCGGTAGTTCTCGAAGAACTGCGCCGCAACGGAAATGGGCTTGTTGACGATGAGTTCCCACGAGCCGTCCTGTTCGAGGTCCGAAGGAATCATGCGCAGCGGCACGAAGTACATGGACGGGATAAGGACGTTGCTCTTGCCCATGCCGGGCATGTGGGTCTGTTCGGCGATGCCGATGGCGGAACCGGAATACTTCTCGTTCGTTTCGTTGAGCTGGCCGCCCTGCGGGGAGAAGGTGCGCAGATGCTCGTCGTCGGTCAGCACCACGAGCTTGTCGGTTTCCTTGCCGGGCGTTCCGGGCAGCCACGCGAAGTTCATGACGTTCGCGCCCTTCGGAAGGTCGAGCTTCTTGCTGGGCACGAAGGTGTCGCCCTGCTTCATCATTTCGTACACGCCGGCGCGGGCGAAGATGCGGGACGGATCGCCCTTCTGGCCCACCAGTACGGGCATGAAGTCCGGAGCGGTGCGCACGACGTTCAGGTAATAGGGGATGCGTTCCGCAATGGTGGTGAACTTGTTGCCGCGGAAGCTCAGGACGTAGGAATACGGCTGCGTGTATTCATCGTCGTACATGGACAGGACGATCTCGTCGGTCCGGTCTCGGTTGAGGTCGATGCTGCGGATCAGCAGCGGGATCGCGCGGGTGGGCAGCTTGTATTCGCCGAGCTGCACAAGGCGTTCGTTCTGCCACTGGTACACATAAAGGGTCTTTTCGCCGAGGATGACCACTTCGTTCTTGCCGTCGCCGTTCACGTCGGCGACGACCATGCCCACGGAGGCGTAGGGAAGGGTCTGGCTGCGGTAGCGCGTGCCGTCGCTGCCCTGATAGCGGAACTGCGGGTTCAGGTAGACCTGACGCTGGGTGGCGTCCTTTTCCACGAGGTTGGGATTCATCACCCCGGCCCGCGCCGGAGCCGCCGCGACCGCGCCGCCGGAACCGCCGCGCCCGAAGACTTCGGCGTTGATGGAATCGGAAAGGCCCTGAACGCTGGCGATCAGATCGTTGACGCGGGCTTTCGCGCCCTTGCGCCATTCCTTGCCCGCCTTGTCGCGTACGCGGACGTCGAGGCTGGCGTCGTCGCCCATGATCGTGACGTCGCCCCAGATCACATAGTCCGCACCGGTGGCGGACAGCGCCTTGGAAGCGCCCGCGGCGTCGCTGACCGAACCGGCCTTGGCGACGGCGGCGTCGGAAACGGGCTGAACGTGTCCCTGCCAGTACAGGCGGGAGTTCAGCATGGACGGAATGGCCTTCTCCAGATAGGTGAATCCGCTGGAACCGTTCACTTTAAAAGGCAGCACCGCGTAGCTGCGGACATCGGCGGCAAGGGCTTGCGCCACAAAAACCAGCATTGTACACAGCACAAGGGCCGTACGGAATATCAGGTGCATTACATTCTCCTTGAAGGATTCGCCGGTTCGATCCGGTCGACTTTTTTCAGCATACTATAGACCCGCCCGTCTCCGCAAGCCGATTGCGGAGCGGAAACACCCTTGGGACAACTCTTTATCGCGTTTCATTAGAACAGGATACCATGACAGACACCCCCACTCTCCGCCGTTCCTTCCGGCTGGTCTGCCCTCCCGGACGCATTCCGCTCGTCGAGGAACTGCTCGCGGCGCAGGGATTCGTTTTCGAAACGGAACCCTTCTGTCCGCTGGCCCGGCGGCTCGTCGCCGAACCGTTCCCGCTCGGGCGCAGCCTCGCCGCCTTCTGGGGGTACATATACATTCAGGACCGTTCGTCCATGCTCCCGCCGCTGGCCCTCGCGCCGGAAACCGGGGGCCGGGTGCTGGACATGTGCGCCAGCCCCGGCAGCAAGACGGGCCTGCTCGCGCAGCTCGTGGGGCCCGGCGGGCTGGTGCTCGGCAACGAGCCGACGCGCCCCCGCCTCGCCAACCTGCGCCGCAATCTCGCCACGCTCAATCTGTTGCAGGCCGTGACCTGTTCGTGGCCCGGCGAATCCCTGCCCCTGCCCGACGCCTCGTGGGACGCCGTCCTGCTCGATCCCCCCTGCTCCGGGTGGGGCACCACGGACAAGCATCCGCAGGCGATCAGACGCTGGCAGGGCGACCGGCTCAAACCCATGCTCGACCTGCAACGCAAACTGCTGGCCGAGGCCTGCCGCCTGCTCCGGCCCGGCGGAAAGCTGGTTTATTCCACCTGCACCACGAACGTGGATGAAAACGAAGGGCAGGTCCGGTTCGCGCTCGACGAACTCGGCCTCGAACGCATTCCGCTTGCGCCGTTCCCCGGTTTCGTGTTCGCCGATCCGCAGCTTCCCGGCTGTGAGGGCACGCTCCGGGTGGACGAGGACGCCTCCAACGCGCAGGGCTTCTACATCGCCCTGCTGCGGAAGCCGGGCGTCTCCGGCGACGCGCCGCTTCCCGAGGGGATGCCCTCCACGGCGGCCTACCGTCCGGTTCCCCCGGCGTTTCTCGAAGCGTTCGGCCTGTCCCCCGCGCTCCTGCCTCCCGGCGATCTGGCGGTGTTCGAGGACTCGCTCCATTTTCTGCCCGCCCCCGCCCTCGCCCACCTGCCCGCTTCGGTGCGCTGGCAGGGGATGGCGCTCGGCAAGGCGTCCGCGCAGGGACTCGTGCCGTCGGCACGCCTGCGGTCCGCGCTCGATCCCGAGCCTCGCCGCATCGCCCGGCTTGACGTGGACGAAGTTCCCGATCTCGTCCGCCTCCTGCAGGGCGGGAGCCTCGACACCGGGCTTTCCGGCAAGGAGGCCGCCCTGTTCTGGCGCGGACTCCCTCTCGGGCGTCTCCGCCTCAAGAGCGGCAGGGCCGTGTGGAGCGACAGGTGAGAAGGGAAGATTGGGGAAGGGGGGAGAAACGTTTTGGAAAACGTTTCTCCCCCCTTCCCCAAACCCCATCCCTCCTCTTCAAAAACTTTTGACCGTATCGAATCCCTGTTGGGGAGTTCCCCGAGGGCCGGGGTGCGGCATTTGCTCTGTCCACCTTTGCCATTCAACCAAGAGCGTTCCCCGAAGGCCGGGGGTGCGGGAACGGCATTGGACGGGACTTCCGTTTCCCCAAGAACACGCGTTGGTCGGGGTTGCGGGTGCGGCGTCGGGTCTTATTGTTCAGAAAACGGCCATGAACAGCCTGTTTTTTGTTAAGTAATGCCGGGGGACGCATCGGCAAGGGCCTGCCTTCCGCATCGCCCGTCCCGTCATCGCCCCTTACGGAAGTCTTGAGAGGGAAAGAGGTGGGGTTGGGGAGGGCAACGTGCTGGAGAAAGTTTCCCCTCCCCAAGTCCGCCGCTTCCCCAACCTCAGCCAAGGAGGCCCCATGTTCGCGGAACGGTACAAGCGGAACAGCCTGCTGACGGAAGCGGAGCAGGCGCGACTGGCGCGGAGCCGGGCGCTGATCGTCGGTCTCGGCGGGCTCGGGGGGCATGTGCTCGACATGCTCGCCCGTATGGGCGTAGGCACCATCATGGCGGCGGACGGCGATGCGTTCGAGACGTCCAATCTCAACCGCCAGCTTCTGTGTACCGAGCGCCGCATCGGCATGAACAAGGCCGACGCCGCGCGGGAACACGTCCGCGAGGTCAACGGCGAGATCAGCTTCACCGCCATCCCCCGCTTCCTGCGCGGGGAGGAGCTGGACGATCTGGCCCGGCGGGCCGACGTCGTCGTGGACGCGCTCGGCGGCCTGCGCGACCGGCGGGCCGTGCAGGAAGCCGCCGCGAAGGCGGGCGTGCCGCTGGTCAGCGCGGGCATCTCCGGGCTGACCGGATGGGTCGCCGTGGTGCGGCCCGGCGAAAACGGACCGGCGGCCTATCTGGGCGCGGGCGACGAGCACGGCGGAGGCGTCGAGGAGACGGAAGGCAACCTCGCCCCCACGGCGGCGCTGGCCGCCGCGCTGCAAGCCTCCGAAGTCCTCAAGGTTCTCACCGGAAAACCCCATCAAAAGGGCCTGCTGCTCTTCGACCTTGCGGAAAACCTGTTTACTCCGCTAGAATGGACCTGATACAGGAGTGTCCTCATGCAGATTGAAGTACGCTGCTTCGCCACGCTGTCGCCGCACACGCCCAAGGGGAACCGTCTGGACCTGCCCGACGGGACGACGGCGGGAGAAGCCATGCACATCCTCGGCATCCGGCCCGAAGACCTCAAGCTGATCTTCGTCAACGGCGTCCACGCCGAACCGGATCGCGTTCTGAACGACGGAGACAGAGTCGCCTTCGTCCCTGCCGTGGGAGGCGGCTAACACGATGAATACTCCCCTTTCCTATTCCGTCACCCGCTGGAAGGAAGGCGCGTGGCAACACATCGACGATTCGGTCAGCCCCGAAGAATCCGTCTACGTTTCGTGGCCCGGCAGCAGTTGCCGCCTGTGGGCGTGGCCGGACGATCTGGAGCCGTTGTGTGTCGGGCACGCCCTGCTCGACTACCTGCACCTCGGCCCGGAGGCGGGTCCCTCGCCGTTCCGCATGTCCGGGAGCGTGCGCTCCATTTCCATCCCGCCCGGCATCGACTCGAAGCACGCCTTCGCCGTCGAGCTGAAACGCGAAGGCGAAAAGGACCGCGACGACACGCCCTCCATCGTCATGACCCCGGAGAGCATCGTAACGCACATGGACGCCTTTCTGACGCTTGAGGGGACCTGTCCCCTGCTGTGGGAATCCACGGGCTGCTTCCACCGTGCGGGCATGTTCGATCCCAAAACCGGCGCGTTCATCCGGCTGGCGGAAGACATCGGCCGCCACAACTGCATCGACAGGCTGGCGGGCTGGGCCTGCCTCAACAACATCGATCCGGCGGACACCGTGCTGTTCCTGTCCGCGCGCATCACCGCCAGCCTCTACGCCAAGGCGCGCCGCGCGGGCTTCTCGTTCCTGATCAGCCGCAGCGCGGTCACGTCCACGCCCGTGGAAATGGCCCGCGAGCAGAACCGGAAACATCCGGCCCATCCCGTCACCATCCTCGGCTTCTGCCGTCCGCGCGAGCAGCGGTTTACGGTCTTCGCCGGAGAAGGCAGGATCGCATGATCGGCGTGGTGCTCGCCGGAGGCCGCTCCACCCGGCTCGGGCAGGACAAGATACGCCTGCGCCTGCCCGGCGACGGACGCGACATGCTGGCCCGCACCGCCGATCTCCTCGCCGCCCGCACGGACGGCGTCGTCGTTTCGTGCCGCCGTTCCTCCGCCATCGCGGAGAGCGGCGGCCTCCGCGTCATCCCCGACGAAGAGGAGGGGCTCGGCCCGCTGGGCGGCGTCCAGTCGGCGCTCCGGGCGCTCCGCGAACCCATCCTCGTGCTTTCCTGCGATCTGCCCTTCATGGACGGAGCCACGCTGGACCGTCTCCTCGCCGCCCGGGACGCCCGCCCCGCCGGGGCGATCCTGACGACCTTCCAGCAGGTGGAAACCGGGTACATCGAGGCGCTCGTAGCCGTCTATGAGCCCGCGTGCCTCCCCTGCTTCGAGGAGGCCCGCGCCAGAGGCCTCCGGCAGCTCAATCTCGTCGTTCCCGAGGCGTCGCAGGCCCGCATCCCCTATACCCGAGCCGAAGCCCGGCCCTTCTTCAACATCAACTTTCCCGCCGACCTCGAACGCGCCCGCCGCCTGCTTTCGCCCGGCACGTGAACAAAAGCGCAGCCCGGCTTGCCACGTCCGCGCGGTCGGCGTACGGTAAAGGCTCACCATCATGCCCGTCCGGCGCACCTCCGGGTCATGGACCCGATGCCCGAACCGGCCCACAACCAACGGACAGCCTTCCATGAACGAAATCCCCCCCCTCGCCTCCCTGTGCGACCCCAGCGCGCCTCTTGAGGACGGGCACGGACGCACCGTCCGGTATATCCGCCTCTCCGTCACCGACCGCTGCAACCTGCGCTGCACCTACTGCCGCAGCGGCATGGAAACCTTCATCCCGCACGAATCCGTCCTGCGTTACGAAGAAATGGAGCAGCTCGTGGACATGGCGATGGACATGGGCGTGGAAAAGGTCCGGCTCACCGGCGGAGAACCGTTCGCCCGCAAGGGATTCGTCGGCTTCCTCGAACGCCTGCGGGCCGCGCATCCCACGCTGGACATCCGCATCACCACCAACGGGACGCTCGTCGGCCCCCATGTCTCCGAGCTCAAGGCCATCGGCCTGAACGCCGTAAACCTGTCCCTCGACACGTTCGACCGCGCCAAGTTCGAGCGGGTCACGGGCCGCGATCTCTTCGCCAGGGTCCGCGAGAGCATGGACGCCCTGCTCGACGCCGGCATTCCGCTCAAGCTCAACGCGGTGGCCATGCGCGGCTTCAACGACGACGAGCTGCCCGCCTTCATCAACTACGCCATGACGCATCCCGTGGACGTGCGTTTCATCGAGTTCATGCCGATGGGCGAGGGTACGCGCTGGTCGGACGCCTGTTTCTGGTCGGCCCCGGACATCCTCACAGCGGTCAAGGAGTTCGTCTCGGTCGAGCCCGTGGCGCACGAGCAGCGCAACGGAGGCCCGGCGCGTTTGTACACGTTGTCCGGCCCGTCCGGCCCCGGCCTTGGGCGTCTCGGCCTGATCACGCCGCTTTCCAGCCATTTCTGCGCGGCCTGCAACCGGTTGCGCATCACCTCCGACGGCGCGTTGCGGACCTGTCTGTTCGACGACAAGGAGTACCGTCTCCGCAACGCCCTGCGGCATCCCAAGCTCGGCATCGAGGCCGTCCGCCGCATCGTCGCCCTCGCCACCCGCGCCAAGCCCATCGGCGCCCGCATCCTCGAACGGCGCCACGACGCCGTCGCCCAGCGCAGGATGACCGCCATCGGGGGATAAGGAAAAGATTGGAGGGGGGAGGGGGAACCTTTCTGGAGAAAGGTTCCCCCTCCCCCCTCCAA
>CABKMN010000095.1 GCA_902373525.1 uncultured Bilophila sp. | reverse complement strand
CAAAAGGGAAAACAGTACACCGGTTTTTATCCGCCCTATCCTCTTTCGAGAGGGGAAAGATACGAAAAGTTTTGAAGGGGAGGGGAGCGCGGAACTTGTTCTCCAAAAAGGATTTTGTTCATTCCCACCATATTTCCGCTATCGTTCCAGTATCTCGGCATCCTTTTATTCCATCTCTTTTATGTCGGAAGGGCTGCACAGGTTGGTCCGGATGGTTTCTGCGGTTTTTGATCGTAATGCATTATTTTGATGCCCATGCCGCATTATACCCGTTCTTCTTCTAACAGCGTTGATCGATAAAATGAGATAAAACCTTATGAAAGGCATATACAGGCGTGCAAAAATATTTTAGGAATAGCTCCCGAACGTACGAATACATTTTTTAAGGAGTTGATACGATGATCAGCGATGCCGAACTTCTCAAGCTGGTGATGGATAGATATCCCGAGCAACCGGCTCAGTTTCTTATCGAACAGTTTACCTTCATGAAAGCCGGGCTTATTCAGGCGAACAACAAACTTGCGGGGCTCGATGCGGAAGGGCTGGCCGAATCCATGTGCGGCTCCGAAGAGTTCCAGAAAGGGGAACAGGCCGAGCCCGTCGCGCCCAAGAAAAAATATACCAAGCGCAATCTGGTCGTGAAGCCGGAAGAAGCCATCAGCGAACAGGAAATCGCGTGTTGCATCTGCGGCAAGACGTTCCAGAATCTTACGGCAAAACATATTCAGAGCCACGATTTGACCGTGGAGGAATATAAGAAGCTGTGCGGATACGCTCCTGATCAGAAGCTGATCAGCGCGAAGCTGCTCAACAAACTTCAGGCCAATGTTCTCAAGGCTCAGCAGGCGCGTGAGAAGAAGCAGAAAGCGGATTAGTCCCGCTTCGACAAAAAGGCCGTCTTCCTTGGGGAAGGCGGCCTTTTTGTTTGGCTGTTCGTATGAGTGGTGATCAGACGCTGCGCGGGCGTTTGTGCACGGCTTGGGTGGAGATGTAAACTCCGGCGAGGATGACGATTCCGCCGGTGACGGCGATGGGGGTGAGCTGTTCGTCCAGCAGCCACCATGCGGCCAGCATGGTGATGAACGGTTCCAGATAGATGAAGTTGTTGACCGCGACAGGGCCGATTTTCCAGATGATTTTGCTCCAGACGAGAAAGCACAGCGAAGACGCCACGACGCCCAGAAAGAGCAGGTTCAGAAGGATTTCGGGGTCCCGGAGTCTGCCGAAGTCGCATCGGAAGTCGCCGAAGGCCAGAAACGGCAGCATGGTGACGATGGAGTAGAAGAAGATTTTCCGGGTGATGTAGATGCCGTTGTAGCGGTTGCCGATCTGTTTGACGAGGATGGAATAGAACGCCCACGTCAGGGCGGCGACGACGGCGAGCAAATCGCCGAGCGGGTGCAGTTTCAGGACGAAATGCCCGTTGAAGATGACGAGAAAGACGCCGAGAAAGGCGATGCCGCAACCCACGGCCAGTTGTCTGTTGAACGGCTCGTTGGCGTTCAGAAAACGGGCGACGAGGACCGTCAGCATGGGGGCGGTTGCCATCAACAGGCCGACGTTGGACGCCATGCTGAACTTGAGGGCGTAATTCTCGGTGAGGAAGTACAGCGTTCCTCCGAACAGCCCCGCCCCGGCGAACAGGAGCTCCTCCCGGATGCCGCTGGAACGGTGCCGGTGCGGGTAGGCGGCCAGCAGGGCGAGGTACGCGAGGATGTGGCGGCAGAACATGATTTCTTCCGGGCTGAGGCTCCGCAAGAGGACTTTGGTGGAGACGAATGTGGTGCTCCATACCGTAATGATGGCGACGGCGATGGCGTAACAGCCGAGAGTGGTGTGCATGGTGGGGTGTCGGGTTAGGGGTTGTGGGGCGTCCGGCTCCGGAACGGTTCCGTTCGGCTCGTTTATTCGTATATCATACAAGCCGGGCAAAGTCGTCCGTGCGTTGGGGGAGACGCGCGAAAGGGGAAACGCGCCTTCGGCGGAGGACGTGCCGTAAACGTCCGGACGGGGTTTTCGTCGGAGGCTTTGCCCCGGAGTGCGGCGTGCCGCGGAATCGTCAAAAAGTTTGTTCTTTTTCATCGGGTTGTCTCCTGCTATAGTGCTGTCGTTCCCTGAATGGGGAGCGTAAAGCAACCGGATGCGCGTTGGGCGCGGAGCCGAACAACGGTCACGAGTCTTTTGATGAAGCATTCCAGCATAATGATGAACATTGTCCTGTGCATGCTGCTGTCGCTGGCGCTGTTCGCCTGCGAGGACGGGAGCAAGGCAGGCCCGGGTGGGGCGTCCGGCCTCCGCGAGGTCGCGGTGGTGACGCTTCAGCCCCGGCGGGAAGTGTATACGACGGAGCTTGCGGGCCGCATCGCCTCGTTTCAGGTGGCGGAAGTGCGTCCTCAGGTCGGCGGCATTCTCCAGAAACGTCTTTTTACCGAGGGCTCGGACGTGCGGGCCGGTCAGGCGCTGTACCAGATCGACCCCGCCACCTACGAGGCCGCCCTCGAAAGCGCGGAAGCGGCGCTGTTGAAGGCGGAAGCCAACGTTGCTCCGGCCCGTTTGAAGGCGGAGCGGTTCCGCGAACTGCTGGCCATCAAGGCGGTGAGCAGGCAGGAGTACGACGACGCGCACGCCGCGTTCAAACAGGCCGAGGCCGAAGTGGCGGTGAACCGCGCCGCCGTGAAGACCGCCCGCATCCAGCTTGAATACACCAAGGTCCGTTCCCCGATTTCGGGCCGTATCGGCAAGTCGGCGTTTACGCCCGGCGCGCTGGTGACGGCGAATCAGGCGCAGGCGCTCACCTCCGTACGCCAGCTTGATCCCGTGTATGTGGACATCACGCAGTCGAGTCAGGACGTGCTGCGCCTGCGGGCGAAGTTCGCCAAAGGGGAACTCCGCAAGGCCGCCGAGCGGGCCGTGGTCCGGCTGCGGCTGGAAAACGGCGCGCTGTATCCGCATGAGGGCACGTTCCAGTTTACCGACGTGAGCGTGGACGAAAGCACCGGCACGGTGTCCCTGCGGGCTTTGTTCCCCAACCCCGACGCCGTGCTGTTGCCCGGCATGTACGTGCGCGCGGTCCTCAACGAAGGCGTGGACGAAAAGGCGCTGCTCGTGCCGCAGCGGGCGCTGTTGCGCGATCCCAAGGGACAGGCGTCCGTTCTGCTCGTCGGCCCCGACGGCACGGTGGAGTCCCGCCTCGTGGAGGTGGGCCGGACCGTGGGCGACTCGTGGCAGGTGCTTTCCGGCCTTGAGCCCGGCGAGCGGGTCATCCTCGAAGGCGGGCAGAACGTCAGGCCCGGCATGAAGGTCAAGGTGCGGGGCGAGGGATGAGGACGCGGGTCCGCTCGGGGAACCCGGCGGCGGAGCGAGCTCCCTTGTTTCCTTGGGATCGTACGGATTCCGCAGGGGAAACGGTCCCGGCAGGCGCGGGAAGGAGGCGGGAAACGCGCCTTCCCCCGGCGTGGCCGCATGGATGCGCGGGGACCGGCGAAAAGCCCATTCCGCGGCGTCCCTGATACAACCATTCAACCTTTCGGGAACTCATGGCACGTTTTTTTATCGATCGTCCGGTGTTCGCGTGGGTCATCGCCATCCTGATCATGATGGCGGGCGGGATTTCGATTTTCCGCCTGCCGGTGGCGCAGTACCCGCGCATCGCGCCGCCCGTGGTCACGATCACGGCCAAATATTCCGGGGCCTCGGCACAGACGCTTGAGGACACCGTCACGCAGGTCATCGAGCAGAAGCTCAACGGCATCGACGGTCTGATGTACATCAACTCCACCAGCGACAACGCGGGGCAGGTGTCCATCCGCCTGACCTTCGATCCCGACACCAATCCCGACGTGGCGCAGATGCAGGTGCAGAACAAGCTCCAGCTCGCCACCTCCTCCCTGCCGGAGGAAGTGACCCGGCAGGGGCTCACCGTGACCAAGGTGGCGGACAGCTTCCTCCAGATGTACGCGTTCGTGTCCTCGGACGATTCCCTGAGCGCCGCCGACCTGTGCGACTTTGTGGGCTCCACCATCCTCGATCCCCTGAGCCGTGTGGACGGCGTGGGCGAAGTGTCCCTGTTCGGCGCGCCCTACGCCATGCGTATCTGGCTCGATCCCTCGAAGCTGCTTTCCTACAGCCTGACGCCGTCCGACGTCATCAACGCGGTGAAGGCCCAGAACAAGCAGGTGTCCCTCGGACAGCTCGGCGGCAAGCCGATCATGGACGGGCAGCAGATCAACGTGGCGATCAAGGCGCAGAAGCAGCTCACGTCCGTGCCGGAATTCGAGCGCATCCTGCTGCGCGTGAATCCCGACGGCTCTTCGGTCCGTCTCCGGGACGTGGCCCGCGTGGAGCTGGGACAGGAAAGCTACACCAGTTCGGCCCGCTACAACGGCAAGCCCGCGGCGGGGCTGGGCATCAAGCTGGCCTCGGACGCCAACGCGCTGGACACCTCGAACGCGGTCGCCGCATTCCTTGAGGACATGCGCCCCTACTTCCCGCACGGGGTCGAAATCGTCTCCCCTTACGACACCGTGCCGTTCATCAAGATTTCCATCATTGAAGTGGTGAAGACCCTCCTCGAAGCCATCGTGCTCGTGTTCGCGGTCATCTACCTCTTTCTCCAGAATTTCCGGGCCACGCTCATCCCTTCGCTGGCGGTGCCCGTGGTCCTGCTCGGCACGTTCGGGGTCATGGCGGCGTTCGGGTTCAGCATCAACACGCTCACCATGTTCGGCATGGTGCTGGCCATCGGCCTGCTCGTGGACGACGCCATCGTGGTTGTGGAAAACGTGGCCCGCGTCATGGACGAGGACGGTCTGCCGCCGCGCGAGGCCACCATCAGGACCATGAGCCAGATCACCGGCGCGCTGGTGGGCGTGGCCGCGGTGCTCTCCGCCGTGTTCGTGCCGATGGCCTTCTTCGGCGGTACGACCGGGGCCATCTACCGGCAGTTCTCGCTGACCATCGTGTCGGCCATGATCCTGTCCGTAGTGGTGGCCGTGATCCTGACGCCCGTGCTGTGCGCCACGTTCCTCAAGGCCGGGCACAGGACCTCGCAGCACGGCTTCTTCGGCTGGTTCAACCGGACCTTCGACCGGGCGACCACGGCCTACAAGGACGTGGTGGGCAAGACCATCCGCGCGGGCGGTCGGCTGATGGCCGTGTATGTGGCGATGATCGTGTGTGCGGGCTGGATTCTCTGGCGCATGCCCACATCGTTCCTCCCCGACGAGGATCAGGGCATCCTGACCGTGCAGATACAGCTTCCGCCGGGCGCGACGGAAACGGAGACCGAAAAGGTCGTGGAACGGGTGGAACGCCACTTCCTCGACACCGAGAAGGACACCGTGCGCGGCATGATGCTGACGCTCGGCAGGTCGTCCGGCGGCAAGGGGCAGAGCACCGCGCAGGGCAACATCCGGCTCCGCGACTGGAGCGAGCGCAAGGACCCGGAGAAGCGCGCGCAGGCGATCATCGACCGCGCGAACAGGGCGTTCTCTTCGATCATCAACGCGCGGGTGTTCGTGTCCGCGCCGCCCGCCATCCGTTCCCTCGGCAACGCCACGGGGTTCGACTTCGAATTGCAGGATCAGGCCGGGCTCGGGCACGACGCGCTGGTCGCCGCGCGGGATCAACTGCTGGAGCTGGCGCGCAGGAGTCCGCTCCTCCGCAACGTCCGGGCCTACGGGCAGGACGATACCCCACAGCTGGAAGTGACCGTCGATCAGGAAAAGGCCGGGGCGTTCGGCCTGTCGCTGGACGACATCAACACCGATCTGTCGGCGGCGTGGGGCGGGAAGTACGTCAACGACTTCGTGGACCGCAGCCGCGTCAAGAAGGTGTACGTGCAGGCCGACGCGCCGTTCCGCATGCTGCCGGAGGATTTCGACAGGTGGTATTTCCGCAACGGCAAGGGCGAGATGGTGCCGTTCCGCTCCATAGGCGAGGCGCACTGGACCTACGGCCCCATGCAGCTCGAACGCTACAACGGCGTCTCCGCCATCCGCATTCAGGGCCGGGCCGCCGCCGGAGAAAGCTCGGGCACCGCCATGCGGGAGATGGAGCGGCTCATGGGCGAACTGCCCGAAGGCATCGGCTACCAGTGGACGGGCATGTCCTTTCAGGAGCGGCTGTCCGGTTCGCAGGCCCCGTTCCTGTACGCGCTGTCCATCCTCGTCGTGTTCCTCTGTCTCGCCGCGCTCTACGAAAGCTGGAGCATCCCGCTCTCGGTCATCCTCGTGGTGCCGCTCGGGGTGCTCGGCGCGGTGGCGGCCACCAGCGCGCGTGGGCTGTCCAACGACGTGTATTTCCAGATCGGCCTGTTGGCGACCATCGGGCTCGCCGCCAAGAACGCCATCCTGATCGTGGAGTTCGCCCGCGAGCTCTACCAGCGGGGCGCGAGCCTCGCGGACGCCGCGATGGAGGCGGCCCGGCTGCGCCTGCGGCCCATCCTCATGACGTCGCTGGCGTTCCTCATCGGCGTGCTGCCGCTGGCGGTGAGCACCGGGGCGGGCTCGGGCAGCCAGAACGCCATCGGCACCGGCGTCATGGGCGGCACCTTCGCGGCCACGGCGCTCGGCATCTTTTTCGTGCCGGTGTTTTTCGTGGTGGTGTTCCGCCTGTTCCACCGCCGGGAACGACGGGCGCGGGGAGGGACGGAGAAGGGGACGGGCTCCGCTTGACTTTGGCGTCATAGGGGGTACTGTATAAACAATCCTGAATTGTCCCGTGACCTCGTCTCAACTGGAGGACCCGTATGGAACTGAAGAAGATTCTTTGCGCCGTGGACCTGATGGACACCGTCAATCCCGCCGTGGAGTACGCGAAGATGCTCGCCGACATGTCGGGCGCCTCCGTGTCGGTGATCTATGTCATCTCCTCGCGTTCGACGTATGAGAACCTGCAGGTTCCCGTGGAGGAAATCGCCAAGGGCATGCGGCGCATCTGGTCGCGTTCGCGCGAGGACATGGATGCGTTCGTGGCGGCGCACTTCCCCGGCGTGGACGCCACCGGCTTCATCTATGAGGGCAAGCCCGCCGAAAAGATCGTGGAGATCGCGCGGGAACAGGACGTCGACATGATCGTCATGGGCACGCACGCCCGTGAGGGGCTTGATCGCCTGTTCTTCGGTTCCGTGGCGAACGAGGTGGTCAAGTCCTCCAAGTGCCCGGTCATGACCATCCGTCCCGAGAAGAAGTCCGAGTAACCCCGGCGGAAAGCCGTTTTTCAGGAGGATCGCGTCCCGGCGCGGTCCTCTTTTTTCGTCCGGCGGGAACCCTAAGAAAGCCTTGACTTTGAAGCCTCAACGGGTACTGTGGGGATAATCGAGGACTGCCTATCTTCGTTACCGCTGGAGGAGACACGTATGGAATTGAAGAAGATTCTCTGTGCCGTGGACCTGATGGATTCCGTCAACCCCGCCGTGGAGCCGGCGAAGCACTTCGCGCGGCTGACCGGCGCGTCCCTGACCGTGTTGTACATCCTTTCGTCGAGCGCTTCCCATCTGATCGAGGCTCCCGTCGAGCCTGAAAGAGACGATATTCGGGACGTGCAGGGCATGTCCTCGCGCAACAGCATGATGCACGCCATCTGGTCCCGCACGCGGGAAGACATGGACGCGTTCGTGCTCAAACACTTCGCCAGCATGGACGCCGAGGGCATCATCTACGAGGGCAAGCCCGCCGAGATGATCGTGGAGGTCGCCGACGCCATCGGAGCGGACATGATTGTGATGGGCACCAACGCCCGCGAACGTTTTCTGGATCGGTTTTTCTTCGGTTCCGTGGCGAACGAGGTGGTCAGAACCGCCGGCTGCCTCGTCCTGACCTCCCGTCCCGAACGGAAGGCCTAGGCCGCTTTCGGGCGACGCGCATGATCGGGGATCGTGTTCCGGCACGGTCCCTTTTTTTGCGCGCGGTCCGGGAGCGGCGTCCCGGATTTTTCTCACGCCGATTCCGCCGGGTTCTCATGCGGGGCGGCTTTTTCTACTTGTTACTTTTTTTTGTATTGTGCTACCGTGAACTCCGGCAAACGACGAAACCGGTTCGCGCGCCTTCGCGTGATCCTACACAAGGAGTTTGGAGCATGTGGAAAACGTTTCTGATGAGCTGCGTCATGGTGCTTTCCGTCTACGGGGTCGCGCTGGCGCATTTCGGGATGGTCATTCCTTCGACGGGTACGGTGACGGAGAAGAAGGACGCGAACGTTTCGCTTGATCTGGCCTTCGCGCATCCGATGGAAGGGCAGGGGATGCGGCTGGCGAAGCCCGTGGTCAAGGTCGTCGCCGGCGGGAAGACCGAAGACGTGACGCCGAGCCTCAAGGCCAAGAAGATCATGGACCACGACGGCTGGACCGCGCAGTACGCGATCAGGAAGCCCGGCGTATACCAGTTCGTGATGGAGCCGCAGCCCTACTGGGAACCCGCCGAGGACTGCTACATCGTGCATTACACCAAGACCTACGTGTCGGCGTTCGGTGATGAGGACGGCTGGGACGAACCCGCCGGGCTCAAGACCGAAATCGTGCCTCTGACCCGTCCGTTCGGCAATTACGCGGGCAACGTGTTTCAGGGACAGGTGCTGCTGGACGGCAAGCCCGTTCCCGGCGCGGACGTGGAAGTCGAGCTGTACAACAGGGACGGCAAGTACGAAGCGCCCAACGAGTACATGGTGACGCAGGTGGTGAAGGCCGACGCCAACGGCGTGTTCACCTACGCCGTGCCTTTCGCGGGCTGGTGGGGCTTCGCGGCCCTGAACACCGCCCCCGAAAAGCTCGATCACGACGGTGCTCCCAAGAACGTCGAGCTCGGCGCCGTCCTCTGGGCCGAGTTCGTTGATCCGGTGAGAAAGTAGAAAACCGGGGGAGGGGAAGAGGAACCTTTCTGGAGAAAGGTTCCTCTTCCCCTCCCCCGGAC